>CAJJKY010000027.1 GCA_905188195.1 Streptococcus parasanguinis | reverse complement strand
TGAACTGCACCCCAAAAGTTAGACATAAAATCTAACGATTGGGGTGCTATTTTTATGAAATTGAGTTATGAAGACAAGGTTCAAATCTATGAGCTCATAAAACAAGGTTTAAGCTTTAACCAGCTTTCAAAAAGATTTGGTGTGGATGTTTCTGGACTAAGGTACATGATTCGCCTGATTGACAGGTATGGGTTAGCCATTGTCCAAAAAGGGAAGAATAGTTATTATTCTCCAGAACTGAAGCAAGAGATAATAGATAAAGTTCTGATTGATGGGCAATCTCAGAAACAGACGTCCTTAGATTATGCCTTACCAAATTCTAGTATGATTTCAAGGTGGATTGCGCAATACAAGAAAAATGGCTATACTATTCTTGAGAAAAGAAGAGGGAGACCAATAAAGATGGGGCGTAAACCAAAGAAGACTTGGGAACAAATGACAGAGTTGGAACGACTCCAGAAAGAATTAGACTACCTTAGAGCGGAGAATGCGGTGCTAAAAAAGCTGAGAGAATACCGATTGAGGGACGAAGCAAAGCTCAAAGAGCAACAGAAATCATCCAAGAATTAATCGGTCAATTTTCTCTAGCGACTCTGCTGGAAATCCTTGATTTATCACGGTCAACCTATTACTATCAAGTCAAGCGACTAGCTGCTCAAGAAGATCAGGACATGGCCTTAAAGGAGCTCATTCAAGACATCTATGATGAACATCATGGCAATTATGGCTATCGTCGCATCCATCTGGAACTAAGAAATCGTGGTTTTATCGTCAATCACAAAAAAATACAACGTTTGATGAAGAGGTTAGGCTTAAAAGCCCGTATCCGCCGCAAACGCAAGTATTCATCATACAGAGGGGAAATAGGTAAAAAGGCTGATAACCTCATTAACCGTCAGTTCAGTGCATCTAAACCTTATGAGAAGTGTTATACTGATGTGACAGAGTTTGCTTTAGCAGAAGGAAAACTCTACTTGTCCCCTGTGTTGGATGGTTACAACAGCGAGATTATTAACTTCACTGTGTCACGTTCACCAGATTTGAAACAAGTTCAGAGCATGCTTGAGAAGGCCTTTCCAGCTAAATCATATAGTGGAACAATCCTTCACAGTGACCAAGGCTGGCAATATCAGCACCAATCTTATCATCATTTTTTAGAGAACAAGGGCATTCGTCCATCCATGTCACGTAAAGGGAACAGTCCTGATAACGGAATGATGGAATCTTTCTTTGGGATACTTAAATCTGAGATGTTTTATGGTCTTGAGACATCATATCAGTCCCTGGATGAGCTTGAGCAAGCTATTGCGGATTATATTTTTTATTACAACAACAAACGAATTAAGACAAAACTAAAAGGACTTAGCCCTGTTCAATACAGAACTAAATCCTTTGGATAAATAAATTGTCTAACTTTTGGGGGTCAGTACA
>CAJJKY010000026.1 GCA_905188195.1 Streptococcus parasanguinis | reverse complement strand
CGAAAGGGGTGGTTTTATTAATTCTCCTTTCCTCAAAAATTGGTTATACAGCAGGAGTAGCTACCTGCAGTATAATCAGGTCAAGCACTGTGGATCTGTACCTATATTCTTACAGCAAGACTGTTTTGAGGTGACTCAGACCACAGTGGCTTGCCTGTATTGGTGATTAGTTGGTTAACGCTTGACGTTTTTATTTGCGTGAATACATGGACAAGCCATCTGTGGAGACCAGCAGTGCTAATCTAAACAAAGGAGGAAATCCATGTACTTTATAGGAATCGACATCTCTAAGTTCAAACACGACTGCGCCATCATTGATGAACTCGGTGATACCGTTATGCCCTCATGGTCTTTTTCCAATGACCGGGAGGGCTTTTCGCATTTCAAGGCGCTGCTGGACAGTCTGGAAGGTGAAAAGAAGATAGGGCTTGAATCTACCGGCCACTATGGGCAAAATCTGAAGCAGTTCCTTGAATCCAACGGCTTCGCCTTTATGGAGTTCAATCCGCTTCTGGTTTCCAGATTCGTTCGCAGCAAATCCCTCAGAAATACGAAAACCGACTCCATTGATGCGCTCAGCATCGCCCAGTATGTGATGACGGTAGAGTACAAGCCCTATCCGTCCTCATTCTACCACTTGGATAAGCTAAAGTCACTCACAAGATTTCGCAATAGTTTGGTTCGTCAGCGCAGCAGACAACTGGTGGAGCTTACCAACGTCTTGGATAAACTGTTTCCTGAGTTCAAACCCTTCTTTAAAGACAAGTTTTCTGTCACAGCCCTGTACATCCTTGCGCACTACCAGACACCGGAACGGATCGCCAACATGAACGCACGCTCTTATGAAGCCCTGCGCAAACTTTCCCGTGGCAGATTCACTCTGAGTAATTTCACCCAGCTCAAAGCCTTGGCAAAAAACACTGTTGGAACTCAAAGCGATTATCTCCTGGATCAGATGAATATCCTTCTGGAGCTTTACTCCCAGTTGGACTCCAAGGTGGATGAATTGGACGCTCAAATCAAAGAGTGTGTTCGGGGAATCGATCCACCCTGTTTATCCATTCCCGGTGTTGGAGAGCTCTCTGCCGCCATGATTCTCTCTGAGTTTGGAGACTTCAGCAAATTTCAGAACCCTTCCAAACTGCTTGCCTTTGCAGGTCTGGAACCAGGCTATTTTCAATCCGGGCAATCTGAGTATACCGGGCATATGGTCAAACACGGCTCATCTAGGCTTCGGTACGCTCTCATGAACTGTTGCTTGCCTCTCATCTCCAACGAACCAGTTTTTGCCGCGTATTACGCCAAGAAAAGATCAGAGGGCAAACCTCATCGTGTGGCATTGACCCATGTTGCCAAAAAACTTCTGCGGGTCATTTACACATTGCAAACTAAAAATATCCGTTATGATCCGACCATGATCCACTAAGATGCTTCTTTTCTTTTTCCGTCCTCCTTTGGAGGGCTTGGTTTCCTGCGCCCTTTTTTCGTCACTAAAAATTTCTTCGCAAATGACTTGACTTCCTATAGTTGGTCACC
>CAJJKY010000025.1 GCA_905188195.1 Streptococcus parasanguinis | reverse complement strand
GCAGATCTTAATCAGCTGCAGCAGGTCCTGGAAGAAAAGAAAGCAGAGGCTGTCGAAACAGTCCGCTGTAATTGTATGTAATAGAAAGAAGGAAATTCCATGTTTGGATTGTTGATTAGTATTGTTTGTTTACTTTTGGTTGCTTTTATTGCTTGGTGGTTCTTTGCAGAGCATGAAAAGGTAAGCGGCCACGCTCGTCAGAAATCAGGTTATCAAGAAATTGAAGTCGAAGTCATGGGGGGCTATTCGCCTGAAACCATTGTCCTGAAAAAGAATGTTCCAGCCCGGATCATCTTTAATCGCAAGGATCCATCTTCATGTCTGGCTCAAGTGATCTTTCCAGATTTTGGCGTTCATGAAGATTTGCCTTTAGGTGAAAAACATGTCATTGAAATTACGCCAGAAAAAGCGGGCGAATATGGGTATTCATGTGGAATGAACATGATGCATGGTCACATGATTGTGGAATAAAGGAGTAGGTATGGTAGAAAAACAAAAAGCAGTTGTGGAAAACGGAGTGCAAAAGATCCGTATTACAGCAGAAAAGGGCTATAGTCCCAAAGAATTTCAACTTCAAAAAGGGATCCCTGCTGAAATCACCTTCCATCGGGTCAATCCTTCCGGCTGTTACAAGGAAATTTTGTTTGAAGATCAAGGGATTTTAGAGCCTTTGGAAGTCGGTGTGGATAAGGTGATATCCTTTACCCCGACAGAAACAGGGGACTTTGAGTTTTCATGTGGAATGAAGATGCAAAAGGGTTCCTACACGGTTGTGGAAAAACGCCGTCGTGTCTTAGGTTTACTGGGTCGCTTTTGGATTACTAGTATCTTCACTCTTCCCTTATTGATCTTGATGATCGGGATGATGGCAGGATTTGTATCCCATCCAGTCAGTCGCTGGGGGACTTTTCTAGCGACAACGCCGATCATGTTGGTAGCAGGAGTACCTTTTATCAAGAGTGCCTGGGCCTCATTTAAGAAGCACCATTCCAATATGGATACCTTGGTAGCTCTTGGAACCCTGGTAGCCTATGTCTATAGTGTATTTGCCCTTTTTACTGGTCAGCCAGTATACTTTGAGGCTGCGGGTTTTATCATCTTCTTTATCCTCTTAGGGCAAATCTTTGAAGAACGGATGCGTAACAATGCCTCCGAGGCTGTGGAAAAGTTGTTGGATTTGCAGGCAAAAACGGCTCAAGTTCTCCGTGATGGGAACTATGTCGAGGTGGCGGCAGAAGATATCCAAATTGATGACTTGATTCGGGTCCGTCCTGGGGAAAAGATTGCGGTTGATGGGACGATTGTAGAAGGAAGTACGACCATTGATGAGTCGATGGTGACAGGTGAAAGCTTGCCTGTGGAAAAATCAGTTGGTGATGCAGTTATCGGCTCCACTATCAACAGCAATGGGACCATTCTCTTTAAGGCTGAAAAAGTCGGTAGTGAGACCCTCTTATCTCAAATTGTAGACTTTGTCAAAATGGCCCAATCCAGTCGTGCTCCTATTCAAGATTTGACGGATAAGATTTCAGGTATCTTTGTTCCAGTGGTGACGATTTTGGCCATTGCGACTTTCTGGGTTTGGTCCGTGCTTCTGGGCGCGTCGCTTCAAGAGGCCATGCTCTATGCAGTCTCTGTCCTCATTATTGCCTGTCCTTGTGCCCTTGGTTTAGCAACCCCAACAGCCCTGATGGTCGGAACCGGCCGTAGTGCCAAGATGGGGGTTCTGATTAAAAATGGAACAGTTCTTCAAGAAGTGCAAAAGATTCAAACCGTTGTGTTTGATAAGACAGGGACTATTACCATTGGCCAACCACTTGTAACCGATGTTGTAGGAGATGAAGCGCGTGTCTTGACACTGGCTGCTAGTCTTGAAACTTTTTCAGAACATCCACTAGCCCAAGCGGTGTTATCCCAAGCAGAAGAAAAAGGTTTGGTGTTATCCCCTGTGGAAAACTTCCAAGCGATTGAAGGAAAAGGGGTCCAAGGTCAGATCGACCAGCAGTTGGTGACCTTGGGAAATGGCAAACTTCATGACGGGACAGCGATGGATCCGGAGCTTGAAAAACGGATGGTAGAGTTGCAAGAGCAGGCCAAAACAGTGATCAGTTTGTCTGTGGATGGGCAAGTGATTGGGTTGATTGCCATTCAAGATGCTCCGAAGGCCAGCTCAAAAGAAGCGATCAAAAAGCTCAAAGAACGGGGCTTGAAAACGGTCATGTTAACGGGGGATAATGAACGGGTGGCCCAAGCTATTGCTAAGCAAGTGGGAATTGACACCGTCATTGCTGATGTCCTTCCTCAAGAAAAAGCTAGCGCCATCCAAAAACTGCAAGAAGCTAGCAAGGTCGCGTTTGTTGGAGATGGGATCAATGATGCTCCAGCTCTCTCGATCGCGGATGTGGGGATCGCTATGGGATCTGGAACGGATATTGCGATCGAGTCCGGTGGCATCGTGCTCACGCAAAATGATTTGCTTGGCGTTGTGCGCGCCTTTGACATGAGTCAAAAGACCTTCCGCAGGATCTTACTCAATCTCTTCTGGGCCTCTATCTACAATATCCTTGGGATTCCAATTGCTGCTGGAGTCTTTGTAGGACTGGGATTGACCCTCAATCCAGAACTAGCAGGTCTTGCTATGGCCCTTAGTTCTTTGTCTGTTTTGACTAGCTCGCTGCTTCTCAATGTTGCGAAAATTGATTAAATGAAA
>CAJJKY010000024.1 GCA_905188195.1 Streptococcus parasanguinis | reverse complement strand
CGAGCGATTGTTACCAACCAACGAAGTCCAAGTGTTGTACGACGTTCTGGACGAACTTCAACTGGGACTTGGTAGTTAGAACCACCGACACGGCGAGCACGTACTTCAAGTACAGGCATGATGTTTTCCATAGCTGTTTCGAATACTTCAAGAGCATCGTTTCCAGTAGCTTCTTTAATTTGTTCGAAAGCTCCGTATACGATTGAAGCAGCTGTACCACGTTTACCATCAAGCATAACGCGGTTGATAAGACGAGTAACTAATTGTGAATTGTAAAGCGGATCTGGCAATACATCGCGTTTAGGCGCACGGTTTTTACGACTCATTTTTCTTTATCCCCTTTCCTTATGCTTTTGGTTTTTTAGTACCGTATTTAGAACGGCCTTGTTTACGATCGTTTACACCTGCAGTATCAAGTGCTCCACGGACGATATGGTAACGTACCCCTGGAAGGTCTTTTACACGTCCACCACGAAGAAGAACCACGCTGTGTTCTTGCAAGTTGTGTCCGATACCTGGGATATAAGCAGTCACTTCGATCAAGTTGCTCAAACGTACACGGGCAAATTTACGAAGGGCAGAGTTAGGTTTTTTAGGTGTCATTGTTCCAACACGAGTTGCAACACCACGTTTTTGTGGTGAAGAAACGTTTGTTTGAACTTTTTTATGACTGTTGTAACCAACGTTCAAAGCTGGTGATTTAGATTTTTCTACTTTTGATTTACGCGGTTTGCGAACCAATTGGTTAATTGTAGGCATCTACATTCTCCTGTGAAATTTTTTATTTTTGGTGATGGTACACTTGGTGACAGCTACCATCTGTGTGTACTTTTGCAACATTTGTCAGCACGTCCCTGTACACTCTTGAGAGACCAAAAGTAAAAAGTACCGTCTATTATTATAACATGACGGCACTTTGATTGCAAGATGTTTTTTTATTTTTTAAAGAAGTCGAAAAAGTTCATTATTGACCAGCTTCAGCAGGTTCTTCTGCCCCTGCATCTGCAGCCGGAGCATACTGTTGTTGCTGTTGTGGTTGAACTGTCGCATTGGCTCCAGCTACTCCAGCATTAGCATTAGTATTTGCGTTCGCATTCGTGTTGGCATTAGCGTCTGTTTGAGTCTGCTGTGTTGCCACTGTGTCGCTCTCATAGGTCAGTCCATAATAGTTAGCGATGTATTGGATACGGGCCTCAAGCGATTGCTTTTGAGTCGCATCTTTGACTTTCTTCACAGCAGCTTGGGCAGCGTTCACAGAATCTTGACTTGGCGTTGTTTCCATTTGAACGACTGCTTTTTCAGCAGCTTCTGTATTTTTCTTTTCTTCCTTCTTTTCTTTTTCTTCCTTTGTTTCCTTTTTCACTGGAAGGGAACCTGTTTTTTTAGCAGGTTGAATTTCTGTCGTTACCTGGGCAGCTGTATTCTTTTTAACGGTATACAAACCAGCTACCAAAATAAAGGATAGAGACAGGACTGTCACCAATCGAATCCACAAAGGACTATTATCAAATCGATCTAAAATTCTTTTCACTTTTTGATCCTCCTTTGTTGCTCTTAATCAAAGATATTCCCAACTTCGACACTCAATTTATTTTCTTTTACATCGATGTTGGTCACGCGCAATAAGGATTTGTGTTCAAAGAATTCACGGTCGGTTGCAGCATTATCCGCAAAGACAGCTACCCCTGCTAATTCAGAATCGAATTCAGCCAAGAGACTGACCATCCCGTTAATCGTTCCGCCACCTTTAAGGAAGTCATCGACAATCAAGACCCTGCTTCCTGCTTTTAGGCTCCGTTTTGAAAGGAACATTTTCTCAATGCGATCCCCACTTGAGCCTGAAACATAGTTGACACTAACGGTTGACCCTTCTGTGATTTTCAAATCACGACGGACAATGACAAATGGAACATTCAAGACATTGGCCACTGCATTCGCTAAAGGAACTCCCTTGGTTGCTACGGTCATGACAGCATCAATTTTCTTATCTCGAAAGGCTTTGGCAATGATGCGGCCGATCCGATTCAAAATCTTTGGATTACTCAAAAGATCAGACAGGTAAATGTAGCCACCAGGAAGGATACGATCACTTTCAGACAGTTGCTTGCAAAGATCTTCGACGATTTCTTTGGATTCTTGATCTGAGATAGACGGTGTAAAGATAACACCTCCACCAGCTCCTGTAATGGTCTCAATATTTCCGATTTCCATCTCTTCAAACGCACGCTTAATGATCACGATATCTTCTGAGATGGAAGACTTGGCAGACTCATACTTTTCCGCAAACGTATTGAGGCTAGTCAATTCATAGGGATGGTTGATCAAGTAATTAGAAATTACGACCATCCGTTCACTTCTTCTTAATTTCATTTTCTCACCATGTAGTTTTTTCTATCATTATACCATAAGAAGCGAAAAAAACGAACATTCTGATTTACAGAAGGCCGTTTTTTCCTGATTATTTTATTTTTGGCAGAATCATTCCCGTATTTATCTCTGTTTTTACTAGTCGAGATTCGGTTTATAGAAGGAACGATTTTCCATAGCAAAGATTTTATTGGTCATTTCGCCAGGACCAATTAAGCCAAGGGCTGTTGTCATCATCATCATTTCCGCATCCAAATTATCGATCATATGAATAATCTCTGCTTCCATGATTTTTGGACGAACAGGACTACCGTATTCGAGCAAGCCATGGTGACTCAAGATCACATGGCGAAGGACGATGACTTCTTCTTTTTGGTCATCAATCTTCAAGTCTTGCAAGACCTTGGTGATTTCTTCATCGATCAGTGCAATGTGGCCGATGAGGTTGCCCCGAACAGTGTATTCTGTATTTTCAGGTCCCGTCAACTCGATCACTTTGGCCAAATCGTGTAACATAATCCCTGCAAAGAGCAAGCTCTTATTCAACTGAGGATAGATATCGCCGATACTATCTGCCAAGCGGACCATGGTTGCCGTATGATAAGCAAGGCCTGCTTCAAAGGCATGGTGGTTGGTCTTAGCAGCTGGATAGCTATAAAACTCTTTCTCATATTTCCCATAGAGGGCACGGACAATCCGTTGCCAGACTGGATTTTCAATTTTGAAAATCATGTTTGACAGGTATTCATGCAATTCCTTGGGATCTACTGGTGGTTTTTCCTTGAAGTCTGCTGGATTGTTGGGCTCTCCTGCTTGGGGCAAGCGCATGTTTAATTGGTTGACTTGCGGAGTATTATTGTAAACTTCTCGACGTCCAGACATATGGACCACGCGCCCAGCCATAAAACTCTCTACATTGTGGGGTTGGGCATCCCATAGTTTACCTTCGATTGTACCGGTCTCATCCTGGAAGACAAAGGCGAGGTAGTTTTTCCCGGCCCGCGTTTGACGCACTTCTGCTGACTTGATCAAATAGAATCCTTCGAACAATTCATCTTTTTTCATTTGGTTAATTTTGACCATCATCTTCTCCATCTTCTATATATACATCTAGTCCCAGCAGGTCCTCATCGCTTTCGATTTGGCGGAGTGTCCGCTCGATGGCACTGGTCCGTCTGGTTAGCAAATCATCAATATTATTGGAAGCATTCTTTAAATGGCGCTGAGTCTTGGCCAGAATCCCTCCAAACTTATGGAATTCTGATTTGACCGATCCCAACACCTTGCTAATGTCATCTGCACTCTTTTGGATGTTGAGCGTTTTAAAGCCAACAGACAAGGAGTTCAAGAGGGCTGATAAGGTACTTGGCCCAGCCACTAAAATTTGTTCGTCCCGACGCAAGCGATCGAAGAATTCTGGATTGCGAACCACTTCGGAATAGAGGCCTTCGGTTGGCAAAAAGAGAATTCCGAAATTCGTTGTCGCTGGTGGAAAGAGGTATTTTTGTTGGATATCCTTAGCAAAACGCTTGATACTAGCAAGAAGGGCCTTGCGGTAACGCTCGATCTCCTCTTTCTCTCCTGATTCATAAGCTTCTTCCAGACGATAGTAGTCTTCCAGTGGGAATTTAGAGTCAATCGGCAGATAGACTGGCTCCTCTCCTTGTCCTGGAAGCTTAATGGCATACTCCACGCGCTCACTGGATTGGGGAACGGTGACAAACTCCCGCTCATACTGGGCTGGGGTCAAGATATCTTCAATGATTTGACCCAGCTGCAATTCGCCCATAATCCCACGCGTCTTGGTGTTGGAGAGAACTTTATTAAGGGTTCCGACATCCCGCGCCACTGTCTGCATTTCTCCCAACCCTTTGTTGACCGACTCCAATTGTTTTGAAACCGTCTCAAAGGAGGTCTGCAAGCGGTGCTGCAAGGTTTTCTCCAATTTTTCTTCTACCGTTTGGCGCATCTGTTCTAGCCGCACTTCATTGGACTCTTGGATCTGGCGCATGCGCTCATCTGTTTTGTCCCGATTTTTAGTAAAGTGCTCATTCATCTCAGCGCGCAGAGCCGTCGTCTGCTGGTGGATCTCCACTCGCATCTCGGTCAAGCGATCTGTCAGAGCGATCTCTAACTGCTGATTGGCAATCTGGCTTGCTTGTCTTTCTTTTTCAAAACGATAGTCCAACTGGTCTGTCAAATGATCCTCATGGTCTTCCAGCATCTCTCGTAAAGCCGGTCTTGTGTCGTCTGACCGTTGCAAGAAATAGATGAGGAGGCTCAGATTGAGTAGGCCAATCAGAAGCAGAATGATATTCATATTAACCTCTGTCTTTACTATAAACAATGACAAGATAGCCACGATCAAGACTCACTTGAATCGGTTGATCCAAAAATTCATTGGAGCCATACATGGCCTTCAAAAAATAATTCTCCTGATGGAGCGGATACTTGGCCCCTGTGATCTCTAAGTGGCCTTGTCCGACAGGCATAAAACCAACATAGGACATGGCAGGATCTGGCTGAATCTCATGGCAACCAGCTGGTCTGTAGATCAAGCGATTTTGACCGTCGACTAATTGGATCTGCTCCATGTAGGGAGCTAGGTCTGGATCGGTCGGCAAAAAGATATTGGACAAAAAGTGATCCAAGCGACCGCCAAAGGCACCATAAACGGTGACAGCAGCATCTGGATAGGCCTCAAAGGCTGCTTTCAAGGCCAATTCCAAATCCGTATCGTTCTTTTCCGGGACGGATTGAACAACTTGCTTGGCTTGGGTTCGGATCTTGCGCAAATCGGTCTCAGAGACGGAATCGAAATCTCCCACAGCTATATCTAAAGGCAGACCTTGTTCCAGTAACTTCAAACAGCCACCATCAACGCCTACATAAACGTCATGATCTCTTGGCAAAAGCGTGCTGTCCCCTCCTGCCAGTATTGCGATGTTATCCATTTACAGCATCTCGGAGTGTTTGAACGCGCTCATTTACCTCCCCATTAAAGACATAAGAGCCTGCTACAAAGACATTGGCCCCAGCTTCTTTGGCTTGGGAAATAGTTTGGCCATCAATTCCACCATCCACTTCGATATCAAAGTCTAAGCTTTTTTCTTCACGAAGAGCGGCTAATTCGCGCACCTTGTCCATGGTTTCAGGCAAGAAGGCTTGACCACCGAATCCTGGATTAACGGTCATGACCAAGACTTGATCCACCAAATTCAAGACATGTTTGATACTGTCTACAGGAGTCCCTGGGTTGATCACGACACTCGCCTTCACACCCGCTTGACGAATTTTTTGAAGGGCTCCGTGAATATGGGGAGTCGCTTCCACATGGATGCTGATGATGTCAGCACCTGCACGGGCAAATTCTTCGATATGGTGTTCGGGATTGGTGACCATCAAGTGGCAATCAAAGACCAACTTGCTATGCGGACGCATGCTCTCTACGACACCCGCTCCAAAGCTGATATTAGGCACAAAATGGCCATCCATGACATCGATATGGGCATAGTCAGCTCCTGCGGCTTCTAAGCGTTTCAATTCACTTTCAAAATTGGCATAATCGGCACTCAAAATTGAGGGGGCTAATTTCATTGTTTTCATCGTTGTAGTGTCTCCTATTTTGGCATTTTTTTCGAAACTTTTTTATAGGTTTCGCGACGGTTTTCAATCTCACTTAGAAATTGCAAGTAATCCTCATAACGGAAAGATGCAATTTCCTCTCTTTCAACGGCTGGTTTCACCGCACAAGCGGGCTCATGCGTGTGGGTACAGGTACGAAATTTACAAGAGTGGCTCACATCGGCGATCTCTGGAAAGGCTTGATTTAAGTCTTCACTGGTCGTCACTTCATAATCGAGGGAGGAGAAGCCCGGCGTGTCCGCGATCTTTCCTCCATTTAAATGGTAAAAGCTGACAGCTCGGGTCGTGTGTCGACCGCGCCCCAGACTATCTGAAATCTCACCCGTTTCAAGTTCCAGATCCGGAGCGATTTTATTGAGCAAGGTCGATTTTCCTACACCGGTCTGTCCCATAAAGACCGTGGTTTGATTGGTCAAAAGAGGCAAGAGTTCCTCAATCGACAAGACAAAATCATAGCCAATAGCCTGGTAGATTCCTTGGTAGTAGTGGATGTCTTCCATATCTTCTAACAAGTCCAGTTTTGAAATATAGACAATGGGATGAATCCCCTTGTGCTCCAAAAGAACCAGAAAACGGTCTAAAAGATTGGCATTGAAATCAGGCTCCTTCGCTGACATGATCACTACTGCCTGATCAATATTGACAATAGGAGGACGCACGAGGCTATTTTTTCGAGGCGCAATGCTCAAAATGTAGCCTTCTGAATTCTCTTCAGCAGAAAACTCCACCTGATCCCCCACATAAGGAGTCTGTCCTTTTTTTCTAAAATTTCCACGAGCCCGTGTCTGGTAAATGTGACCGTCTGACTCCACGTAGTAGAAGCCAGCCAAGGCCTTGACGATTGTTCCTTGCAAATCGCACTCCTTTGAGATTAATACTATCTATTATACCAAAAAATGAGAAATAAGGCTGGATTGCTCAATAAGAAAAATCTGGAACTAGTTTCAGTAATATTTTTAGGGATAATAAAGATAGGGGTATTGTAACCGCTTCCTAATTTAGGTATAATAAATGTGAAAAAACATTCATAAATAAGTTGCTTGTGGGAAGCTCGAAACAAGAACGCAGAAAGGAAGTGACATCAAGAAGCGCCTTGTTTCAACGATTACTTGCTGTACAAAGAAAGCTGTTTCTTTGTTCTACGTTTTTAGATGGAGGTTCTTTATGAGTCTTTCTTTTCTTTCTAAAGAGAATCCCTTGATTGCCAATATCAAAAAGGGAAAATTTCTGACACCATGGTTTTTGGCTCCGTTTATTCTGTATTACATCACAGAGTACATGTCCCCTGTTAGCACAGCATCGACCAGCTTCTTTCTCAATAAGCAACACTGGATCCCAGACTGGTGGAACATCCTTGACCTTTGGTCCTTCCTCTATACCATCATTGCCTTCTTCCTTTGGGTTCGCTTGATTGAAAAGCGGCCTATTCGAACCATGGGATTTTCCAAAGGAAATGGGCTTTCTGAATTCGCCAAAGGTTGCCTTGTGGGAGGCATCATGATCACCACAGTCTTGATCGTCTTTTTAGTTACTGGAAATGCCACATTCCATCGCATTCAATTTAGTATGCCATTTCTTGTATCTTGGATTTTGGTCTTGATCGGCTATATTTTCCAAACTGCGGCAGAAGAAATTTATATCCGTGGTTGGTTGATTCCAACTATCTCCTACCATACCAATGCCCTTCTAGCTATCCTGATCTCAGCTACTATGTTCTCCTACTTCCATATGAATAACAACGGAGCTTCTTGGTTCTCTACTGTTCATCTCTTCTTCTTTGGGGTCTTTACAGCAGTCTATGCCCTGAAACGCGGGAATATTTGGGGACCTTGTGGCTTCCACTTTGCCTGGAATTTCCTGATGGGAAATGTCTATGGTTTTCATGTCAGTGGCTTTGATAGTGAATCATCCTTAATGTACTTCACAACTTCAAATCATACCTTGATCACTGGTGGTGAATTTGGTCCTGAAGGGGGCATCCCGGGATTAGTGGTCTGCATCTTAGCTCTTTTATGGGCCATCTTTATCCTCAAAGATACCTCCAAGGAGCAAGAGAGCCTATATCCTGCGGCATTGAAATGATCGATTGATAAGAGGAACAGGAACCATCTGTAGGCTCCCCTGTTCCTTTTTTTCCTTGGCATTTCTTTTAAAAAGAGTATAATAGAACTATGCGGAGGTGGTGGAACGGCAGACACGCATGCTTCAGGCGCATGTGCCTCTTCGGGCGTGAGGGTTCAAATCCCTTTCTCCGCATCTTGGAAAGGTGGCCCAGCTCGGTACGGCACCGGACTCGAAATCCGGCAAGTGGATTTTCTTCACGCGCGGGTTCAAATCCCGTCCTTTCCTTACGATGCAAATAAGCCATAGGTCATGACCTATGGCTTATTACTTATAAAACTTCTTTGAGACTTTCCTTAGGTGAGTACGGACGTTAGCGAACTTCTCCGAAGTTCCATAACTAATTTTTGAGCCTTAAGTCTCAAAAATTCCGAGAGCCTAAACTACCTTTTATTTAGGCTCTTTTCTCACAGCGGAAAGTCTCGTTTTATAACCGATATCATTCGAAATCACATAAAAAACACCGTACTTCATAGCGTATTTATAATTAAGAAAGAAGATTACGAACCCATGTCTTTTCTATTATTTGATCCCAGCTTCTAGAAGTCCGTCAGCTAGTCGGGCGAAGTCTTCTAAGCTAAGGGCTTCTCCTCGTACAGAAGGTTGCAGGCCTGCAGCTTGGATCCCTGCTTCCAGTTTGGCTTTGATTTCTTCAGTCTTGCCAAAGCGACTGGTCAAGTTGTTCCAAAGCGTTTTGCGGCGGTGGACAAAGCTAGCCTTGCTGACAGAGAAGAAGAAATCTTCGTCCTTGACAGTTACTGCTGGTTCTTCGCGACGCACCATCTTGAGGATGGCAGAATCGACGTTTGGCGCTGGCACAAAGACGGTGCGAGGCACGATAAAGGCTACCTTAGCGGTCATATAGTATTGGACTGCAATGGACAAAGACCCATAAGCCTTGGTGTTGGGCTCAGCTGAGATGCGGTTTGCCACCTCTTTTTGCATCATGACCACAAATTCTTGGAAAGGAATCTTGGATTCGATCAAGTGCATGAGGATTGGAGTTGTGATGTAGTAAGGAAGGTTAGCCACCACCTTGATCGGAAGGCCTGGATTTTTAAACTCTGCGATGTACTGGTTGAGGTCTACCTTGAGGATGTCTTGGTTGACAACCGTGACATTGTCAAAATCCCGCAAGGTATCCGCCAAAATGGGAACCAAGCGGTCATCGATCTCAAATGCCATGACTTCTGCCGCATTTTCCGCCAAGAACTCAGTCAAAGCTCCAATTCCAGGACCGATTTCGATGACATTGACCTGCTTATCAATCTCTGCCGTATCCACAATTTTTTGAAGGATGTTGGTATCGGTCAAGAAGTTCTGACCGAAGGATTTTTTAAAGGTAAAACCGTGACGCTCCAGCACTGCCTTGGTCACGCTATAATCTGCAATTCTCATTTTTTCTCTTTTCTAATCAGTTTAGGGGTAAAGGATCCCCTCTACTTCCGTCTTAATAACTGGCCATGGCCTCTTCGACTTGTGCTAAACAAATTCCAAACAATTCCAAGCGTTTGATCAATTGCTTGCCATTGCAGTAGCCGATGCGCAAGGCTTCTCCTAGATATTCCCGCCGTTTGCGACTATCGCTTCCCATCAAAAGTCCAAGCCGCATCAAGTCAGTCTTTGTGATATCAAAGAAATTTTCATCTTCGTAAGACCCGACCAGTCCAGCTAGGGCTTTTTCTAAGTCTTCAAAGCTGGCATGCTCCACTCCAAGAGAACGCCCCTTGGTCTTGGATTTGGGCACTGCTTCGCCACGATTTAAAAAGGCATGTTTGGCCTGGGGCACCTCTTGCATAATGATCTTGCGAATGCGCTCGCCATTGTAGTCTGGATCGGTAAAGACAATGACCCCACGCAACTCCTGCAAGGTAGCAATTCGTTCCAAGTCATCCTGATCGATCGCAGAGCCTCGTGTTTCATAGGTATCCACCTCATAAAAACGACGGAGATTGGCTGTGTCGTCCTTGCCCTCCACGACAATCACTTCTGGTATTTTTCTTTTCTCAGTCAAGGCCAAATACCTTTCTTGCATTGTCATAGGTTGCCTGAGCCACTTCTTCTGTTGTTAAGCCACGTAGTTCTGCAATAAAATCTACCACATAACGAGTGTAGGCTGTTTTATTTTCCCGACCACGTTTGGGAACTGGTGCCAGATAAGGGGCGTCTGTTTCAACCAAGATCTTGTCTAATGGAAGGCCAGCTGCCGCTTCTTGGACATCTGTGGCTTTCTTAAAGGTCACCACTCCAGAAAAAGAAATCATCATTCCCAGACCCATGAAGCGTTTAGCTTCTTCTAAACTTCCTGAGAAAGAATGCATGATCCCACCGCGAGGCCCGACTCCTTCACTCTTGATGATGGCATAAGTATCTTCTAAAGCATCGCGTGTATGCACCACAAAGGGGAGGTCCAAGTCCTTAGACAATTGAATCTGACGACGAAAAACCTTTTCTTGGACATCTTTTGGTGCCGTCATCCAGTGGTAATCCAGACCGATTTCTCCGAGTGCGACGACTTTGGGATGTTTTAGCTGTTCAAGTAAATAGACCTCCACTTCAGGACTATAATCACCTGCCTCAGTGGGGTGCCAACCAAGCGTGAGATAGAGTTCTGGGTGCTGGTCTGCCAAGGCTATTCCTCGCTCAATCGTCGGTTTGTCAAAACCAACGATATTGTGGGCTACAACACCCATTTCCTTGGCCAAGTCGAGCTCTTCTTGTTCTTTTCCTGCGAATTCTTCCACATTGAGATGGGTGTGGGTATCAAAAATCTGCATGATCTTCCTTTTCTTCCGAGTTTTTCTTCTTTCTATTATAGCAGAAAGCGCCTCTAAATTCACTTTCGGACAAAACAAAAACCAGTAGTCTCGAGTTTCTACTGGTTTTTAGGTTTTTATCTGAATTAGGCAGCCAAAACTTTGCGTCCTTTACGACGACGAGCTGCCAATACGCGACGACCATTTTTAGTTGCCATACGGTGACGGAAACCATGTTTGCGCGCACGACGAAGTTTACTTGGTTGATAAGTACGTTTCACGATGAATACCTCCTCATAGATTTTGTATTCGTTTAGCCGGCTAGTTGTGATCAGTTACTAAACATACTTTACTATTCTAT
>CAJJKY010000023.1 GCA_905188195.1 Streptococcus parasanguinis | reverse complement strand
GCTCTTGAGTCGTAGTAGTTGTAGTTGTAGGCTCTTGAGTCGTAGTAGTTGTGGTAGTAGGCTCTTGAGTCGTAGTAGTTGTAGTTGTAGGCTCTTGAGTCGTAGTAGTTGTAGTTGTAGGCTCTTGAGTCGTAGTAGTTGTAGTTGTAGGCTCTTGAGTCGTAGTAGTTGTAGTTGTAGGCTCTTGAGTCGTAGTAGTTGTGGTAGTAGGCTCTTGAGTCGTAGTAGTTGTGGTAGTAGGCTCTTGAGTCGTAGTGGTTGTGGTTGTAGGCTCTTGAGTCGTAGTGGTTGTAGTAGTAGGCTCTTGAGTCGTAGTGGTTGTAGTAGTTGGCTCTTGAGTCGTAGTGGTTGTAGTAGTTGGCTCTTGAGTCGTAGTAGTTGTAGTAGTTGTAGTGGTTGATGTCATATCGCCATCCACTCCACCGTTTGCATTAATATTTGCAACAGATGCATTGACTTCCTTTGCAACAACTGCTTGCTCACCTTTAACGTGATACCATACCTTAGTATTGTTTAAGAAATTCTTTTGATTTTCATTCTCTACTTTAGTCTGGTAAAAGATCAGGACACCAGTCTTATTAATTTCACTTTGAGGAATCGTAACTGTAATTTTTCCTGCAGCATCAACTGTGAATGTTGATCCAGGAAAGGCTGCTAAGAAATCGTCGATAGCAGTTGAGCCACCGTAATATCCTGGTTTGTTACCTGTAGTAGTAATACTAAAACTATCTTTTACAAGTGAATGACCACCTTGGATGTCATCTTCAACACGAACATCACCATCTACATCTAAGTTCATTGCATTAATGGTTAGTGTCCAAAGAATATGTTCAGGATCATTCGCGTGCATATCTCCCGCTTTGAGATAGAATGGAGCGCTGTTAACACCAGTAGCTATTTTCTTAACGTTTAATTCTACTTTTCTAGCTCCACTAATAATAGTGAATTTTCCAACATGCTCCTTATCGGTTGCTGTATCGTTATGACCCTCAATCTCAAACTCACCCCAACCGCGAATGTTTTGAAGGTTTTTGATAGCTTCATTGAAAGTAACTGTCGCAGATCCATCTGTAATGACCATGTCTCCAACGTAAGTTCCGTCAATACTTAATGGAATAGTCTTTTTAAATCCTATCCCAAAGACTGTTCCAGAACTAGTCCAATTAACTTTTAATGTATCCCCCGGTTGAATCTTTTGTGCATGCTCATCAAATGTAAACTTAACAGTTGTTTGTCCACCATCTGTGATTTCTTCTGATGAAACAGTAAGTGAGCTAATATTGTTGCTGACATCGCCAGCTTTTACCATATCAGATTGCGATAATACGATGAATAATAATGGTAAAAATACAATAAAGAAGACTTTGACAAGTCTACTTAGATTCATTTTTTTCATTTTCTTCTCCCATTTTTCTCCAATTATCTACATCAATTTGTATGTTGTTGCCAAAAACTTACAAAATTGAGAAATTTTTATAGGTGTCTTTTAAGACGACATTAATAAAAGTGCACCCCCCACTAGTCTATTTTCAAAAAAGACATCTACAAAGTGAATTATATCACAAATTAGTAAGATTTTAACAATAAAAATATTTTATCTATGAAATTTTAAGGATTTTATTAAAATCAGATAAATGAAAAAGGACTATTGTTTGTTTAAATAGTCCTTTTAGCTTAAAGTGGAACAACTTCAAGCTTATGTTTTATCTCATTGTCACGAATTCTTCGGATCCGGTTGGGTGAATGGCGACGGTTGCGTCGAAATCGGCTTTTGTCGCTCCCATCTTGATAGCAACTGCAAATCCTTGGATCATTTCATCGACTCCGTAGCCAAGACCATGAAGGCCAACGACCCTTTCTTCGGGACCGGCAGTGATGAGTTTGAATTTTGCTTGCTGGCGGTGTTGGGTAACAGCGGTGTACATGGAAGCAAATTGAGAAGTATAGACTTTGATATTCTCTTTACCATAAGTTTGCTGGGCTTCTTCCTCCGTTAGGCCAACGGTTCCAATAGCAGGGTGAGAAAAGACAACGGTTGGGATGTTTGTATAATCCATTTTGGCATTGACTTTTCCATTGAATAGTCGTTCAGAAAGAGTGCGTCCAGCTTTAATAGCGACAGGAGTTAATTCTTTTTCTCCTGTAACATCCCCAAGAGCATAGATTCCTGGAATAACTGTATTCTGGTATTCATCTACTCCAATGAATCCTTTTTCATTTAAGGTGACGCCTGCAGCTTCTAGATTGAGATCCTGGACGTTTGGTTTTCGTCCTGTTGCCCAGATAACATGATCTGCCACGTGGCTGGTCATATCCTCAAAATAAATCTTAACCCGACCGTCTTCTAATTTTTCAAGCTTCATGGGAACCTTATGTTTGTGAAGCGGAAGGTTTTGTTTTTCCATTTCTTCCATTAAGCCATCGACAATGTAGGAATCAAACTTTCTTAAGGGACGATCACCGCGAACGAAGAGATCGGTCTGAACACCAAGGGCATGGAGCACACCGGCTAGTTCCACTGCGATGTAGCCAGCTCCAATAATGGCAACAGATGTAGGAAGTTCTTCCCAAGCAAAGACATCATCAGACGTTTCGCCAAATTCAGCTCCAGGAACAGAAGGGATAAAAGGATGGGCACCGGTCGCAATCACGATATGCTTGGCCTTAATGGTTTCCCCATTTACCTCAACCGTATGAGCATCCACAAAACGAGCACGTCCTTCAATTCGTTCAACCCCATTGCGTTTGAAACTGCCATCATAGGAATTGCGAGAACGGTCAATATAGGCTTCGCGATTTTTTCTTAAAGTTGCAAAATCAAATCTTGTTTGTTCAGAGGTAAATCCATAGTCTGGTCCATAATCACGAATAGCTTCTGCAATTTGTGCACCATACCACATAATCTTTTTAGGCACACATCCTCTGTTGACACAGGTTCCACCCAGTTGTTTTTCTTCAATGACGGCAGCCCGCGCTCCGTACTCCCCAGCCCGGTTCATCGTAGCGATTCCTCCACTACCTCCACCGATTGAAATAATATCAAATTCTTTCATGTTTTCCTCCTAAATGGGATTTCAGTTTGATTGTAATATCAATTGTTACAAAAGTCAAGGGTTTAGCATGTTCCCAAGCATTTAAATTTCATTTTGCTGTGTCAATTTTAGATAGAAAAGTAAGGAAATATGGTATACTATGGTATAGAATAAAACGCTTTCTTTGATGGAGAAAAACGATGAAGAAATTGAAAAAATGGCAACTATTTACAGCTGCAGGTGCAGCAATTGTGGTGATTGGAACAGGAAGTGTGATGATGTTTTCGCACCCAAGTACTCCTGATCAAGCAATCACAAAAGAAACTCCAATGGTGCAAACGGTCAAGGATGGATCGATCGCTTCTTCAGTCTTGTTAACTGGGAAAGTCACTGCCAACCAGGAACAGTATGTCTATTTTGATGGAACCAAAGGGGATTTGCAATCGATTTTGGTCAATGTAGGAGATCAAGTAACGGCCGGTCAGCCAATTGTTCAGTATAGCAGTACAGAGGCCCAAACCGCTTATGATGCAGCCGTTCGTGCTGTCAATAAGGCAGATCGTCAGTTAAATGACTTACTGACAAATGGTGTGACCATTGATACGACAGGCGATGAAGAAGCAGATGCCAAATCAGCTTCGCAGACCCAGCGAACAGTCGATTCTCAAGCTAGCGATTTACGAGATGCTAAGTCGGATGCGGTCGATAATATGAACAAGGCTAAGGCTCTTCTGGATGCGACAACAGTTAGGAGTAATACAGATGGTACCGTGGTCGAAGTCAATAAAGATGTTTCAAAATCGACTACAGGGACCAACCAAACTCTGGTTCACATTGTGAGCAACGGGAATTTACAAGTCAAAGGGGAGTTGTCTGAATACAATTTGGCCAATATCTCTGAAGGTCAGGAAGTGGTCCTCACTTCCAAGGTTTATCCAGATAAAACCTGGACAGGAAAGATTTCTTATGTAGCCAACTATCCGACCGACGCGGGTCAAGCAGGTGCCAATGCAGCAGGTGGAACACAAGGAAGCGGTGGAGCCAAGTACCCATTCACAGTGGATATTACCAGTGAGATTGGGGAACTCAAACAAGGCTTTTCTGTCAATATTGAAGTCAAAAGTTCTACTCAACATCCCCTTGTTCCCGTGACAAGTATCATGGCTGATGGGGATACGAGCTATGTATGGACGGTCGAAAATGGCAAGGCTAAGAAAGTAAAAGTGACGCTTGGTAACGCCGATGCTGAAAATCAGGAAATCTTGTCAGGCTTGAAGAAAGATGCTCAAGTTATTGTGAATCCTAATGAGAAACTGGAAGATGGAAAAGAGATCGGAAAATATGACAAAATTGATTGAACTAAAAGGAATCAATAAAACCTATAAAAATGGGGATCAGGAACTTCGTGTCTTAAAAGACATCGATTTAGAAGTCGAAGAGGGAGAATTTGTGGCCATTATGGGTCCATCTGGCTCAGGAAAATCGACCTTGATGAACGTCATTGGCTTGTTGGATCGCCCGACCAGTGGAGAGTATTTTCTAGAAGGTCAGGAGGTTGGAAATCTCAGTGAGAAAAAATTAGCACGTGTTCGAAATGAACAGATCGGTTTTGTCTTTCAACAATTCTTTCTTCTCTCTAAGCTCAATGCCTTTCAAAATGTAGAACTACCTCTCATTTATGCGGGAGTTCATCCTGCTAAACGGAAGGAATTAGCTGAGCAGTACCTTGAAAAGGTAGAGCTCCATTCTCGTATGCACCATTTGCCTTCAGAGCTCTCAGGGGGTCAAAAACAGCGGGTTGCGATCGCTCGAGCTCTCGTCAATCAGCCAGCCATCGTCTTAGCAGATGAGCCGACTGGAGCCCTAGATACCAAGACGGGGGAGCAAATAATGGACTTGTTAACCAAGCTAAACCAAGAAGGAAAAACCATTATCATGGTTACACACGAGCCAGAAATTGCAGCCTTTGCGCATCGTCGCATCGTCATTCGTGATGGAGTGATCTCCTCAGATAGCAAGCTGGAAAGGGGGACCTAATGCAAAATTGGAAATTTGCGATCAGCTCAATTATGAGCCATAAATTACGGTCTTTCTTGACCATGGTGGGGATCATTATTGGGGTTGCTTCTGTCGTTGTCATCATGGCTCTGGGAGATGGTATGAAAGCTGGTGTCACCAAGACCTTCACCAAGGACCAAGAGTATGTACAAATCTCTTATTCTCCCAACAAGAGTGGCTATGTGACTGGGATCAATATTGGCCCTTCTGAAGATACAGGAGAAGGCGGAGGCGAAAGTGGCCCTGCAGCTGAAGACCGAGGGATGGCTGCTCCGTCGGATATCGATGGGGAAAACGCTGAAGATGTTGATGGTCAAGTCCAAGAAGCACCACCAGTTGTGCAAGAATCTTGGGTTAAGGAATTAACCAAGATTCAAGGCATCGATGGTTACTATGTTAGCAATACCTCCAATGCAACCATTGCTTTTCAAAAGAAAAAAGCAGACGGAGTGAACATCCAAGGGGTAAATGAGACCTATTTTTCTGTCAAAAAGGTTGAGCTCTTATCTGGACGAAAATTAACCCCTTCAGACTATAGTAATTTCTCCCGGGTAGTGCTTCTGGATGAAGGCTTAGCCCAACAATTATTTGGAACGGAGAATCCACTGAATCAGGTAGTCTCTGTTGGGGACAACAATTATCGTGTCGTTGGTATTTTCAAGGATCCAAATGCAGGAACAGCTCTTTACGGAGCTTCCTCAGGTGGCAGTGCCTTGATGGCTAATACACAACTCGCCTCTGAATTCGGAACGGATGAAATTCAAAATATTGTCGTCCATGTGCCGGATGTGAAGCAGATTAAAACCGTTGGGATCGAGGCTGCTCAAAAGCTAACAGAACTTTCAGGTGTTCGCCAAGGAGAATTCCAAATCTTTAATTTGGATAGCATCCTAGAGGAAACCAACAAAGTAGTAGGAATTATGACATCAGTAATCGGAGCTATTGCTGGGATTTCTCTCTTAGTTGGTGGGATCGGAGTCATGAATATCATGTTGGTTTCTGTAACAGAGCGGACGAGAGAGATCGGTCTTCGCAAAGCATTGGGAGCAACCCGAGGTAAGATTCTGGTTCAATTTTTGATTGAGTCGATGGTCTTGACTATCATTGGTGGGCTGATTGGACTTGGCCTTGCTTATGGTGTGAATAGCTTGATTACTACACTCGCAGCAGCCTCCCTAGAAGGACCACCGATTATTTCCTTAAATGTCGCTATCGGCAGTATTATTTTCTCTGCTTTTGTTGGCATTATCTTTGGAATTTTACCAGCAAATAAGGCTTCTAAGTTAAATCCGATCGAAGCACTGCGTTATGAATAAAAAATAGGAGCGGGTCAGGATGAATGGTTCAGGATTCACCACGCTCCTTTTTTGTACTTTTGTCGAACCCTTTTCAATCATCTCATCTTATACAGGTCAAGCTATTTAGGTAGTCAACGACGGTCTTCAGTTGTTTTTGAGTATTCATTCAAGAAGCTGCATTTTTTCTTCCATCTTATTTTTGTTTAATTGGTAAATATTAGTGAATTTCTGGTCTAAATATGATAGAATAGGGGAGAATAACTTAGGAGGTTCCAAATGACTACTGAACATATGGAAGAATTAAATGACCAGCAGATTGTCCGTCGTGAGAAAATGGCGGCCCTTCGTGAACAAGGAATCGATCCATTTGGGAAGCGATTCGAACGCACTGCAAATTCAGGTCAATTAAAAGAAAAATATTCAGAATTAGATAAAGAACAACTCCACGACTTGAACGAAACAGCTATTATTGCTGGTCGTCTCGTAACCAAACGTGGAAAAGGAAAGGTTGGCTTTGCTCATCTTCAAGACCGTGAAGGTCAAATTCAGATCTACGTTCGTAAGGATGCTGTTGGAGAAGAAAACTACGAAATCTTCAAAAAAGCAGACCTTGGTGATTTCCTTGGAGTTGAAGGGGAAATCATGCGCACAGACATGGGTGAACTTTCGATTAAAGCAACTCATATCACTCACTTGTCAAAAGCCCTTCGTCCTTTGCCTGAAAAATTCCACGGACTTTCAGACGTTGAAACCATCTATCGTAAACGTTATTTGGATTTGATTTCAAACCGTGAAAGCTTTGAACGCTTTGTAACTCGTTCAAAAATCATCTCTGAAATCCGTCGTTATTTAGATGGTCAAGGATTCCTTGAAGTGGAAACACCAGTGCTTCACAATGAAGCTGGGGGTGCAGCTGCCAAACCATTTATCACTCACCACAATGCGCAAAACATTGACATGGTGCTTCGTATCGCGACTGAGCTTCACTTGAAACGTTTGATTGTTGGTGGGATGGAACGCGTTTACGAAATCGGACGCATCTTCCGTAACGAAGGAATGGATGCTACTCACAACCCTGAATTCACCTCAATCGAAGTCTACCAAGCTTACGCTGATTTCCACGATATCATGGACTTAACAGAAGGTATCATCCAACATGCTGCGAAAGCTGTCCATGGTGATGGTCCAATCGACTACCAAGGAACAGAAATCAAAATCAACGAACCATTCAAACGGGTTCACATGGTTGATGCGATCAAAGAAATCACAGGCGTTGACTTCTGGCAAGACATGACCTTTGAAGAAGCTGTAGCACTTGCAAACGAAAAACACGTACCGGTTGAAAAACACTACACAGAAGTGGGACAAATTATCAATGCCTTCTTTGAAGAATTCGTTGAAGAAACCTTGACGCAACCAACTTTTGTTTACGGTCACCCAGTAGCAGTATCTCCATTGGCTAAGAAAAATCCAGAAGATCCACGCTTCACTGACCGTTTCGAACTCTTCATCATGACCAAAGAGTATGCGAATGCCTTCACGGAATTGAATGATCCGATCGATCAATTGCAACGGTTCGAAGCGCAAGCGCGTGCCAAAGAATTGGGAGATGACGAAGCTACAGGCATCGACTATGACTATGTTGAAGCCCTTGAATATGGTATGCCACCAACAGGTGGACTTGGAATTGGTATTGACCGTCTCGTTATGTTGTTGACAAATGTAACAACGATTCGCGACGTCCTTCTCTTCCCAACTATGAAATAAGCCAAAAGAAAACACTGATCGCAAGATCAGTGTTTTTTAGTCTTCCATATAAGAGGTGTCGTTCCAAGTGTCTAAGTGATAGTGCTCAAAATCATCTGTTGTCAGAATCGTCACGCTGGCATTATCTAGTCCGCCATTTTTGCGGAGTTCTCCTGTTTCATAACCGAGCAAGGTTCGAATAGAAGCTGTCAAATTAGCCCCATGTCCAACGATGAGAACAGTATCGAGCTTTTTTCCTTTCAGGCTTTTTACAAAATCACAGGTACGTTTGGTCGTTTCATAGACAGATTCTGCATCAAAGATTTCATTTTGAAAGCGGGCTAGGTTATGGCGAAAGGCATCCATTTGTTGGGGATAGATAGCTGAAATAGTAGAAATTTTAGCACCTTCCAGTTTTCCCAAATTCCACTCACGAAGAGCAGGCGTTGCTTGCAATTCTAGAGGTGTCTCCAATTGATCGAGGATGATCTGTGCGGTATGGACTGTTCGTGGCAGATCACTTGCAAAGGCTGCATCAAAAGGAACAGTAGCTAGGTGCTTTCCTAATTTTTCAAGCTGATGAATAGAGGCTGGTAACAGCGGAGAATCGCCATTTGATCCCTGAAAACGTCCCTCTTCATTCCATTCTGTCCGTCCGTGTCGAATAAAATATAGTTTCACAATCTTGTCTCCTTCTTTGTCGTTATTCCAAAATATCTGCAAAAGTTGCTTTTACGAAATCTGCTAGAAGTTGTGGTTTGATTTGAATACTATGGCCGATTTCCCCAGCAGATACGATCATGGTCTCTAACTGAAGGGCTGATTCATCGATAAAGATTGGGAAAGGATGCTTTTGACGAATGCCCACGGGATTATTGGCACCATGAATATAACCTGTTGTTTTTTCGAGATCCTTTTGAGGAATCATTGCCACTTTCTTATTTCCCGATAATTTGGCCAATTTTTTTTCTGAAAGATGCTCCGTGATCGGAATGATCCCAATCACAGGACCCGTTTTATCTCCTTTGAGAGCTAGGGTTTTGAAAATAGTAGAGCGATCAATCCCTTCTGGTAAGATCCCTTCTAAAGCGTTGATTTGTAAGCCTATGTGCTCGATTTTTGCTTTAGTCAAGATCTGCTCGACTAAGGTTTTTTTCACTTTATTTTTTTTTGCCATGGCTTTCTCCTTTTCTCTTTTTCTCTACAAAATCAGATTTCATTAGACCATTATAACATATAATAGCGACGATATTGTCTTCTCCTTAAAAATAGAAAACAGCAGAAAAAGTGAAAACCACTTGATCTGCTGTTTTAAGGCTATGAGGAAGAGCCATCTTTTTGTACCTTGAAAAGTTTCCGATAAATCGCTTCTTGGTCTTGCGTCGGAGCAATTTGGTTGAGATCCAAGTAGTGTGAGAATCCATTTAATTGCCCTTGAGAGGTATATTGATGCAAGTCGTATTCCGTGTTGGTATCTGGCGCGGCATTATAGTAGCCATCATCAAATCCATAAGTAGGAATCCAAAGAGCCGTAAATTTATCAGTGGAGATACTGTGTTCTTCCATGAAGTAAGTTCCGATATAGAGTCCAATATTTTTTGCACCCAAAGCTTGTAGTTTTGCTCGGAAAGCTTCAACGCCTGCATTCATATCCTTCATGGTTTTTTCCTCAACGTCTAACCAATAGTAGGTCGGTTTGTAAGGAGAAGCAGCCTTGTAAAATTCTTCTGCTTCTTTTTCCATTTCTTTTTTATCCTTAGCAGCGACATAAGCATAGACTGCGACAGGGATATTTCGTTTTTGGAATTCTTGGATATGGGTTTTAAAAGATTTATCCAGACCATTTAAGTAGGTTGCTGCATTTTCCTTTTTCGCTTGAGCCCCACTATGGACACGAACGATTACACCTCCCACATTTTGGGAGAGGACATCGTAATCAATTTCACTAGGCAATTGCCAGCCTGAAATATCAATGATCGGGCGGCCAACCAGTTCTGGATTGATGTCTTCTTCTTTTTTAGAAGAAGAGCTTGCAGTAGTTGTTTTTCGAGGTGTATTGGAGTTCGGAATGGTTTTGGTTGTTTCTTGTCGCTCTCTGGCTTGTAGATCGGCAATCGTTCGTGAAAGAACGAGAAAAGAAATGATACCGATAAAAAAGACCAAGAGAACAACGGGTTTTATCCTTTTTCTCATACAGAAACATTTTACCGTAAAAAAAACGAAAAGGCAAAACTTAATGCTTAAAAGATGCTGATTTCAGCCATTATTTTCAAAAAAAAGGAATCTTTTCATCGAAAAAGGATAAAAATATATGAAAATAAGAAGAATGATTAGAATATTTCTTGAAAATTGGGAAGAAGCCGAATCTTTTCTGGACTTTTCTTGGTTTTGCTTCTTAAAAATGATATAATGAAGGTTGAACATTAGGAATATGGTGAATTATGAAAATTGAAAAAAGACATCTTTTAAATTATTCCATCCTCATTCCCTATTTGATTTTATCCATCATTGGCTTGATTGTTGTCTATTCGACAACAAGTGCCTTGGCAATTCAAAGTGGAGTGAGTTCGATTCGGATGGTACGGACACAGGGGCTCTTTTTCATCCTAAGTCTTCTAACCATCGCCTTGATTTATAAATTTAGCCTAAACTTCCTTCGAAATAAAAAGGTGCTGGCTTTTGTCATTTTTATTGAAGTGATTTTGTTGATTCTGTCTAGGTTTATCACAGATACGGTCAATGGAGCTCACGGTTGGTTGACCATTCCTGGAGGGTTTAGTATCCAGCCAGCTGAATACCTTAAGGTGATCTTAGTCTGGTATCTGGCCTTGATCTTTTCGAAACGACAAGATGAAATCCGTGATTATGATTATCAAGCCTTGACCCATAATGAATGGATTCCAAGGAATTTAAACGATTGGCGTTGGCTGACCTTGATTCTGATTGGAATCGTTGTGATTATGCCGGACTTGGGAAATGCGACGATCTTGGCCTTAACGGTCTTGATCATGATTACGGCTAGTGGAGTGGGCTACCGTTGGTTTACCTCTTTACTTGGTTTGGTTGTTGGGGCATCCACCATTGTCCTTGGTTCAATATGGATCATCGGTGTGGACCGTGTCGCTAAAATTCCAGTCTTTGGTTATGTAGCCAAACGTTTTAGTGCCTTCTTTAACCCCTTTAATGACTTGTCTGGCGCAGGTCACCAATTAGCTAATTCTTACTATGCCATGAGTAACGGTGGTTGGTTTGGCTTGGGGCTAGGAAATTCCATTGAAAAACAAGGATACTTACCAGAAGCGCACACAGACTTTGTGTTTGCCATCGTGATTGAAGAATTAGGTTTTGTTGGAGCTAGCTTGATCCTTGCTCTCTTATTCTTCTTAATTCTTCGGATCATTTTAGTCGGTATTCGAGCAAAGAATCCTTTTAATTCGATGATGGCCATTGGGATCGGTGGGATGATCTTAGTGCAAACCTTCATTAACATCGGAGGAATTTCTGGTTTGATTCCGTCTACAGGAGTGACCTTCCCCTTCTTATCCCAAGGGGGAAATAGCTTGTGGGTCTTATCCGTAGCGATTGCTTTCGTTTTGAATATCGACGCTAGTGAAAAACGGGCTAAGATGGAACAAGAAGGCATGGTTTTTGAAGAAAAAGGTAAAATCAAACCTTATTATTAAAAGGGAATTGTTGAATGGCTATTCAAAAAGGAGAAAAAATGGTCTTACAAAAATTAGAGAACTTCACAAATAAAGATATTATCAAAGAAGAAGCCGAAATCTTAACCAATTTATTAGATGATATTACGAAAAATTTGGTTCGTCCGGAAACCTTTGATAAAATTAGGCAGTTGAAGGATCTATCGAAAACACAGAACTATCGTGAGTTGAATCAAATAGTGGAACAATTGACAAATGAAGAAATGACAGTGATTTCACGTTATTTTGCCATTTTACCACTCTTGATTAACATCTCAGAAGATGTCGATTTGGCCTATGAAATCAATCATTTGAATAACGTGGATGGTGAATACCTCGGAAAACTTTCTTCAACCATTAAAGAAGTTGCAAAAAATGAAGATGCACAAGAAATTCTTGAAAATCTCAATATTGTACCTGTTTTAACAGCCCATCCAACTCAAGTGCAACGAAAAACCATGCTGGATTTAACCAATCATATTCACGCTCTTCTTCGTCAGCACCGGGATGTTAAAGCTGGTTTAATGAATGAGAATAAGTGGTATAACAACCTTCGTTGTAACATCGAAATCATGATGCAAACGGATATGATTCGTGACAAAAAATTGAAGGTTACCAATGAGATCACCAACGTCATGGAATATTACAATAGCTCTTTCTTACAAGCTGTTCCAAATCTTATGTTGGAATACAAACGCTTGGCAAAAGAGCATGGATTGGAGCTTGAACAACCACGTCCGATCACAATGGGCATGTGGATTGGGGGAGACCGGGACGGGAATCCGTTTGTAACAGCTGAGACCTTGAAGCGTTCAGCAACTATTCAAAGTGAAGTCATTTTGAACTATTACATCGAAAAGATTTCAAAATTATACCGTCATTTCTCCCTTTCAACGAGTCTTTCTAAAACAAGTGAAGCAGTAGCTGAAATGGCAGCCCTATCCAGTGATACATCCGTCTTTCGTGAAAAAGAACCTTACCGTCGGGCTTTCCACTATATCCAATCAAAATTGATCCAAACCTTGGTCAATTTAAAAGAATGGACGATGGTGGGAGAAACTAGAGAAGATCGTTATGCTGTTGAGAGATTATTAGGGGCAAATGCTCATCAACAAGGGCCAGTTTCTGATTATATCGGCAATCGTATCTCTGGAGCTCTAAAGAAAATTTCTGAGAAAGAAGCTCCAGCTTATGCATCAGCTAAAGAATTTAAAGAAGACCTTGAAAAGATCAAAGATTCCTTGTTAGAAAACAAATCAGAGTATTTAATTTCTGGTGAGTTTGCAGAACTTCTAGAAGCTATCGATGTTTTTGGGTTCTATCTAGCTTCTATTGATATGCGACAAGATTCTAGTGTGCATGAAGCCTGTGTGGCTGAATTGTTGAAATCAGCTGGAATTAATGACCATTATTCTGATTTATCAGAGGATGAAAAGTGTCAAGTTCTCTTGAAAGAACTCTTAGAAGACCCACGTATTTTATCAGCAACTCATGCTGAAAAATCTGAACTGCTTGAAAAAGAATTAGCGATTTTCCAAACGGCCCGTGAATTGAAGGATCGTTTAGGAGAAGAAGTCATTCGTCAAAACATCATTTCTCATGCAACCAGTGTGTCAGATATGTTGGAATTGGCTGTGATGTTGAAAGAAGTGGGCTTAGTCGATACGGAAAAAGCTCGTGTGCAAATCGTGCCTTTGTTTGAAACCATCGAAGATTTGGATCACTCAGAAGAAACCATGAGAAGTTACTTGTCTCTTCCGATTGCCAAACGTTGGATTGCTTCTAAGAACAACTACCAAGAGATTATGTTAGGTTATTCTGATTCCAACAAAGATGGTGGATACTTGTCTTCTTGCTGGACCCTCTTTAAAGCTCAACAACAATTGACCGCTATCGGAGATGAGTTTGGAGTGAAGATTACCTTCTTCCATGGTCGTGGTGGTACTGTTGGTCGTGGTGGAGGTCCTACTTATGAAGCCATCACGTCTCAACCATTGAAATCCATTAATGACCGTATCCGCTTAACTGAGCAAGGGGAAGTAATCGGCAATAAATATGGAAATAAAGATGCTGCTTACTACAACCTTGAGATGCTCGTCTCTGCAACCATTAACCGAATGATTGCCGAACAAAAGAGTCCATTCTCTATGTTTGATCGTTTCGGGGAAGTCATGGATAAAGTCGTGAATCGCAGTTACGATATCTATCGTGATTTGGTCTTTGGAAATGAGCACTTCTATGACTACTTCTTTGAATCAAGTCCGATCAAAGCAATTTCAAGCTTTAATATTGGTTCACGTCCTGCTGCTCGTAAGACCATTACAGAAATCGGTGGTTTGCGTGCTATCCCATGGGTCTTCTCATGGTCACAAAGTCGGGTGATGTTCCCTGGTTGGTACGGAGTAGGTTCTAGCTTTAAGGAATTTATCGATGAGGATCCTGAGAATATCGAAACCCTTCGATACATGTATAAAAACTGGCCTTTCTTCCAATCTCTCTTGTCAAATGTGGACATGGTCTTATCCAAAGCCAACATGGACATTGCCTTTGAGTACGCCCAATTGTGTGAAGAAGAAGAAGTTCGTAATATCTATCAGATCATCTTACATGAATGGCAATTGACCAAGGACATCATCTTGATGATTGAAGAGCAAGACGAGTTGCTCGCTGAAAACCCTTATCTGAAAGAAAGTTTAGATTATCGGATGCCGTACTTTAACGTTTTGAACTATATTCAATTAGAATTGATTCGACGTCAACGGACCGGCCAATTACCAGCCGATCAAGACAAGCTAATCCATATCACCATCAACGGTGTGGCGACAGGATTACGTAATTCAGGTTAAAAAAATCGGAACGACTGTTCCGATTTTTTTATTCCCTGAACCCAAAGAAGCAAAAGGTACAGAAAGGCTTAAATAGCAGATTTTAAATGAGAATTTTCAAAGCTAGATCAGGATCTTTCAGCAAGCTGATAAAATAAAAGAAAAGAAGAGGAATAATTAAGAAAATATAGGTAAAAGGCTTGCAATTTTATCTAAAATTCGATAGAATAGTAAGGAAAGTTAGACTGTATTGCCTACTGTCTATCTATAAAATATATTTT
>CAJJKY010000022.1 GCA_905188195.1 Streptococcus parasanguinis | reverse complement strand
CTCGACAATCCAAAAATAATTGAGAGGCTAGGACTTTTGTCCCAGCCTCTTTCTTGTCTAGTGGTCACTAAAGCGTCTATATTTAATGCGGAAATCGAAATAATTTTCTTCCTGCAGTTTACGGAAAATATCGCGATAAGCCTCTTCGTCAAAGTGATCACCCCGATAGAGAATTTCAAAGCTCAGTCCTTCGTATTCTAAAAAAGCATTAGCAGTTTTAAAACCATTACGCTTATAGAAATCCATCCGAGACTGACGTTGCTCTAGATTGTCACATTCTTCATCTAAACGTTCCACTTCAAGAATCATGGTTCTTTGGTAAAATTCTACCAATTTTTCAATGATTTCTTGACCATAACCGTGGCTACGTAGGTGGGGCATAATGGCAAAGAAGCTAACATAAAAAACTTTCTGATTATAGATAGAAAAAGCAAATCCTACAAATTCTTCTTCGTTATAAAAAGCAAAAAAATTAGCATCGTCATTGTCCGTATAACTCAGGTATTCCGACAAAGGAACTCGCTCTTCTTCTGGAAATGCCTCGATATTCAGCCTCTCGACCTTGTCCAGATCTGGGAACGTTTCCGTGATTAATTGGCTGGTTAAGCTCATAAAAGCCTCCTTTTCTGCCCTGATTATACCAAAAAATGTAAGGGCCTTCAACTATCGACGCTTGTCGCTAGTTCCTGAAGTTGGTATAATGACACTATGAAAAGAATTCAACGTGTGGACCTCATAGATGGTCCTATTTTACCCGCTCTTTTGAGTTTTGCCTTTCCTATTCTTTTATCCAATATCTTCCAACAACTCTACAATACCTCAGATGTCATGATTGTAGGGCGTTTTTTAGGTCAAAAATCTTTGGCCGCCATTGGGGCAACCTCTGCTATTTTTGATTTGATTGTTGGATTTGCTGTCGGTGTTGGCAATGGGATGGGGATTATTATCGCGAGAAATTATGGGGCTAAAAACGAAGACCAATTACGAAAATCAGTCGCCGCAACTGCTATTATTGGTTGCATCCTCAGTCTCTTCGTGATCTTCATTGGCGCTGTCGGACTTTATCCCCTGCTCCAGTTTTTAGGGACCCCATCAGCCATTGTGTCTCAGTCTTATCTCTATATCGCTACCATTGTTAATGGTGTGGCTGTGACCTTTGCCTATAATCTTTGTGCCGGACTTCTTAGAGCGGTTGGCGATAGTCTAGCGGCACTCTACTTCCTGATTATCGCTGCCATTCTCAATATTCTTCTCGATCTTTATTTTATTACCCAACTTCATCTTGGAGTTCAATCTGCTGGGATTGCAACCATTATTGCTCAGGGTATTTCGGCCCTTCTTTGTCTTCTCTATATTCGTAAGAAGGTCCCTTTTCTGCTCCCGCATCGCAAGGATTTTGTTTGGGACAAGGAGCTTTATCAGGATCTGCTAAGTCAGGGCCTTGCCATGGGCCTCATGACTTCCATCGTTTCGATCGGAACGGTTATCCTCCAATCCGCTATTAATCAGCTTGGAACAACCATTATCAGTGCACAGGTCGCAGCCCGTCGCATCATGTCCTTTGCCGTTTTACCGATTACAGCTATCGCCTCAAGTATCACAACTTTTATCTCGCAGAATTTTGGCGCAGAGCAATTCCAGCGGATCAAAAAAGGCGTTACCATTGCCAACCTTCTTTCTTGGGTTTGGTCTGTCTTGGTTGCTGCTCTTCTATTCTTCACAAGTCCGTCTATAACCAGCTTTATTTCCGGCTCGACAAATCCTGATCTCATTGCAAATGCCAGTCTTTATCTCCAGATCAGCTCTTGCTTTTATCCTATTTTGGCGAGTCTCATCATCCTGAGAAATGCCCTACAGGGAATGGGTAAAAAATTAACCCCACTCACATCCAGTTTTATTGAATTGTTTGGAAAAATTTTCTTCGTTCTGTGGATTATTCCTCACACCGGCTACATGGGGGTCATTCTCTGCGAACCCCTTATCTGGATTCCCATGACCCTACAGCTCATCATAATCTATCGAAAAATCAGGTACCAACTCCTTACTGAATAATGATTGATTAACAAGACCAAAACAACTTCTGCTCATTTGAACAGAAGTTGTTTTTAGATATCTAGCTATTAGAACAAACCGATGGCTGTTCCATCAGCAGACACATCCATATTCAAAGCAGCTGGACGTTTTGGTAAACCAGGCATGGTCATGACATCCCCAGTCAAAGCGACAATAAAGCCTGCTCCCAATTTTGGAACCACTTCACGGATAGTGATTTCAAAGTTTTCAGGAGCTCCCAAGGCATTTGGATTATCAGAGAAGCTATATTGTGTTTTGGCCATACAGATTGGCAACTTATCCCAACCATTTTTCACGATTTGGGCAATTTGTGTCTTGGCTTTCTTCTCAAAATTCACCTTAGTACCGCGGTAAATTTCTGTAACAATCTTTTCAATTTTTTCTTCAACAGAAAGGTTGTTATCATACAAGCGTGTGTAGTTAGCTGGACTTGTTTCAATGGTCTTAACCAGCGTTTCAGCAAGGTCAACCCCACCGTCAGCACCATTCGCCCATACGCTCGCAAGCTCTACTGGTACCTCAATTTCAGCACACAATTCTTTCAAAGCAGCAATTTCTGCTTCTGTATCGGTGATAAATTCATTGATAGCTACTACCGCAGGAATACCAAACTTACGGATATTTTCAACGTGGCGTTTCAAGTTGGCAAAACCAGCACGAACAGCTTCTACATTTTCTTCAGTCAGAGCATCCTTGGTCACTCCACCATTCATCTTAAGAGCACGAAGTGTTGCTACGATTACAACAGCATCTGGTGAAGTTGGCAAGTTTGGCGTTTTAATATCGAGGAATTTTTCAGCACCAAGGTCAGCACCAAATCCTGCTTCTGTAATCGTATAGTCTGCTAAATGAAGAGCTGTCATCGTTGCTAATACAGAGTTACATCCATGGGCGATATTGGCAAATGGACCACCGTGAACAAAGGCAGGCGTTCCATAGATGGTTTGAACCAAGTTTGGCTTAATCGCATCTTTAAGGATCAAGGCAAGAGCCCCTTCCACTTCCAAATCACGGACATAAACTGGACTGCGATCATAGCGGTAACCGATCACAATATTAGCCAAACGTCCTTTCAAATCTTCAATATCTGTCGCCAAGCAAAGGATGGCCATAATCTCAGAAGCAACTGTAATATCAAAACCGTCTTCACGCGGAATCCCATTCAAAGGACCGCCAAGACCTACACTGACATGGCGCAAAGCACGGTCGTTCAAATCCACTACACGCTTCCAGATAATGCGACGTTGGTCAATACCGAGCTCATTTCCTTGATGCAAATGATTGTCAATCAAAGCTGAGAGAGCATTATTAGCCGTTGTGATGGCATGCATATCCCCTGTGAAATGAAGGTTGATGTCTTCCATCGGTAACACTTGAGCATAACCACCTCCAGCAGCACCACCTTTAATCCCCATAACCGGTCCTAAAGAAGGTTCGCGAATGGCAATCATGGTTTTTTTACCGATTTTATTCAAAGCATCTGCCAGTCCAATTGTAATGGTTGATTTCCCTTCTCCAGCAGGAGTTGGGTTGATCGCAGTGACTAAAATGAGTTTTCCTACTGGATTTTTCTCAACATCACGAATCTTATCAAAGCTCAATTTCGCCTTGTATTTTCCATACAATTCAAGATCATCGTCCTCCAAACCAATTTTCTTAACAACGTCCACAATTGGTTGGAGTTCAATGCTTTGAGCAATTTCGATATCTGTTTTCATAAGGGACTCCTTTATATTTGATAGAACTATTATACCTAAAATTCGCGAAAATAACATTGTTTTTCCATGTTTTGAATCCAACGTTCGCTTTTTATGTATATTTTATGGCTTGTCATAGCCTATTTGAATAGCTTCAGAACTTTACTTACGTATCTTTTTTGTGTAAAATAAGCATATGCATATTTTAATTACATCAGGCGGGACGAGTGAAGCCATCGATAGCGTTCGTTCAATCACCAACCATTCCACTGGGAGCCTAGGGAAAATCCTTACAGAAGCAGCTCTTGCAAAGGGACATCAGGTGACCTTGATCACAACGCCTACCGCGCTTAAACCCGATCCTCATCCACACCTTCGACTTCTATTGATCGAGAATGTAGAGGAACTACTTACAGAAATGCAGAAGGAAGTCCCTCATCATCAGGCCTTGATTCACGCTATGGCTGTTTCAGACTATACACCTGTATACATGACAGGCCTTGAAGAGGTTGAGAAAGCTCAGGACCTCCAAAGCTTTATCCATCGCGAAAATCACGAAACCAAAATCTCTTCGAGAGAAGAATACCAAGTACTCTTTCTAAAGAAAAATCCGAAGATTATCTCCCTCGTCAAAGAATGGAATCCTGCCATTCAACTGATCGGTTTTAAGCTATTAGTTGACGTTTCTTCTGAAGAGTTGATCCAGGTAGCGCGTGAAAGCCTCGTTAAAAATCATGCCAGCATGATCGTTGCTAATGATCTGACCAAAATTCAAAATGGTCAGCATCAAGCTTATCTAGTGACAGATAATCAGGTCCTAGAAGCTTCTACGAAAACAGAAATCGCAGAGGCTATCCTAAATCATTTACAATAAAAGGGTACATATGACACAAATTACTTTAGCTGTTACCGGTAGTATTTCCGCCTATAAAGCGGCTGATATTACCAGCCAACTAACCAAATTAGGACTGGAAGTCAAGGTCCTCATGACTCCTGCAGCCAGAAAATTTATCACCCCTTTAACCTTGCAAGTTCTTTCAAAACATCAAGTAGGCCTTGATGTAATAATCGAAGACGATCCACAGCGGATCGAGCACATCGACATTGGAAAAGAAACAGACCTCTTTCTTGTAGCGCCAGCCAGTGCCAATACCATTGCTAAACTTGCTATGGGGCTAGCAGATAATATGGTCACAAGCACAGCTCTAGCTTTGCCTCAAACCACTAAAAAATTACTAGCCCCTGCTATGAATACAAAAATGCTAGAACATCCTGCTACCCAACGAAATCTAAAGCTCTTACAAGACTATGGTTACCAGATCATCCAACCTCGTGATACTGTTCTTGCTTGTGGGGACAAAGGTTCTGGAGCTCTAGCGACTGTAGAAGCTATTGTTGAAGCTGTTAAGGAGAATTGTTTATGAGAAAATCATCTTCTATTTCACGAATTGCCATCTTTTTTGCGGTGATGATTACCATTCACTTTGTGACGTCCTTCATTCTGCAATTTGTTCCATCAGGAATTCAACCAACCTTGGTTCACATTCCAGTCGTGATCGCCTCTATCATATACGGTCCACGGATTGGAGCTATCTTAGGACTCCTCATGGGACTCTTTAGCCTCACTATGAATACCCTGGTTATAACACCCGCCAGCTATCTCTTTAGTCCCTTTGTCCCTCACGGGAATCTCTACTCTCTTATCATTGCCATAGTCCCTCGGATTCTCATCGGGGTAACCCCTTACTTCGTCTATCGGTGGATTCGCAATCGTACAGGACTTGTGATCGCTGGAATTGTCGGCTCTATGACCAATACTGTTTTCGTTTTAAGCGGAATTTACTTCTTCTTTGGTAACAGTTTTGGAGGGGGAATTCAAAATTTCCTTGGCTTGATTGTCTCTACTAACTCACTCATAGAAGTCATTGCGACAGTACTCATTACCAGTGCAGTCATTCCATCTCTTGAAAAATTAAAATAATCTTCCAAGCCAAGACAGATCTGTCTTGGCTTTTTTGATGGTTGAATGCCTCTATTTTTTTGAAAAGATTTACAATTATCTCTAGAATTTTCTGAAAAATTTTGCTATAATGTAAGCGATTAAATTATAAGCAAAAAGGAGACGCTTGCATGACCTATCAAGAAAACTACCAAAAATGGCTCGACTTTGCTGAATTACCAGCTTACCTTCGTGATGAGTTGGTCGCAATGGATGAAAAAACGAAAGAAGATGCCTTCTATACCAACCTTGAATTCGGTACCGCTGGTATGCGTGGATTGATTGGTGCTGGTACCAACCGCATTAACATTTACGTTGTTCGCCAAGCAACTGAAGGGTTGGCCCAATTGATCGACTCAAAAGGTGAGGAAGCAAAGAAACGCGGAGTTGCGATCGCTTACGATAGCCGTCACTTCTCTCCTGAGTTTGCTTTTGAATCTGCTCAAGTTTTAGCTGCACACGATATCAAATCTTATGTATTTGAAAGCCTTCGTCCAACACCTGAATTGTCGTTTGCTGTTCGTCATCTTCACACATTTGCTGGGATCATGGTAACCGCTAGCCACAACCCTGCTCCATTTAACGGATACAAAGTATACGGTGAAGACGGTGGACAAATGCCTCCTGCAGATGCTGATGCATTGACAGATTACATCCGTGCTATCGAAAATCCTTTCACTGTACAATTAGCTGACCTTGAAGAAAGCAAAGCTAACGGCTTGATTGAAGTTATCGGTGAAAACGTCGACGCTGAATACTTGAAAGAAGTGAAAGGCGTAAACATCAACCAAGACTTGATTAATGAATACGGACGCGACATGAAGATTGTCTACACTCCACTTCATGGTACTGGTGAAATGTTGGCTCGTCGTGCTCTTGCCCAAGCTGGATTTGAAGCTGTTCAAGTTGTTGAAGCTCAAGCTGTTCCAGATGCTGACTTCTCAACTGTTAAATCTCCAAACCCTGAAAACCAAGCTGCCTTTGCTCTTGCTGAAGAACTTGGTCGCAAAGTAGACGCTGATGTATTGGTTGCAACTGACCCAGACGCTGACCGCCTTGGTGTTGAAATCCGCCAACCAGATGGTTCTTACCTCAACCTTTCTGGTAACCAAATCGGAGCGATCATTGCTAAATACATTCTTGAAGCTCACAAAACAGCTGGTACCCTTCCTGCCAATGCTGCCCTCTGTAAATCAATCGTATCAACTGAGTTGGTGACTAAGATTGCAGAAAGCTACGGCGCAACCATGTTTAACGTCTTGACTGGTTTCAAATTTATCGGTGAAAAGATTCATGAATTTGAAACACAACACAACCACACTTACATGCTTGGTTTTGAAGAAAGCTTCGGTTACCTCATCAAACCATTTGTACGTGACAAAGACGCTATCCAAGCTGTTCTTATCGTTGCTGAAATCGCAGCTTACTACCGCTCACGTGGTATGACTTTGGCAGATGGTATCGAAGAAATCTACAAACAATACGGCTACTTCGCAGAAAAAACAATCTCTGTTACCCTTTCAGGTGTTGACGGGGCTGCTGAAATCAAGAAAATCATGGATAAATTCCGTGGCAATGCTCCAAAACAATTCAACAATACAGACATTGCTAAGACAGAAGACTTCTTGGAACAAACAGCTACTACTGCTGACGGCGTTGAAAAATTGACAACTCCTCCAAGTAACGTTCTTAAATACATCTTGGCTGATGATTCATGGTTTGCCGTTCGTCCTTCAGGTACAGAACCAAAAATCAAATTCTACATCGCTACAGTTGGTGAATCTGAAGCAGATGCTAAAGAAAAAATTGCAAATATCGAAGCAGAAATCAATGCTTTTGTAGGCTAAAACACGAGGCTGGGACAAAAGTCCTAGCCTCTCAATTATTTTTTGATTGTCGAGCAAGACGCAGTGGTTGAGTGGGCTCTACTACGCTGATTTTATCAGCTTTTACAGCCCTACTCAACTGTGCGGAGGTGGGACGACGAAATCGAATTCTAACGAATTACCGATTTCTGTCCCACTCTCTCTTTCTTTCGTAGCAAATACCAGCGATTTTATAGAAAATATGGCATACTAGACATAGAAGAAAGCGAGGTAATCTCATGGAACAATTTTTAGAAGATATTAAAGATCTTGAAGTCACAACTGTCGCGCGTGCGCAAGAAGCGATCGATCAAAAAGAAACAGCAACCTTCTTTATCGGACGCAAGACTTGTCCTTACTGCCGGAAGTTTGCTGCTAAGTTAGCAACTGTCGTAGCTGAAACCAAAGCTCATATCTACTTCATTAATAGTGAAGAACCAAGTCAGCTAGACGCATTACAAGCCTTCCGTTCAACTTACGGCATCCCAACTGTCCCAGGATTTTTACATGTCGAATCTGGTGAAGTCACTGTTCGTTGCGACTCGTCTATGTCTAAAGAAGAAATCAAAGCATTCGCTCATCTATAAAAAAAATAGCTAGAGATCAGTCTCTAGCTATTTTTTCGTTTTCCGAAAAAGTCGTCCAGATCTTCTGCTGAGGTTTAGCAAAAGGATAGTCGGAAAATTCTTCTGGTGTTAACCAAACAGTCGATTCGCTTGCTGGTTGCTCCCCTTCTTTTACTAGGCCGTATCGAATCTGAACCTGCCACTTGCGATGCGAAAAGACATGCTGGACGATAGGATAAGATTTGTCCTGCCAGTCAATGGCCAAGTCATAGTCTTGTTCAAAGGAAAGAATTTCTGGGTTGCTCTCTGCTTCCCCCTTACTATCCAGTAGTGATAATTGGCCTAGGTTCTCAGACAGGCAATCCACTTCGATCAAGGGGAAATGCCAGAAACCCGATAAAAGCCCTTCTCGCTCATTTTTCTCCAACAAATAGCGGCCTTGACTATCCTTGATAATAAAGGCTGTGAGATAGACAGGTACCGGTTTCTTCTTGGGAGCCTTAATAGGATAACGATCCATGGTTCCATGTTGGTAGGCCGCGCTAAATTCCTTAACAGGACTCTCTTCCGGCCGTGGATTGACTGGCGATTCAATATCGGACCCCAAATCCATCAAAGCCTGATTGAAATCACCCGGACGGGCCGGAGCGATCAAGAATTCCATCATGGCTTGAAAAATCTTGCGATTAGTCGGGACTCCGATATCGTAGTCCACCTCAAACAAGCGGGCTAGAACCCGCATGACATTGCCATCCACTGCTGGCTCTGGTAATCCAAAGGCAATACTAGCAATGGCACCAGCTGTATAAGGCCCAATTCCCTTCAGTTTAGATATTTCCTCATAACTTGATGGGAACACTCCTCCGTGATTTTCCATTATCTGCTGGGCAGCCTTCTGCATGTTACGGACCCGTGAGTAATACCCCAATCCTTCCCAAGCTTTTAAGAGTTTTTCTTCAGGGGCTTGAGCCAAATCAGCGACCGTCGGAAACCAGTCTAAAAAGCGCTCATAATAAGGAATCACCGTATCGACACGTGTCTGCTGGAGCATAATCTCTGAGATCCAAATTTTATAAGGATCCTGGGTCCTTCTCCAGGGGAGATCCCGTTTATGGGCATCATACCAGGCTAATAACTTTACTCGGAAAGAGGCGATTTTTTCCTCCTCCCACATGGTAATCCCGTAATCTTTTAAATCTAACATATTCCTAGTATACCACAGAATGAGTTAGAGTTTAGAAATTCTGATTTTATAAAGAAAAAGAGTCTGGGACAAAAGTCCTAGCCTCTTAATTGTTTTTGGATTGTCGAGCAAGACGCAGTGGTTGAGTGGGCTCTACTACGCTGATTTCATCAGCTTTTATAGCCCTACTCAACTGTGCGGAGGTGGGACGACGAAATCGAATTCTAACGAATTACCGATTTCGTCGTCCCACTCTCTAAATGCATTTCTTATTGTTCCACAGCTTGAGCTGCTGTAATCAAGGTTAATTTGTAAACGTCATCTGCATTACATCCACGAGAAAGGTCGTTGACTGGTTTATTCAACCCTTGCAATACTGGACCTACCGCTGCAAAGCCTCCGAGACGTTCAGCCATCTTGTATCCAATGTTACCTGCTTCAATACCAGGGAAGATAAAGACATTAGCTTGACCTGCCACCTTGCTTCCTGGAGCCTTCAAGGCTGCGGTTGCTGGGACAAAGGCAGCGTCAAATTGCAATTCACCATCAATTTCAAGGTCTGGACGAAGTTCATGGGCAAGCTTAGTTGCTTCGACAACCTTATCAACACTTTCACCGAAACCAGATCCTTTTGTTGAATAGCTCAACATAGCAATTTTTGGATCAATACCAAACATCTTGGCTGTGATAGCTGAGTTGATGGCAATTTCGGCTAATCCTTCAGCATCTGGATTGATGTTGATGGCACAATCCCCAAACAAGTAGCGTTCAGATCCACGAACCATAAGGAAAGCCCCTGAAGTCCGTTTTACATTTGGACGAGTTTTGATAATTTGCAAGGCCGGACGAACAGTTGCGGCTGTTGAGTGAATCGCACCAGATACCATCCCATCAACAATTCCCATGTGCACCAACATGACACCAAAATAGTTAACGTCGTCTTTCAAGACTTGACGCGCTTCTTCTTCTGTCATTTTGCCCTTACGACGTTCTACTAAGGAAGCTACCATTTCCTCAAAACCTGGATAAGAATGAGGATCGATGACTTCATATCCATCCAAAACCCCTTCGATTTCAAGATAAATCCGAATTTTATCCGGATTACCAAGCAAGACAGGGGTTACTTCTGTCTCGTTCACAATGCGTTTTGTCGCTTGGAGGATACGAGGTTCTTCACCTTCTGGTAATACAATGCGTGCATTCTTACCAACGAGGTTGGCTTTGAGATTTTCGAAAACTTCCATGAGTTTTACTCCTTTTAATAATTAATAACTAGTTTGAAGCTGTGTTAATACAGCTTGGAAATCTGGAGGTAGTGGACTTTCTATGACCAACTCTTCCTCTAGAAATGGATGATAATAGGATAGACGATGACAATGAAGGGCCTGGCGCTCAATGCCGTCTTCTAAACTGCCGCCATAGAGATCATCTCCCAAGAGCGGAAAACCAATATGGGAAAAATGAACGCGGATCTGATGGGTTCGACCTGTGTGTAACTGAATATCCACTAGGTGAATATCACCAAAAGATTGAACAACCTGGTAGCTTGTATGAGCATACTTGCCACCTTTAGCTACCTTTCGGGTGATAATTGAATCTTCATCACGCGCAATCGGAGCAATAATCTCTCCGACAGGATCAAGCTTCCCAGATCCCTTGACCAAGGCATAATAGCGTTTCTGAATCGTTTTAGACTGCAATTGCTTATCCAAGCGGGAATGGGCATAGCCATGTTTGGCAAAAAGCATGACGCCACTAGTATCCTTGTCCAGGCGAGTGACAATGTGAACCTGCTGGTTCTCGTAGCCCTGTTTCACATAATAGCCTTTTACAAAATTGGCTAAGGTATTGGAATGAATCGCACTTGGAATAGAAGCAATCCCAAAGGGTTTGTTTAAGACCAAAAAGTGATCATCTTCAAACAAAATATCCAAAGGCCGATCCATGGGTTTTAGGGTTTCAAAACCCTCTTCTGCTGGAATATCAATGACCAAGCGATCCCCAATATCCAACAAATAAATCGCATTCTCTTGACGTCCATTGACAAGGATCTGGCCACCACGAAACTTAATCTTTGCTAAGAGCCCCTTAGAAACCTCGTGCTTTTTCAGGAAGGTCTTGACCTTGACATGCTCATCGACAATGAATTCAAATCTCATTCTCTATCATCTCCGATAAAGGCATCCTTGACCCGATTCCAGAAGCTGGTGTGACTGGAACTTGCCACAAAATTAATCTTATGGTTGTCAATCTGATATTCTACCTTTGCAATATTACGGTAAGAATAGGTTGAATTGTCGACAGAGATAATGTGGAAGCCAGGTCTTGTCGGTGTAATCTCGATCTTATCCTTTTTAGGGACAATAACAGAAGAACCCAAGGTACGATAGACACGATTGTTGAGACTGGCGATCTCAGCAATCTGTAGCGCCTCAATAGTCGGGTGAAGGACTGCTCCTCCTAAGGATTTGTTGTAAGCCGTACTTCCTGTTGGAGTCGAAACGGTAATCCCGTCTCCTCTGAAGCGCTCAAAATCCACTCCATTAATCGTAAGATCGGCAACCATGGTCCGGTCGCTTCTCTTAATCGTCGCTTCGTTCAAAGCTCTCATGGTACGGGTTTCCCCATTTTCGAAAGTAATCTTGACATTCAAAATAGGGTAAGAAACCTTAGCTCCAGTATCATATTTTAAGTTCTCAACCAGCTTATCGATTTCACTGTCTAAGTAATCTGTATAAAATCCTAAGTGTCCGGTATGGACGCCAACAAATCGCACCCGATCCAACTGGTGTTCATACTTGTGAAAGGCCGATAGCAACATGCCATCGCCACCAATTGAAATCACAATATCCGGGTGCTTCTCCGTCAAAATAAAATTATTTTTCCGAAGCTTGTAGCGCAACTGCTGAAAAACCTCTTCACTTTGACGCTTGCGATTGCGAATAATGGATACTTTTTTACCTGTAGTCTTCATCTGTGTCATCACTATTTCCAACGCCATCATTTAACTTACGATGAAGTGGATCAAACAGGGCTTGAGCCTCCTGAATCGCATCCCGAATTGCCCCCATCTCTTCATCCAAGAGATAGGCCAGGTTTGCTGTCGTCTCTAAGCGTTTTTTGATCTCGTCTGGAAAGTCTCCTTTATATTTATAATTAAGCGAGTGTTCAATGGTTGCCCAAAAATTCATGGACAAGGTCCGAATTTGAATCTCTGCTAAGATCGTTTCATTTCCATCAATGGTATCGACCGGATACTCGACCACGACGTGGTAACTCCGGTAGCCACTTGATTTCTTGTGGCGGATGTAATCTCGCTCTTGGACCACGCGCATATCCTGCCGTTGTCTCAGAACCTCTAGGATCTCGTCCACATCGTCCACAAACTGAACCATGATGCGAAGACCAGCAATATCTTGCATATCCTGAGCCAGATTTTCTTCAGAAATATTTCTTCGGATCATCTTTTCACGGATGCTCTCAATCGGCTTGACCCGACCTGTGACAAACTCAATTGGAGAATGCTTTTGTTGCTTACGATATTGCTTACGAATCCCACGCAGTTTGATTTTTAATTCCCCAACTGCTTGGATATACGGATCTAAGAAGTTTTCCCAATCAATTGCCATCCTACCACCTTGTAATCTGAACCATTTTTGTATACAATAAACACATCTCTTATTATATCATGAATCGCTTTCGAAAAAAAGCAAAGGACTACAAAATGAACCATTTAGAAATTGAATACAAAACCTTGCTAGACAAGGAGGAATACCAATCCCTCCTTCCACTTTTTGCTGATACAGAATTGGTTGTCCAAACCAATCACTATATCGATACACCCGACCAGCTCATCCGTAAGGAAAAAATGGCCTTGCGGGTGCGTACTTTCACAGATCAGGCTGAATTGACTCTCAAAGTCCCTGAAGCAGTTGGCCATTTCGAGTACAATCAAGACCTCAGCCCAGAAGAAACCGAGGCGATCCTTCAACACCAACAGTTTCCTGACGGAGAAATCAAAAACCTCTTGGTGTCAAAAGGAATCTCAGTTGAACAACTCGCTGTCTGGGGAAGCCTTACAACAGAACGATTCGAAAAAGAAACAGCTGCAGGATTGGTGGCACTAGACCACAGTCTCTATCTAGACACTGAAGATTATGAATTAGAAATCGAGGTCGAAACCGCTGAGCAGGAAGAAAATTTCCATCAGTTCATCAAAGAGCATGGAATCGTCTACAAAGCTGCCAAAAATAAAATCGCAAGATTGGCGGAAAGATTGTAAAATAGCTGAAATTATCGCAAATTTTTGCTAAAATAGTGCTAAGATCAAAAATCTAAATGAGGTTGGAATCACATGTCAGATAAAAAAAATATGAAGCTCTTCTCTCTCAATTCAAATCCAGAGATTGCGCAAAAAATCGCGGATCATGCTGGGGTTCCACTTGGGAAAATTTCATCCCGTCAATTCTCAGATGGTGAAATCCAAGTCAATATTGAGGAAAGTGTTCGTGGATATGATATTTATATCATTCAATCAACCAGTTTCCCTGTCAACAATCACTTGATGGAACTGTTAATTATGGTAGATGCTTGCCAACGGGCCAGCGCAAATACTGTCAATGTGGTCATGCCTTACTTCGGTTATGCTCGCCAAGACCGGACTGCTGCTCCTCGCGAACCAATTACTGCTAAGCTTGTCGCAAACATGTTGGTCAAAGCTGGGGTGGATCGCGTCGTCACACTGGATCTCCACGCTGTTCAGGTCCAAGGTTTCTTCGATATTGCCGTGGATAACCTCTTTACCATTCCACTCTTTGCAGAACACTACATTAATAAAGGTCTAACTGGTCCTGATGTTGTAGTCGTCAGTCCTAAAAACTCAGGTGTCAAACGGGCTCGTAGTTTAGCGGAATATCTTGATGCACCGATTGCCATCATTGATTACGAACAAGATGATGCAAACCGTGATTATGGCTATATTATCGGGGATGTCAAAGATAAGAAAGCAATCTTGATTGACGATATCCTCAATACCGGTAAGACATTCTCAGAAGCTGCGAAAATCGTCGAACGCGAAGGTGCTACTGAAATTTATGCTGTTTCAAGCCATGGTTTATTTGTAAAAGGCGCTGTTGAATTATTAGACCAAGCTCCGATCAAAGAAATCTTGGTAACCGATTCTGTTGCTCCAAATGGACCAACACCAAAAAATATTAACTATCTGACAGCTAGCGAACTGATCGCTGAAGCTATTGTTCGCATTCAAGAAAGAAAACCTGTTAGTCCTCTATTTGCCTACCACAAGAAATAAGGTCTTAATGTGATATATTTTGATAATGCCGCAACAACTCCCCTTCTACCTGAAGTCATTGATAAAATGTCTGAAACTATGAAGACCACTTTTGGAAATCCATCGAGCCTTCATGCTCATGGACGGATGGCTAGTAAACTTCTCCGAGAATCTCGCGAGCAGATTGCTCAGTCTCTCCATACTCTTCCAAATCGGATTTTTTTCACCTCAGGTGGATCAGAAAGTAATAATACCGTTATAAAAGGCTACTGCTTGAAACACCAAGCAGATGGCAAACACATCATTACGACAGCTTTGGAACACCATGCAGTTCTAGAACCCATCGAATATCTTGTAGAACGTTTCGGATTTGAAGTTACGATCGTCCAACCAAGAGATGGACGCATTCAGGCTAGTGATATCAAGGCTGCACTTAGACCGGATACCATTCTTGTCTCTACCATGTTTGCCAATAACGAGACAGGCGATCTTCTACCGATTAAAGAAATCGGAGAACTCTTAAAAGATCATCCAGCTGCCTTTCACGTTGATGCGGTCCAAGCAATCGGAAAGGTCCCCGTCTATCCCGAAGAGTTGGGAATTAATTTTCTCAGTGCTTCTGCCCACAAATTCCACGGACCAAAGGGAGTCGGCTTCCTTTATGCAGCCGTCGCAGATTTTGATAATCTCATCCATGGTGGGGATCAGGAAAGTAAGATGAGAGCCAGCACGGAAAATCTCATTTCTATTGTCGGGATGGCAACCGCGCTTCAGCAAGCTACACTTCATCAAGAAGAAAATTTCCACCAGGCTCAAAAACTCGGCCAAGAGCTAGTCAATGGTTTAGCAGCCTACGACTACTACGTAAATGCGAATGAGGATCATCTTCCATTTGTTTGGAACCTTGGCTTTCCGGGTGTCCAAAATGACGTTTTACTGATGCGACTCGATCTTGCTGGAATTTCTGTCTCTACAGGTTCTGCTTGTACCGCTGGTACAGTTCAACCCAGCCATGTCCTTGAGGCGCTCTATGGAAAAGATAGCTCACGCCTAAAAGAATCCCTTCGAATTAGTTTTTCAGAACTCAATAGCGTAGAGGAGGTTCAAGACTTCCTCTCAAAACTTAAAGAAATTTTATCATAGGAGAACAATATGGCTTTTGAAACAAGTGTTTCATTGAAAGACTGCAAATATACCTATAGTCTACACCCAAATGTTAAAAAATATACCTTACGTGACAATACATTTGCTGTTACAAAGGTTGGAAATTACGAGTTAAATCGTTTGCTCGAAGCCGTTCCAAATAGCGGTGAAGGCTTCTTGCTTAAAATTATCTTCAACAAAGACCTCACAGGTTTTAAAATCAATATTACAGACAAGTCTGGACTTCGTCTGGTTAATATCTTTAAAAATCCAGAAAATGACATTATCCAACAAAAATTTTATTTCCTAATGGATAGTCTTGTCGAAAGAGAAATTTTCAACAAAACAGAGGTTTAATATGGTAACCCTAACTTATATCGACGCTTACCAAGTAGAACGAACAACTACTTATCCCAACCTTGCAGCCTGCATCCTAGCTTTTTCAGGCTGTGTAACCTTGCCTGACTCTTACTCAATCGTATCCATTGAATACAAGGGAGAAAAACTCCCCTATACAGGACGAGTCGATGGACTCTATGCTTTTTTGAAAAAGGTAGAGCAAGCTGAAAACTAAGCTGATGATGATGGAACTCTCCATCGCCATCAGCTTTTTCTTTAGACAAAAATATTTTTGAAAAAACACTCTAGATAGTTGATTTTTTCACAATCTTCCTATACAATAAGAGGGAAAGGTTGTGATATTGTGAAACATGATAAAAATACTCCAATTCCACGCGCAACAGCAAAACGCTTATCGCTCTACTACCGAATTTTTAAACGCTTTAACTCTGAAAAAATAGAGCGCGCCAATTCCAAGCAAATTGCTGATGCAATTGGGATTGACTCTGCTACCGTTCGCCGAGATTTTTCTTATTTTGGTGAATTAGGAAGACGGGGATTTGGTTATGACGTAAAAAAACTAATGAACTTCTTTGCAGATCTCTTAAATGACAATGCTATTACCAATGTCGCTATTGTGGGGATCGGAAATATGGGAAGTGCGCTTCTCAACTATCGCTTCCATGAACGCAATAAGATGAAAATTGTCATGGCGTTTGATCTAGACGATCATGAACTGATCAATACCAAAAGTAAAGATGGAATTCCCATTTACGGTATTTCCTCTATCAAAGAAAAGCTCAAACAAGAAGGCATTCAAACAGCCATCCTAACTGTTCCAAGCGTCAAAGCTCAAGAGGTCGCTAGCCTTTTGGTAGACGCTGGTGTCAAGGGAATTCTCAGCTTCTCACCAGTGCATCTGACAGTCCCTAAAGATGTCGTCGTCCAATATGTCGATCTCACCAGTGAATTGCAAACACTCCTTTATTTCATGCGAAAAAACGAAGAATAAAGATTTATACATTAACAAGAAAAGAGGCTGGGACAAAAGTCCTAGCCTCTCAATTATTTTTGGATTGTCGAGTAAGACGCAGTGGTTGAGTGGGCTCTACTACGCTGATTTCATCAGCTTTTACAGC
>CAJJKY010000021.1 GCA_905188195.1 Streptococcus parasanguinis | reverse complement strand
AATTCGATTTCGTCGTCCCACCTCCGCACAGTTGAGTAGGGCTGTAAAAGCTGAGGAAATCAGCGTAGTAGAGCCTACTCAACCGCTGCGTCTTGCTTGACAATCCAAAGACAATTGAGAGGCTAGGACTTTTGTCCCAGCCTTTTTCTTTTGAAAATTATTGACAGAGAGAGGCTTTTCCGCTATTCTAAGGAAATGAAAGAAAGGAAAGGGATTGAGATGAAACGGAGTTATTGGCAGGACTTGAAGGGGGCCTTTTACTTAATCTGGCGCAACAAATGGTCCTTTATCGCGATTGGGATTTTGCTACAATTTGTCGTTGGTATAGGAGCTGCGGCCTTGACTTGGGTCTTTCATCTGGCAGTCTTGCTTGCGGGTCAGGCTAATATCGATAAGAACAACCTTGTCTCTGTTATGAGCCATCCCTTGAGCTTGCTGGCTCTTTTGGTCTTTATCATGGTCTTTGCTTTCTTGTTCATGCTGGAGATGCGGACCCTGATTTCGGTCATTTACCTATCGCGAACCGACCGACACTTGTCCTTTAAAAAGATCTTGCGGCAATCATTTGGTCGCTTGAAGGACCTAGCGGGGAGAAACCTGCTTTATTTTCTGCTTTATCTTCTTTTGACCTTGCCTGTCGCAGGTGTCTTGATTGGATCGACCTTGACAGATGGGCTTTATATTCCAACCTTTATCACAGGGGAGTTTGAAAAGACCACGATTGGCTCCATCGGGCTCTTTGTGGTGCAGTTGACCTTTATCTATCTCAATCTTCGCCTCATCTATACGGTCCCCAACCTCATGGTAGAGGAGTTGCCATTTGGTCGTGCCTTGAAAAAAAGCTGGTCCATGACCAAAAGAGGGGGATTTCGACTCTTATGGAGAATTCTGTCCTTTGAGTTTCTCATAACCTTTCTAGGGATTTTATTGATCTTGGGTCTGGTCTTTACCTTGACCGTAATCGATAAAGAAGGCCAGTATTTCTGGGTGGAGACCATCTTTTTGGTCTTGATTCGGACCTTCCTATTTATTTTTACAGTCTTGACAAAGGTGGGGTTGCTCGGCATTATCTTGGATTCTGCATGGGAGGTACCGAGCCGATCGGTCATGCGCTCCAAAGGCAGTCGAAAGATGAAGGGGCTCTTTGCCCTGACAGTGGTCTTTCTCATGGTCCAATCGGGGATCTCAGCCTTTGAACTGGCAACGCTAAAGGTGAATGACCAGGTCAAGCTCATCGCCCATCGAGGGGATGTCTCTAAAGGGGTAGAAAATTCCCTGGAAGCCTTAGAAGCAGCTGCCAAGGAAAAGGCAGCTTATGCGGAGATGGATATCCTTCTCACTAAGGACCATCAATTTGTCGTCATGCATGACTACAATCTCAAGCGCCTTGCTGGGGTGGACAAGGATGTGAAAGACATGACCCTAGCTGAGGTGCAAGGTCTCAAGATTCAACAGGATGGCCACACGAGTCATATCCCTTCATTTGAGGAATATGTCAAACGGGCCAAAGAATTGAAGATGAAGCTCTTGGTCGAGCTCAAGCCTCATGGTGGAGAACCTGCCAACTATGTGGATCTCTTTGTGCAGAAGATGCGGGACTTGGGGGTTGAAAAAGACTATCCGACAATGTCTTTGGATCTGTCAGTCATGGAAAAGGTCGAGAAGAAAGCCCCTGAGATCAAGACCGGCTATGTCATTCCCATTCAATTCGGTCGCTTTGAAAAGGATTCGGTCGATTTCTTTGCCATTGAAGACTTTTCTTATCAGGAGGCTTTGGTGACACAAGCCCATGAGATGAAAAAAGAGCTCTATGTCTGGACTATCAATGACAAGCAGAAGTTGACCAAATATTTGCAACAACCCATTGATGGCTTGATTACGGATGAATTGACAGAGGCGCAAAGACTGAAAAAGGATTTGAAAGAAAACAAGTCCTACTTTGATCGCTTCTTGAATCTCGTCGCTACGTCTAAGGAAGAATAAGACAGGATACGCATAGAGAGAGTGGGACAGAAATTGGTAATTCGTTAGAATTCGATTTCGTCGTCCCACCTCCGCACAGTTGAGTAGGGCTGTAAAAGCTGATGAAATCAGCGTAGTAGAGCCCACTCAACCACTGCGTCTTGCTCGACAATCTAAAGACAATTGAGAGGCTAGGACTTTTGCCCCAGCCTTTTTTGTACTAGATAAACAGAAAAACGGATGCTGTCTAAAAATCTTGCATTTTTTTGCAATTTAGGTTACAATGAAGACTATAAAAAACGCGTAATCCCTAGGGTCTTTCCCTCAGGGAATTTTGTGTGTTTTGACCTATTTTCGGTGGAAAGAAGCTTTGCTTCTACCGCAGGAAAAAGTATGAATAACATTGGAGGTAATAATGATTCGATCCTTAATTTCCGAGATCAAAGAATTCAAGAAGCCCTCGATTTTGGCTTCCTTGTTCATGGTCTTTGAAGTCATGTTTGAGATTTCGATTCCCTTTGTCATGGCGAGTCTTTTGGACCAAGGTGTTCAACAAAGAAACATGAACAATATTTTGTTTTACGGTGGGCTCATGCTGGTCTGTGCCTTTCTCTCCCTCTTTTGTGGGATGCAGTCTGCCCGTTATGGCGCCTATGCATCGGCTGGTTTTGCCAAAAACCTTCGTCGGGCTATTTTCAAAAAGGTTCAAACCTTCTCATTTGAAAATATTGATCAGTTCTCATCAGGTGGGTTAGTCACTCGGATGATGACGGATGTGACCAATGTGCAAAATGCCTATCAAATGGTCATTCGGATCTGTGTACGGGCACCGCTTAATTTGATCTTTGCCATTGTAGCTTGTTTCATGATCAATGCGGAAATGGCCATGATCTTTGTCTATGTGACCATCTTTTTGGCAGCTGTCTTAAGCATCATCATGAAGATTGTGTATCCGCTCTTCACAGAAGTATTTGAAGCTTATGACAATCTCAACAACAGCATTCAGGAAAACATCACCAATATGCGAGTGGTGAAGTCTTACGTTAAGGAAGCAGATGAAACCGTTAAATTCAAGAAGGCTTCACGTTTGATTTATAACATGTTTATGAAGGCTATCCGTGTCGTTGTCTTGAGTAGCCCAGCTATGATGCTTTCCATGTATGCTTCTTTCCTTTTGATCTCTTGGATCGGGGCTCATCTGATCGTTGGTGGTCAACTCTCTACTGGGAATTTGACTTCTATGTTTAGCTACACCATGACCATTCTCATGTCGCTCATGATGTTCATGATGATCTTTGTCATGTTGTCGATTTCCATGGCTTCTGTCGAGCGGATCAATGAAGTCTTAACGACCAAAACGACGATTGACTCCCCAGAAAATGGGATCAAAGAAGTCGCTGATGGTTCGATCAACTTTGAGGATGTGACCTTTGCTTATACCGATGAAAATGGCGACAAGACCCATGTCTTACAAGGAATTAATCTTTCCATTCGTTCAGGGGAAGTGATTGGTATCTTGGGAGGAACAGGATCAGGGAAATCGAGCTTGGTTCAGTTGATTCCTCGTCTCTATGATGTTGAGTCTGGTCGGGTGACAGTAGCAGGCCACGATGTGAAAGAATACGACCTTGATTCCCTTCGTAAGCAAGTGGCGATGGTTCTTCAAACTAATGTCCTTTTCTCTGGTACGATTAAAGAAAATATGCGCTGGGGAAAGAAAGATGCGACAGATGAAGAGATCATCGCAGCTTGTAAGATTGCCCAAGCCGATGATTTTATTCAAGATTTCAAAGAGGGTTATGACACCATGATTGAGCGTGGAGGATCCAATGTCTCCGGTGGACAACGCCAACGTCTCTGTATCGCGCGTGCTCTCCTCATGAATCCAAAGATCTTGATCTTGGATGATTCGACTTCTGCGGTCGATACCAAGACGGATAGTTTGATCCGTCAAGGATTGGCAACCAGCCTAAAAGAGACCACTAAAATCATCATTGGTCAACGGATCTCCTCTATTCAGGATGCAGATCGGATCATCGTCATGAATGATGGCCAAATCGATGCCATCGGTACCCATGAGGAATTGCTTGCCAATAATGCCATCTACAAAGAAGTGTATGACATGCAAACACAAGGGAAAGGAGTAGCAGATGAAAACTAAGAAAAAAGCAAATCTAGGCTCGCTCCTTCGCCTATTGGATTTCCTTTGGAAAAACTACAAGCTGTCCCTGATTGTTTCCTTTATCTTGATCATTCTATCGTCTCTTGCGACGGTCAATGTGACAGCTTCGATTCAGTCCTTGGTCGACGTCTATGTGGAGCCCATGCTTTCGTCCAACAGCCATGACTTTGGACCACTCTTGTCCTTTTTGACAAGGGTCGGATTGATCTGTTTGATTGGGGTCCTTGCCAACTATGGCTTTACCTTGATCATGGCGACTATCTCACAAGACTCGCTTAGAAGCCTTCGAAATCAGTTGTTTGCCCGTATGCAAAAGTTGCCCGTTCGCTACTTTGATACCCACCAACACGGGGACATCATGTCTATCTATACCAATGATATTGATGCCCTTCGCCAAGCGATTGAACAATCCATTCCTCAACTCTTATCCTCAGCGATTACCATCCTTGGGGTAACGATTACCATGCTGACGGTTAGTCCACTCTTGTTCTTGATTGTTCTCTTCATGGTTATCGTCATGGTCTTTATCATCAAGGATGTTTCTGGCAAGTCAGGTCGTTACTTTGGCGCCCAACAAAAGAACTTGGGGATTGAGAACGGCTTTATTGAAGAAATGATGTCTGGTCAAAAAGTGGTCAAGGCCTTTGTGCATGAAAGAGAAAGCATTGAAGATTTTGATCGGATCAATGACCAACTCTTTGAATCTTCTTACCAGGCCAACCGCTATGCCAATGTCCTCATGCCAATTCTTGGGAACTTGGGAAATGTTTCCTTTGTTCTGACAGCCTTGATCGGGGGACTCTTTGCGCTAAACGGCGTCGGTGGTTTAACCATTGGTGGTCTTATGGCCTTTCTGCAATTGAACCGTTCCTTTACAGGTCCGATTGCCCAGGTCTCTCAACAATTGAACTTTGTCCTCATGGCCTTGGCTGGTGGAGATCGTGTCTTTGATCTCTTGGATGAAGAAGAAGAAGTCGACCAAGGAAAAGTGACGCTGGTCAATTATGAACTGGTCGATGGAGAAATGGTCGAAACTGATCAGAAAACCAACAAATGGGCTTGGAAACACCCACGTCCAAATGGGGATTACCAGCTTGTTAAGATGGTTGGAAATGTGGTCTTTGATGATGTTGATTTCTCTTATGATGGGAAGAAACAAATCCTTCATGGCATCAACTTGTACGCGGATAAAGGTCAAAAAGTGGCCTTTGTCGGAGCGACTGGTGCAGGAAAGACAACCATCACCAACTTGATCAACCGCTTCTATGACATCCAGTCAGGAATGATCACCTATGATGGAATCGATATTAAATTGATTGAGAAAGATTCTCTTCGTCGTTCCCTCGGAATCGTTCTTCAAGATACCCACTTATTCACTGGTACGATTGCGGAAAACATCGCTTACGGTCGTGCTGATGCAACACGGGAAGAAATCCTTGAAGCAGCTCGAATTGCCAATGTGGATTCCTTTGTCAAGCACTTGGATCAGGGCTATGAAACAGTCTTGACGGATGATGGGGCTGGCCTATCTAATGGTCAACGACAATTGATCGCCATTGCCCGTGCAGCCCTAGCCAATGCGCCTGTTTTGATTCTGGACGAAGCGACGTCTTCTATTGACTCACGGACAGAGAAGATGGTGCAAGAAGGGATGGACCGCTTGATGGAAGGCCGGACAGTCTTTGTCATTGCCCACCGTCTATCGACAATTGTCAATTCCGATGTGATCATGGTGATGGACCACGGACGTATCATCGAACGAGGCAACCATGCTTCCTTGATGGCAGAACGTGGCACCTATTACCGCCTCTACACCGGTGGACTTGAAATTGATTAATAATAAAAAAAGCTTGAGCGTTGGCTCAGGCTTTTTGCTTATTTCTCAAGTAATTCTTGGATCAAGTCTTCCATGGCAGCTGGCTCTGTTTTGGAGGAGAAGCGTTGGGCGACTTGGCCTTGTCGGTCGATGACAAATTTTGCAAAGTTCCATTCGATGCGTTTGCCTAGTGGCCCGGCTACTTGGTTTTTGAGCCAGTCATAAAGAGGAAGGGCTTCTTTACCATTAACCTTGGCTTTAGCGAATCGTGGGAAGGTGGTCTGGTAGTTGAGGCTACAGAAGCTATTGATTTCATCTGCCGTTCCTGGTGCCTGCCCCATGAATTGGTTGCAGGGAATGTCTAGGATTTCCAGCCCCTTTTCCTGGTAGCGCAGGTAGAGATCTTGCAATCCTTGGTATTGCGGGGTCAAGCCACAGCCTGTTGCTGTATTGACCACGATGAGGACCTTACCTTGGTAGTGAGAAAGGGGAATCTCCTCTCCTTGTTGGTTTTCTAAAGAAAAATCATAAATGCTGGTCATAGGTGGTATCCTTTCTGTCTCTTCAACTTTTATTGTAGCACAAATCTCCTAAAATGGGGCCAAGAGGAGCATGACTTCTTGCTTTAGTCCCTCCTGTGAAAATGATATAATAAGAAGATAACAAGCTCTCAAGAAAATGCCAAAAGGAGAACGGATCGGATGAAATTACTCTATACGGATGTTCGGACCCCCTTGACCCAGGTCCTGACACAAGAAGCCGTAGGGTTAGTAGAACAGGGCAAGCGTGTGTTTTACATTGCGCCCAACTCTCTTTCCTTTGAAAAAGAAGCCAAGGTCTTGTCCTATTTAGAAGGTCAGGCTTCTTTTGCCATTACCGTCACGCGCTTTGCCCAAATGGCCCGTTATTTCATCCTGAACCAGGTCTTTGAGGAGCAACCCTTGGATGATATCGGTCTCGGCATGCTATTTTTTAAAGCTCTTTCCCAGATGAAGGAGCAGGATCTCAAAGTTTATGGGGCCCTGCGTAAGGATCCTCAGTTTATCAAGCAACTGGTCCAGCTCTATCATGAATTACAGACAGCCCAGATGGATTTTACCGATTTGGAGTTGCTCGAGGAAGCTGAAAAAAGAGAGGACCTCTTGGCGATTTTTGAAGCGGTCTCTGAGATGCTGGTCCAGCACCAGTATGAATCCCAGTCCAAGATGGCCTTTTTCCTCAATCAGGTCGAAGAAGGGCAGCTGGAAGAGCAATTACAGGATGTGGCGATCGTTGTCGATGGCTTCACGCGTTTTTCTGCAGAAGAAGAGGCTTTGATTAGTCTCCTTCATCGAAAAGGAGTGGAGATTGTCATCGGGGTCTATGCCAGTGAAAAAGCCTATCGAGCAAGCTTTAGAGAGGGCAATCTTTACCAGGCTAGTGTTGACTTTCTCCTTCAGCTGGCTAAGACTTTTGAGGTACAGCCTCAGTATTGTGGGCAAGCGATTGAAGACTCCTTTAGTCGCATTACCCGCATGCTAGAAGCGCGCTACGATTTTTCACAAGTTGAAAATGAGCTCAAGGAGCACGACCGAACAGCGGTTCAACTCTGGCAAACCAATACGCAAAAGGAAGAGTTGGAATTTGTCGCTAAATCGATCCGTCAGCGTCTTCATGATGGGGCACGCTATCGGGATATTCGGGTCTTGTTAGGCGATGTAGAAGCTTATCAACTGCAACTCAAGACCATTTTTGACCAGTATCAGATTCCCTTTTACTTGGGACGAAGTGAAGCTATGGTCCACCATCCCTTGATTCAGGTCATTGAATCATTAGGTCGGATCAAGCAGTTCAATTACCAGACAGAAGATGTCATCAACTTGTTAAAAACGGGTCTGTATAGTGATCTGACGCAAGAGGAAGTCGATGCTTTTGAGCAATACCTTCGCTTTGCAGAAGTAAAGGGTGCTACAAAATTTCACAAGCCTTTTACCAGCAATCGTCAGGGCAAGTTTAATTTGGAAGAGCTCAATACTCTCCGAGAACGCGTCGTAGAACCTCTAGTCCCTTTCTTTTCACAGCGCAAACAAAAGGTGACCCATCTCTTAACCGCCTTTACAGAGTTTCTGCAAGAGGCTCAGCTTTCTCAGAACCTACAAGCTTTGATCAAGGATCTATCCTTGGAGGAGCAGGAGCGCTATGATCAAGTCTGGAAGGCCTTCCTTCATGTCTTAGAAGAGTTGAACCTGGTCTTTGAGGACCAAGAGCTGACAGTGGATGACTTTTTGGCCCTCCTCTTATCGGGGATGCAATTGTCTCAATACCGGACAATTCCTGCTACGGTCGATGTAGTCACGGTTCAGTCCTATGACTTGATTGAACCCTTGACAGCGCCTTACGTCTACGCGATCGGGCTGACCCAGGAGCGTTTTCCAAAGATCGCTCAGAACACCTCTCTACTCAGTGAAGAAGAGCGCCAGCAGCTCAATGACGCCACCCAAGAAGGAGCAGAGCTCCAGGTGGTGACCAGCGAAAATCTCAAGAAGAATCGCTTTGTGGCAGTTTCGCTCCTCAATGCGGCGACCAACCAACTGGTTCTATCGGCTCCTAGCTTGGTCAATGAAATGGAAGATAGTGTCTCTCCTTACCTTGTCGAATTGGCCAAGGAGCCTATTGCCATCGAGTGGACGACCAAACAAGCCCAAGCTTCGAGTGATGATATCGGGACCTACCGAGCCCTTTTAGCGCGCGTGATCGAGCTCCATCAAGAAGAAATTACGAGTGAGTTGTCTCCTGAAGAAGCCAGCTTTTGGGGTGTGGCGGTACGGGTCTTACGCAAGAAATTAGCCACTGAAGGCATCCAGATTCCTCAAATTTCAACGGAATTAAAGAGCCGTCAGCTTCAGTCGGATACGCTTCAAGCGCTCTATCCAGAGGGCAAAGCATTGACCTTATCCGCTTCTGCCTTGAATGAATACTACAAGCACCAGTATGCCTTTTATCTGCGCTATGTCTTGGGCTTACAAGAAGACGAAACCATCCGGCCAGATGCTCGCAGTCATGGGAATTTCCTGCACCGGATCTTTGAAAAAGTCTTAAAAGATAGCTCCGATCAAGCGTTTGATCGGCGTTTAAACGAGGCGATTCGAGAAACCAGCCAGGAAGCAGAGTTCCAGCAATTGTATGCTGAAAGTGGAGAGACCGAGTTTATTCGTCAGTTGCTTCTTGATACCGCGAAAACAACCGGACGGGTCCTCGCCCAGCAAAATGGCATCGAGACCATTGGTGAAGAGACCCTCTTTGGAGGGAGCACCCACACCTCTTATCCATTGTCCGATGGCCGTCTTCTGCAGCTACGAGGCAAGGTGGACCGCATTGATCAATTGAGGGATCGGGGAGCCCTCGGAGTCGTGGACTACAAGTCCAGTCTGACGCAGTTCCACTATGACAAGTTCTTTAATGGCCTGAATTCTCAATTGCCGACCTATCTTTCTGCCATCCAGGATCTGAAGGAATACCAAGAAGAGCAGGGGATTTTCGGGGCCATGTATTTGGAAATGGGAGATCCTGTAGTGGATCTGAAAAAGACCAAGACAGTAGAGGATGCCATCAACCAAACCATGAAAAGTCAACAGTACAAGGGGCTCTTTATGGCAGATCAGGCGCCTTATCTGGGCGAGGCCTATGACAAAAACAAGGCCATGATGCTGAGTAAGGAAGAGCTGGACTTGCTCCTCTTGTACAACGCTTATCTCTATAAAACAGCAGCAGAAGGGATTCTCAAGGGGCAATTTGCCATCAATCCCTATAGTGAAAATGGGCGCAATATCGCACCATTCGTGGAGCAGTTTAAATCGATCACAGGATTTGAAGCGGATCGTCACCTAGGTCAGGCACGGTTCTTGACCAAACTAGACCAAAAAGGAATACGCGGTGAAAAGGTGAAAACCGCTTGGATCGAGAAGATGAAGGAGGTCTTGAACAAATGATCAAACAAGCATTTTTGACAAGAGAAGAAATCAAGGCCCTTCAGGCCCAAGAGGCAGTTTCTACCAAAGAGCAAAAGCGAACACCAGAACAGATCGATGCCATCTATAGTTCGGGGACCAATATCTTGGTGTCAGCCTCTGCTGGTTCGGGGAAGACCTTTGTCATGGTGCAAAGGATTTTGGATCAGATCCAGCGAGGCATCTCGATTAAGGAGCTCTTTATCTCGACCTTTACGGTCAAGGCAGCAGGGGAGCTCAAGGAGCGTTTGGAAAGTGAACTTGGAAAAGCCCTGCAAGCGAGCGATGACCCAGAGCTCAAGCAACACCTGGCCCGTCAAATCGCAGATGTCGCCACCAGCGATATCGGAACCATGGACTCTTTTACCCAAAAGGTCCTAACGCGCTATGGCTATTTGCTTGGGTTGGCGCCTCAGTTTCGCATTTTACAAAATGCCAGTGAGCAACGCATCTTACAAAATGAAGTCTTTCAAGCTGTTTTTGACCGCTATTACCAGGGGGAAAACCAAGAAGCCTTTGTGCAGATGGTCAAGAATTTCACAGGGCAGCGCAAAAATTTGACCTTGTTTAAAGAACAGATCTACCAGATCTATGACTTTCTTCAGTCGACCAGTGATCCGGAGAAATGGCTGGAAGAGCATTTCCTAAAAGGTTATGAAGAGACCGATTTTGACCAGGTGGAAGCTACTCTGATGGAGAGCATCCAGCAGGCCCTCTATGAGGCAGAAAGCTTTTTTGCCTTTCATTTGTCCAATGAAGGCCAAGCATTTGGTAAGGCCAAATATTTGGAAGCTGTAGAAGAGGTGCTCGATCAGATTGGAAGCCTGACAGGTCGCACCAATAAAAAGCAACTGACCTCTGTCCTAAAAGCTGTCGTCGCGATTAGTCGGGCTTCAAATGGGGGAGCTTTGACCAACAGAGCCCGTAAGGAAGAGTTGAAAGAGTTAGTCACAGCCTATAACCAGGATAAAACCATACATATCAATCGCCTCAGAGACTTGGAAAATCAGCTCTATCAGCTGGAATTTCAACAAACCTTCCACCAAGAAGAAGGCCCCATGCTCTCCTTGCTGCGGGACTTTATCAGAGACTTTGCTCTCGCTTACTTGGAGCGAAAAATCCAAGAAAAAGCTTATGAATTTGGGGATATCAGTCATTTTGCCATTCAAATTTTAGAGCAATTCCCAGAAGTGAGACAAGCCTATCAAGAGCGCTATCATGAGGTCATGGTCGATGAGTACCAGGATACCAACCACACCCAAGAGCGGATGTTGGACTTGCTGTCAAATGGCCACAATCGCTTCATGGTGGGAGATATCAAGCAATCCATTTACCGCTTCCGTCAGGCAGATCCACAGATTTTTAATGATAAATTTAAGGCTTATCAAGAAGAAGGGGCGAAAGGACGGTTGATCCTCCTCAAGGAAAACTTCCGGAGTCATGTGGAGGTATTGGACGCGACCAATGATGTCTTTCGCCATTTGATGGACGAAGAGGTAGGCGAGATTGACTACAATCAAACCCATTATCTGGTCGCAGGAAGCGACAAGCAGCGGATGGCCTTGCCACAACATCGGGCAGAATTTTTGCTCTATGATGGCTCCCAAGACCAGGAAGAAAAGGCCGATGACGAGGAAGCTACTTCTGGAGTCGAGACGGTTTCCAAGGGAGAAATTCTCCTGGTCATCAAAGAAATTTTACGTCTCCATCGGGTGGGAAAAGTGCCCTTTAAAGAGATTACGCTCTTAACGGCGACTCGAACGCGAAATGATGCGATTCTGGAAGCTTTTGACCAGTACCATATTCCGATTGTGGCAGATAGCGGACAGGCGCATTATCTTGAGTCACTGGAAGTGATGGTCATGTTGGATACCTTGCGGACCATTAACAATCCCTTACATGATTATCCCTTAGTCGCCCTTATGAAATCTCCTATGTTTGACTTTGATGAAGATGAATTGGCAAGGATTTCCTTGCAGACCCTTCCAGAGCAAAAGCAAATGCCCTTCTACCACAAGGTCCAGTTAGCCCTTGAAAAGACCGCAGAGCATGCAAATCTGATCGATGCCAAGCTCTTTGCTAAAATTGAGAACTTCCTCAAGGTTTTATCCGCTTGGCGGGCTGCTGCCAAGACCCATTCGCTCTATGATTTGCTGTGGAAAATCTATGAGGATCGCTATTACTATGACTATGTCGGCGCCCTTCCAAATGGCGCCCAGCGCCAGGCCAACCTCTATGCATTGACGCTTCGGGCCAATGATTATGAAAAAGCCAGCTTTAAGGGCTTGTCGCGCTTCATTGCCATGATTGACAAGGTGATCGAAAATGAACACGATTTGGCCAGCGTCCCTCTTGCGGCGCCAAAAGATGCCGTCCAGCTCATGACCGTCCATAAGAGTAAAGGGCTGGAATTCAAGTATGTCTTTATTCTCAATATGGACAAGGCCTTTAACCGTAAGGATCAATCGGGGCCAATCATTCTCAGTCGTCAAAAAGGGATTGGCTTTAAATATGTTGCGAACCTGCCGGTTGAGACAGAAAATCCAGCTGCTCCAAAATCCATTCGCCTGCAGATCGAAACGCCTTGCTACCAAAGCAATGTGGAAGAAACAAAATTGGCCACGATTTCGGAGCAGATGCGTCTTCTTTATGTCGCTATGACACGGGCTGAGCTCAAGCTCTATCTGGTCGGAAAAGGCCGTGAAGACAAACTGCGTGATACCGATTGGGGGACTAGTCGCAATGGCAAATTGGATCCGGAAAAACGAAAAGAATGGACCTCTTATCAGGACTGGCTCTTTGCTATTCAAGATGTGTTTACCAAGAATACCCTGGCCTATGACACACGTTTTGTGACAGACGAAGACCTGACACCAGACCAGCTTGAGCCACTAGAGAAGGAGAAGGATTCCCGCTTCGATCAGCTCAAGGATGTCCGCCAGTCAGAGGATATTCGCCGGGCCTTGGATATCTTGGAAAATGTTGATCGTCTCAATCAGCTCTATGCTCCGGCCATTCATTTGCCAAGTGTCCGTACTCCTAGTCAGATTAAGAAATTCTACGAGCCGGTCATGGATGCCAATGGCGTCCAGATTATGGATGCAAAGACTGTGACGCCTGAGTTTGAGCTGCCAACTTTTGGTCAAGAAAAAGCCGTGACAGGAGCTCAGGTCGGTAGTGCTGTCCATGAACTCATGCAGCGCGTGCCTCTTGAAGAAGAAATCACGCTAGATACACTGCGTCAAGCCTTGGAGCAAGTTCAAGCAGAGCCAGCGGTCAAAGCCCGTATCAAGCTAGAGTCCATCCTTGCTTTCTATGAGACGCCTTTGGGGGCCTTGCTTCAAAAAGAAGCCCCACGTGTCCGTCGCGAAGCTCCCTTTGCCATGCTGAAGAAAGATCCAGCCAGTGGTGAGGACTTCGTCGTGCGGGGGATTTTGGATGGTTACTTGGTGCTAGAAGACCGGATCCTGCTCTTTGATTATAAGACGGATCACTACAAGGTTCCTAGCCAATTGGTCGAACGCTACCGGGATCAGCTCGATCTCTATGCAGAAGCTCTTCGTCGTTCTTATGGCAAAGAGCAAGTAGAAAAATACCTCGTGCTTCTAGGTGGCCCCCATCTAGAAGTGGTGAAAGTGGAGTAAATCATGGGAATTGCACAGGAAAACATCGAACGGATCCAAAGAATGGAAGATTATTTGAATGACTATGCCAAAACTTTGGAAGAAACCAAAAAAGCAGTGGATCAACTAAGAGAGCATCAAGAAAGCTATATCCAACTGCGCAATTATTATAGTAGTCAAGCCTATTTTGATGATTTGGACTTGTCCAATCAGGCTGACTTTCCAGCAGATCTTCCTTGTGGTGTCCTGTCCGAAGATGCCGTCTATGATTTGTTAGACGAGCATTTTCAGATGGGAGTGGAACTCTTGGAGATCGCAACGAAAATGATCAAAGAACGGTGAATGATCTCTTCACCTTTTGAAACAAACACAAAAAAAGCTCCGGTTTCCCGGAGCTTTTTGAATGATTAGTGTGAGACACGGCGACGTGCTGCTTTTTTGCGGTTTTCTTCGATGAAAGCTGCTTTTTGTTCTTCTGGTTCGATTACTTTTTTCTTGAATGTGTAAACTGCACCTGCGACAGCAGCAACTGTACCAGCAACACCAGTAACAAAACCTTTACCAAATCCTTTAGCCATGAGAATTTCTCCTTTTCTGAACTTTAAATATTTATGTTATAATATATGGTAACGAAAAAACGTGAATTTTGCAAGGAAAAACGATGAAAACCAAGATAATTGTGATTGTGGGACCGACCGCTGTTGGAAAGACAGCTCTTGCGATCGATTTAGCACAAGCTCTCAATGGTGAAATCATTAGTGGCGATAGTCAACAAGTCTATCGCAAGCTGGATATTGGAACAGCCAAGGCGACACCAGAAGAGCAAGCTGCAGCTCCCCATCATTTGATTGATGTGCGGGAGGTGACCGAGTCTTACTCGGCTTTTGATTTTGTAAGAGAAGCCAAGACTGCCATTGAAGAGATCACAGCCCGAGGTAAGCTTCCTATCATTGCAGGTGGGACAGGCCTTTACATCCAAAGTTTGCTCGAAGGTTATCATCTAGGTGGTGAAGTTCCTCATGAAGAGATTCTGTCCTATCGCGCCCAATTGGACTTGTTGTCGGATGAAGACTTGTACCAAAGGGTAGCGGAGCAAGGACTTGTGATTCCTCAGCTCAATCGCCGTCGGGCCATGCGGGCTCTTGAAATTGCTCATTTTGGGCAGGACCTCGCAAACGAAGAGACCGATTATGAACCCTATCTCATTTGTCTAGATGATGATCGATCCTTGATCTATGATCGCATCAATCGCAGGGTTGATCGCATGCTAGAGGAGGGCTTGCTGGATGAAGCTCGGTGGCTCTATGATGACCATCCGGAGGTTCAGGCAGCTAAAGGGATTGGCTACAAGGAACTCTTTCCTTACTTTAAGGGAGAGCAGAGCCTTGAGGAAGCCAGTGAGATCCTCAAGCGCAATACGCGTCGTTTTGCCAAACGCCAGCTGACTTGGTTTCGAAATCGAATGGAAGTAAAATTTTACGCCATTTCTGCCCCCCACTTCAAGGAGCAGGTTCTTGCAGATGTAAAGGAGTTTTTACAGCATGATTGAAACAGAAAAAAAACAAGAACGCATCCTTTTGGTCGGTGTGGAACTTCAAGGCATGAACAATTTTGATATGTCAATGGAGGAGTTGGCGAGCCTGGCTAAAACAGCTGGTGGGGATGTCCGGGGCTCCTACACACAAAAGCGGGAGAAATACGATACTAAGACCTTTGTCGGCTCAGGAAAACTCGAAGAAATCGCTCAAATGGTCGAAGCAGATGAGATCACGACGGTAGTGGTCAATAACCGCCTAACCCCCCGTCAAAATGTCAATTTAGAAGAAATCCTTGGGGTCAAGGTCATTGACCGGATGCAGCTGATTTTAGATATCTTTGCCATGCGGGCTAGGAGTCATGAAGGCAAGTTGCAGGTACACTTGGCCCAGCTCAAATACCTTTTGCCACGCCTTGTCGGTCAAGGAATCATGCTCAGCCGTCAAGCTGGGGGAATTGGTTCTCGTGGTCCAGGGGAAAGTCAGTTGGAGTTGAACCGCCGGAGCGTTCGCAATCAAATCACCGATATCGAGCGACAGCTCAAGGCAGTTGAAAAGAACCGGGAAACCCTTCGTGAAAAACGCTTGGAATCACCTGTCTTTAAGATTGGTTTGATCGGCTATACCAATGCTGGAAAGTCGACCATTATGAATCAGCTGACCAGTAAGAGCCAGTATGAAGCCGATGAACTCTTTGCGACCTTGGACGCCACAACCAAGAGCATCCACCTAACAGGCAATCTGCAAGTGACGCTGACCGATACGGTTGGCTTTATCCAAGATCTACCAACAGAGTTGGTTTCGAGCTTTAAGTCAACCCTGGAAGAAAGTAAGAATGTGGACCTTCTGGTCCATGTCATCGATGCGTCTGATCCCAATCATGAAGAGCATGAAAAGACCGTGCTTTCTATCATGAAGGACCTGGATATGCTGGAGATTCCTCGCTTGACGCTTTACAACAAAGCAGATAAAGTAGCAGACTTTACACCAACCCAGACACCTTTTAGCTTGATTTCAGCGCGCTCTGAGACAGCCCGTGAAGATCTCCAGGCTTTGCTTCTAGAAAAATTGAGAGAACTCTTTGTTCCCTTTACCATTCGCGTTCCTTTTTCAAAATCTTATCGGACTCATGATCTAGAAACAGTAGCGATCATTGACCAGCGAGAATTTGAAGAAGACGTCGAGGTCATTCAAGGCTATATCGCAGAGAAAAATAAGTGGAAGTTGGAAGAATTTTATGACGGATTACGTTGATTTAGCAATAAAATATGGAGGCTATACCAGCCTCGATCGGGTCTATCTGACCAATCTTTTAAGCACGATCCCTGAGGAATTGCGTCTCCGTGTGATTACGCCTCCCCCAAGTGTGATCAACGCCTATTTTGCTGAGCTCTATCAAAAGAAGAGCCCCAAGGAGGCCATGGATTATTTCTTGGACCTGAGCCGGGCATTTGACTTATTCACAGTTCAGCAAAGCTTTGATGAACGAAAGCCCTTTATCCGCCTCAACTTATCAGGGAAGTCTTATGGCTTGGCTTACGTAAATGAAGAGCTAGCCTGTGTCTTTGCTGAACATCCAGCAGAAGATATCACTCCTGCCATATTATTTGAAGTCGCAGAGATCTTTCCACATTGTTTGGTCTTTGAAAAAGATGGTAAGATCTGCTTGCAAGAGGCTGAACCAGAAGGGGTCACTAAAACAGAAGCCCTCTCAGCCCTGACTGACTTGATGACCTTGGAAGATGGACGCTTGAAACTGTCAGGATATAACCAAGAGGAGCTCCTTGAGCTAGCGCAAGCCTACCCAGGCAACCTTTCTTTCCGTTCAGAGAACCGGACGGCCATGATTTATATAGATAGAAAGTAGACAATGGACATTCAATTTTTAGGAACGGGAGCTGGGCAACCCTCAAAAGCCCGTAATGTATCGAGCCTAGCGCTCAAATTGCTGGACGAGATCAATGAAGTCTGGCTCTTTGATTGTGGCGAAGCGACACAGAATCAAATTTTAGAAACGACCATTCGTCCGCGAAAGGTTAGCAAGATCTTTATCACTCACCTACACGGAGACCATATTTTTGGTTTGCCAGGTTTCCTCTCTAGTCGGGCCTTTCAGGCCAATGAAGAGCAGACGGATCTGGATATCTATGGACCAGTAGGGATCAAATCCTTTGTGATGACTAGTCTTCGTGTATCAGGCTCTCGCCTGCCTTACCGCATCCATTTTCATGAATTCGATGAACATTCTCTAGGTAAGATTTTAGAAACCGATAAATTCACGGTTTATACGGAAGCTTTGGACCACACCATTTTCTGTGTCGGTTATCGGATCATGCAGAAGGATCTCGAAGGAACCCTCGACGCAGACAAACTCAAGGCAGCGGGCGTTCCATTTGGACCGCTCTTTGGCCAGGTCAAAAATGGACAAGATGTCACCCTGGAAGATGGTACTAAGATCATTGCAGCGGATTATATTTCAGCCCCTCGACCTGGTAAGATTATCACGATCCTCGGAGATACCAGAAAGACTGATGCCAGCGTCCGCCTTGGAGTCAATGCGGATGTCCTCGTCCATGAGTCTACCTATGGCAAGGGTGATGAGAAAATTGCTAAGAAACACGGTCACTCGACCAATATGCAGGCAGCAGAAGTGGCGCGTGAAGCTGGAGCCAAGCGCCTTCTTTTGAACCATATTAGTGCTCGCTTCTTATCAAAAGACATCAGCCAATTGCGCAAGGATGCGTCCAGCATTTTTGAAAATGTCCATGTCGTCAAAGATTTGGAAGAAGTGGAGATCTAAGATGCGCACCATTCTCATAACAGGAGCAAGTGGAGGCTTGGCCCAAGAAATGGTCAAGCTCCTCCCTGAAGATCGGCTGATTCTCCTAGGTAGAAATCAAGAAAAACTGGAACAACTCTATGCCAGTCATCCTCAAGCTGAATGCATCGGGATCGATATCACTGATTCCTCAGCCGTCCAAGATTTGGTAGAAGAGCTCTATCAGCGCTATGGACAGATTGATATCTTGGTCAACAACGCAGGCTATGGGATTTTTGAAGAGTTTGACCAGATTACCAATGAGCAAATTCATGCCATGTTTGAAGTCAATACCTTTGCCCTCATGCAGCTCACACGCTTGATGGGTGCGCACATGAAGGAAGCAGGCAAGGGGCACATCGTCAACATCGTCAGCATGGCGGGTCTCGTCGCAACTGCCAAATCCAGCCTTTATTCGGCCACCAAGTTTGCGGCCATTGGTTTCTCCAATGCCCTGCGCTTGGAACTGATGCCCTTTGGTGTCCATGTGACGACGGTCAATCCAGGCCCCATTCGGACCACTTTCTTTGATCAGGCAGACCCAGACGGAAGCTATGTGAAAGCTGTGGATCGCTACATTTTGGAACCGGACTTTGTAGCCAAGAAGATTGTGAAGAACTTTGGAAAACCAAAACGTGAGCTCAATCTTCCTTGGCTTTTGAACCTGACCCACAAGCTCTATACCCTTTTCCCACGAATCTCGGACAAGCTAGCCAGCAAGATGTTCAATTTCAAATAGGAGGAGATCGATGGCCGCAAATATTCAAGCCTATTTAGAGAACCTCCGGCAACCCTGGGGACAGATCTATTATGATATCCTTTTTGCCCAATTACAGGACATCAAGGGAAAACGGGTGCTTGATTTCGGGAGTGGTTTTGGCCTTGTAGCCAACCACCTGGCACAAAACAATGAGGTCCTTGCTGTGGAACCTAATGAGGAAATGGTGGCTTTGCGGGCCCAGGACCATCCTTACCAGCAACTCGTCGGAAGTCTGGACCAGTTAGCAAGTCTTGAAGATGCTAGCTTTGATGTCATTCTCTGCCACAATGTCTTGGAGTATGTAGAGGATCGCAAGGTGATTCTAAAGGCATTCACTCGTCTCTTGAAACCAGGAGGCCTGCTCTCTATCGTCAAGCATAATGAGGTTGGCCGCGTTCTGCAGACAGTCGTCTTTGAAAATGATACTCAAAAGGCGCTTGATCTCTTAGCAGGTCAGGACTTGGAAACTCACTCCATGGGCTTGGCTCAGGCCTATGATCTCGGTGCAGCAGTAGAAGACTTAGCCCTTGAAGTCAAGGATTACCAAGGAATTCGAGTCTTTTATGCCTTGCAGGACAACCGCTTCAAAGGCCAAGAAGGCTGGCGAGAGTCTATGCTTGAGATGGAGCTGGCCGTTTGTCAAGAGTCCCCTTACCGAGATATCGCCTTCTTCCAGCACTATACCTTAAAAAGGAGTTAAGATGTTACATTATAAAAAAGAAATTCCAGCGATGGAAGACCTACTCGCACTCTACAGCTCGGTTGGCTGGACCAATTATACCAAGAACCCAGCTATGTTAGAAGAAGCCGTCAAAGCCAGTCTCTGGCAGTTGGCCGTCTATGATGAGAAAGAGCTCGTCGCCTACATTCGCTTGGTAGGAGATGGCCACTCTGTCCTTTTGGTACAGGACCTTTTGGTACGACCAGATCACCAGCGCCAAGGCATTGGAAGGAAACTCTTAACAGAGGCTTTAGCGACCTTCCCAAATGTCTATCAACGGCTCCTCGTCACAGAACGTAGCGAGAAGAATCTAGCCTTTTACCAGTCACTAGGCTTTGTTGAACTTTCAGAGCAAGCCTGTACAGGGATGATATATATGAAATAAAGAGAGTGGGACAGAAATCGGTAATTCGTTAGAATTCGATTTCGTCGTC
>CAJJKY010000020.1 GCA_905188195.1 Streptococcus parasanguinis | reverse complement strand
GCTGATGAAATCAGCGTAGTAGAGCCCACTCAACCACTGCGTCTTGCTCAACAATACAAAAATAATTGAGAGGCTAGGACTTTTGTCCCAGCCTCTTTTTATTCTTGTGGATCTTTGGGCAGTTCCATACGGAAGCGCAAGCCCATAGCCGTTTTATCAAATTGATAGGCCAGTTCTTCATGGTCTAGCAAGTGTTGGACCACGAAGAGTCCCAAGCCACCTTCCTTCTTCTGACGGCTAGCGGTCATTGGCATCTCAGCGGTCTCTACCATTTCTTGACTGGTATTTTCAACTGCCAAGTGCGTCCCTTCTTCTTCGAGACGGAGCTGGATCTCTCCACCGGCATCCGAATGCTTGACTGCATTACTGATGACATTTGAGAGGACCAATTTCAGAATCGCTGGGTCCATATAGACTGGTTTGGCTGGGATCTGATTGTCAATCGTGAGCGCGCGGGAGTGAGCCAAGACTTTGTACTGGTCAAGGATCTGCTCTACGACCTGGTCCAGCTGGATCCACTCCTTGTCTCCGGCCAATTCTTGGACAGAGGACAGGGACAGGATTTCTAGAACGATCTGGTTCATCTCATCGACAATATCGAGGGAGACCGACAGGTAGCGGTCCCGATCCTTGTAGCGGCCGATCTTATCCCGCATATTTTCTAGGATAATCTTCAAGCTGGCCAGAGGCGTCTTGAGCTCATGCGAGGCTCCCCGTAGGAATTCGACCTTCATCTGCTCCAACTTCAGATTTTCCTGTTTCTGCTGCTCTAGATTGTCTATTACTTCTAGGAGATGGTGATAGAGATCGTTGATCTGTTGCTTAAGAACGCCGATCTCATCCTGCGAATGAATAGGAAGACTGGCTGTTCGATCCAAGCGCTTCATCCGCTTGGTCATCTGCTTGATCTCCAGGATCGGAGCAGAAATCAAGCGGGCATAGAGATAGGAGGCAAGGAGTGACAGAACAAAGGAAGCCAGAAGACTATAGGGAAGAAAGCCCAGACTGATGTCTCGCGCTTCCTTTTGGGAATCGACGGTCGCTAAGAATTGCAAGGTCAAGTCCTTCCCCTCTTTGGTCTGAATCTTTCGCTCTTCAATGACCAGGGAATTGTTCTGGCTATCCGGGTTCAGGAGCAAGTCATCCTTGACCTCTAGGGCATTTTGTTTTTCCTTGCCCTTGATCGAGACCTTGATATCATTGGTCCTGGAATAAAGATCAATGACCGACTCAATAGTCCCTTCTTTCTGGCCTTGAAAACTCTTAGCCAAGGCCTGTGATTTCTTCAAAATCGTCTGGCGCTGAGACTCGATATAGGTCGAGGGGAAAATAAAGTAAACCGAAGCATGTAGAAGGATGACTAAGCCACTAAAAAGGGCAAAGGTGATCAGAAAGATCTTTGCAAAGATACTTCGTTTGGTCATGGTCTCTCCAATTTATAGCCGACATTGCGTACCGTAACGATACAGTCCAGCTCTAGTTTTTTTCGTAGTTCCTTGATATAGACATCGATTACCCGATCAAAAGGAATCTCCTCCGTCTCCTTCCAGACGGCATCGAGGATCTGAGAGCGGGTCCGGGCCTTGCCCTCATGCTGGAGCAAGTATTCCAAGATTTCCAACTCCTTGGCATTCATGGAGATGGCTTGCCCAGCTAGACTGGCTGTATAGCTCTCAAAATCCACCCGTGCCTCTCCATAGGTGAAGACCCGGGAAGGCTGGAGCTTTTTAAAAATAGCTTCGATACGGACCTTCAAGAGGGACAAGGAGAAGGGTTTTTCCAGGTAGCCATCTGCCAACTCTCCAAAGGCCGTTAACTTATAGTCCTCGTCATGGAAGGCCGTCAGCATGAGGACAGGGACTGAGCTGGTCTTCCGGATGGTCTTGAGGACCTCCAAACCATTGAGGATAGGGAGCTGGATATCCAGCAAGACCAGATCTGGCGCCTCTCTGTGAAAGAGGTCCAGGGCCTCCTGCCCATCACCTGCTTCAAAGACTTCATAACCACATTCCATGAGATAGTCGCTCATCCCTTCGCGAATCAGGACTTCATCTTCTACGATTAGTATCTTCATACACTTTCCTTTTATCTAAGAAACTTCTTCTACCTCCTATTATACCCTATTTCTATTTTAGGAAACAATTTCTTATTCGACATCCACCAAGAGATCTTTTGGTTTCTTATGCAAGAGCCATTGAGAAGAAAGGATGGATACGAGAATCAAGAGGAGGCCGCCAACCAAAACAATCACGAGCAATTGGCTCGGTTGGATGTCCATATGGAGGTCTGTCAGGGTCTTACTGAAGCTTTCTGCCTCAGCTCCACCACCAAGGTTGGCTGCAGAGGATTCTTGAGCCATTTGTTTGGCAATGCCACTGGTTACGTTCTTGAGTACCGTATCTCCGACTGTTTTGGCAAGAAGTCCTGCAACTCCATAGGAGAGGAGGAAGGCTGGGATGGAAATCATGACCAATTCTGCCACGAATTGCCCTGCAATCTGCACCTTGGAGAGTCCCAGAGCTAGCAAGATACCCACTTCTCTGCGACGGGCATTGAGCCACAAGACGAGGAGAAGGGTGAGAAGCAAGCTAGCAAAGATGAGACTACCGATAAACAAGTAGTCCGCCACTTGGAACATGCTGCTGATGGATTTTTGCAAGGCTGGGTAGTTGGAAGAGCTCTTAACCAGGTCATAGAGGTTCCAGTCAATATCGAGTGCTTTGATTTTTTCGATCAAGGCATCCAGGTCCTGATCCCCTTTGGCAAAGAAGGTCGCATCCTCATAGGTAGCTGTTTGGACGGTATTGCCGTAGAGTTTGGCAGCTGTATCCAAGTCAGAAATGAGGGTATCTTCATATAACTCTTGGGCGTAAGTTAGAGGAGCTTGGTTCTTCCCTGAGAACAAGCCTTTAATGGTCACTTCGACGGTTTCATTGGCCCCTTTTTCATTGTCAGCATCATAGAGATTGGACTTGAGACGTACCTTATCGCCCACCTGGAGGCCATTCTTTTTCGCCAAATCTTCGTGCATGAGGATTTGGTTTTTGTCTTTATCCGTCAAATGCTCCCCTTGGACCAGTTTGTAGGCTCCAGAGACAAACTTATCTTCTTTTGAAGAGTCATTGACCCCTGTCACCATCAAGGTATTCTTGAAGTGTTTAGCCCGCTCTGGAGATTGGTTTTGTAAGGTTTCTTCGGTCTCAATGATCTCGTGGTCTAGGATATCTGCGATGGCATTGATCCGCTTGATGGAGGAAGTGATCCCCTCTACCTGGCTGATTTTTTCGATATCCTCTCCTCTGAGATTCCCTGCTCCCCGAGGGGTTCCCGGATTGGTCCGGCGGTTGATCTGCATGGAGAAGCTATTGGTGATGGATCCCAGGCTTTCCGATGAAGCTTGTTGGGTCGCCCCCTTCATGGAGAGTCCGATCAAGCTCAAGGTCCCCATGAGGAGAATGATGGCAAAGAGCAAGAGAGACTTGGGCCATTTACGTGTGATATAAGCAAAAGCATTTCGCAACATAGCATTCCCTCCTTACTTGCTCTTCTCAACGAGGCTACGACGACTCAATTCCAAGACCACATCTGATGCCTCTGCCACTTCCTTACTGTGGGTGACGACGATGACACATTTTTGGCGCTCCTTGGCCAATTTCTTCAAAATGGCAATGATGTCACCTGCTGTCTGTTCGTCTAGGTTTCCCGTCGGTTCATCCGCCAAGATGACAGGTGCTTCTGAAACGAGCGCACGCGCAATGGCCACCCGTTGCTGCTGCCCTCCGGATAGTTGAAGGACATTGCGTTTGATTTGCGTTTCGTCCAATCCCAATTCCAAGAGAATATCTTTCCCTGCCTGTTTGTTGACCAGGCGGACATTTTCCAGTGGCGTCAAATAATCAATCAAATTGTAATTCTGAAAGACTAGGGAGACATGGTGCTTGCGGTGATAGCTAGACCCTTTGGTCTGAATGTCCTCCCCATCAAAGAGAACCTGCCCCTTCTTGGGATTGTCAAGACCTGCCAAGAGGGAGAGGAGGGTCGATTTCCCCGCTCCAGACTGACCGATAATGCTGTAAAAGGTCCCATTTTTGAACTGATAGTTCACGTCTGAGAAGATCTCTTCTTGGTAGCTTTGGTAGCTATAGGATACATGTTTGAGTTCTAACATAGGTGTCATTTCTCCTTAACTCATTTTTGTTAATATTTCTTTTGGGGTCTTGCGCCAGATCATGCTGGTAGTTACACCGAGCGACAGAAGGATCAAGCACAAGAGGCTAGCATAGGCGATTCCTAAGGAAAGGCCTTGAGGGATTTGGTTGAGTAATTCTAGGGTCTGCTGTTGACCGGTCTGTCCGACAAACTGCTCTAAGAAACGATGGCTGACCATCCGCCCGATGAGAAAGGCTGGGATCACTGCTAGTAAGGATACCAGCACCACTTCCAAGAGGAACTGTCTAAAGATCCGGCCCTTGCTCTTCCCAATGGATAAGAGGACGCCGATTTCATGAATCCGCTCTCGTGTCCAGAGACTGAGTAAGAGCGATAGGGCACCGGCTCCCGTCACCAGGAGGACGATCATCATGATCCTTACCAGCCCTTCTAGTGTCTGAGAAGATTCCTTCATCTGGTCAAAGGCCTTGCGATCTTCGACTACGCGTAGCGATTGCCAATCCAGATCCAAGCTTTTGACTTGCTTCAAGAGGGCATCGATTTTCTCAGGATCTTTGACGCCAAAGGTGACCTGGGTCACTTCTTGCTGACTGAGACCAAGAAGCTTGGTCGCATCCTCATAAGGGAGGTAGACTTGATTCTCACTCAGATCAGAGGTCATTCCTGTGAATTTTTCCTGTTTCTTACCCGAAAAGATCCCAACGATTTTAAAGGTTTGCTCTTTGGCAGGAGTCTCTCCCATCTGAAAGCTGGATAAGGTCAAGGAATCTCCGACCTTTAGCTTGTTCTTCTTAGCCAACTCTTCGTGGATCAAGATCTGGCCGCGAGCCTTGTCAGATAAGTGCTTGCCTTGCACCAGTTGGAAACTGCTACTCCGGAAATCTAGGTGCTGGTCTGTCTTCTGGGTGAAGACAGCGCCTAGCGCTTGCTTGGCTTCCTGACCCAGATCATCCCGTTCTACCGATTGCTGTCCCGTCACCGCTTCTTTACCAAGAATACGAACGGGACTTTCATATTGAGGAACCATAGATCCAACTCCAGCTAGCTGCTGCACCTTTACAGCTTCTTTCAGAGAAAAGGGCTTATCCCCCTGCTTACTGGTCAGGGCAAAGCTGGTCCCAGCCGACTGCTTGATATGATCCTCCAGCCTTCCTCCTACTTGCATCAGTGAAAAACAGAAATACAAGCAAGAGAGGATTAAGAGCAGAATCAGAAAGAGGACCAGATTCCTCGTTCTTTTTCGAGAAATATAGGCGATTGCCTGTTGTAAGAGCATGATCTCACCCTCCATTTCAAGGTCCACGACAATACAATGTGGACGCTTTCATCATTTGTTATAGTTATTATAGAAAAGAAATGTGAAATGTTTATGAAATAGAAAAAGTTTCCTAGATTTTCTAGAAAACTTTATTCGATTTAAATAATATCAGTAACACATACGCCCCACTTGCTTGACTTTATTTTTCAAAGATTTCTCCTTCTTGGATCCTTGAAAAGATCTGATCGGTCAGTCGGACATTCAAGAAGCTCCAAAGAGCGAAACCACCAAAGGTGAAGAGATAAATAGCTGTCAGTAACCGTTCCGGACTACTAAGACTGATATAAACTACTGCCAGATTGAAGAAGATAAGAAAGATGGTTTGAATAGGATTTAAGAGAGCAATGAGGAAACTATTCAGACAGACCTTCCTTGTAGGATCTTCAAAGAGGCCGATATAAGGGAAGATCAAGGTCATCCCTCCACATAGAAGGACGATAAAGGGAAGCAAGATCCAAATCCCATACTCACTTAAAAAGGCCGTATTTGAAAAAAGGCAGTAATCCAGATAAAGAAGGGCTGATAGTCCTAGGCAGGTCAGCCAAATCACCGTCGCTTGCTTGAAATTGGCGCGAAAGAGACGGAAAAAATGAAAGACGAGATCCGTATCTTCCCCTTTCAACAAGCGGTGCCACATGGTTGCTAAAGCCGTAAGCGATGCACCGATCGTGAGAATCGGAAGGCAGCAAACGATAAACAAGGTGTTCAAGATAATAATGTCTGTCAACCGGGTCAAGGTCTTGACCAAGCGTCCATCCAATGAAAATAATTTTTGCATCTTCTTCTCCTTGTTCTTCATCCCAATTTCTGCTACTTCCTCTAAGGAAGCACTCAGGGGCGTAGAGCCCCTGAGTTATTTACTTGAATCCATTTAGACCCCTATTACTTCACTTCTTTTTGGTAACGATCATAGGCATCTTGTTGAATCTTCATAAAGTCATCAATGCCCATCTTCTTCAAGGTTGCTTTGTAATCGTCCCATTCTTTTTCAATGCCCCCTTCTACTACCCATTTTGAAGCTTGTTGGGTAACATAGGAGTTGATATCGACATAAATAGAGGACAATTTGTTCAATTCTTCTTGAGAGTAGATGACATTTGGATATGCTGGCAAAGCGTATTGTTTCAATTCTTTGTCCATCTTCAATTTGAGGCCATCACCTTGCGTTTGGTCGATGTCGACATGACTATTGATATCATCTGACACATATTTTGGTCCAAAGTCACGAAGGGAATTGATCCAAGCCCATTCATCGGCAGATTTACCATCTTTTGGAGCCAAGACCTTGTACTTGTCACCATCTTTTTCAGTCGCAATGCCAAAGGATCCATAGAAGTTTTGGATGCTGGCATCATCCGTGTAGAATTTATCCAACCATTTGAGCAATTTTGCAGGGTCCTTGCACTTATTTGTGATCAGGATTTCATTGCGTCCATAGTTCAAATGATCTGGGTCAGAAATGACATATTGTTTGCCATCTGGGCCTTTCAATGCTGGGAGAGGAGCATATTCGCTGGCATGTTGGCCAAAGGTTGCATCTGCTGTCCAACCACTTGACACACCGACACGCGCCACTCCCTTGTCCATCCGTTTGGCAACAGACATAGAGGTATCTTCTGTAAAGAGTTCAGGGTCGATCAAGCCTTTCTTATAGGCTTCATGCATCGCCGCTATCCCTTGTTTGTAACTTTCTTCTGTCCGTAGGTAGACCGGTTTGCCATCTTTGACGGACATTTCATAGGTGTTATCTCCACCCAGACGATTGTTGAATGGCAAGATATAAGAGAAGGTCGGATCAAAGTTCCCAGAGCCAAATGGAATTTCATCATTGACATCGCCATTGCCATTAGCATCCTTGTCCTTAAAGGCTTGTAAAACAGTCACCAAGTCGTCATAGGTTTCTGGCATCTTCAAGCCAAGATTGTCCAACCATTTCTTATTAATAAAGAGCTGGTTGCCGACAATTGGCCGCATTGGCAATTTCTTAGGCAGACTGTAAATATGACCATCAGGGTTGGTCACCATAGCTTTTAATTTTGGTTCTTTTTCAAAGGCCTTGTTCAAGTTTGGCATATTATCCTTGATCAAGTCTTCCAATGGAATGAACATATTTTGGTTCTGAGCGATTTCAGAATCCGTGAAGGTATTGGATCCCAAGAAAGCGTCTGGTAAATCTCCACTGGCAACAAGAACAGATTTCTTATCCGACCAGTCTGCCGCCACCATGGTATCCCATTTGATCTTGATACCTGATTCCTTGGCTGAATCATCTAGAAAACCTTTGTGATAGTCTTCCCCCCAATCCGACCAACGAACGGTCGTGATCTTGAAGGTATTTCCATCATTCTTGTCATTGCTTGATTTATTTGTGGAAGCTCCACAAGCCGTCAAGCCAGCTAAAGCAGCTGCTCCAAGGAGCAGAGAGGCAAATTTCCTGTTTTTCATGATCTTCTCCTATTCTTTCAAGGCCCCTATCATGACACCTTGATTAAAGTATTTTTGGACGAATGGATACAGCATCATAATCGGTGCTGTTGAGATAACGATGGCTGCATATTTCATCATATCAGCCTTAATACGGAGGTCAGAAGCTACCTCCCCTGTTGCTTGCGATTGCAACATTTGATTACTAATTAAGAGACGGCGCAGGATCAGTTGCAGGGGTTGAAGATTTTCATTGGTCAAATAAATCAGGGCATTGAACCAAGAATTCCAGATCCCTACTGCTGTCCAAAGTCCAATAACGGCAATAATAGCCTTGGACAAGGGGAGCACGATCTTTCTGAAGTAATGAATGGTTCCGCACCCATCGATCTGGGCAGCTTCCCACATCCCTTCTGGAATACTATTGTTAAAGAAAGTCCGAGCTACAACAATATTGTAAGGAGATACTGCAAACGGTACAACCATTACCCAGAAGGTGTCGACCAATCCCAATTGTTTCACTGTCAAATAAATGGGAATCAAGCCCCCAGAGACAAACATGGGAACGATAAAGAAGACACTGACCCATTTCTTAGCAAAGAGGTCCTTTCGCGACAAGGCGTAACCAGCCGGGATATTAATGACCAGAGCAACGATGGTTCCAACAACCGTGTAGAGGATAGTGTTGAGATAGCTCTTTAGAAACAAAGGCTGTTCAATCAAGCGTTGATAGCCATCTAGTCGCCATTCCCTCGGGATAAACCAAACCTTACCAGTTGCCACATCAGACGGATTACTGAAGGAGGCAATAATGACAAACCACAAAGGGTAGACAATCAAGAGAATCAAGCAAATCGCTAGACCATAGATAAAAACATCAAAGAGGATTTCCGACTTGGTCTTTCTAGCATGTTGAAACAATTTCACAATTCCTCCTCCTTTCTAGAACAATCCCGTCTTGGTATAGCGTTTCGCAAACCAGTTGACCGACAGTAAGATGATCAAGTTAACCAAGGTATTAAAGAGACCGATCGCTGTCGAGTAACTATATTGGAAATTAATCATCCCCACTTTGTAGACATAGGTCGAAATGATTTCACTTCCTGCCAGATTGAGTGGATTTTGCAGGAGCAAGACCTTTTCAAAACCAACACTTAGTAGGCTTCCTGCTCTGAGAATCAGGAGAATCATGGCCGTTGGTAAAAGTAAGGGTAAGTCAATATGACGGATCTTTTGCAATCGACTCGCCCCATCCATGGTCGCTGCTTCATAAAAGGTCGGATCAATGGCCGATAGAGCGGCTAGATAAATGATACTATCCCAACCGATATGTTGCCAGACATCACTCCAGACATAGACACCCGCAAAGCTACCCGGTTTGGATAAGAGGGCAGGCATCTTTAAGCCGACCAGTTTGAGGACATTGGCTAACAGTCCACTACTTGGAGAGAGAAAGAGAATAATCATCCCACACATGACCATGGTCGAGATAAAATGAGGCAAATAAGTCGTTACTTGAAAGATTTTTTTGAACTTGCCCACACGAATCTGGTTGCAAATGATAGCTAGAACAATCGGCAAAGGAAAACCAACTAGAATACTGTAAATAGAAATTTTCAAGGTATTCTTCATGGTTGTTGCAAATTGGAAGGATGAGAAGAACTGGTTAAAATACTTGAGACCAGCCCAAGGACTTCCAAATATCCCCGTAGCGGGAGAGTAATCTTTAAAAGCGATGACTAGACCCGCCATAGGGATATAGGCAAATAAAATCAATAAAATAATAGATGGCAGGAGCAGCACATATAAAGGAATATTTTTCTTAAATTTGCTCTGCTTCGCATTTACTTCGCTTTTCATAAGGCCCTCCTTTTCTTTCTCCTTTATTTTATAGGAATCCTTTCCATCTTTATAGAACTTTTTCGTGCTTCTTCATCCACTTTTCCGTTTTCTCCACACAAAAACATGCACTTTCCCGATTTTTTTTACTTTACTATCGGTTTTGTTCATGAATCCGCTTTCAAATAGTGCTATAATATATGTGAGGTGCTCATTATGAAAGCTATTCACAGAAGTACACGAGATCACTCGATTCAATTTTTTTCGCGCTTACTCTTTCTTCTCTTGGTCGTCAATACCTTGATCAACCTTCTGATTGGCGGGATTAGCCGAAATTTTATTAAACACCAAAATATGCTCCATTTAGAGGACTCCATTCATATCTATGCGGACTCCTTAAATACAGAGCTTCACTCCGTTGACCGTTTTATGTACAGTACTATTAGTCACAATGACTATTTGACAGAGCTCAATAGTCCGCTTGATTTCACGGATTTTCAAGAAAATCTTAAAAAACTACGGATCGACTTCACTGAGTTTCAGTACCAGATGGATAGTCCCATTACCTTTTTCATAGAGACAAGAGATATTCCACATTTTTTCAATGCCTCCAGTCTTCAACTGCCCTACCTAGACTATGTGCAATTGAAAGATCATCTTAAAACCTATGACAAAGACACTGACAACACCAGTCAAAAATGGCAACGGATCAGCCTGAACCAGCATGATTACCTCTTAAAATCCCTCCATTACAAGGGTAAGGCCATCTATGCTATCATTTCCAGCCAAGATATTTTAAAACCCTTGCAAAAGCTCAATATCGGGAAAAAAGGACGCTTAGCCATCGATCGCCCTAACCAGGTCCATGCGTCAGATTCCGTCATTCAAGCAGACAGCACTCAAACCCATCTGCCTTTTGATCTTTATGTGACGGTTGATTACGGGGATGTTTTCCGTACAAATATCGTTCTAGAAACTCTACTTTCCTTGGTTCCTTTGATCATCGCTGTTCTCTCTACCGTTCTTATCCTCTATATTCGTCAACGGATGATCCAGCCGATGAAACGACTCACCCAGCGGCTTTCTCAGCTGGATGCTGCTTCAACTAAGCTCGACGTGATCGAAGACCAAGGGATCTTAGAGATCGATCAGGCCAATCACAAGCTCAATCAGGTGCTGATCCACATGAAAGACCTCCAAATTCGAGCCTACCACGCGCAACTCAACCTCAAAAAAGTCGAACTCAATTATCTCAAAAATCAAGTCCGACCTCATTTTTACCTCAATATGCTTTCCATGATTCACAGCATGCTCCAAACCAAGAACTATAAGGAAATCGAGGAGTTGACCAAGGTGACTTCCAATTACTTGCGTCACCTCTTTCAAGCCCACCAAGATTTTAATCGTCTAGCAGATGAAATCCAACATATCCGAAATTACCTAGAAATCCAGAAAATCCGCTATGGGGACAGCATCCACTTTGACCTAGACTGGGATCCTGGTCTGAAAGATGCGGCCATTCCACCTCTGCTTCTACAAACCTTTGTGGAAAATGCCATCAAACACGGCTTTTCTTTCCAAGATTCCTTCCATATCCAGCTTTCTATTCATGAAGAAGCAAACCAACACCTTGCCATTTCCCTCCTGGATAATGGTCCTGGTTTTAGCTCGGCTATCTTACAAGATCTAGCAGATAAAAAATCCTTAGTCACAGATGACGGCCACCACATTGGGTTGACCAATGCACGGGAGCGACTGGATCTCCTCTATCCAGATCACTACACGCTTCAATTTTCAAATGGATCCCAAGGAGGAGCCCGCATCCAACTGAGCTTGCCTTATGAACCCTACAAAGGAGACACACATGAATATCCTACTCGTTGACGATGATCGTTTTATCATTAAAGCCCTTGAGGAAACCATTCATTGGGAAGCCTTGGATATTGAGCAGGTATATACCGCCTCCAGCCTGAGCAAAGCCCAAGCCATCATTCAAAACCACCCAATCGCGCTCATGATCAGTGATATCGAGATGCCACAAGGCAGTGGGCTAGATCTCTTAGCCTGGGTCCGGTCAGAAAAATATGATATTCAAACGATCTTCCTCACAAATTATGCTGATTTCAATTATGCTCAAAAAGCCATTGAACTCCAAAGTTTTGAATACTACCTTAAACCGATTGACCCAGATCGCTTAGAGTTTATCATTCAAAAAGCCCTCAATAAGATCAAGCGCCACAAGAGTGTGGCCCAATTAGCCCAGGAAGGACAAAGAGAAGCTGAATTTTGGCATGACTACCTGCGAAAACCGCGTCCATCTCAAGTGGAACAGCTCCTTCAAGAAGTCATGAAGCTCGGCTATAGTACCAACCCACATGAAGACTACCTTTTGGTCCTCATCACTCTCCACTTAGTTGAAGAAGACTTTCAGCCCAGTGTTACTTCTTGGCGTTTGCAGCTCCGCCATTGTATCAAGGATCTCTCCCGGGATTTCCCTGTCCACTACTGCGCTCTCAGTAAAATCGAAAACCAGACCGATCGCTACCTCTGCCTCTTCAAAAAAAATCAAACCGCAGAGTGTGCAGACTTCCTAAAGGCCATCCAGCAGAAGATCCAGCAAGACTTAGACCGATCCTCTATCCTTCTTTACTCAGATACGATTTCCCTTGAAACCCTCTTAATAAAGGCTCTTCAACTCTGCCAATACAGTGACGAACAAGTCTTTCATTGGAACAGTATCCACTCCTACACTTCCATCAATCCAGAAGCTCAAAAGTCCGCATATCGGACATCGCTCACGTTTACAAATCAGCTGGAGACGGAACAGCTCCTCCAAATCATCCGTAGCTTAGAGAGTCAGGATCGCATCCCGCTCTCGGCTCTTAGCGAACTCCAGCTAGACTGGACCCAGCAAATTGGGATTTACCTGGATAAAAACGGAATTCTCGCTCACAAGTTATTTCAAAACAAACACCATCAATTTCTCTTCGAACGACGTTTTCATGCCATCGAAGCTTTTGAGGCCTATATCGGAGAGTACTGGAGCTCTGCTCGCCATTATGTGATCGATCTAGAACACCAATCCAATCTCATCCAGCGGATCACTGACTACATCGACCACCATTACAAGGAGGATATCAGTCGCACCAAGCTAGCAGAGATGGTTTTTCTTAGTCCAGATCATCTAGCACGGATTTTTAAGCGCGATACGGGCAATACCCTGATGAAATACATCACTGATAAACGAATGGCCGCTGCAAAAGAAATGCTCTCACAAAGCGATACCCCTATTTATCAAGTTGCTCTCCAAGTTGGCTACGACAACTACTCTTACTTTACAAAGGCCTTTAAACAAAAAGTTGGTCTCTCCCCTGGAGATTACCGCAAACAATGCCAAGAGGTCTATTAAATACAAAAAAGCCTTTTACAAAATGGATGTCCATCTTGTAAAAGGTTTTATTTTCTTTTCTTCTTCATTTCTTTTTCAATGGCATTAGCAATTTTCTCCACCATATAGGCCGTTTGGAGATTGCGTAAGATCAAGAGGGCCCAAAAGAATGCAAAGAGCATTTGCCCCGCCATGGTCGCTTCATTGAAAAAATAAGTCTCCATAGCAGTAAAGACTGCTAGCACTGCAAATTGTTTTCTATTCATATCATTATTTTACCATGATTCGGTAAAAAATTCATGTATTAATCGTCCTGAAGGGTAATTTTATCAGATAGGAAGGTAAATTCCTCAGGAATGACGCTTTCCTCTTCTTCCACCACTTCCACTTTTTGCCCACGTGTCTTAGCTGAAAATTCTGCCCGAATTTGCGTCCATTCTTCCATCGAAACAGCTAAAATCTCTGGAGAAAAGCCTGCTGCATTGCTGAGGATATTCCCAAACATGGTATTGAGGTTGTCCCGCTTCATGGTCTGTTCGGCATTAAAGGCAGACTCAAAAGCTAAAATGGCATGATTTTCATTGGCAGCAACTGGTTGGGATCCGATTAAGAGGGCCTTATCCGCACCTGCCAAGCTCTCGATAATTTCACCCCAAGCGTTCTGAAGACGGATCAAGTTGGTCCGTGCCAACTCTGGATTTTCAACCGCCTCTTGTAAAATCGCGTTGACCTTGTTTCGATCTGCACGGTAGCCCTTGCTAGACTTGGTTGGACGCGTTACTGCTGGTTTTGAAGCAGGAAGACTGCTACCTGATTGCGCTAACTGTTGCTTGAGTTGAGCGACTTCCTTTTTCAAGTCTTCCAGCTGAGCTAGCACATTAGAAGGAACCTCCAGAGTAGCTGAGTTAGAAACTTGGCCCGTACTTTCAGCCAATTTAATAGTCATCATTTCAGTGTAGATTCGCGGTTGCAGACTATTTTTGATATCCGCTAGACTGGTCGTCGCCTGGTCAATCAGGGCAAAAAGACGGGCTTGATCGGCTTCAAGATTCGCCGCAAACAAGTCACTAGCGTGAGTGTTTTCTCCACCTGTTTGGACAATCAAAAGATCTCTCAGGTATTGAAGTAAGTCCGTGACGAAACGGGCCATATTCTTCCCGTTATTAAAGATAATCGCCAGCTGATCCAGTGCTGCTGTTGCATCATGAGCCAGGATGGCAGCCACGTACTGATCGAGTGCAGCTAGACTGATGGATCCTGTAATCTCTTCAGCGATTGCTGTCGTCAACTCACTACCCGCAGTCAGACTCAGGGCTTGGTCCAAAATGGACAAGGCATCCCGCATCCCACCTTCAGCGCGTCGAGCGATGATCTGCACAGCATCTGCTTCATAGGCAATGCCTTCTGTAGCTAAGATGCTTTCCAAATGATGAACGATATCCGGCAGTTTGATGGATTTGAATTCAAAGCGTTGCACCCGTGACAGAATAGTAGCTGGAATCTTGTGTAACTCCGTTGTTGCGAGGATAAAGACCACATTCTCTGTCGGCTCTTCCAGCGTCTTCAACAAGGCATTAAAGGCTCCTGTTGAGAGCATGTGGACCTCATCGATAATGTAGACCTTGTGCTTGGCTAGACTCGGAGCATAAGTGGATTTGTCGCGAATATCCCGAATCTCATCCACCCCATTGTTGGATGCCGCATCGATTTCAATGACATCTTCTAGGCTCCCATTGGTAATGGATTCACAGATATAGCAGTCGTTACAAGGCTCCCCATTGACTTGATTAGGACAGTTCATAGCCTTAGCAAAGATCTTGGCCACACTGGTTTTCCCAGTACCACGAGGACCCGAAAAGAGATAGGCATGGCTGATCTTCTCCTGCTCCACTGCCTGTCTCAACGTCCGTGCCACCACTTGCTGGCCGACCAATTGGCCAAAGGTCTGGCTACGGTATTTCCGATATAAAGCTTGATACATTAGTTCTTAACTCCAAACATCTTAAAGTCCCAGTTTGTCTTATCGATCAAGATAGCGACAAACTTTTCCAAATACTCCTGATCCAGCTGATCATAGTCAGAGACACACTCCGAATCCAGATCTAAAACTCCAAGGAGCTGACCGTCCTTGACCATAGGCACCACAATCTCACTCATAGTCCGACTATCACAGGAAATATAGTTGGCATGCTGGCGCACATCATCGACAATCATGGTTTCCTGCTTTTGAGCTGCTTCTCCACAGACACCCTTTCCAAGAGCGATATGGACACAAGAAACACCTCCCTGAAAAGGTCCCAAGATCAATTCCGTTTGGTCATACAAATAAAAACCCGCAAAGACCGAACGAGGCAGGGCTTGATTTAACAGCGCACTGGCATTGGACAGATTAGCCAAGGCATTGCTTTCTCCTGTTAAGAGAGCGTCTAACTGAGCCAGCAAGAGCTGGTATTGTGATTCTTTTTCCGAATGTTTCATACCTTCCATTATACCAAATATTTGCCCAAAAATTAAGCTTCAAACAGCGAAAGAAAAGAGAGTGGGACAGAAATCGGTAATTCATTAGAATTCGATTTCGTCGTCCCACCTCTGCACAGTTGAGTAGGGCTGTAAAAGCTGATGAAATCAGCGTAGTAGAGCCCACTCAACCACTGCGTCTTGCTCGACAATCCAAAGATAATGGAGAGGCTAGGACTTTTGTCCCAGCCTCTGGAATATAGATAAACTAATTTTTAGTAAAATAACTTAAGCGATTCTGAAAAGAGATAAAATCGAGGTCTCATTAATTTAAATTGATAAAGAATATACTAAACTTTCCGCTGTGAGAAAAGTGCCTGAAGCTTAACTGCTTCAGGCACACGGAATTATTGAGACCTTAGGCTCAATAATTAGTCATGGAACTTCTTAAAAGAAGTTCGCTGACGTCCGCACTCACCTAAGGAAAGTTTTTTATGATACCTTTATCTATTCATGCAGCCGATTGAAGTGAAAGACTTCAAAATATTGAATGGCCCGGTAGATTAAAAAGATGGTCAAGATGATGGCCACCAGCCAAATCGTCTTTAGTCCATAAAACTGGATCAAGTAGGTCGAAAAGATGGCCCCACAGACGAAACTCCCGATCAGGCAGGTCATAAAGATGGCTTCCCAGAGGAATTTCATCTCCCTGTCTCTAACAAAATTTCCATAAGCTACCATGGTTTTCTTGAGATTTCCGGTCATAAAAGAGTGGTTGTAGGCATAGCTACCTACTTCTCCAAATGAGGTCGCTACGATTCCCAAACTCAGTCCAAAAAAAGGCACGATGAAGACATTTTTTACCGATGCTGGCAAAAATCCCGTCACCAAAGTTGTGAGGATATAGGGCACTAGGGTACTCAAGCGCCAGACTGAATTATCAATCAAGCGACGCAAGACCGTCATTAAAAAGATCCCCAGCATAAAGGCCAGCATCGTGGCTAACTTCACTTCTACATCTGAGATCTGCTGGCCGATCAAACCAACCGATAGAAAGACCACATTTCCCGTCTGGCCTGCCGCCAAGGTCCCACCCCGACAAATAAAGGTATAAGCATCTGAAAAACCAGCACACATGGTCAATAAACAAGCGAACGCCTTAGTCCGCGAATGAAACTCCCTTTTCATTTTCATTCTCCTTAGGAAAAAGAGGGAGTGGTAGAAAATATTTAAATAAACATTTCCCATACCACCCCCACAAAGTTGATTGAGAACTCTTCTGAGTCTTTTAGCGAATGAAGAGTCTCACCAACTACTGAGACATTCCGTAATTCCAACTATTGTTATAGGATTGGAGATCGATTGCCCTCTTTCCCCTATTTTATTTTCCCTCACGCGCTTCGTTGAGAATTTTTTCAATCTTGGTTGTGATCAAGTCAATCGCAACTGTGTTGGTCACGCCCTCAGGAATGATCACATCCGCATAGCGCTTGGTTGGCTCAATGAACTGATGGTACATGGGTTTCACCACTCCAAGGTACTGGTCAATGACGCTATCGAGACTCCGTCCACGCTCCTCCATATCGCGCTTGATCCGGCGAATGATCCGCACATCATCATCCGTATCCACGAAAATCTTGATGTCCATCAAGTCTCGAAGGCGCTTGTCTTCAAGGACTAAGATTCCTTCCACGATGAAAACATCTTGGGGTTCCTGACGATAGGTCTTGCTACTGCGCGTATGCTCTGCATAGTCATAGGTTGGGATATCCACCGGACGACCTGCCAAGAGTTCATTGATCTGCGCAATCATCAAGTCCGTATCAAAGGCAAAAGGATGGTCATAGTTGGTCTTGATCCGCTCCTCAAAGGTCAAATGACTTTGGTCCTTGTAATAAGAATCATGCTCAATCATAGCAATCTTTTCATTCGGAAAATTAGCCAAAATGGCACGAGACACACTGGTCTTTCCACCACCAGAACCACCAGTAACACCAATAATAATAGGTCTATTTTGCATTTTCTACTCCATTACCTGTAGTCGTCTGAGAAGAAATAGACATCTCGGACATATCTTATCCATTTTACCATATTTTTGCCTAGACATGAATAGTTTTTCAATAAGAAGTTTGGAAACAAAAAGGACCTTGCGGTCCTTTGATTATTTCACTTTTTCTAATTTTGCGGCAAATTCATTACCACCACGTAAGACGAGTATATTTTTTCCACCGTTGACAGGTACGAAACAATAATTTGAATTAGCTTGTATATAGACTTCCTTCGCGCTCTTCACTTGATAGCCTTGTGATTTCACCGCTTCTTGAATTACTTCAAATGTGTGTTCAATCTCTTCTTTAGAAGTCGTGTCTCCATCATACTTTTCTGAATCAGCTAGAGAATAGAATGCGTAAGCCTTGCTATCGTAATACTTATCACTAATAATTCCGTGATCTGAAATCTGAACAGTTGTATTATCTCCTTCTGTCACATTCTTCCATTTTCCAACCATGGCCTTTGGTGTTTCAACCTTGTGATAGACCAAATTATCTTCAAAGTTTCCTTTGTATGACTTATAAGTTTTCAAGTCGAACAAATCATTTCTTAAAATAATATTGCTTCCGTCTTTTTGGAGCAAGTTATAGCGTGTGTTCCCACCAGACTTAATAACAACTATTTCTGTCGTCTTCAGATTAAATTTCTTATCGACATCCGCAAGTGAATGCAAGTCCGTCGCATTTAACAAAGAAAGTGCTGTATTAAATTCTTTTTTCGCTTCATTGCCCTTGAGAACCTTTTTGATGGTCTCGCCACCATTGACTTTTTGTTTCTTTCCACTTAGTTCATAAGTGACCGGACTTGAATCCGTATTTCTCAACCAAACCCCATCTAGACTTGGTCCACCTGAAAAGAAAAAGAACCAAGCAAGAGCAATCACTGCGACAAGACCTACTACTGCTACCCCAATCTTTGTTTGTTTATTGAAAGAAAATGTCAATTTTTTCGGTCTTGGCACAGGTTGCAAGGTTTTCGCCGATGGTTGTGGTTGGACAAAAGCTGTCGGCTCTTGTGAAAGAGGTGCGCTAGGTGCAACAGGTACTTCCTGAGAAGGAGCCTGCGCTTCAGTTGCTGGAGCTGGCGCTTCTTTTCGCTCTACGACAAACTCCCCTTTTTCACGCGCTTCTTGAAATTCTTGCATACTTGGCTTACGACCATTGATCGCTTCAAAGTATTCAACCCAATCATTTTGATTCATTATATCCCCCTTATTGATTCACCTAAAAACTAATCATATTATACCATAAATTCATTCTTAATTAGTGATTTTTATGAAAATAAAAGAAAAAGCCCAAGTAATTTTCCACTTGGACTTTCTTCATTATTATTTCAAAACTTTTTGTGTTTTCGCGTAGTTGGCTTCTACAGCTTCTTTTTCAGCCTTCCACCAGTCTTGGTGGTCTGTGTACCACTTGATGGTATCTTCCAAACCTGCTTCGAAGTTTGTGAATTGTGGTTCCCAACCCAATTCTTCACGCAATTTGGTTGAATCGATGGCATAGCGCAAATCATGACCAGCACGGTCTGTTACACGGTCATAGGCGTCTTTTGGTTGACCCATTTTTTCAAGGATCAATTCAAGCACTTCCTTATTGTTCTTTTCACCGTCAGCACCGATTAAGTAAGTTTCACCGATACGGCCTTTAGTGAGGATAGCCCAAACACCAGTTGAGTGGTCGTTGGTGTGGATCCAGTCACGGACGTTCTTCCCTTCACCATAAAGTTTTGGTTTAATGCCAGACAAGATATTGGTGATTTGACGTGGGATAAATTTTTCGATGTGTTGGTATGGCCCGTAGTTGTTTGAACAGTTAGAAATCGTTGCTTTGACACCAAATGAACGAACCCAAGCTTTCACAATCAAGTCTGAAGCAGCCTTGGTTGATGAATAAGGGGATGATGGGTTGTATTTGGTTTCAGCTGTGAATTTTTCACCAGGACCTTCTCCATGTCCAGGAAGATCTTCGCGCAATGGAAGGTCTCCATACACTTCGTCTGTTGACACGTGGTGGAAACGAATGTCGTACTTACGAGCAGCTTCCAAGAGTGTATAAGTTCCAACAAAGTTTGTGTAGATAAATGGAGATGGGTCTTTGAGGGAGTTGTCATTGTGGCTTTCAGCCGCATAGTGAACAATAGCATCAGCCTTGGCAGCCAATTTGTCAACTAATTCAGCATCAGCGATGTCTCCCACCACCAACTCGACACGATCTCCAAGGATTTCTTCGATATTGGCACGGTTACCAGCGTAAGTGAGTTTGTCAAGGACAGTCACATGTACGTCTGGATGGTTGTTGTAGACATAGTGTACGAAGTTTGAACCGATGAAACCTGCGCCACCAGTTACGATGATATGTTTATATTCAGTCATTTTTTCTCCAAAAATTTTAGTTTTTTGATTGTTCCTTAAATCAATCTTTTTTAGCTTTCCTTAGGTGAGTACGGACGTCAGCGAACTTCTTCGAAGTTCCATGACTAAGTTTTGAGCCTAGTGTCTCAAAACTTCCGAGCACCTGAAACAAAAATAGTTCAGGTGCTTTTCTCACGGCGGAAAGCTAAGTATATAACTCGCTTCGCTCGTTTATAGCAAAGCTAAAAACTATATAATGATGTTCTTGATTGTTTTAAGATTTATATTCTACAAATCTTCTGCTTTTAGGGGTTTAACATCTTTGAGCAATGGGTGATTTTTGTCTGCTTCTGAGACTTCTGCTTCTTCCAAGTTTTCCCATTGGATGTCTAGGCTTGGGTCTGCGTAGTTGACAAAAGCATATTTTGGTTTGAGTTCCAGTGCCCAGTAATCATTGACTAAGTATGTATAAGCAACTTTGTCTGTCAAAACTTGGAACCCATTGGCTACACCACGAGGGACGAAGATGCCTTTTGAAGCATCGATCACGGTTTGGTAGGTGTTCCCAAAGCTATCGCCTTCACGAAGGTCTACCCAAGTTCCAAGAACCTTGCCTTCATCTGCTACAGAGATGTACTTGTCCCATGGCTCTGCATGCAAGCCACGCAAAACATTCTTACGAGAGAATGAAATATTGTTTTGCAACTTGCCTTCTGCAAAGAAGCTTTCAGGGAATCCAAGGGGAAGCATTTTCTCTTTTTGGAAGTTTTCTTTAAACCAACCACGGTTATCCCCGCGCACTGGAATATCAAACTCCATCAAGCCTGGGATGGCTTCAATTTTGCGGGCTGCTAATTCTTTATCAAAAAATTGTTCCGTCATTATGCTTCTCCAATCAAACGGAGCAAGTATTGTCCGTATTCGTTTTTCTTCAATGATTGCGCTAATTCATGGACTTGTTCTTTAGTGATATAACCCATGCGATAGGCAATTTCCTCAAGGTTAGCCACTTGGACATTTTGCAAGCGTTGAACAGTTTCGATATATTGAGATGCTTGCAAGAGACTTTCGTGAGTTCCAGTATCCAACCATGCAAAGCCACGGCCCATGAGCTCAACAGAGAGATCTCCACGCTCCAAATAGGCCTTGTTAACATCAGTGATTTCAAGCTCGCCACGAGGGCTTGGTTTGATGTTTTTGGCAATTTCTACCACATCATTGTCATAGAAGTAAAGTCCGGTCACTGCAAAGTTGGATTTTGGATGTTCTGGTTTTTCCTCGATAGAGATAGCATTCATATCCGCGTCAAACTCTACCACACCAAAGCGTTCTGGATCTTTGACTTGGTAACCAAAGACAGTCGCTCCTTTTTCCTTCGCTTCTGCCCGTTGCAACATCTTGGTTAAGCCGTTTCCGTGGAAGATATTGTCCCCAAGGATGAGGGCAACATGATCGTCACCGATAAAGTCTTCTCCGATGATGAAGGCTTGCGCCAAGCCATCTGGACTTGGTTGCTCTGCATAAGAGAGAGAAATTCCTAGTTCAGAACCATCTCCAAGAAGCTCTTCAAAACGAGGTAGGTCTTGAGGCGTCGAGATGATCAGGATATCTTTGATCCCAGCCAACATAAGGGTTGACAGCGGATAGTAGATCATTGGTTTGTCATAAATGGGCATCAACTGCTTAGAAGCCGCACGTGTCAATGGATACAAGCGAGTTCCTGAGCCCCCTGCTAAAATAATACCTTTCATAATGTTAGGCCTTTCTACGTAGTCATTACCCTTATTTTATCATGTTTATATAAAAAAGTCACCTTGCATTTGTGTTACAAGGTGATGACAGGTTATCCCAAAGCGACGTCTAGGATCATCATAATGACAAAGCCAACCATGAGACCAAGGGTCGCAACGTCTGTGTTGCCATTTGTCTGGGAATCTGGGATCAACTCTTCAATCACTACGAAGATCATCGCCCCTGCCGCAAAAGAAAGGGCATAAGGCAAGATGGCTGTCATGGATAGGACTGCCACAGCTCCTAGGAGGGCTCCGATGGGCTCGACGATGGCTGACATAGATCCCCAATAAAAGGCATTGAGTCGGGATTTGCCATCAGTCCGAATCGGAATAGAAAGGGCAGCCCCTTCTGGGATATTTTGCAAGCCAATCCCGATAGCCAAACCAACCGCCCCGATAAAGGCTTCTGGACTTGGATTGCTAGCCAGAGCTCCAAAGGCCACTCCGACTGCCAAGCCTTCTGGGAAATTGTGGATGGTAATGGCGAGAAAGAGAAGGGTTGTTTTAGACAACTTCTTCTCCCGCGGCGTATGGATACTCTCAGCCTCTTCAATCTCCTTCGTCATATGAAGGTGAGGGACGATAGCGTCGATCAAGCGGAGGAAAAATCCTCCAGCTAGAAAACCGATCGCAGCTGGCAACCAAGCCAGGCTCCCATATGATTTTTCCGCATACTCAATAGACGGTTGCAAGAGCGACCAAAATGACGCCACAATCATGACCCCTGCCGCAAATCCCATCATGATGTCCAGTAATTTGCGACTAATATGCTTGAAGAAAAAGACGATGGCTGACCCGACAATGGTACAGCCCCATGTAAACAATCCTGCGAGAAAGGCATGCAAGACCACGGATTGTGATTGAAACCAATTCATAACAACTCCCATTTTCTTGTTGATTCACTTGTTCTATTCTACTATTTTTATCTGAATGAAGGAAGCTATTTCGAAAAAAAAGAGAGTGGGACAGAAATCGGTAATTCGTTAGAATTCGATTTCGTCGTCCCACCTCCGCACAGTTGAGTAGGGCTGTAAAAGTTGATGAAATCAGCGTAGTAGAGCCCACTCAACCACTGCGTCTTGATCGACAATCCAAAAATAATTGAGAGGCTAGGACTTTTGTCCCAGCCTACTTCTTCACATACTGTTCAACTGGATAATCTGCTGGATCCAAGCGCAGGTTTCCTCCTACCACGAGTTGGGCTAGATGCCAACCAATGAGGGGACCAGTTGTGAGGCCAGACGAACCTAAGCCACTGGCAACATAAAGACCAGCTTGATCGGGAACGGCTCCCCAAAATGGTGAAAAGTCACTGGTGTAGGCCCGTGTTCCCACGCGCTCCCCGATAACTTCGGCTTGAGCGAGTTCTGGATAGTAAGACAGGGCTTCTGTTTCCATCTGATTCAGCAAATCCTGATCCACTGTCAGGTCAAAGCCCATCTCATTTTCATGGGTGGCTCCCATACTGATCTTGCCCTGCTGAAATGGAATGATATCCAGCTCTCCTTCTGGCATGACCACGGGATAATCATCAGTAACTAAGTTTAGCTGATAATCCCGCAATTGCCCCTTTTGCGGACGGACATCGACTTGGTAGCCAAGTGGTGCGAGTACCTGCCCCAACCAGGCTCCTGTTGCTAGGATGACTTGGTCATAGCTTTCCCCTGCAATCTGATAGCCATCACTTGAGACTGAGAGGGTAACCTCTTCCTGGACCACTCTTGCCCCACTGGCTTTAAGGAGAGTCTCCGTCAGAAGGGCTCCCTCCACATGGGCTCCACCTGATGCATAGACCAGCTTCTCAAAACCTTGCAGACCTGGAAATTGCTGGGCTACTTCTTCCTTAGTTAAAATCGCCAAGTCTCCGATTAAGGGAGATTCTTCCCGACGACTCAGTGCCAACTGATAGAGTTCGTCTAATTTTTCCTCATTTTTCTTGAGGAGATAGACACCAGTCTGCTGGTAAAAATCTGTTTTAATACCGTCCTTGGCCAGATCTTCTACCAATTCTTGGTAAAAATCTGCTCCCAGACGAGCCAGGCGATACCAGGCTTTATTTCTCCGCTTGGAAAACCAGGGACTGATAATGCCAGCAGCCGCCTTGGTTGCTTGGCCGACTCCATGGTCGTAGACGGTCACATCCACCTTTGCTTCTTTGGATAAATAATAGGCTGCAGTGGATCCCACGATCCCTGCACCGATAATGGCAACTTTCATCATGACCCCTTAGATATGATAAAAAGGATTGGTACTGGCTTGACTGCCAATCACTTCAATCTCCCAGGCTTCCTCAGCCTTCCACTGATTGAGCTTTTCTACTAATTTTGACACAAAGAGAACCTCGATATGATGCCCTGGATCCAAGGCCAAGAGCCCATCGCTCAGCATGTCCTGAGCTGTGTGGTAGTAGATATCTCCGGTGATATAGACCTCAGCTCCCTTGGCGAGAGCATCCTTGTAAAAGGACTGGCCACTTCCTCCACAGATGGCGACGCGCTCAATGACCCGATCCAAATCCGCCTGATCATAACTGACCAAGCGCAAAGCATCTAGGCCAAAGGTTTCTTTGACCTTTTGAGCCAACTGGCCAAAGGTTTGAGTAGCTACCCGACCGATGCGACCAATTCCGAGCCCTTCTCCCGTCATACTGAGGGGTTCTGTATCTTCAATGTCCAAGAGCTGGCAGAACCAATCGTTGAGCCCATCTGGAACAATGTCAATATTGGTATGGCTGACATAGACCGCGATATCATGCTTGATCAGGTCAATATAAATCTGATTTTGAGCCCGATCAGCTACCAAATCCTTAATGGGACGGAAAATAGGCGCGTGCTTGACGATGATCAAGTCCACCCCATGAGCGATTGCTTCTGCTACCGTCTGCTCGCGGATATCTAAGGCTACCATGACTTTCTTGATATCTTTTTGTAGCGTACCGACCTGTAGCCCACGGACATCTCCCTCCATGGACAATTCCTGAGGACAGTAGGCTTCATAGCGTTTGATAACTTCACTTGCTAACATGTAGGACCTCCTTGATGTGAGCGATGCGCTCTTCTAACGATGCTCTGGCAGATTGATTCTCAACAGGGACCTGCTCCAAAGCAAAGGCTAATTTCTCCACTTCCTTGGACCACTTTTGGACAAAGGCTGGAGCTTGTTCCTGCATCAAATGGGGACCAAAACGCAGTTCCTTGGCTGTCAACTCTTGAGAACCGTGTTCCACCACAAGGATCTCATAAAACTTCTCATTTTCTTCCAAGATAGCTTCATCAACAATGCGAAAATCATTGTCTACTAACCAAGCCCGCAGTTCATCCTCTCGATTATTGGGCTGCAGGACCAAGCGAGAGACATTGGCTAATTTCTCAAGACCTGCCGCTAGGATATCTGCAATCAAGCGTCCTCCCATGCCAGCAATGGTGATACAGGAAATGCCATCTGTTGGTTCAAAGGCAGCCAAACCATTGGCCAGACGGACTTCAATCTTGTCCTCTAAGCCATTATCCGCAACATTTTGGAGGGCAGACTGATAGGGCCCCTCTACCACTTCACCAGCAATGGCAGCCTCAATCTTACCTTCTTGTAAGAGGGCGATTGGGAGGTAAGCGTGGTCACTCCCCACATCTAACAGACGCGCTCCAGCTGGGACGAAGCTAGACACCAAGTCCAAGCGATTTGATAATTTTGTAAATTCCATGTGCCACTTTCTAAACTTTTATTCCACCCTTTAGTATACCATGTTTGCACCATTAAAAAAAGGCGCAACGGCGCCTTGACAAATTGCTTCTAAATTGTTCTAGCTAGCTATATAAGTCGAGAAATCTCTAATTTTTGGAGTCCTTAATCTAGGAATTGAGTTTTCCGCAGTGAGAAAAGTGCATGTAACTATTTTTGTTTCATGCACTAGGGAGTTTTGAAACCTTAGGTTCAAAACTAAGTCATGGAACTTCTATGAAGTTCGCTGACGTCCGAACTCACCTAAGGAAAATCTCAATACAGTTGAATTTTCTATGCTTAGACTTTAGTTAATTTCCTTATATTCTACTTCCAAGCCACGTTTCACAGCTGGGCGATTGGCAATTTTCTCTGTCCAAGCTTGCAGATGCTTGTATTCCTTCACATCCAAGAAAATCCCTGCTCGGTCCCAGACCTTGTCTTGGGCTAGACGGCCATACCAAGACCAGATAGCGATATCTGCAATGGTGTAGTCATCCCCTGCGATATAAGGTTTAGTGGCAAGCTCTTTGTCCAGTAAGTCCAATTGACGTTTGGCTTCCATAGCAAAGCGGTTGATGGCATACTCGATTTTCTCAGGTGCATAGTGGAAGAAATGACCAAAGCCTCCCCCTAAAAATGGTGCCGCACCTGTCTGCCAGAAGAGCCAGTTGAGCACTTCTGTTCGTTTAGCAGGATCTGTCGGGATCAATTTTCCAAATTTCTCGGCTAGATACAGGAGGATATTGGCTGATTCAAAGACACGAATGGCTTGATCGCCTGATTGATCCAACATAGCTGGAATTTTCGAGTTTGGATTGATGGCTACAAAGTCACTACCAAACTGATCTCCTTCGCCAATCTTGATGCGATAAGCGTCATAGCCTGCATCCACTCCCAGCTCTTTCAATTCCTCCAGCATAATGGTGGCCTTGATCCCATTGGGTGTTGGAAGGGTATAGAGTTGGAAAGGTTGGTCGCCTTTTGGAAGAGTTTGTTCAAAGCGGGCACCTGCTGTTGGTTGGTTCAAACCACCCCAGGCTCCTCCCATTTGACTCGGTACTTCCCATACTTCTGGTAATTGATATTCTGACATCTTTCTTCTCCTTTATTTCGCTACTCCTAGCATATCAAATATCGGGCCCCCTTTCAAAGATCTGCTACGCGAAGGCTACTTGACTTTTTTTGTCAAAATGATAGTATAGAAAAAATACAATTTCAAGGAGAAAACCATGTCCACGATCGATTTTCATAGTTTGGCAAAGACAGAACTTCACTGTCACTTAGACGGTTCCTTGTCGCTTCCAATCATTCGCCAGTTGGCAGCTATGGCCAATATTGACCTCCCTGCTAGTGATGAAGAGCTCAAGCACCATGTCACTGCGCCTGCCCACTGTGAGAATCTTTTGGACTATTTGGAGGCCTTTGACTACATTCGGACCCTTCTTCAAACCAAAGAAGCCTTGACGCTTGCTGCTTACGATGTGGCCAAGCAAGCTGCTCTCGAAAATGTCCTTTATATTGAGGTTCGTTTTGCCCCAGAATTGTCCATGGACCAAGGCCTCACTGTCCCAGAAACCATCGATGCTGTCAGCGATGGTCTTCGCCAAGCCCAGGAGGAATTTGGCATTGTTGCAAAAGCCTTGGTCTGTGGCATGCGCCAGTCAGATCAAGAAGTCACATCTCGCATTCTTGCAGAAGCCAACCAAGTTAGTGATCAGGATTTTGTTGGTTTTGACTTTGCCGGGGATGAGCACAACTACTCTCCAGAAGATATTCGACCTTTAATCGAGCAAGTCAAGAGTTACCATCGGCCCATGACGCTTCATGCAGGTGAGTGTCATTGCCCACACTTTGTTGCCCAATCGATTGCATTTGGCATCAAACGCAATGGCCACGTGACGGCTCTATCTCATGAACCGGCCTTACTCCAATCCTTTATTGAAAATGGGGTCACTGGTGAACTCTGCTTGACCAGCAACCTACAGACAAAAGCAGCACCGACTATAGAAGATTTTCCTTATTTGAAGATGAAGGCGGCCGAAGCTCGGATCAGTATCAATACCGATAACCGGACTGTATCTGATACCGATCTTACCAAGGAATATGCCCTCTACCATCAGCACTTCCAAACCAAGGAAACTGACTTTTACCAGCACAATGTCGATGCCATCCAGGCTTCCTTTGCTAGTGAAGAGGAAAAACAAGAACTCCTTACCAAACTAAAAAAAGCCTACGCGGACTATCTATAAACGAAAAAAGCTAGCACTTTTATAAAGTGCTAGTTTTTTTAATCCTTCCACAAATCCATGGCCTTCAAGAAATCATCTGAAACGGTCACATTGCGTGGGTTGGCTTGCTCACGTTCTTGTAATTTCGCCTCTACTTGGGCCAGGCTGTTGATGCCTTCACTGCGCCAGTTGCGTAAAATAGCTTGGATATATTTCCAGTGAGGCTTGCCGTTAAAGACAGCTTCTCGTAAGGCTGCCTTGATCACGTCTGGATCTGTCTGATCTTCGCGGACAGTTTTGGTCAGGTCTTCAATTTCAAAAGGTGTCAAGAGACGTCCCAGTTCTTGTTGGAAGGTTTCCACCAAGTCCTTGATGACATTTCCTTTAGCAGGCGCGCTCTGTGTCTTCCCTTGTATCTGGGCTTCTAAAATCTCATCCAAGCGCTCCAGGGCAATGGTCGCATCAAAGATAGCTTCAATCTCGCCATTGAGCTCAATGGTCCGGTACTGAAGAAGTCCCTTGGTGGTTAAATTGGACATAATCCGATTGACCTCTGTCACCGTTTTTCCCAGATGACTAGCAATCTGATTAGGTGTCAAAGCCTCTTGACCGGTCGTATTTTGAAGGAAGAAAAACTGCCAAACCAAGTAATCATCTGCTTGGTCAAACAATTCATGATAATGAAAAAGCAAGGCACTTGGAAGAACCAAGTTGCCATACTTAAATGCTTGTGAATATGTCATAATTCCCCTTTATAGGTAACCATAAAATGAAATATCTTTTTCCAATTCTTCCAAGCGGTAAGGTGTTTCTTGATAAACCGCATAGTTGATCCAATTACTAAAGAAAGTCGTCGCAGCTAGATTCCAACGAATGCGAGGCTGTGTATTAGCGTCATCCCCATCAAAGTAATTCTTGGGAACATCTGGATCCAAGCCCGCCTTGACATCTCGGTGGTATTCTTTTGCCAGCGTATCGCGATCATATTCCAGATGGCCAAAGCTATAGACCTCACGCATGTCTGGACTGGCAATGATGGAAAGGCCAACTTCATTTCCCTGAGCGATCACTTGAAGGTTGCTCTTTTCAAGGACTTCCTTCAAAGGAACATCCGTATAGCGGGAATGAGGGGCAAGGAAGCGATCGTCAAAGCCTCTCATGAGAAGACTCTCAGGACGCACCACTGTTTGGTCATAGATCCCAGACAACTTGTCACAGAGCTCTACTTTTTGAATCCCGTAACGGTGGTAGAGACCAGCCTGAGCTCCCCAACAGAGGTGCAAGGTGGAAAAAACATGACGCTTAGCCCATTCAAAGACCTGGGTCAACTCTTCCCAGTAATCCACTTCCTCAAAGTCCATCTTTTCGACAGGCGCCCCCGTCACAATCAAGCCGTCATAGTAATTAGCTTTGATATCTTCAAAAGTCTTATAGAAGCTCTCCATATGCTCGGCCGCTGTATTCTTGGACTCATGGCTCGCCATATAGAGGAAATCCACATTAATCTGCAAGGGCGTATTGGCAAGGAGTCTTAAGAGCTGGGTTTCTGTCGCAACCTTGGTCGGCATCAGGTTCAGAATGAGAACATTCATGGGCCGAATATCCTGGTGAGTTGCTCGAACATCATCCATGACAAAAATATTTTCTGAACGAAGAATATCTACTGCAGGTAATTTTTTATCTAGTGTAATTGGCATAAAAAGCTCCCATCGTGCAAGTTCTTAACTAACATTATATGATAGGAGCTTATAGTTTTCAATTATGGTTTTTCTGTATCCAGTTATAGTATTAGACTATATTAGTAATGCATCAAGACTTTGTAGTCGTAATCGCCGATCGCTTCGCGACCTTTCAACTCATCCAACTCGATCAAGAAGGCACACCCTGCAACGACGCCACCGAGTTTTTCGATCATTTCGATGGTTGCTTTAACTGTACCACCCGTAGCTAAAAGGTCATCAACGATCAGGACACGTTGGCCTGGTTTGATGGCATCTGCGTGCATGGTCAAGGTATCCACACCGTATTCTTTTTCGTAGTCAGCAGAGATGACTTCACGTGGCAACTTGCCAGGCTTACGAACAGGCGCAAATCCAATTCCCAACTCAAAAGCGACTGGGCATCCAACGATAAAACCACGCGCTTCAGGACCAACGATCATGTCGATCTTCTTATCGGTCGCGTATTGAACGATTTCACGAATCGCATAACTATATGCATTACCATCTGCCATCAATGGGCTGATATCACGGAAGGTAATCCCTTCTTGTGGATAGTTTTCAATGCTTGCAATGTAATCTTTTAAATTCATGGTTAACTTTCTTTCATAAAAAATTTTTACATTCCATTATACCATAAATTCTACTAACTTGCATCATTTTTTGCCAAATCATTTTCCCAAGTCTCCTCGTCAAATGCAAAAATCCCACATCCGAAAAATGATGTGGGATTGGAAACATGCTTACTATTCTTCTATCAATTTGTTGTACTCGATTTTCATATCCCCCAAGTTTTTCAAGGAATAGCGGGAACTTCCATTTTTGAACCAGGTACCGAGTATGTATTGCTCGGCGACTTTCTTACTTTGCTTCTTCAACCAAGTGCGGTCTTTGCCATAGGTGGCAAGTTGCTCAAGGAGTTGCTGGCCCTCGTAGGTAGTATCTTCTTTAGAAAGGTAGACCTCCTTCTGAAAAAACACCTTTTTTGACGAGTCGTATTTAAATATAAATCCGAGTGTCACACCTTTTTCCAATTCAAAATCATACATATAGGTCCAGTTGGGAGTTCCCCTGAACATCATGACGGATAAGTCTTCCTGACCACCAACGATTTCATCTGAATAGGGATACATTTGAAATCCTTCATCCTCTTTCCAGATGCGGTCACTACCGATTGTCTCTGTAAACGGCTTAAACATCACATAACGCATCCATCCACCATTTTCAGCGTAGTTGATTTTTTCCATGGGGTTCTTGAGACTCAGGTAGATTCCCAGCCAATAAAGGCCAAAAAGTAGGATGGGGCTGAGCCAGAGGAATTTTATTAGGTGTTTTTTCATGAGGCCTGTCCTGTCAGATAGTCATAGATTTCGCGAACTGTTCCAAGAGCCATCAATTCCTGCTCTTTCACCGTTTGTTTGAGTTTTTGGTAGATGGTGCTTTCTGCGATTTCCCGTTTTTCTGCTTCTTTATTAACCTTCATGATGCCATTTTCAATGGTCACAAAGCCCAGCTCTTGGAAGATCTGGATCATTTTGACCAAGAGGATCTGCTGGATCTTGAGATAGGCCGCTAGGTCTTTCAGTTTGTAGCGGACATCGAACTCTGGGTATTGGTAGATGGTTTTATAGAGTTTGGCATACTGATCCCTGCTCCCGTAGCCTGTCAGATAGTAGGCTTTAGAGATTTCATTTTTGAAATAGACAGCCTGGAAATCATGCTCTTGGAAGATTTGCCGTAAGGACTCTAAACCCTCAGGAATATTTCCAACTACAACAGCGGTAGCGCCCGCTAGATCAGGCAGTTCTTTGGTAAAGTCGAGAACAGGAACACCTGCGGGGAGGCTGGCAGTTTTGGAGCGGATATTAAAGAGCTGTACGCCATCCACACGCGCATCGACCAGCATGAGCTGAAGGGTTGTTTGACCATTCCATTGGTTGACAGACAATTGCACGGCTAGCTCTAGGTCTTGCGCCTGGGCAAACTCTGTCTCTAAGCTTCCCAAGCCAAAGGCAACCACCTCAAAGGTCGCATCTTCTTGAGAAATTTTGAGTTTCAAGTGGGTATTTCCGGCTCCCATTGAGCGCGCCCCTTCTACCTTGAAATCACGGACCAAGAAGACGGGCTTTTTATTGTCCATGCCAAAAGGGCTTAAGCGCTCAAAGCTTTTCAGAGTTTCAAGCGTCAGTTCTGTTAAATGCAGTTCCTCGTCGATGGCTAATCTAGACTTGCTGCTGAGATCAATCTCTTGTTCTCGAATGTAATCCGTAAGGGCCTGAGACAAAGCAGGAAGTTGGTCCACCTCGAGCGTCATCCCTGCTGCACCGGCATGCCCTCCAAAGGCGACAAAGAGCGACCGATGAGGATCGAGGGCATCAAAGATATTGACCGACTCAGGACTGCGAGCGCTTCCTTTAGCCCGTCCATCTTCGATACTTAAAACAACGACCGGCTGATGAAGCTCTTCTAATAGACGGCCGGCGACAATACCCAGCACTCCGGGATTCCAACCTTCTTTTGCTAAGACCTGGGCAGACAAGCTCGGGTCGACCATGGTTTTAGCTTCGTCGTAGATACTTTGGACGATCTCTTTGCGTTCTTCATTCTTCTGATGAATCATGAGGGCAATTTCGTGCGCTTCTTCATCATCAAAACCAGTCAGTAGCTCGATGGCTGGATTGGGGTCATCGAGGCGTCCAAGGGCATTGAGACGAGGGGCAATCTGAAAGCCAACCGTTTCTTCATTGACATCCTCGGGACGAATCCCAGCGATCTCCAAGAGCTCCTGCAAGCCCATTCGCTGGGTATGTTGGAGAACACCCAAACCGTATTTGACCAGAATCCGATTCTCGTCTGTCAGGCTCACCATGTCAGCAATGGTTCCGATCGCGACCAAATCTAAGAGATCAACCGGTACTTCCTCTAAGAGGGCACAGGCTAACTTAAAAGCCACACCACAGCCTGCTAGATAATGGAAAGGATAGGCCGCATCTGGATGCTCTGGATGGATGATCGCATAAGCATCCGGCAAATCCTCTGGCATGGAGTGGTGGTCTGTCACAATGACATCCACTCCCATTGCCTGGGCCATGGCTATGGCTTGATTGCCCGCCACACCATTGTCCACCGTGACAATCAAAGAAATACCTTGTTGCTCGATAAAGTACTTGTAGACACTCTCATTGGGACCATAGCCGTCTGTGAAGCGATTGGGTAGGTAGACTTGGACCTCTGCTCCCATCTGCTCCAAGGTTTCTTTCATAATGGAGGCCGAAGTCATCCCGTCTGCATCATAGTCTCCATAGACCAGGATCTGCTCGTAATTTTCGATGGCCCGTCTGATACGCTCCACTGCCTTGTCCATATCATGGAGCAAATAAGGGTCGTGAAGATTCTCTAACTTAGGTTCTAAAAAGTCTTCTAAATCCTCTTTGGACTGAATGCCACGCTCATACAGTAAGGTTGCTACGGACGCTTCTAGGCCTGCTTTTTTGGCAAGGGCTAAAAAGGCCTCATCTGCACTTGGCGAAGCTAACTGCCAATCGTATTTTGAAGTGATCATCTAGCTTTTGGTCTCCTCTTTTTCTTATCTGAATATTATAACATGAAAGGCTAAAATGGCGGGAAATAAAAGGTCGACTTATACAAAAACCAAAATCAACATTTTTCATTATTTTTGTTGCATTTAACTTGACTTATCATACTAAAAGAATATAATAATGATGATAATAATCTTTTAAATATGCAATGGGATGATTATTCTGTTAAAATTTGCAACGTTTATTATCACTTTAACATTATGACGCTTGTCATTTCCCTTGTTTTTCTATCTAAACAAACGTAGTTAGAGGGTTTGAGCTGATTTTGTCGGTGGGTTTGTTTTCTTTTAATGCATAAAGAGGAGCATATAATTCATCGATCTATCCTAAACTGAGGCAGCTGGTTTCATGGAGTAGAAATTAGAAGCCTTTCTATTTTAGGATATATCACTATATAGAAAAGCCTCGGAAAGGGCAGGCAGAAGAAAGGAAATGAGGCCAATTGAAATCTCTTTATAAAAAGATAGTTGCATTTGTAGCTATCATCGGTGTGGTAGCCTTGGGCTTGTCTGTGATCAAACCCGTAAGCGCGGCCACTGTTTCACCAACCGTCACCAACTTAAAGGCCCAAACAAATGGACAAAAGGTTACCTTTTCATTTGACTGGGATTTAACCGGTAAATCAGTTAAAGACGGTGATACATTTACTATTGACGCTCCAGAAGGTGTTAATATCACTGAAATTGCAACTCAATCACTCCAAGCAAATGGAGCTGAAGTCGCAACCATTTCAATGACAAACAAAAAGATTACTTTCACCTTTAAAAAAGCAATCGAATCCATGAACCAAAACGTTAAGGGTGGTTTCTCATACAAAGCAGAATGGGATAGCACACCAGGAAATCCTGGAAATAAAACTGCCACTTCTAAGGTTGGATCTGAATCCGTTGTTATCACTCGTCCTGACGGACCTGGAGTATTTGAATCTGTGTTGAACAAGTACAACCTTACTGGTGACTATGTAACTAAGCAATTCAAATTAGACGCATCTGAAAACTATGCATGGTTGAATGTTGGAGATGACTACTATCTGACAAAATGGTTCATCCGTATCAATGGAGATGGTAAGAAACAAGCTTTGACAAACCCTGTTGTATCAGATAAAATCCAAGCTCCAGCAGTCGATTACTCAAAAATCACTTTTGCTCCTGCTGCTAACCACGCTGCAAATGAATTCTTTGTGGGAACTTACTTGAAACCATCCTTTACATTAAGAAAAGGTGGACAAGTGGTGGCTTCTGGTTGGGACTTCTGGCAACATGTGAAATTCGATGCGGACGGCAATGGATTTACTGTGAATTTATCAGACGTCAGTGATGTCTTTAAAACAGCATCAAGCGATGAATTGATCGTTGAATACCAAACATTAATTCCTAAGACAACCATCAGAGTAGATAACAATGCTACATTGACAGCTGATGAAATCACAACACCTCAAACTGACCCAGCATTCTGGAACAATACAGAATTGAAATACTGGGTTACTGGAGATCAAACAGTTACTGTTCAAAAAGAATGGGTTGGTGATGATGAAGCTGACCGTAAAGATATCACGGTTCAATTGTATGCGGACGGCAAAGCCTTGGATGGGTTAACACAAACCCTTACAAAAGCTTCTGGCTGGAAAGCAGAATTTACGAAATTGCCAGGTATCAAAGACGGTAAGAAGATTGAGTACTCAGTAGTGGAAACAAACACTCCAGAAGGTTACACTTCTAAAGTTGAGAAAATTGATGATAACAACGTGATTAAAGTGGTCAACACATCAAATAAACCAACTACAACCACAACCACTACGACTACTACAACTACGACTCAAGAGCCTACAACCACAACTACTACGACTCAAGAGCCTACAACCACAACTACTACGACTCAAGAGCCTACAACTACAACTACTACGACTCAAGAGCCTACAACTACAACTACTACGACTCAAGAGCCTACAACCACAACTACTACGACTCAAGAGCCTACAACCACAACTACTACGACTCAAGAGCCTACAACTACAACTACTACGACTCAAGAGCCTACAACCACAACTACTACGACTCAAGAGCCTACAACTACAACTACTACGACTCAAGAGC
>CAJJKY010000019.1 GCA_905188195.1 Streptococcus parasanguinis | reverse complement strand
CGCTGATGCTCGTAAAGAGAATAAGGACCGTAGTTCTCACTGTCGTTCGAACTGCATCAATATCTCTAAATTCGGTTAAACTCTCTGAGTTCACCTCATTAAGCATTATAAGGACCGTAGTTCTCACTGTCGTTCGAACTGCGTCAACGTACCTAAGTTCGTCTACGCCCCTATTGGACTTGACTCACTAAGGTACGTAGAAAAAGCCACCGGTTTTGGTGGCTCTTATAGGGAGATTATTATGAAAAAGTTTAGGATTTTCTATCAAACAAAGTTAGGAGGTCTTTATTTGATGGTTTTATTATAAGGCGGTTTGCTTAAAGAAATCTTAAGAAAAGGCGCTGATCGAAAGAATCGGTCTAAAGTCTGAGACGCCTTTATTCGCTGAAGAAATCAATGCCGGTTTTGTTGAGTTCGTTGACTCGCAACATGAATTTCGTCTTGATTTGAACGAGCGGAGTTCCGAAATTTTCAAGTGCAATCAGGCCTTCAAGTGCTTTCATGACCTGTTTGGCACGGTAGATCCCTTCCTTGTCATTTAAGCCAAGGAGGGCATAGACCTGCATAAATTCTAACTGCATGGAAATACTGGTATTTAAAATCGGTTTGCGCTTGCGAAGCTGGTTAATCGATTGAAGAAAATTTAGAGCTTCTAAGTAGAGTTCTTTTTTTATAAGATAGTTGGCTAGATTTAGCAGCAAAGAGGCCAACGCATTGGCAGAGTAGGCAGAATAACTGCTTTCAAAAAGTTCCAAGGATTCCTTTCGAATCTTAGCGACGACTTCATAGGGCAAGACAGATAAAAGGGCAATGGTGAAGTCTTGCTCAATTTCATTTTGATAGGCAAACGGCACTTCTTGAGCGATTCGTTGAATCGAGACAGGTGCGTCCTCCAGGTGGATTTCTTTTCCCATCGCGTTATTGACATTGATTTCAAGCGAACGCAAATAGAGTTGCCAGAGCTCTTTGTTCTCCTCTGCAACAGGTGATTTTTCGTGCTTTAAGCGCTCAATGATGGACAGAAAATCCATGTTTTCTTGATTGATATGTTTCATCAAAATGGGGCTGAAATTTTGAATAGTTAAGCCAGGATAATGGGACAAAAAGGTGTCCCAATCCACCCCCATAGACAGCAAGAGGCGAGAGAAGGTCTCGATGGTTACTCCTTTTTGAGAACGCTCAAATTGGCTTAGGAACTGAGGAGAGACAATGTCTGCAGCGACTTCTTTTAGAGAAAGACCGCGTGCTTCACGAATTTTACGGAATGTTGGACCAAATGGCGAAGATGAGGACATAGGGGGGCTTCCTTTCGATTATCATACCATTAGTATACCTCAAAAAGGGATGGAATTAAACTCAGAGTTTAATTTTTGACAAAAAAACTAGAAATTCTTCGATTTTTAAGAAAAATGAAACTATAGTTTACATGGCCCTTTTTTAGGGAGGGATTTTTGATAAAATAAGGTCAATTCTAGAAGATAAGCTTATAACAAAAGGAGATTTACAATGACGACACAAGAAATTTTACAACTATTAGATGAAAAGCGCGTGCTAACAGCCCCTGCAGCAGTTGCTTGGGATGAAGTTCAGCGGCAACAAAACCGTTTAAATAAAGCAGTGAAGAGACTCAATGGGCCAATCACAGTCACACTGGCCCTCAATCTTCTTTTTGCCTTTACGATTTTTCTCTTAGAACAAAGTCACCTGATGCACGGTTTCCTATTGATGCTCGGGTTGATGGGCGGGCTGATTGCTTTCAAATACTTTGTATTTGTAGCCCCAGCCAAGCAGGCTCTTGCCAATGTCCAGGCCCTTTACAACCAGGAAATCAGCCAACCAGCCTACCAACAAGGGATGAAAGGTTTCCCACAAAAATTTTACAATTACCATGACCTCTTCCGACTATATAACTTAATTGCAGAAGGACGTGCCTCTACCTTGCCAGAAGCCTACAATCTGCTTGAAATGCAACAATTCCATGAAACGCAAGTCAATCTACAAGAAGAAGCTAATGCCCTACAAGCTGATATCGCACGGAGCTCAAGGGTTAGCGCTGTTGCTAATGTAGTTACTGCTTATAATACCTATCGCATCCACAAAGATATGTAATGTCAAAAAGATAAAAGATGAAGAGCCCCTACAGAAATCCTGATCGATGATCCAGGTTTTTGTAGAGGCTCTTTTCAAGTCAGGCTAAAAATATTTTCGGAAAAGGACCTTAGTTCTCACTGTCGTTCGAACTGCATCAACGTACCTAAGCTCTCTAACGTTTGCTAAGGTACGTAGAAAAAGCCACCGTTTTTGGTGGCCCTTATAGGGAGATTATTATGAAAAAGTTTAGGATTTTCTATCAAACAAAGTTAGGAGGTCTTCATTTGATGGTTTTATTATAAGGCTGATTTCTTAAAGAAAACTTAAGAAAAGACGCTGTTTATAAGAATCGGTCTTAGGTCTGATATTTTTTTACAACAGAAGCTATTTAGATTTTTTTCTAAATAGAGTTGACAAACCCATCCGAAAGTACTAGAATCTATTTAGAAAGATTTCTAAATAGATTAGAGGAGATAGAGAATGAATTTTGCACAAACATTTAAAGCTTTATCGAATCCGATAAGAAGAAGTATCTTAGAACTGCTAAAGGCGGGGAAATTATCTGCTGGAGATATCGCTGGCCACTTTGATGTAGCAGGAGCGACCATTTCCCATCATTTAAGCCTCCTCAAGCAGGCAGATTTAATTCGAGAGGAAAAAGAGAAGAATTTTATCTACTATGAACTCAATACTTCTGTCTTGGAGGATTTAATGGTCTGGCTCGTTGATTTGAAAGGAGACTCTACTGATGAAAACGAATAAAAAACTATTGCTATTAACTTCTATGGTGATCCTTTTCCCCATGCTTTGGGGGTTGATAATTTGGCCACAATTGCCTAACCAAATCCCGATTCATTTCAATTTTGCCGGCCAGGCCAATAACTTCCAATCGAAACCCCTGGTTGTGTTTGGTCTTCCTATTTTCGATCTCATGGTGCATCTGTTTATGATCTTTATGATCGGTCGCGATTCTAAGAATAGCGCTATGAATGAAAAAATGATCAGAGCGATTTACTGGTTGACCCCAATCGTTTCCTTAAGTACCTCCTATCTCATCTATAGTAAGGCGCTAGGATCTACTACCAATCCATCAGTTTTTGTTTCGGTTCTGCTGGGTCTCATCTTTGTAATCATGGGCAATTACATGCCTAAGCTAAAAGTGAATCACACGGTTGGAATCCGTCTGCCTTGGACCTTACAGAGTGAAGATAACTGGCACAAAACCCATCGCTTGGCAGGGAAGTTGTGGGTCCTCGGAGGTTTGATCCTCCTACTTGAAGCAGGCCTTCAATTCGCGCTTTCTTATGTACTGGTGCTGGTCATCCTCGCCATTGTGTTTATCCCTATGATGTACTCTTATCAATTAAGCCGGAAAAATCGTTAGTATAAAAAACAACCAGAGAAGAAGCAGTCGTGAACGGTTTCTTTTCCGGTTGTTTTTCGATTTTGGATAGGAGAACAGAAAACTTGCATTCACAGCCAGAGTGATCCACCATTTAAAATCGATATATAAGACTGAAGATATGATAAAACTAACGAAGAGAGCTAACAGAATGTATATTACCATTAAGAATTACTTTTCAAAGGAGCCATCTCTCAGAGTTGTAGTATGTATGATTATTTCAATGGATATTTTTCTTCTAAGTATATTAAAAAATGTGAGAAAAGCTATAAATATCAGTATATGGTATAATAATTTGGAAGAATTTAATTTTGGAGAAATTAGAATGAAGACATGGATGAAATTAGTCTTTCTATCATTGATAGCAGTAGTGTTGGTCGCTTGTGAAGGGTTACATATTAAAATTAAAGGGATAAAAATGACGGAAGAGTTGAAAACGGATTCTGTATGGATTGATGTCCATCATGGGGAAAAAGTTACTTTGAATCCATATGATGCAGTTACCGCTGTGTATCATTTTGATGGGAAAGGGAATGTGGTAGCTTATTTGGGACTGGATATAGATCTTGGTGAATTTAGTGGGAAGAATGACAAACAGATACTCGAAATTGCAAAAAAAGCTCATGAACGTAATTTTTATCGCCAAAAACAACAGCTCAGGGAAAGGATGGAAGTTCAATTAGAATCAATGAAGAAGGAAGGTATACAGCTATCGTGGGACGCGAAAAACTCCACTGACGTGAGAGAAAAATTGAAACGCTTAGATGAAACAATCAAAGATGTACAAAAACAGTTTGATGCAGTCGTTGCATCAAACTATAAGGAACCAAAGGCAAGGGTAGTGAACTACACTTTTGGGACATATGATCGAGATGAGTATAGCAAAAATCAAATGCAGATGGTTTTAACATTTGCCGTACAACAGCTTGCCAAAGACTCAATGTCCTATCAAGTAGAAAAAACTCAAAAGATATTGAGAGAAGGTTTCTTCTCAAAGAGTGCAGAGGAAGTAAAAGATTCTTATTATGCGAGATTAACTGAGGCTGATTCAGAAAACGATGTTCCAGGAGATTATCATGATTTTATGATTTCTGTGAGAAAAGGTCATAGTGGTATTGACTTAAAATAGATAAGATATAAAAATCAGGTTTTCTATAGGAAGAAGATCGAATCAAAAAATATGCTGCTAATAAAATTAATGGACTGTTAGATAGATACGTAGCGTATGACTATAGTTATCAATTTGAGATAGAATATATATGGAAAAATGAAACTAAAGACTTTAAACTTTTGATTTCAGGTTCAGATAAGAGGTTCGAATATTTTAAAGTTTTCGTGAGTGATAAAAGCCCTATCTTTAGAGATTTCCTATATTATTAAATATAAAGTTGTATAATAATATATAATTTTAGTAGCGTTCATATCATTAAATGCAAATATCATGGAAAGACAATATTTTCCCAACTTAATTTTTGGAAAAAGCCAGAGCTTGAATTGAAATAGAGTGCAATATACTGCATTTGGCAAAAAGAAAAAAGGTCGTTGAAATTGATTTTCAACGACTTTTTAAACTCTATTATTTAACTTCTGTAAACACGACGTGTTTGCGAAGTTTTGGTGAGTATTTCTTCAATTGAAGACGGTCTGGAGTGTTACGTTTGTTTTTAGAAGTAAGGTACAAGCGTTCACCAGATTCTTTGTGTTCAAGTGTAATATTTACGCGCATGGTATCTCCCTTCTATTATTCAGCTGATGCAGCTTTAGCGATCTTACGTCCTTTGTAGTATCCTTTAAGTGATACACGGTGTGAACGTGAGTAATCTCCAGTTGCTTCGTCAAAGTTTACAGATGGAGCTGTTACTTTGTAGTGCGTACGACGTTTGTTTTTCTTCGCTTTTGATGTGCGACGTGCAGGTACTGCCATTTCGTTTTTCTCCTTTTAAGATATAAATTCAATTAAGTTTGATTTTCATCAACTGTAACAGTATAACAAAACTTTTTTGTAAAGTAAAGTTACTTGACAAAAAAATTGAAATTTTTGGGAAAAGTTTCTTCTCCCTAGTTGATCTCAAAGTTTGGATCTGTCTTTGGGCCTTCTTTTATGCTATAATGGTAAAAAATGGAACGAGAGGAATGACATGACAGAATTAGACAAACGCCATCGTAGTAGTGTCTACGATAGCATGGTAAAATCTCCCAACCGTGCCATGCTTCGCGCGACGGGAATGACAGATGAAAACTTTGAAAAACCAATCGTAGGGGTGATTTCTACTTGGGCTGAAAACACACCTTGTAACATGCACCTTCATGATTTTGGAAAATTGGCCAAAGAAGGCGTCAAAGATGCGGGAGCTTGGCCGGTCCAATTCGGAACCATTACGGTTGCCGATGGGATTGCTATGGGGACGCCTGGGATGCGCTTCTCCTTAACTTCTCGTGATATCATTGCAGACTCTATCGAAGCGGCTATGGGTGGTCACAACGTCGATGCCTTTGTAGCCATCGGGGGCTGTGATAAGAACATGCCTGGTTCGATGATTGCCATTGCCAATATGGATATCCCTGCGATCTTCGCTTATGGTGGTACCATTGCTCCTGGTAATCTGAACGGCAAGGATATCGACTTGGTTTCTGTTTTCGAAGGGATCGGGAAATGGAACCACGGTGATATGACTGCTGAAGAAGTGAAGCAACTGGAATGTAATGCCTGCCCTGGCCCTGGTGGCTGTGGTGGTATGTATACGGCCAACACCATGGCGACAGCGATCGAGGTCCTTGGTATGAGCTTGCCAGGTTCCTCTTCTCACCCTGCTGAATCAGCTGATAAAAAAGCCGATATCGAAGAAGCGGGTCGTGCAGTTGTCAAAATGCTTGAAATGGGACTGAAACCATCTGACATCTTGACCCGTGAAGCTTTTGAAGATGCGATTACCGTGACCATGGCCCTGGGTGGTTCAACCAATGCCACTCTTCACTTGCTTGCGATTGCTCACGCAGCCAATGTGGACTTGACCCTTGAAGACTTCAATGATTTCCAAGAGCGCGTGCCTCACTTGGCGGACTTGAAGCCTTCAGGGAAATATGTCTTCCAAGACCTTTACAATGTCGGTGGTGTGCCAGCCGTCATGAAATACCTTCTTAAGAATGGTTTCCTTCATGGGGATCGCATCACCTGTACTGGTAAAACAGTAGCTGAGAACTTGGAAGCCTTTGCTGATTTGACACCAGGTCAAAAAGTTATCATGCCACTTGAAAATCCAAAACGTGCGGATGGTCCATTGATTATCTTGAAAGGGAACTTGGCTCCAGAAGGGGCGGTTGCTAAAGTATCAGGTGTGAAAGTTCGTAACATCACGGGTCCTGCTAAGGTCTTTGACTCGGAAGAAGCTGCCATCGAAGCCGTTCTTTCTGATGAAATCGTTGATGGCGACGTAGTTGTTGTACGTTTTGTAGGTCCTAAAGGTGGTCCTGGTATGCCGGAAATGCTGTCCTTGTCATCCATGATCGTTGGGAAAGGCCAAGGAGACAAGGTAGCCCTCTTGACAGACGGACGTTTCTCTGGTGGTACTTATGGTCTCGTTGTTGGACACATCGCACCTGAAGCTCAGGTCGGTGGCCCAATTGCCTACCTCCACACAGGGGATCTGGTAACAGTTGACCAAGATACCAAAGAAATCACCATGCACGTCTCAGACGAAGAGTTGGCGAAACGGAAAGCTGAAACAACCTTGCCACCGCTGTATAGCCGTGGGGTTCTGGGTAAATACGCTCATATCGTGTCTTCAGCATCACGTGGTGCTGTAACCGACTTCTGGAATATGGAACAGTCTGGTAAACAGTAATTACAAGGACGACTTTGGTCCAAAGAGAGAGTGGGACAGAAATCGGTAATTCGTTAGAATTCGATTTCGTCGTCCCACCTCCGCACAGTTGAGTAGGGCTGTAAAAGCTGATGAAATCAGCGTAGTAGAGCCCACTCAACCACTGCGTCTTGCTCGACAATCCAAAAATAATTGAGAGGCTAGGACTTTTGTCCCAGCCTCTTTTTTGGCTCAAAGTAGCTATTTTTAACCCTGCCGCTGAAGCGTATGAATATTACTTTTTGGGAGATTTGAGTGTATTATCTGTCATTTTTCTTGTAAATCCGTCTATAATTTGCTATAATTGTGACTAATCGAATCAATCCTTTAATACTGTCCAGAGAGGCAGGCAAGGAGCTATGGAAATGAAAGGCCTGGGAAGACCAGCCTATATTTTGTGTATCTCCTTGTTGTGGGGGATTTTTTTGTATAGTTGAAAAGTGGTTTAATCAAAAAAGAAATCGTCGATGATGGAAGCAGGGAGTGCATCCTTACGATTTGGTCATCGAAGGTAGACGTTTTTGTTCAGCCATAGCTTGTCGCATCTTAATTTTAGGAGGTTTTTACGATCGTGAATGACGTTAAATATGATGTGAATGATATGCCAAAACCTGGTTTATTGGTTGGTTTATCTTTCCAGCATTTGTTTGCCATGTTTGGGGCGACAGTGCTGGTGCCGATTTTGGTTGGGATTGATCCTGCCATTGCTTTGTTCTCATCTGGTTTGGGGACCTTGGCTCACTTAACCGTGACCAAGTATAAGATTCCAGCCTACATGGGATCTAGTTTTGCTTATATTGCAGCGATGCAGATGTTGATGAAGACTGATGGAATCGCAGCAGTTGCCCAAGGTGCCATGGCGGGCGGTTTGGTCTACTTGTTTGTAGCTCTGATTGTTAAGCATGCGGGTAAAGATTGGATTAATAAGGTCCTTCCACCAATCGTGGTTGGTCCCATTATCATGGTAATTGGTTTGAGTCTTGCGAAGAATGCCGTCACTGATGCGACAACCTTAAATAATAGCTACAGCGGCTATGCTCTATTGATTTCGATGGTGACCCTCTTTGCGGTTATCCTCTTTAACATGTATGGCAAGAAGATTGTCGGTGTCGTCCCAATTTTACTTGGATTAATTGTGGGCTATATTTTCTCATTGGCTCTTGGTTTGATGACAGGACATAGTTTTGTCAATTTCTCAGAGGTAAGTGCGGCGCATTGGATTCAAGTTCCAAACTTTGACATTCCATTTGTGGATTATAGTTTTAAGCTCTATCCAAGTGCGATTTTGACCATGGCTCCGATTGCCTTTGTGACCATGACGGAACATTTTGGCCACCTCATGGTTTTAAATAGTTTGACTGAGCGTGATTACTTCAAGGATCCAGGACTAGACCATACGCTTACTGGTGATGGCTTAGCACAGATTATTGCTGGATTCTTTGGAGCTCCTCCGGTAACTTCTTATGGGGAAAACATTGGGGTTATGGCCCTTAGTAAGGTCTACTCAGTTTACGTTATTTCAGGCGCAGCAGTGATTGCGGTTGTCATGAGCTTTATTGGGAAGCTATCAGCACTCTTGCACTCTATTCCAACTCCTGTATTGGGAGGTTTGTCTATTGCCCTCTTTGGGGTTATCGCTGCTAGCGGTTTGAAAATTTTAGTTGAACATAAGATTGATTTTGACAATAAAAAGAATCTCTTGATTGCAAGTGTGATCTTGGTATCAGGGATCGGTGGTTTGATGATTGACCTCGGTGGTCTTCAAATCACTGGTGTCGCAACGTCAACCATTCTAGGAATCGTGTTGTACCAAATCCTTCCAGAACCAAAAGCTGATGAGGCTTAGTTTGTTCTGGTAGTGAAAAAGTTTGAATGGATTTAAACATTATAAAAAACGAGGAACAAACTCTGATGGCAGAGCTGGTGTTCCTCGTTTTTTATTGTGGATCGGATTTCCGAAGGAGCATTCCTTCATTAGTTGACTGCGTTTCTTAAATAATCATGATTGTTATCGTGGTGGAAGACCAAGGGCGATGCGCCCGTATCGGCTGATTCGTGTAATTTTCCAAGCGGGTGACCAAGTCACTTCAACCTTGACATCTTCGATCCCCTCGATCTCTTTTAGGCGAGCGACGATTTCGATCGGAAGGCTCTCAGCACAGCTACAAGCCGTATCGGTAAAGGTCATAACCACCTTGCAAGTACCGGCTTCATCTAGATGGATCTCGTAGATCAGTCCAAGATTATAAACATCTAACTCAACATCGGTATCAAATACAAGCTCCAATTTTTCGATTAATGACTTCTCTAGGGCTAGGGCGCGGTCATTGATTTTAATATCCTCTCTCATCGCAAGATCCTTTCAGTGTAGTATGGCTTCCATTTTCTCATAATTCGGCTTATAAGGCAAGAAGAGAAAGAGGTTTTGAAGGTGTCGAACGAAGGAAATTCGGTCCAGTCTCCATTTCTCTTCGAATTTGTGGTAAAATAGAGGCAAAAGTAAGACAAAGGATGAAGGCTATGAAATTACAAAAACCAAAAGGGACCCAGGATATCCTTCCTGGCGATTCAGCGAAATGGCAATATGTAGAAGGCTTTGCACGCAAGGTCTTTGCGCGATACAATTATGATGAAATCCGCACACCGATCTTCGAACATTATGAAGTCATCAGCCGTTCAGTAGGGGATACGACGGATATCGTTACCAAAGAAATGTATGATTTCTATGACAAGGGAGACCGTCATATCACGCTTCGTCCAGAAGGAACAGCTCCTGTTGTCCGCTCCTATGTAGAAAATAAACTCTTTGCGCCTGAGGTACAAAAACCAAGTAAGTTCTATTACATAGGCCCAATGTTCCGCTATGAACGTCCTCAAGCAGGTCGTTTGCGTCAATTCCACCAAATTGGGGTAGAATGCTTTGGATCGAGCAATCCTGCAACGGATGTCGAAACTATTGCCATGGCAGCGCAATTCCTGAAAGAATTAGGAATTGACAATGTGACCTTGCACTTGAACACCTTGGGAAGCCCTGCTAGTCGTCAGGCTTATCGTCAAGCCTTGATTGATTACCTCTTGCCAATGAAGGATCAATTGTCTAAGGACAGCCAACGTCGCTTAGAAGAAAATCCGCTTCGTGTCTTGGATTCAAAAGAAAAAGAAGACAAGGCCGCGGTTGAACAGGCTCCTTCCATCCTAGACTATCTTGATGAAGAAAGCCAAGCGCATTTTGATGCGGTTCGTCGGATGTTAGAAGACTTAGGTGTAGCCTATGTCATCGATACCAATATGGTGCGTGGCTTGGATTACTACAACCACACGATTTTTGAGTTCATTACAGAAATTGAAGGCAATGAATTGACAGTCTGTGCGGGTGGTCGCTATGATGGTTTGGTTGAATACTTCGGTGGCCCTGCGACAGCTGGTTTTGGATTTGGTATCGGTGTGGAACGGATCCTTCTCGTTCTTGAAAAGAAAGGCATTGAATTACCGATCGAAACAGGCCTAGATGCCTATATCGCTGTCCTAGGAGATGAGGTCAATGAAGCAGCGCTTAGCTTGGTTCAAGCCCTTCGAATCCAAGGCTTCAAGGCAGAACGTGATTACCTTGGACGCAAGCTCAAGGCACAATTTAAGTCAGCAGATGTCTTTGCGGCCAAAGCCTTGATTACCTTAGGAAGTAGTGAAGTTGAGAGCGGTCAAGTTACTGTGAAAAACAACCAAACTCGTCAAGAAGTAACGGTAGCTCTTGAAAAATTGAAGAAAGACTTCCCATCTGTTTTAGCAGAGTTGGGATTAGCTTGATCAAGTCTTGCAGACACCTGAAAAACAGATTCGCATGGGAGTAGGAGCAAAGTCGTTGCGCCTGCTCTCTTTTATCTAGCTTCTGTTTGCCGACCTTTGCCAAGATTTGGCGAAAAGCCGTTAAATTTTCTGACATTTATGATATAATGAGAAGACTACTAGTAAAGGAATGAAACAGTCATGACATTAGTTTATCAATCAACACGAGATGAAAAAAATACTGTAACAGCTAGTCAAGCCATCCTTCAAGGATTGGCGACAGATGGCGGTTTGTTTACTCCAGTCTCTTATCCTCAAGTAGAGCTGGATTTTGATACCCTCAAAGACGCTTCTTACCAAGAAGTGGCCAAGCTTGTTTTGTCAGCCTTTTTGGACGACTTTACAGCAGAAGAGTTGGACTACTGTATTTCTCATGCTTATGACAGCAAGTTTGATACCCCAGCTATTGCTCCGCTTGTCAAACTCGATGGTCAATACAACTTGGAACTCTTCCACGGTTCCACCATTGCCTTTAAAGACATGGCTTTGTCGATCTTGCCTTACTTTATGACAACAGCAGCTAAAAAGCACGGCTTGGAAAATAAAATTGTCATCTTGACGGCGACTTCTGGAGATACAGGAAAAGCTGCTATGGCAGGTTTTGCTGACGTCCCAGGAACAGAGATCATTGTCTTTTATCCAAAAGATGGTGTCAGCAAGGTGCAAGAATTGCAAATGACGACTCAAACGGGGGACAATACCCATGTCATTGCGATCGATGGAAACTTTGACGATGCCCAAACCAATGTCAAACACATGTTCAATGATGTGGCGCTCCGTGAAAAATTAGCAGCCAACAAGATGCAATTCTCATCAGCCAACTCTATGAACATTGGCCGTTTGGTGCCTCAGGTTGTCTATTACGTATACGCCTATGCGCAATTGGTCAAGACAGGCCAAATCACAGCGGGAGAAAAAGTCAATTTCACTGTTCCAACAGGAAACTTTGGAAATATCTTGGCAGCTTTCTATGCCAAACAAATCGGTCTTCCAGTTGGAAAATTGATCTGTGCGTCAAATGAAAACAATGTCTTGACAGACTTCTTCAAAACACATGTCTATGATAAGAAACGTGAGTTCAAGGTGACCACCAGCCCATCAATGGATATCCTGGTCTCTTCAAACTTGGAACGCTTGATTTTCCACTTGGTAGGCAATGATGCCACAAAGACCAAAGAGTTGATGGAAAGCCTCGTTGCAACAGGTCAGTACCAGTTGTCCAACTTTGATGCAGACATCTTAGATTTGTTTGCGGCTGCATACGCAGATGAAGCAGAAACTGCTGCAGAGATCAAGCGGGTCTATGAAGCGTCTGATTACATCGAAGACCCTCATACAGCCGTAGCATCAGCCGTTTATCAAAAATACCGGAGCCAAACAGGGGATACTGCTAAAACAGTCATTGCCTCTACAGCAAGTCCTTATAAATTCCCAGTTATAGCGGTAGAAGCGGTAACAGGCGAGACAGGTCTAGGCGATTTCGAAGCCTTGGCTAAATTACACACACTTTCAGGTGTTCCTGTACCACCGGCTGTAGACGGCCTTGAAACTGCACCGGTTCGCCATCGTACAAGCGTGGCAGCCAAAGACATGCAAGCAGCCGTAGAAGACTACTTGGGACTTTAATTCTCTGTATTAGAAAGATCAAAAGAGCCGTTTGGCTCTTTTATATACTCATGAATTCATACAAAAAAATCTTAAATATCGCCCTTCCTGCCATGGGTGAAAATTTCTTACAAATGCTGATGGGCATGGTGGACTCTTATTTAGTGGCTCACCTGGGCTTGATTGCCATTTCAGGTGTTTCCGTCGCAGGGAATATCATCACGATCTATCAAGCCATCTTTTTGGCACTGGGTGCGGCAGTTGCTAGTGTCATGTCCAAAAGCTTGGGTGAAAAAAATCAAGAAAACATTGCCTACCATGCGACAGAGTCTCTAAAGGTGACCTTGTTGTTGAGTGCTCTCTTAGGAGGGGCTTCGCTGTTATTTGGACGCCAGATGATTTCGCTGTTGGGGACTGAAGCTGCAGTAGCCGAAAGCGGGGGGATTTACCTTTCCTTGGTTGGCGGGACCATAGTTCTCTTAGGATTGATGACGACCTTGGGCTCCTTGGTTCGGGTGGCCAACAATCCACGTCTTCCTATGTATGTGAGCCTGTTGACCAATTTATTAAACGCTCTGTTTTCCTCTGTAGCCATTTTCCTTTTTGGTTGGGGCATTGTTGGTGCAGCTTTGGGGACAGTGCTGGCCCGTCTGGTGGGCGTCATCCTCTTGTGGCAAAAGGTCCAGCTACCCTTTGCCCCCCTTGGTTGGGGATTGGATCGTAAGCTCTTGAACTTAGCGCTTCCAGCTGCCGGGGAGCGGCTGATGATGCGAGCTGGAGATGTGGTGATCATTGCGATCGTGGTTGCTTTTGGGACCGAGGCAGTCGCAGGAAATGCCATCGGAGAGACCTTGACCCAGTTTAACTACATGCCTGTATTTGGAGTGGCCACAGCGACGGTTATGTTCGTGGCACGGAGCCTGGGTGAAGGTGATCTTGAGCAGATTGCCCGCCTTCGAAAGCAGTCTTACTGGTTGTCCTTTGTATTAATGTTACCCATTGCCTTGGGAATCTTTTTTGGGGGCACCCTTCTGACCTATCTCTACACACAAGATGTGAAAGCGGTAGAAGCTAGCCTGTCGGTTGTCCTCTTTTCTTTGTTGGGAACGCCGTTTACAGCAGGAACGGTCATCTATACAGCTGTTTGGCAAGGGTTGGGAAATGGGAAACTTCCACTTTATGCAACGACGATTGGCATGTGGGTCATTCGAATTGGAGCCGGTTATCTGCTTGGAGTAACCCTTGGTTTTGGCCTTCCAGGGGTCTGGACGGGGACCTTGCTAGACAATGGCTTTCGTTGGCTATTTTTGAGTCAGCTATATAGACGAAAAGTAGGAGAGAAGAAAAAATGACAAAACGAGCCTTTATTTGGGATTTGGATGGGACCTTGCTAGATTCCTATGATGCTATACTGGCAGGTCTTGAGGAGACCTATGCAACTTATCAGCTTCCATTTGACCGAGCTAGCATTAAAGATTACATCTTGAAGCATTCGGTTCAAGATCTTTTAGTAGCGGTAGCGGAGGAGTATCATCTGGACGTGACTGACTTGAATCATCGCCGAGCAGAAAGTCTAGCAGAGAAAAATGCCCAGGTCCTTCTGATGGATGGGGCGCGTGATGTCCTATCCTGGGGACAAGAGGCTGGAATTGAGCAGTTTGTCTATACCCATAAGGGAGAGAATGCCTTTGTCATCCTGCGGGACTTGGGTTTGGAATCTTTTTTCACAGAGATATTAACTAGTCAAAGTGGTTTTGCTCGCAAGCCAGACCCAGAAGCTGCTAGGTATCTGATGGAGAAGTACGGGTTGGAACCAGAAAAGACCTACTATATTGGGGATCGGAGCCTGGATATTGACTTTGCAAGAAATAGCCAGATTCAGAGTATCAATTTCTTGACGTCTGACTATCAAGGCAATCATCAGATGAACACCTTACTAGATATTCCAGGTATTTTAGACGCTGAAAAGAATCTGTAAAGAATTTGTTTTCATTTTGAAATAAAGTCGTAAGCTTTCTTTAAGAAATGTCCGCTATAATAGAAGCATAAACAAAGACCTCCTAACTTTGTTTAGAAAAATCCTAAAACTTTTCTTTTTCATAATAATCTCCCTAAGAGTCGCCCAATCAGGCGGCTTTTTTTGTGCGCAAGAATAGTGTAAGCTCTTTTTCTTGCCAGGAGATGAGAAATGGTTTATAATTGACAAGTCAATTATTGATTTATCAAAAAGAAATTGGAGAAGGAATATGGCAGAAATAAATGATTTGCTCTACCAACTACGCTTGGCAGATCAAACAACTACGCAACTCTTTGAAAAGCGCCTAGGGATTAGCTTAACACGTTATCAAATTTTGCAGGATTTATTAGAACAAGCACCTTGCAATCAGATCGCGGTTCAGGAGCGCTTGCAGATTGATCCAGCGGCTTTAACCCGGCATTTCAAAATATTAGAAAAGGAAGGATTTGTCCATCGGAGTCGAAATCCAAAGAATCAGCGGGAAATCTTAATTCATTTGACGGATACGGCCTATAATCGTTTGGTCAAACATCCCCCTCGCCATCATGTGGCGGTGAAAGAACAGATGAGTCGGATTTTGACTGCTCAAGAACAAGAGCAATTTTCTTACCTGCTGGACAAATTAGTATCTGGCATTGAACAAATAACAGTTGAATAAAAAGGAGAATCTACGATGTCATTACTGACGATTATTTTAGCGAGTCTTGCTGCACTGGAGCATTTGTATATTTTTTATTTGGAGAGCATCAAAACCACATCTGATACTACAAGTCGGGTTTTCAACATGAATAAAGAAGAACTCGCTCGCCCATCTGTGACCTCTTTATTTAAGAATCAAGGAATCTACAATGCCTTGATTGGGGTGTTCCTCTTGTATGGATTGTTTGTCTCTAAAAATAGTGAAGTTGTTACGATTTTCGTGCTCTTTATTATTGGAGCTGCGGCCTACGGTGCGATGACAGCCAATAAAAAGATTATCTTGACCCAAGGTGGTCCTGCAATTTTGGCTTTGTTGAGTATCCTATTTTTGGGATAAAAAGGACAGGCCCCTAGGGCTCTTTGATCTGATTTTATTAAATAAGTGTAGAAAAAAGTATAAAAAAAGACTAAAAATTTTATTGACTTTCTAAGAAAAAGGGTTATAATGGTAGCAACAGAAAAGTAATGAGTCGGCTATTTTCAGGGAGCTTGTGGGAATTGTGAACAAGCAATAGCGACTGATGAAAATTGGACTGTTATGATCAATGAATTCTAACCCATGTGAATTCGGTTGGCACCCCTTACCGTGCAACTCCTTGATAGAGGAGATAGAGATGTAGGGAAAGACCAGCTATTTTTCCCTATAAAAGAGGTGGCACCGCGGACACTACGCCCTCACACAGTTTTTGTGTGAGGGCTTTTCTATGTGCCTTAGCAAGCGAAGCGAGCTTAGGCACATAGATCCCAAAGCGAGAATTGAGCGATGGGATACCCTTGATCGCCTTAGCAAGAAAAGCATGGGCCGGCGGAATTCCTTAGAATAAAAGAGTTCTAGAAGAGAGGTTTCTGATATGAAAAAAGTTTTATCTGCTGATGTGTTGAGTCCAATTTTGGCTTATATGCGTTTGGATGCGCCCCATAAAATGATCTTAGAGTCAATTCCTCGTGAAAAAGAGAATGCGCGTTTTTCAATTGTAGCCTATCGGCCAGTCAGTGAAGTCAAGTTTGAACATGGCGTCCTCTATTACAATGATCAAATTGTTGAAGAGGATCCTTTAGACTTTTTGAACCGCATCACGGTCAAAACGAAAACTTCTGAAGAGCTTCCTTTTAACGGTGGGGCGATTGGATTTGTCGGCTATGACTTGATTGGCCTCTATGAGAACATTGGTTCCATTCCTGAAGATACGATTGGCACACCAGATCTTCACTTTTTCTTATATGAGAGCTATGTGATTTTTGATCACAAAAAGGAAAAGGTCTATGTGGTGGAAGAGAACCTCTATAGTGGACGGAGTGAAGCAGAGCAAGCGTCGAGCTTGGAGCAAGTATTAGCACAATTGGCAAGACCTGCAAAAGAAGAGTTTCAGGACAAGGACCTGCATGCGCTTCATTTCCACAATCATTTGGAGCAAAAAGAGTTTGAGGAAATGGTGGCCCTAGCGCGGGACTATATTCGAAAAGGAGATATGTTCCAATGCGTGCTCAGTCAACGTTTTTCAGCTGACTTTTCAGGAAAACCACTAGATTATTACCGCAATTTGCGCGTGACCAACCCTTCGAATTATCTCTACTTTTATGATTTTGGGGAGTACCAAATTATCGGTGCTAGTCCAGAAAGTCTGGTGTCGGTCAAGGACCGAGTGGTGACAACTAATCCCATTGCGGGCACGCGTCCCAGAGGGCTCGATGAAGAGAGTGATCGGAAATTGGCAGCTGATTTGGCAGGGGATCCAAAAGAAGTCGCAGAGCACCGGATGTTGGTGGATCTAGGGCGCAATGATATTGGTCGTATTGCTCAAAATGGGTCAGTTGAAGTGACCAAATATATGGAAGTGGAATTCTTCCGTTATGTCATGCACCTGACCAGTGTGGTCAAGGGGCAATTACTTCCTGGACTAGCCTCTATTGAGGCTCTGAAGGCAACTCTTCCAGCTGGAACAGTTTCTGGTGCTCCCAAGATTCGAGCCATGAAGCGAATCTATGAGGCAGAAAAAGAGAAACGCGGGGTCTATGCGGGGGCTATTGGCTATCTCTCTGTGACGGGGGATCTCGATTTTGCTATTGCGATTCGAACCATGATCCTCAAAAATAAGAAGGCTTATGTGCAGGCTGGAGCAGGAATCGTTTATGATTCGATCGCTGAAAATGAATACCAAGAAACCGTCAATAAGGCAAAATCAATGACAAGGATTGGAGAAGAAGGATGATTTTATTAGTAGATAATTACGATTCATTTACCTACAATTTAGCACAGTATATCGGAAAATTTGATGAGGTCCAGGTGCTTCGAAATGATGATCCGGATTTGTACCAGGTTGCCCAAGAAGCAGCTGCCTTGGTCTTTTCTCCAGGTCCAGGTTGGCCAAAGGATGCGGGCAAGATGGAGGAGATGATCCGAGATTTCGCAGGGGTCAAACCAATCTTGGGGATTTGCCTGGGACATCAAGCGATTGCGGAAGTTTTTGGAGGGCGCTTGGGATTGGCACCACAGGTCATGCATGGCAAACAAAGCCAGATACAGCTAGAAGCTCCCTCTCCTCTATACGCGGGTGTCGCAAAAGAAGTCCCAGTCATGCGTTACCATTCGCTGACGATTGAAGACATGCCAGAGGATTTTGTCATTACCTCTCGGACGACGGATGATCAAGCCATTATGGGAATTCAATACCGTAGCTTACCGATTTATGGTTTTCAATACCATCCAGAAAGTATTGGGACGCCAGATGGGCTCAAGACCATCGAAAATTTTGTCAAACTAGTCAAGAAGCGGAAGATGAAACAAGTGCTTGCAAAAGTAGCAGAAGGAATGGATCTAACCAGTGCAGAGTTAGAAGCTGCTATGGAGGAAGTCGTTGCTGGTCGTGCTTCAGAAGCACAGGTGACGGCCCTTCTTCTAGGTCTCAAAATGAAGGGAGAAACGGTTGAAGAGCGGACGGCTATTGCAAAAGTGATGCAGGCCTATGCAGTCGCTATTCCTACAGAAGTTCAAGGAGCAATGGACAATTGTGGAACTGGGGGTGATCGTTCTTATAGTTTCAATATTTCAACAACAGCTGCCTTCGTTCTTGCTGGTGGTGGCATCAAGATGGCGAAACACGGAAATCGTTCGATCTCTTCTAAATCTGGTTCTGCGGATGTACTAGAAGCTCTAGGGATTAACCTTGATTTGGGTCCAGAAGATTTGGGACGAGTGTTTGAAAAGGCGGGCATTGTCTTTCTGTTCGCCAAAAATCTGCACCCTGGCATGCGCTATATTATGCCCGCTCGCTTGGCGCTAGGGGTTCCAACGGTGATGAACTTAACCGGTCCTCTTATCAATCCGATTCCTCTAGAAACCCAGCTATTGGGAACCAGTCGTCCAGATATGCTGGAAAGTACGGCGGAGATTCTAAAGAATTTGGGTCGAAAACGCGCAGTGGTGGTGAGTGGTCCACAAGGTTTGGACGAGGCAGGTCTTGATGGGGAAACCCAGCTCGCTATTCTGGAAAATGGACAGGTTACCTTATCCAGCTTTCAACCAAAAGATATCGGAATGGAGCGCATTGAAATTGATCAAGTACGTGGTGGAGACGCCAAACGCAATGCGGAAATTTTGCTCAGCGTCTTGGAGAATGAAGCAAGTCCCTTCTTAGAGGTGACTGTCTTGAATGCTGGCCTTGGTTTTTATGCCAACGGCAAGGTAGATTCTATCAAAGAGGGGATTGCCTTGGCACGTGAAGTGATTGCCAGTGGGGCCGCCCTTGAGAAATTGAGATTATTACAGGAGTATCAAAAATGAGTCAAGAATTCTTGCCAAAGATTCTAAAGGAAAAGGCGCGTGAAGTGGCTGTGCTGAAAGAAGAGGAACTCCAACCTTTGCGCGAGACCTACCGCTTGTATGATTACCTAAAGAGTCATCCAGAAAAGCTTCAGGTTATTGCGGAAGTGAAAAAGGCTAGTCCGAGTCTGGGAGATATTCATGTTGATGTGGATATCGTCGCGCAGGCTAAGACTTACGAAGAAAATGGGGCCGTGATGATTTCTGTCTTGACCGATGAAGTGTTTTTCAAGGGTAGTATCGAGTATCTCCGGGAAATATCTAGTCAAGTACGTATCCCCACCCTCAACAAAGATTTTATTGTGGATGAAAAACAAGTGATTCGGGCGCGAAACGCAGGGGCGACCGTGATCTTGTTGATAGTTGCAGCCTTACCAGAGGCTCGTCTGAAAGAACTCTTCGATTTTGCGACCCATCTGGGCCTGGAGGTTTTGGTGGAGACCCATAATCTGACAGAACTAGAGGTGGCTCACCGGATTGGGGCTCAGATCATAGGGGTCAATAATCGCAACTTGGTGACCTTTGAGACAGATCTCCATACTAGCCTTGAATTAGCGACCAATTTTGAACAAGAACCGGTTTACGTCTCTGAGTCTGCTATTTTCACAGCAGCAGACGCGCGCATGCTGGCTCCTTATTTTAATGGCATTCTCGTTGGGACAGCTCTCATGAAGGCAGACAATGTGGCTGAAAAAGTAAAGGAGTTGCAGATTGACAAAGGTTAAAATTTGCGGATTGTCCGCTCCAGAAGCTGTCCAGACCGCTATTGAAGCTGGTGCAGATTACATTGGTTTTGTCTTTGCACCAAGCAAACGGCAAGTCACGTTGGAGCAAGCTCGGCAGTTGGCTACAGGCATTCCAAAGGGAGTTCAAAAAGTCGGTGTTTTTGTATCACCACAAAGAGAAGAAGTGGAGCAAGCTTGCCAAGTTGTGGGCTTGGACCTGATACAGGTGCATGGACCGATGGATGAAACCATTTTGCAAGACCTTCCCCAACAAACGATTCGAGCTGTTCAAGTGGGGAAAGACGCAACTCTTCCTGAGACTGGTGCTGATTATCTGCTCTTTGATGCTCCTGTAGCAGGAAGTGGGCAGACCTTTAACTGGCAAGAACTCGAAACCCAAAATTTCACAAAGCCCTTCTTTATTGCAGGGGGCTTGACAGTAGATAATGTAGCAGATGCTATTCGCTTCTTTCATCCTTATGCGGTGGATGTATCCAGTGGGGTCGAGACAAATGGAATAAAAGATCAAGAAAAGATAAAACGATTTATAGAAAGGGTCAAGCATGGCATATAAACAACCAGATAAAAACGGATTTTACGGGCGGTTCGGGGGACGATTTGTCCCTGAAACCTTGATGACAGCAGTTTTAGAATTAGAAGAAGCCTATAGAGAAAGTCAAGCAGATCCTTCTTTTCAAGCAGAATTGGATCAGCTTCTGAAACAATATGTCGGTCGGGAAACACCGCTCTATTACGCTAAGAATCTAACCAAGTATGTTGGTGGAGCCAAGATTTTTCTTAAAAGAGAAGACCTCAACCACACAGGGGCTCATAAAATTAATAATGCTCTAGGACAGGTTTTGTTGGCACACCGGATGGGCAAAAAGAAGATCATCGCAGAAACAGGGGCCGGACAGCACGGTGTTGCAACAGCAACAGCTGCTGCTTTATTTGATATGGAATGTACCATCTACATGGGGGAAGAAGATGTCAAACGCCAAGCCCTCAATGTCTTTCGGATGGAATTGTTGGGCGCCAAGGTTCAATCAGTAACAGATGGGTCACGGGTTCTCAAGGATGCGGTCAATGCTGCCCTTAGAGCCTGGGTAGCAAATGTGGAGGATACCCACTATATCATGGGGTCTGCTCTAGGGCCTCATCCATTCCCAGAGATTGTCCGTGATTTTCAAAGTGTCATCGGTCGAGAAGCCAAACGCCAATTTGCAGAGCAAAATGATGGTGCGCTACCAGATGCAGTCTTAGCCTGTGTAGGAGGCGGATCGAACGCCATTGGGCTCTTTTATCCTTTTGTTGAGGATGCCTCTGTTGCCATGTATGGGGCGGAAGCTGCTGGCCTTGGGGTAGATACAGACCAGCATGCAGCAACCTTAACCAAGGGACGTCCGGGAGTCCTTCACGGCGCCTTGATGGATGTTTTACAGGATGCCCATGGACAGATTTTAGAAGCCTTCTCGATTTCGGCAGGTCTCGATTATCCAGGGATTGGGCCAGAGCATTCTTATTTCCATGACATCAAGCGGGCAACCTATGTGCCTGTGACAGACCAAGAAGCCCTAGAAGCCTTTCAATTGCTTTCGAAAGTAGAAGGAATCATTCCAGCTCTGGAATCGAGCCATGTTATCGCCTATGCGGTGAAGTTGGCTAAGGAGATGGGACCTGAAAAATCTATGATTGTTTGCTTATCAGGTCGTGGGGATAAAGATGTGGTACAAGTCAAAGACCGCCTAGAAAAAGAGAGAGGAGAGTAAGATGGGAAAGACCTTAACAGAGCATTTACAAAAGCTGAAAGACCAGCAGCAAGGGATCTTTGTTCCTTATATTATGGCAGGAGATCATGAAAAAGGCTTGGCAGGTTTGCAGGAAACCATCCAATTTTTGGAGGAACTTGGTGTCTCAGCTATTGAGGTTGGTATTCCTTTTTCGGATCCGGTGGCAGATGGTCCTGTGATTGAAGAGGCGGGACTACGAAGTTTAGCCCATGGGACGACGACAGAGGAACTGGTGCAAACGATCCAGCACTTAGAGACAAGTGTTCCTTTGGTCATCATGACCTATTTCAACCCCTTGTTCCAATATGGTCTAGAAAACTTTTTTAGAGATGTAGAAGGAACAGCAGTCAAGGGAGTGATTATTCCGGACCTCCCCCATGAGCATGCGGATCTGGTAGAACCTCTCTTAGTGGATAAAGACATCGCTTTGGTGCCGCTAGTGAGCTTAACCACAGGAATCAAGCGCCAGAAGAAATTGATCCAAGATGCAGAAGGATTTATCTATGCCGTTGCCGTCAATGGAGTGACGGGGAAAGCTGGTAGCTATCGAGATGATTTGGATCACCATTTGGCCCAATTACATGAAATAGCGTCTATTCCTGTTTTAACAGGTTTTGGAGTTTCCAGCATGGAGGATGTTCACCGTTTCAACAAGGTCTCAGATGGGGTTATTGTGGGGTCCAAAATCGTTAAGGCTCTCCACCAAGGGGAGACAGACGCCATTGCTCGTTTTATTTCTCAAGCAGTGAAGGGTTAGAAGCTTCATTCCATTCATCATCAGCTTGATTCTCCTAGATCAAGCTCTTTGTCTACTATTTTAAACATTCCCCTCGTTGGTCTTTACAAACGAGGCTTTCTCGTTACAATAGAGGTAGTAACAAGAAAAGAGGAGAAGAGAATGATAAGCCTTGAAGAGATTGATCAAGTCATCCAGTCAGGTCCTTTTGAACCCACCTGGGACTCTCTTAGCCATCAAGTCTGTCCGGATTGGTATCGGGATGCCAAATTTGGAATGTTTATCCACTGGGGCGTCTACAGTGTACCTGCCTTTGGTTCAGAATGGTATTCGCGAAATATGTATATCCAAGGGAATCCTTGTTGTGACTATCATCGAGAGCATTTTGGAGACCAGGCCGGCTTTGGCTACAAGGATCTCATTCCTCTTTTTACAGCCGATCGCTTTGATCCGGCATCTTGGCTAGATCTCTTTCAAAAAGCGGGAGCCCAGTATCTTTTTCCAGTTGCGGAGCACCACGATGGTTTTCAGATGTATGCCTCTACTCTCTCGCCTTATAATAGCTTAGAAATGGGGCCGAGACGAGATGTCTTAGGAGAGCTGAGGGAGGAAGCAGAAAAACGTGGTCTGCACTTTTGTACGTCTTCTCACCGGGCAGAACACCAGTTTTTCTTTTCACATGGCAAGGAATTCACTAGTGACATTCCGCAAGAAGTCCCAAGAGACAGCCTTTATTGGCCAGCGGAGCCAGAGCCCAAGGATCATTTTGATCTGACTTCTAAGCCTTATCCAAGTAAAGAATTCTTGGAAGATTGGCTGTTGCGAACCTGTGAACTGGTGCGGGACTACCAACCAGAGCTCCTATATTTTGACTGGTGGATCCAGCATGAGAGTTTCCGTCCCTACTTGATGCGCTTTTTGGCTTATTATTACAATCTAGCAGCACAAGAGGATCGCAAGGTGGCTGTTTGTTACAAACAGGACGCCCTCCCTTTCGGTTCAGGAATCGTTGAGATGGAGCGGGGAGGATACGGAGAGACGCAAGCCTTTCCGTGGCAAATGGATACCGCGATCGCCCGTAATTCTTGGTGTTATACCCAGGATCTAGCCTACAAGACCAGTAAGGAATTGCTACAAAATTTAGTTGATGTTGTGGCCAAAAATGGCAATCTTCTGCTCAATATTGGACCCAAGGCAGATGGCACTATACCTGAGCAAGACCAAGACATCCTCACAGAGATCGGGGACTGGCTGGCGGTAAATGGAGAAGCCATTTATCAGAGTCGGCCTTGGCGGGTGTCATCGGACGGACCGACCGAGGCCCAGGAAGGTTCCTTCTCAGACGGGCAAGCGCCACTCTATACCAGCCAAGATTTCCGCTATACCATGCGTGATGGCTTTCTTTATGCCATCCAGCTGGAACCAAGTGGAAGGACGGAAGAGTTGACCTTGCCGTCTCTCGCCTATGATCTCAAGCAACCGAGAATTCTTCATGCGCGCATTCAAAAGCTAGAACTCCTTGGAGAAAGTCAGCTTCTTTCTTGGAGCCAAGATGAGACAGGGCTCCATCTTCAGTTACCAGCTTGTAGGAAAAAACAACCGCGTGTTTTGCGCCTCAGCTTTTAGTTTTCTTGAAGCTTTCTATAAGGAATCGTTTAGGTTTCTCTTGTATACTGTACTCATCCAATAAGAAATGAGGTACAGAAAATGAAAATCTCAGTTAATTATCCAAAACGCTTTAAGAAATTGCCACAACAAGGTTCTTGTTACGGCGAGTAAACACTTCTCTTCATTTTTCATAAGAAACTCCTAAAAAAGACTCTACCCGAAAGGGTAGAGTTTTTATGTACCAGAGACCTTGCGATTCATGGTATAATAGGCCTATGGAAAAAAAGAATAAATTACTACTCATCGACGGCTCTTCCGTCGCTTTTCGTGCCTTTTTCGCACTTTATAATCAAATCGATCGCTTCAAAAATGCTAATGGGTTGCATACCAATGCGGTCTATGGCTTTAATCTCATGTTGAGCCATCTCTTGGAGCGCATCCAACCAACCCATGTCCTCGTCGCCTTTGATGCAGGAAAGACGACTTTTCGGACGGAGATGTATGCTGACTACAAAGGGGGGCGTGCAAAAACACCAGATGAATTCCGCGAGCAGTTCCCTTTTATTCGTGAGCAATTAGACCATCTGGGAATTCGTCATTATGAGCTGGCCCAGTATGAAGCGGATGACATTATTGGAACGCTGGATAAGTTGGCAGAATCCACTTCTGTTCCTTTTGATGTGACCATCGTTTCTGGGGACAAGGACTTGATCCAGCTAACAGATGACAATACGGTGGTTGAAATCTCCAAAAAAGGGGTGGCAGAGTTTGAAGAATTCACTCCAGCCTATCTGAAAGAAAAGATGGGACTGACACCGGAGCAATTTATCGACCTCAAGGCCTTGATGGGAGATAAGTCGGATAATATCCCAGGTGTTACCAAGATTGGAGAAAAGACCGGGATCAAACTACTCCTAGAGTACGGGTCTCTTGATGGCATTTACGAGCATATTGACGAGATGAAGCCTTCTAAAATGAAGGAAAATCTCATCAACGACAAGGAACAGGCTTACCTGTCCAAGACCCTTGCGACCATCGATACCAATGCACCTATTGAGATTGGCCTGGACGATATCACCTATACAGGTCCCCATCTTGAAAATCTGGCTAAGTTTTATGAGGAGATGGGCTTCAAGCAACTCCGTCAGGCCTTGGATCTAGGCGGAGAAGAAGCTGCTCCCGTAACCATTAACTACATGGAGGTAGAGCAGGTCACCTCGGATATGCTCACAGAAGATAGTTTCTTCCATTTTGAGATCTTTGGAGACAATTACCATACGGAACCCATTATCGGTTTCGCATGGGGGACCAAAGGTCAACTTTACGCGAGTACAGATACTGGTCTTTTACAAACACCAATTTTCAAAGAATTTCTCGAAAAAACGCCCCTCAAGGTCTATGACTTTAAGCGGGCCAAGGTCTTGCTCAGCCACTTGGGCATTACCTTGCAAAAGCCGGCTTTTGATAGTCGATTGGCCAAGTATCTCTTGTCGACCGTAGAGGACAATGAAATTTCAACCATTGCGAGTCTCTATAGTCAGATTGCGCTACCGCTGGACGAAGTCGTTTATGGCAAGGGAGCCAAAAAAGCTATCCCAGAAAAGGCGGTCCTATTAGAGCATTTGGCACGAAAAGTCGCTGTTCTACTGGATACCGAAGGGCCCATGGTGGAGCAGTTGCAAGCCCATGACCAGCTAGATTTGCTCTATGATATGGAGCAACCACTAGCAGCTGTTTTGGCCAAGATGGAAATCGCAGGGATTAAGGTAGAGCGCCAGACCCTCCAAGATATGCAGGTGGAAAACGAAGTGGTCTTGGAGCGCTTAACTCAAGAAATCTACGAGCTTGCTGGAGAAGAGTTTAATATCAATTCTCCAAAACAATTGGGGGTCATCCTCTTTGAAAAATTGGAACTCCCTCTTGAATATACTAAGAAGACCAAAACCGGCTATTCAACAGCTGTTGATGTCTTGGAACGCCTGGCTCCAATTGCACCGATCGTGTCTAAGATTCTTGAATACCGCCAAATTGCTAAGATCCAGTCAACCTATGTCATCGGTCTTCAAGATTGGATTTTGGAAGATGGGAAGATCCATACCCGTTATGTACAGGATTTGACGCAGACAGGCCGCTTGTCCAGCGTGGATCCCAACCTGCAAAACATTCCTGTCCGTTTGGAACAAGGTCGTCTCATCCGCAAGGCCTTTGTCCCAGAAGAGGAAAACAGTGTCTTGCTGAGTTCGGACTATTCACAGATCGAATTGCGCGTCTTGGCCCATATTTCGGGAGATGAGCATTTGATTGATGCCTTTAAGCATGGGGCAGATATCCATACATCGACTGCTATGCGCGTCTTCAATATTGAAAAACCAGAAGACGTGACGCCGAATGACCGTCGCAATGCAAAAGCAGTAAACTTCGGTGTGGTTTATGGAATTTCCGACTTTGGACTGTCTAATAACCTAGGGATCAGTCGAAAAGAAGCCAAGGCCTACATTGAGACCTACTTTGAACGCTACCCTGGCATCAAGGACTATATGGAGAGAGTGGTACGGGAAGCGCGTGACAAGGGCTATGTAGAGACCCTCTTCAAGCGTCGCCGGGAAATTCCAGATATCAATTCTCGCAACTTCAATATTCGAGGTTTTGCGGAACGGACGGCCATCAACTCACCGATCCAAGGATCGGCGGCAGACATCTTGAAAATTGCCATGATCCACTTGGACCAAGCCTTAGAAGCAGGCGCATACAAGACCAAGATGCTTCTTCAAGTGCACGATGAAATCGTCCTTCAAGTGCCAAAAGAAGAGTTGGCCAAGATCAAGCAGTTGGTCAAAGAGACCATGGAATCTGCTATTGAGCTAGCGGTTCCACTGGAAGCAGATGAAAATGAAGGGCAAACCTGGTACGAAGCCAAATAAGATTGAGTTTATTCAAAATAGAAAGCGGTAGGAGACTTTTTAGTTTCCTACCGCTTTTAACGACAAACACTTGCAATGCCCTCCGGATTATTATACTATTTAAAGAAAGGAAACGCATACAAAAGGAGATTCATATGGCTTATTCATTTCGCAATCCTAGTGATGGCGTTATCAAACATTACTTAGAAACAAGCAAAATCATTGCTGTAGTTGGATTATCTGACCGTGAAGACACGACCAGTCATCGTGTCAGCAAGGAGATGCAAGAGCGGGGCTATCGGATTATTCCCGTTAACCCTCGTGCAGCTGGTGGCCAGATCCTTGAAGAAACGGTGTACGCTAGCCTACAGGAAATTCCTTTCCCAGTAGATATCGTCGATGTATACCGTCGCAGTGAATTTTTACCAGATGTGGCGCGTGACTTCATCGAGACAGATGCGAAGATTTTTTGGGCACAATTGGAGCTGGAAAATCAAGAAGCAGAAGAGATTCTTCGTGGAGCTGGACGAGATGATATCGTCATGAACCGTTGTATCAAACGCGAGCATACCCGACTGATTTTGGGGGACTCCCTATATGGCTTATAAATGACAAAAGCCCTTCGTCTTTGACAGTAAATAAATAGAAGAAAACCCCAGTTTCCTGCTGGGGTTTTCTTATTACTCTTATTTAGCTTCATGGCTTGGATGGCCTGTAAAATGGCGCGGCCCTTGTTTAATCTGCTTGATTTGATCGTAAAATGCAATTTGGCAGTTGATAAAGTATGGCATGGTATAAAAGCCGATGACATCGCGTGTGAAGTAATTCAAGAAGTACCAACCAATCAAGGTTAGATCGAGCACCAAGCGATTGCTGCGGAACCCTTTCATGGTTTCGCGACTTTGGCGAAGCACTCCAAAGGCTCCCTTGTAGTCGCCGTCTCGTAGTTGTTCGTAGAGGATCAATTCGACAAGGCTGAGACTATAGTACTGTGGAAGGTACAAGAGTAGGCCGAGTAGGCCCAGTACGACACCGGCCGTCATCAGAGGCATTTGTTGCATGAGAGATTGGAATTCTGGACTGGAAGCACTCAAAGTACTAGGGTTGCTTACCTTGTCGTAGATCGCCAAAAATCGAATGCTGGCGTAGGTGCTGATGAGACTCCCCACATAGAGGATAAGTCCCCATAAAAAGAGGACGGCTTGCTTCAAGATCAAGGTGGCAAATACAGAGGTAAAGCGATCTTGTTTAAAGATATCTAACACGCGTGTTCGGTGTTCGATCTTGGGATTGATCGTATCTAAATAGCTAAAAGTCGCACCGACCACTAAAATAGAGATGACAAAGGAGACAACAGAAGGAAAGAGCTGCCGCTGGATCATGTAGACACTTGCTTGCTGCAAGGTCATATCCGGTAGTAGATCGATCAGATCTTGCCCGCTTAAGAGAAAGTTAGCAAGAATGGTCAACAGGACCGGAAGAGCAAAAAGGATAGCTAAGCCCGGTTGCTGGACTTGCATGGTACGTGCCCGGAGGCGAATCAATTTAAGGTTCATGGATGACACTCTCTTCATAGTAGTACTTTTTATTATAACATAAGTCCGTGACAGAGCCGGTAAAATTTGGTACAATCGTACAGGTGCTCACAGGAAAACTGTGACAGGAATAAGCAGGCTGGGACTGTCTTTCCCAGTACGGAGGTAACCATGACAGATTCACCGATTCAATATCGATTAATCAAAAAAGAAAAGCATACAGGTGCTCGTCTGGGAGAAATTATCACCCCTCACGGGACCTTCCCGACCCCAATGTTTATGCCCGTAGGGACTCAGGCAACCGTTAAGACCCAATCGCCAGAAGAACTTAAGGAGATGGGTTCAGGCATTATCTTGGCTAATACTTACCATCTCTGGCTTCGTCCCGGGGATGATCTAGTCGCAAAAGCAGGAGGATTGCACCAGTTCATGAACTGGGATCAGCCAATTTTGACGGATAGTGGAGGCTTCCAAGTCTATTCATTAGCGGATAGCCGCAACATTACTGAGGAAGGGGTAACCTTTAAAAACCACCTCAACGGCTCGAAGATGTTCCTTTCTCCAGAAAAGGCCATCTCGATCCAAAACAATCTAGGGAGCGACATCATGATGTCCTTTGACGAATGTCCCCAGTTCTATCAACCCTATGATTATGTGAAGAAATCAATCGAACGGACCAGCCGTTGGGCAGAGCGTGGGCTAAAGGCTCACCGACGCCCTCATGATCAAGGTCTTTTCGGGATTGTCCAAGGGGCTGGATTTGAGGACTTGCGCCGTCAGTCTGCGCGTGATCTGGTCAGCATGGACTTCCCAGGATATTCTATCGGTGGGTTAGCTGTTGGAGAAAGCCATGAAGAGATGAATGCAGTGCTTGATTTCACAACTCCGCTCTTGCCGGAGAACAAGCCTCGCTACCTCATGGGAGTGGGAGCTCCAGACAGTCTGATCGATGGGGTGATTCGTGGCGTGGATATGTTTGACTGTGTCTTGCCGACGCGGATTGCGCGAAACGGTACCTGTATGACCAGTCAAGGACGCCTGGTGGTGAAAAATGCGCAATTTGCAGAAGACTTTACACCGCTGGATCCTGAATGTGATTGCTACACTTGTAAGAACTATACCCGAGCTTACCTTCGCCACCTCCTCAAGGCAGATGAGACCTTCGGCATTCGCTTGACTAGCTACCACAACCTATACTTCTTGATCAACCTCATGAAACAGGTCCGTCAAGCCATCATGGATGACAATCTCTTAGAATTCCGGGAGCATTTCGTCGAAAAATATGGCTATAACAAATCAGGACGGAATTTCTAGGAATAGATAAAAAATAAAGAAAGTTCTACTGAAAAGTAGAACTTTTTTGATTAAATTTCATAGAGCATCGATATTGTTGTAAGCAGAATTGTTATTGGGTATAATGTATTCAGGAAGGATGATAACTATGGTAGAAGATCTTCGAAAATTTGCAACTCTTGTGAAAAAATATAGAAAACAAAAAGGAATGACCAAAGAAGAGTTGTGTCAGGATGAGAGCGAGTTGACTGTGCGTCAATTAACTCGAATAGAGTCAGGCTTGTCGAGACCAACATTAACTAAGATAAATTTTTTAGCTGAACGACTAGACATGAATTTATTTTCATTGATGCCAGACTATACAGAATTACCAAAAGAATATTTAGACTTAAAATACCAATTATTAAGAAATACGACGTATTCGGATAAAAGAAAGATTTATGAAGAGGAAAAACGTTTCGAAATCATATATGAGAATTATTATGAAGATTTGCCTGAAGAGGAGCAATTGATTGTTGATATCTTAACCACTATATCCGATGTTAATGAGAGTGAATTGATTGAACTTGGGAATCATTTATTGGAGGATTATCTTGATCAACTAAAAAAGAAGAATACATATACCTTAAATGATCTTTTGTTGATTAAATTACTTTTAATAATAATGATACACGATGATGACATATACTGTAATCCAGGATGGAAATTATTACCGAAAATTGTACAAAGGTTATTGGTAGATGATGGTGAATTATTAATCTATCAGCAATTTGTATTGAGAGATACACTTTTTCTAGCTTTAGGGTTGTTTTTTAGATTAGGTGATTATAAAAAAGTTAGAGAAATATTAGACAGGTTAATTCAAATTATGGAACGAACTCAAGACTATCAGAAAAAATCTTTGATAGATATGTTTGAATGGAAATATTATCTCAGTTATAAGAATGATAAAAAAGAGGCCAAAGAGTATTACGAATCAGCTATACACTTTGCAGAAATGATTAAAGAAGAAATGCTACTAAAAAAACTAAAACAGGAATGGCAACAGGATATCAAATAATTAGCAGGACATTTTTGTCCTGTTAAACTATGTTTAAAGGTTCTATAATAACCACAAAGAAAGAAAATGGAGGGTGATATGGTTAATTTGATACTATTATTTGTTGAAACTTGTTGGTGGTGTAAATAGCAAATGGATTAGAAATAATTCCGTAGAAATCGTTTAGAGGAGAAAATGATGATAAAATTCAAGCAAATAATAATTGTTATAGCGTTTATAAGCTTATTCTTAATAGCTGGAAAAAATAGTGTTAAGGCAGATGAATATATGACAGGAGAACAAATTGAGCAGGTTACTCAAGGTTTGAAAGATGATCAATATGTTTTAACAACTGCGGGTGGAGGAATTATAGTAAATAAAGACGGGAGCAAAAATTTTCCGTTAGAACAGGTCGCAAGCGAAGGTCAAATCATGACAGTAGCTGAATATAAACAACTATTAGCTACACAGTTGTTTCCTGGGAAAATGGAAGTTGCTTCATCAGGAACGGTATTTTTTGGAGCATGGATTCCAACACGAGTTCATGTCTTATACCCAAACCAAGAATATCTATCAAATGCCTTCTATGCAAAGGGGTGGCGTTATGGGGAAGAACGATTTAAACCTTCCTGGGGAAGCGGTGACTACCTTTATTGGCAAGCTCAAGGTGATAGTGGTTTGGTAGAAGATGGATATGGAATCTCAGTGGTAGTTAATGATGGCGGTTATGTTGCGGTCGATAGTCGAAAAGGAACATTTTTCAAGACATATAATCCTAGATCAGGTTCAAGATATAAAGTAAGTAATCCTGTTTAAGAAAGTAGGTGAAAAAAATGGCTAATCAAACTAAAAAGATCATATCTCTAATAGCAACAGTTCTAACTATTGGGATTGTATCGTATGCATTACAAAAAAACGCCATTGCTGAATCAACAGGAATCGATCAAAAGAAAAACCAAACAATACAAATCTATAAAAAACTCTTAAGAGGTAAATCAGAAAAAGAAATAAATGATTATTTTGGTAATTTACCTGATAGTAAAGTAATTATTGCTGATGAATCCGGTGGATTTACAACGAGTTCCACGGATGATTATAGTAATCCAGTTGAAACTATTGATGAGAGAGGAAATAAAGAGTTAAAATCATTCCAAGATACAAGCACTGCATCAACAATTGGTGAAATAAAAGCGGCCATGAAAATCAATAAATAAAAAGTGAAAAGATGTAAGGATGCGATCAGCGTATCTCTTTACGTTAAAAAGTTCTACTTAGCTAAAAAAGTAGAACTTTTTTCTATATAATGGCAACATTTTTAGCATTCTATATTTTTCGAAAACACTTTCATTAAAAAAACGAAAAAAATCTTCTCAAATCCCTTGCATTGGGCCTTTGTTTGTGTTAAACTACTATGGTGCTGTGAAAAACAGCTATTAGCTTTGATGCAAGAGGTTGCGACACGCTCGGTTGCATTGCCACGCAACGCGCGTCGGTTTTCTTGTGGAGCTAGCCTATTATCTTAAATAGACGAAAAGGAGAAAAAGATGGCAAACAAAAAAATCCGCATCCGTTTGAAAGCGTACGAACACCGTACACTTGACACAGCGGCTGCAAAAATCGTAGAATCAGCTACTCGTACAGGTGCACAAGTTGCGGGTCCAATCCCACTTCCAACTGAGCGTAGCCTCTACACAATCATTCGTGCGACTCACAAATACAAAGATTCTCGCGAACAATTCGAAATGCGTACACACAAACGTTTGATCGACATCATCAACCCAACTCAAAAAACAGTTGACGCTTTGATGAAATTGGATCTTCCAAGTGGTGTAAACGTAGAAATCAAACTTTAATCTAAAGCTTGATCCAGAGCATAAAAAACGCTCGTTAAAAACTTTTTGAATAAAAAAACTATAGAAAAGGAACTATTTTCTCATGACAAAAGGAATCTTAGGGAAAAAAGTGGGAATGACTCAAATCTTCACTGAAGCTGGCGAATTGATCCCTGTAACAGTTATCGAAGCAACTCCAAACGTTGTTCTTCAAGTTAAAACTGTTGAAACAGATGGTTACAACGCTATCCAAGTTGGTTTCGATGACAAACGCGAAGTATTGAGCAACAAACCTGCTAAAGGACATGTAGCAAAAGCTAACACGGCTCCTAAGCGCTTCATTCGTGAATTCAAAAACGTTGAAGGCTTGGAAGTTGGTGCTGAAATCACAGTTGACACTTTCGAAGCTGGAGACATTGTTGATGTAACTGGTACTTCTAAAGGTAAAGGTTTCCAAGGTGTTATCAAACGCCACGGACAATCACGTGGACCTATGGCTCACGGTTCTCGTTACCACCGTCGTCCAGGTTCTATGGGACCTGTTGCACCTAACCGCGTATTCAAAGGTAAAAACCTTGCAGGACGCATGGGTGGCGATCGTGTAACAATTCAAAACCTTGAAGTTGTACAAGTTGTTCCAGAAAAGAACGTTATCCTTATCAAAGGTAACGTACCAGGTGCTAAGAAATCTCTTATCACTATCAAGTCAGCAGTTAAAGCTGGTAAATAATAAGGAAAGGGGAATACAGTCAAAATGGCAAATGTAACATTATTCGACCAAACTGGTAAACAAGCGGGCGAAGTTGTTCTTAACGATGCGATCTTTGGTATCGAACCAAACCAAGCAGTTGTATTTGATGTGATCATCAGCCAACGTGCTAGCCTTCGTCAAGGAACTCACGCAGTTAAAAACCGTTCAGCCGTTTCAGGTGGCGGACGCAAACCATGGCGTCAAAAAGGAACTGGACGTGCTCGTCAAGGTTCTATCCGCTCTCCACAATGGCGTGGTGGTGGAATTGTCTTCGGACCAACTCCACGTAGCTATGCGTACAAACTTCCTCAAAAAGTTCGTCGCCTTGCACTTAAATCTGTTTACTCAGAAAAAGTTGCTGAAAACAAATTTGTAGCCGTTGATTCTCTTGAATTTACAGCTCCAAAAACTGCTGAATTTGCAAAAGTTCTTGCAGCTTTGAGCATCGATTCTAAAGTCCTTGTTATTCTTGAAGAAGGAAATGAATTCGCAGCTCTTTCAGCTCGTAACCTTTCAAACGTGAAAGTTGCGACTGCTACAACTGCAAGTGTTCTTGACATCGCAAATAGTGACAAACTTCTTGTTACTCAAGCAGCTATCTCTAAAATCGAGGAGGTTCTTGCATAATGAATTTGTATGATGTTATCAAAAAACCTGTTATCACTGAAAAGTCAATGGCTCAACTTGAAGCAGGCAAATATGTATTCGAAGTTGACACTCGCGCTCACAAACTTTTGATCAAACAAGCTGTTGAAGCTGCGTTTGAAGGTGTAAAAGTTGCGAATGTGAACACTGTAAACGTAAAACCTAAAGCAAAACGCGTTGGACGTTATACTGGTTTTACATCAAAAACGAAAAAAGCTATCATCACGCTTGCAGCTGATTCTAAAGCAATCGAGTTGTTTGCTACCGAAGCTGAATAATCTAAGGAGGAAATATCGTGGGAATTCGTGTTTATAAACCAACAACAAACGGTCGCCGTAATATGACTTCTTTGGATTTCGCTGAAATCACAACAAACACACCTGAGAAAACTTTGCTTGTTTCTCTTAAAAACAAAGCAGGTCGTAATAACAACGGTCGTATCACTGTTCGTCACCAAGGTGGTGGACACAAACGTCATTACCGTTTGATCGATTTCAAACGTAACAAAGATGGAGTTGAAGCAGTCGTTAAAACGATCGAATACGATCCAAACCGCTCAGCTAACATCGCGCTTGTACACTACACTGACGGTGTGAAAGCTTACATCATCGCCCCTAAAGGTCTTGAAGTAGGTCAACGCATCGTATCAGGACCAGAAGCAGATATCAAAGTCGGAAATGCTCTTCCACTTGCTAACATCCCAGTCGGTACTTTGATCCACAACATCGAATTGAAACCTGGTAAAGGTGGAGAATTGGTACGTGCTGCTGGAGCTTCTGCTCAAGTATTGGGTTCTGAAGGTAAATATGTACTTGTTCGTCTTCAATCAGGCGAAGTTCGTATGATTCTTGGAACTTGCCGTGCTACAGTTGGTGTTGTCGGAAACGAACAACATGGACTTGTCAACCTTGGTAAAGCGGGACGTAACCGCTGGAAAGGTGTTCGCCCTACAGTTCGTGGTTCTGTAATGAACCCGAATGATCACCCACACGGTGGTGGTGAAGGTAAAGCACCAGTTGGACGTAAAGCGCCATCTACTCCTTGGGGTAAACCTGCGCTTGGTCTTAAAACTCGTAACAAGAAAGCGAAATCTGACAAACTTATCGTTCGTCGTCGCAACCAAAAATAATCATAAGCAACTAGCTTACACTTTCCGCCAGCTCGGTAGCGCTGCCTAGCAGCGCAAGCCGCTGTGGTACTAAATTTTAAAGGAGAAAATTACAAAATGGGACGTAGTCTTAAAAAAGGACCTTTCGTCGATGAGCATTTGATGAAAAAAGTTGAAGCTCAAGCAAACGACGAAAAGAAAAAAGTAATTAAAACTTGGTCACGTCGTTCAACGATCTTCCCAAGTTTCATCGGATACACTATCGCAGTTTATGATGGACGTAAACATGTACCTGTTTACATCCAAGAAGACATGGTAGGTCACAAGCTTGGTGAATTTGCACCAACTCGTACTTACAAAGGTCACGCGGCAGACGACAAGAAGACACGTAGAAAATAAGGAGAACATAAATGGCAGAAATTACTTCAGCTAAAGCAATGGCTCGTACAGTGCGTGTTTCACCTCGTAAATCACGTCTTGTTCTTGACAACATCCGTGGTAAAAGCGTAGCCGATGCCATCGCTATTTTGACATTCACACCAAACAAAGCTGCAGGGATCATCCTTAAAGTGTTGAACTCAGCAGTAGCAAACGCTGAAAACAACTTTGGTTTGGAAAAAGCTAACTTGGTAGTATCTGAAGCATTCGCAAACGAAGGACCAACAATGAAACGTTTCCGTCCACGTGCGAAAGGTTCAGCTTCACCAATCAACAAACGTACAGCTCACATCACAGTAGCTGTTGCAGAAAAATAAGGAGGTAAACTCGTGGGTCAAAAAGTACATCCAATTGGTATGCGTGTTGGTATCATCCGTGATTGGGATGCCAAATGGTATGCTGAAAAAGAATACGCGGATTACCTTCATGAAGATCTTGCAATCCGTAAATTCATTCAAAAAGAATTGGCTGACGCAGCCGTTTCAACTATTGAAATCGAACGCGCAGTAAACAAAGTTAACGTTTCTCTTCACACTGCTAAACCAGGTATGGTTATCGGTAAAGGTGGAGCAAACGTTGATGCACTTCGTGCAGCTCTTAACAAATTGACTGGTAAACAAGTACACATCAACATCATTGAGATCAAACGTCCTGACTTGGATGCTCACCTTGTTGGTGAAGGAATCGCTCGTCAATTGGAACAACGTGTTGCTTTCCGTCGTGCACAAAAACAAGCAATCCAACGTGCTATGCGTGCTGGAGCTAAAGGAATCAAAACTCAAGTATCAGGTCGTTTGAACGGTGCAGATATTGCCCGTGCAGAAGGATACTCTGAAGGAACTGTTCCACTTCACACACTTCGCGCTGATATCGATTACGCTTGGGAAGAAGCAGACACTACTTACGGTAAACTTGGTGTTAAAGTATGGATCTACCGTGGTGAAGTTCTTCCAGCTCGTAAAGACGCTAAAGGAGGTAAATAACCAATGTTAGTACCTAAACGTGTAAAACACCGTCGCGAATTCCGTGGTAAAATGCGCGGTGAAGCAAAAGGTGGAAAAGAAGTAGCATTCGGTGAATACGGTCTTCAAGCTACAACTAGCCACTGGATCACAAACCGTCAAATCGAAGCTGCTCGTATCGCCATGACTCGTTACATGAAACGTGGTGGTAAAGTTTGGATTAAGATTTTCCCACACAAATCATACACCGCTAAAGCTATCGGGGTACGTATGGGATCTGGTAAAGGGGCTCCTGAAGGTTGGGTAGCACCAGTTAAACGTGGTAAAGTAATGTTCGAAATCGCTGGTGTATCTGAAGAGATCGCACGCGAAGCACTTCGTCTTGCTAGCCACAAATTGCCAGTTAAAACTAAATTTGTGAAACGTGAAGCAGAATAAGGAGAGGTCATGAAACTTACAGAAGTAAAAGAATTTGTTAAAGAACTTCGTGGTCTTTCTCAAGAAGAACTCGCGA
>CAJJKY010000018.1 GCA_905188195.1 Streptococcus parasanguinis | reverse complement strand
GCAGTTCGAACGACAGTGAGAACTACGGTCCTTATTCTCTTTACGAGCATCAGCGAGCTTAGGTGCGCTGACGCAGTTCAAGCGAAACGAAAACTACGGTCCTTCTCCTTCATTTGTACTAATACTCCAATTTATGCTCGATCTATGTTATAATGAAGAGAATTTTTGTCTGAGGAGGATTTATGAAAAAAACACATTCTATGTTATTCGTCCCGGGCATCATTATGCTTGGGATTGTTTTACGAACACCATTTACTACACTTCCGACGGTCTTGTCTGACATCGCAGCCGGTTTGGGGGTTGATGTGAGCTCTCTGGGACTATTGACTAGCTTGCCCCTTCTTACCTTTGCCATTTTCTCACCTTTTGCGATTCAGTTTGCTCAAAAATTAGGAATTGAGCGCCTCTTCTTTCTTGTTTTGATCGCAATGACGATCGGATCTGCCATTCGGATTATCGATCTTCCCTTTCTCTATCTGGGAACCATCTTAATTGGAGCAAGTATTGCCTTTCTCAATGTTCTGCTTCCAAGCCTCATTCAGGCAAACAGACCCCACCAACTAGGCATTCTGACCACTTTGTACATCACTTTTATGGGGATGTCCACAGCGATCGCCTCTTCTGTAGCAGTTCCTATCACCAAAGCCACTTCTTGGCAAGGTTTGGTCAACATCTTGACAGCCTTGTGTGTTCTTGCTTTGGTCGTCTGGATTCCTAACCTTCGCTACAACCACCGTCTCAAAAAGGCTACTACTGCTGAAGCTAGTAACAAATGGTACACCAATAAATATGTCTGGGCTATCATGATTTTTGGAGGCTTGCAGTCATTACTTTTCTACACAAGTATGACTTGGCTTCCGACCATGGCTGTTCAAGCTGGCCTTTCAAAGGTTGAATCTGGACTACTTGCCTCAGTGTTCACCTTGATCAGTCTCCCATTCTCCTTGATGATCCCAAGTTTAACGACACGGTTATCCGATCGCAATCGACGCTTGATGCTTGCTATTGTTGTTGGAGCAGGGATTCTGGGAGTAGCCATGCTCTTAATCCCAACCAGCAACTTCTTCTACTGGCTCGTCATCAATGCCCTGATAGGAAGTTCCGTTAGTTCGCTCTTTCCTTACCTCATGGTCGCTTTCTCCATGAAATCCAGTACACCTGAAAAGACAGCTCAACTTTCTGGTCTTGCCCAAACAGGAGGCTACGTCTTTGCTGCTTTTGGTCCCATCCTCTTTGGGTATAGTAAATCAATCTTCCACTCATGGACACCGGCGGTCCTTATGTTGCTGATCTTAACCCTCATCATGGCATTCGCCCTCTATCAAGTTGAAAAAGTCGATAAAATCTTATAAACATGGTCTGAGAGTGGGACAGAAATCGGTAATTCGTTAGAATTCGATTTCGTCGTCCCACCTCCGCACAGTTGAGTAGGGCTGTAAAAGCTGATGAAATCAGCGTAGTAGAGCCCACTCAACCACTGCGTCTTGCTCGACAATCCAAAGACAATTGAGAGGCTAGGACTTTTGTCCCAGCCTCTTTTTTGTGCATACAAAAAAGAACTAGGCACTTGTCCTAGTTCGAAGTTTTATTATCCGTTAAATGAGATATGTACGTGGTCGTTGTGGTTTGCTGTATCTCCACCACGGTCCGGCATTTGGTTCCATGTATTAGCTGGTCCGTAAATGTTATTTACTGGCATGTAGAATTGTTGTTTCCAGATAATATATGAGATACCTGCACGGTCCATGTTATCAATCGCATACTGTGCAACTTGATCTCCAAGCTCTGAATTTGTTGGAACCATCACGTCTACTGCAAGTCCTTTACCATGGTCTTCTGGATCCCCTTCACGGTAACCACCGATGTTTGTGATACCGAATTTCGCTGCAATTTCTTGACGGAAAGCTTCCGCTTGAGGTTGAAGATTTGGATCAGTTGGAATAGCATTACCAGTTGTTGGAGTTGATGCTACTGGTTGCACTTCAGGTGCTGCAGTCGTTTCTGCTGCTGGTTGTGCTGCTGGAGCTTCTTCTGCTACTGGAGCAGATTGAGGAGCAGCTGGAGCTTCAGGAGTTGCTGGAGCTTCAGGAGCAGCAGCTGGCGCTACTTCTTGATTTTGTACTTCAACATTGACAGCTGGAGCACCGTAGTTTGGTGTTTCTGGAACAGCTGGTTGTGCTGGTGTTTCTGTTGCTGGTACTTCAACTACTGGAGCTTCCGCTGGGGCTTCTTGAGTTTCTGCTGCTGGAGCAACTGGTACAGCTTTATTATCTTCGTTTACTGGTTTAGACAAATCGTTGACAGCGACTGTTTGGTCATCAACTGTCACTTGGTTTGTTGTCAAGTCAGCACTTGCAACGGTTGCATCTGTCGCACCTGCTTGAGGAGTTTGGATTTCAACTGAAGTTACTTCTTTTTGATCATTTACTGTTGTTTTCAATACAGTACCTGGGTAGATCAAATCCATGTTGCTGATGTTGTTTAAGTTTGCCAACACATGAACATCGATTCCAAGCGCTTCTGCGATCGAACTCAATGTATCACCATATTTGATGGTATAAGTTTGTTGGTTTTCACCGCTTTGTTGGATATCATGTTTGATTTCATCTACTGAGCGAGCTACCCAATCTTCAAGTGTTTCTGCAGTGGCTTTTGTAAAGGGAATCACTGCAAGAGCTACTGTTGAAGCGATCAAGGCTTTCGTATTAACTTTTAATTTCATCTTTTATCCTCTTTTTTCTTTGTTTTTTTGCTCAAGATTTTCTTGGACAAATTAACTACCATACTATCTTATCACAATTTAAAAATAATAAAAGGCCTTTTTGGCTATTTAACAAAACTGTATTTTTCTTGTAACATTTCGTCTTTCTTGTCACATTGTTACAAACTAGTAACATAAAAATAGGGTCCTGGAAGAAGAGTTCGAGGGCGCAAAAAAAGCCTCATCAAGGAGCGGTTCCTCGATGAGGTTCTTGTATTTTTTAAGTAATTGAACATAGCTTTTTACGGCTTTGTATCTTATAACTGAACACGCCCTAAATGCTGTGTGAAAAACGCAAACTGTAATAGTACTAACTTCAAAGACACAGTAGCTGATTGGATTTTTCTCTCGCTTTAAGAGCTCGGAAAAATCCTAATCAGCCTTGTGGGGGCAGGACAACGAAGCATTCTATACAACAGTGCTTCTGTCCTGCTCCCTATTTTCCTTTGAGTTGCTTAACGGCTTTGTATCTTGTGAATTGAACACGCCCTAAATGCTGGGTGAAAAAGATAAATTCTCTTGTGAGCATCGCTCACTGCAAGAATTTCCTATTTTCACTTTGCATTTTACGGGCTTTGTATCTTACTTCACCTTCATGATTCTGACGAGGTTGGCGCGTTCGGCTTCCTCGAGTTTCATTTCGATATAATAGATGGTCTCTTTGAGGTCTGGGATGGTCGCATACTCCAGTCCGTTCACTCGACGACGGGTTTTCTCAATTTCGTCTGCCATGAGTTGGCAGCTTTTTTCAATTTCCGCTAACTTGAGCAAATCTGGGAGGAGATCTCCCATTTCTTGAATGGTGCTATCCATTTGACTGTTGGAGGCGAGATAGCTATAGACCACGTCCCCTTCATCATCTCCGTATGGATTATCGATACGGGCATGGAGCTTGGGCACGCGCACACTCATGACATTTTCTTCCTCGATATGAAGCATCACTTCTCGAGTGGGTACAGCAAAGATTTCTTCCACCATTAGGTCACTCTCTAGTGACTTGGCCATCACGAAGTCTTGCATATTGTCCACCAGCGCCGCCTCTACCTTTTGGCGCAGGCGATTATTCTCACGTACAGCTTCAATAAAGCGGCGCATGAGTTCATCCCGCTTGTCCTTGAGCAACTTGTGCCCCCGGGTTGCTGTCTTGAGGCGCTCTTTGAGAATATTAAGCTCCATCCGAGTTGGTTTTACATTTAATCGTGCCATAGGCTAGCCCTCTTTGTTTGGCAGATACTTGTCAATCATCTCATCCTTGATCCGTTTAAGCTCTGTTCGTGGAAGGATGGATAAGAGTTCCCAACCGAGATCCAAACTTTCCTCAATCGTCCGATTGGTGGTAAAGCCTTGGTTGATGTATTCTTGCTCAAAGCGATCGGTGAATTTGACATAGAGCTTGTCGGTATCTGACAAGGCAGACTCCCCAAGCACTACAGCCAGTTCTTTGGCTTGTTTTCCTTGGGCGTAAGCCGCAAAGAGCTGGTTCATGGTCGCCGCATGGTCTTCCCGAGTCTTGCCTTCACCAGAACCCTTGTCCTTCAAACGAGAAAGGGATGGAAGAACATTGATCGGTGGGCGGTAACCACTATTGTAGAGATCGCGGGACAAGATAATTTGTCCTTCCGTGATGTAGCCTGTCAAGTCAGGGATGGGGTGGGTGATGTCATCTTCTGGCATGGAGAGGATCGGAATTTGGGTCACAGATCCCTTCTTTCCAACCAAGCGTCCCGCACGTTCGTAGAGGGTTGAGAGGTTGGTATAAAGGTAGCCTGGATAGCCCCGACGTCCTGGAACCTCACGGCGGGCAGCGGATACTTCCCGAAGGGCCTCACAGTAGTTGGTCATGTCGGTCATGATGACCAAGACGTGCATATCTTTTTCATAGGCCAAATACTCTGCCGCGGTCAAGGCGATCCGAGGAGTGGCAATCCGCTCGATAGCTGGGTCATTAGCCAGGTTGATAAAGAGGACAGAGCGGTCAATAGCTCCTGTTTCCCGAAGGTCGTTCATAAAGAACTCGGCTTCTTCAAAGGTAATCCCCATGGCCGCAAAGACCACGGCAAAGTTTTCTTCGGAATTCAGTACCGTCGCTTGACGAGCAATCTGAGCTGCCAACTCCTTGTGAGGGAGACCAGAACCTGAGAAGACTGGGAGTTTTTGGCCCCGAACCAAGGTATTCAAATGGTCAATGGCTGAGATCCCTGTCTGGATAAATTCATCCGGATAGTCTCGCGAAACAGGGTTGATGGCTTGTCCATCAATGTCCAAGTATTTCTCTGGGATAATTTCTGGACCACCATCGACGGGTTTGCCCATCCCGTTAAAGATACGGCCCACCATGTCTTCAGACACTGGGAGTTCTAGGGGACGTCCAGTAAAGCGGACTTTGGCTTTTTCCAAATTGATCCCGCTAGATCCTTCAAAGAGCTGAACCATGGCCTTATCTTCTTGGACTTCGAGGACTTGTCCCTGGCGGGTTGTTCCGTCATGAAGCTTGATTTCTACGAGTTCATTGTAGTGAACCCCTTCGACCTGATCGACAATCATCAAGGGGCCAACAACTTCGCTGACAGTACGGTATTCTTTAATCACGCTCATTGTCTACTCCTCCTTTTGCGACGATTTGGTGTAGGGTTTCTACGATTTCTTCTTTCAGGGCTTGAATGGTTGCCAACTGATCCTCATGGATGAACTTGCTACGGGCAATGCGGTCTCGAAGAGCCACGGTTCCTTCCATGATTTCTGTGAAGTAAGCTCCTAATTCTAGTGCTTTTTGACTTTCTTGGTCAAAGGTCAAAATGTTGGTCAACAAGGCCACCTGCTTGCTGAAAGAGGTATAGGTATCGACCTCATCAAAGGCATTTTGTTGTAGGTAGTCTTCACGGATCATCTTGGCCGCATTCATGGTCAAGCGGTCTTTTTCAGACAAGGAATCTAGACCAACCAAGCGGACGATTTCTTGCAATTCACTTTCCTTTTGAAGCAAATTCATAGCGCGGGTCACTTTTTCAGACCAGCTGATTTGTTCATGTAGATCGATATAGCGACCGACTTCATCTTGGTAAAGGGAATAAGAACTCAACCAGTTGATGGCTGGGAAGTGACGACGTTGGGCCAATTGAGCATCTAATCCCCAGAAGACCTTAACAATCCGCAAGGTATTTTGCGTTACCGGCTCTGAAATGTCTCCACCTGGAGGGGAAACGGCACCGATAGCGGTAATCGAACCTTCGCGCGCAGTGGTTCCAAGTGTCTTGACCCGACCTGCCCGCTCGTAATATTCGGCGATCCGGCTACCGAGATAGGCTGGGTAACCTTCATCCCCTGGCATTTCTTCTAGACGACCAGACATTTCACGGAGAGCTTCTGCCCAACGAGAAGTAGAGTCCGCCATGATGGCAACGGAGTAGCCCATATCACGGAAGTATTCGGCAATAGTAATCCCTGTGTAGATGGAAGCTTCACGCGCCGCTACTGGCATGTTCGAAGTATTGGCGATCAGAACAGTCCGTTGCATAATGGATTGACCAGTCGTTGGATCGATCAATTCTGGAAATTCATTCAGAACGTCCGTCATTTCATTTCCACGTTCTCCACAACCAACGTAAATTACGATGTCTACATTGGCAAACTTGGCCACCTGGTGTTGCACCACTGTTTTCCCAGCTCCGAAAGGACCAGGAACAGCTGCAGCTCCACCTTTAGTCACAGGGAAGAAAGTATCGATGACCCGTTGACCGGTAACCAAAGGCTCTATTGGAATCAGTTTTTGTGCAAAGGGACGGCCTCGACGAACCGGCCATTTTTGCATCAAAGTACCAGTAAAGAGACTGCCATCTGCCTGCTCGATCTCATAAACCGGCTCTTCTACTGTGTAAGAACCTGCTGCGATCTTGGTCACACGTCCACTCACACCAAAGGGTACCATGATGCGGTGTTCCACCATATTGGTCTCCTGAACGGTCCCAACGATGTCTCCAGCGACCACCTCTGTCCCTTCAGTCACGCTTGGTTCGAAGGCCCATTTGGTGTCCCGATCTAGATTTGGAACTTGCACCCCACGAACCAAAAAGTCACTGGCAGTCACTTCTTGGAAGCGTTCCAAGGGGCGTTGGATCCCGTCAAACATCTGAGAGATCAAACCTGGTCCCAATTCAACAGAAAGGGGAGCTCCGGTTGTGACCACTGGTTCTCCTGGACCGACTCCAGACGTTTCTTCATATACTTGGATAGAGGCTTCATCCCGCCGCATCTCAATAATTTCACCAATTAAACCAAGATCGCCGACCCGGCAAATGTCTTGGATATTGGCCTCCTGCATCCCTGATGCAACCACCAAGGGACCGGAAACTTTGATAATTTTTCCTTGAGTCATGTATTCCTCCTGGGAATCCTTTGTTTCTTTGTATTACTTTTGCGCCATATCGGCTAGAGATTGCTTTTGTTGGCCATTGGCATCGAAATTGCTTGGATCCAACCAAGCTTCTAGTCGCTGTTTGATTTCTGGCCATTCTTGGTCAATGATGGACAACCAGTCTGTATCACGGGTCCGACCTTTATAAACAACAGCCTGACGGAAACAGCCTTCATAGGTGAAGCCTAAGCGCTCAGCTGCTTTGCGAGATGCTTGGTTTAAGGCATCGCATTTCCACTCATAGCGGCGGTAGCCTAAATCTTCAAACACGTAGCGCGCTAACAGATACTGGGCTTCCGTAGCCATGCGTGTCTTTTGGAGCGCTGGTGAATAGGTCACTGCTCCGACTTCGATCACCCGGTTAGCTTGATCGATCCGCATGAGAGAGAAAGTCCCCAAAGCCTTGCCTGAATCTTTGTCTACAATCGCATAGTAAAAGCGACCTTGGGCTGTCATGAGATCATCTAATAAGTGGTCCCACTCCTCTTCATTGTGGGCAGGGCCTTTGAACAGAAAGGTCCACATCGCTGCTGGAGAGTCCGGCCCGTAGACCTGATAAAGATCTGCTCCATGTTTTTCTTTTGAGAGGCGCTCGATCACGGTATAGCGACCTTCGATCCGCTCAATAGCTGGCAGACGCCCCGGAGTAAAATCCGGCAGTGCATCGCCAATCGTTTGGCCAAATTCATTTGTTCTCATAAAATATCCTGTCCTACTGCTTTTTCGACATTATCACGAATCCGCTGTTGGCCCAGTCCTGTAGTCCCTCTATGGGTCGGGATAAGGATCAGAGCCGGTGTCAGCTGCTGGTCGTAAAACGCCACTGTATCTGGAATAGCCTGAGCAATATCCTCTGTCAGGTAGATAATCCCGAAGTTTTCCCGACTGAGTTTTCGCAGGGTATTGATCGCTTCTTGTGGCTCTGTGACCGGATAGGTTTGAAAGCCAATCAGGCGAAAAGGAAGGATGGCGTCCCGATTGCCCACAACGGCGATCTTATAGGTCTGTTTGTCCATAAATCGGTCTCATCCTTTCTTTGATGTCTGCTAGCGGAAAACCATTGTCCAAACCAGAGAGGACCAAACGAAGGTTGGTCACCTCTAACTCTTTTCCGTAAAGATAACGAACAAGAGGGAGTGGTCCATCAACTTCAAAACGGCCAGCGTCTAGAAGACTGAATTTCACCAAACTTTCTAGATACTCCAACTCTACGGTCTTTAGTTGACCGGTGCGCATCTTTTCTTCATAAGTCTCTAAGGCGAGATCGTACTCCAGCGGATTGACTTGATAAAACCAGGTCAACCACTGACCGGATTCTAGCAGGTCGATCACCTGATGGGCACTGAGGCTCCCTTCATCTGACAGTAATTGGTGCATAAAGCTATGCGGTTTTTGCTGATCCATGGCCCGCTTGACCGTAATTGCATTGTAAAAGTCAATGGTCACGTCCACCAGCTGCTTCAGAATCGGATGATCTAGGCTGTCCCCTAAGTATCTCAGGTGTTTAAAATAAGCTAAGTCCATCCCAATTTCGAGGACCCGCAAGTCCTGATAGTCTTGGAATTCTTGCCAGGTTGCAGCTACTTCTTCCGCCATAAAGGCCGGACAATGCTCAGCAGAAAAGGTCGCCACCAAATGCTCAAGCACATCGAGAGAATAAGGACCGATAGGGATCAATAAGTGCCCCAACTTGCGCTCTGTCGCCTTGTGTTTCAGATAAACCTTGAGATTGTGATAGGTGTACTTCAAGGTAAAAAGGCTGACCAATTCCGACTGAGGGGTCACCTCAAAAGCCCATTGGTATTCTGCCAACAAGGCTGCCATCAGACGGGCTTCAAGGGCTGCTAAATCCTTGATCTCGTGGCTGTCTAAAGCATAAGGTGTCCCTTGTAGCAAGCCTTCTCGGCTCTCACTGGAGTCGCTTGCAAGCAACTGCTCAAACTGATTGGGACTGATAAAACTAGCCTCACGTACGCTGATTCCTGTATTGACTTGAGAATAGGTCCGTTCGCTCATCGCAACCTCCTAGTTCTCTTCGTCGGTGAAAATGCTGGCTGCCATCTGGTAGCTTTCTTGCTCCCAAATGGAATCCACCAAATCACGGTAGAGATAGTTGTCATCAATCTTCCCGACCGACAAGACAAAACCGGCTTGAGCTGGGATCGTCTCGTCTGCCACTGTCACATTCGGATGAGTTTGCTTCCATTTCTCGAGGGCTACTGGATCAAATTTAGCAGCACTCGTCGCTCCAAAAGTCAGGGTCACATCTTGCCCCTGACAGCGATCTAAAACTGCATCTACAAACTGCACTTCCTTTTCAAGAGGCCAAGCTGCCATTGCTTCATAAGCATCTGCAAAGAGATCCTTTAAGACTCGTTGCTTGGTGACAAGGGTTGATTGGCGTTTTTTATTTTCGATCTGTTGGGTTTCACGTTGCAATTGACGTTGAATCCGCTTGAGCTGCTCGGAGCGCTGATTGAGTTTGTCTTGGATCAAACGCTCTTCTTGAACAGCCTCTTCTTTTAGGACACTCTCTTTGGCTTCTTCTAAGAGTTTACGCCCTTTTTCATGGGCTTGGGCCAAGATCGAATCCTTTAATTGGGTTTGTTCATCCATATCGTTTTTCTCCTATTGCATGCGTCTTGTGTTTTTCACCTCGCGAGGCGAATTCATCAAAGCTAGCTCTTAGCCGACGCGTAGGGTCAATAGGAAGGACACAACGAAGGCCAAGATGGCATAGGTTTCAACCATGGCCGCAAGGATAACCCCTTTCATCATGTCTTCAGGACGTTTTGCCAAGATTTGCATCCCTGCTGTTGCAACATTTCCTTGGTGTTTCGCTGAGAAATAACCGACAATCGCAACTGGAAGAGCTGTAAAGAAGTAAGCAACCCCTGTTTCAAGTGGCATATCTGGTTTAATTTGCAACCAAATCAAGATCCCGATAACGAAACCATACAAACCTTGTGTACCTGGCAACAATTGCAAAATCAACGCTTGGGCGAATTTTTCAGGTTGTTCTTTCAAGAGCGCTGCCGCTGCTTGACCTGTTTTACCAACCCCAAGGGCTGATCCCATCCCACTAAGTGCGACGGCGATTGCCACACCAAATGCTGCAAAGAAGGCGCCCCCATGGGCTGAAAAGTATGATGCTAAAGATTCCATGAATATACTCCTATTTGTAAAAGATAATACTTATTTTTTTGTTTTGATATAGCGTTCTGAAGGTTTAAGAGGACGAAATGGCTTGCCTCCTCCTTCGTAGAACTTACCGAAGAACTCCACAAAGATTAAACGGGCTCCATGCACATATCCTGACAAGAAGGACAGGAACATATTAATGGCATGTAGGACGATAAAGAGCACAAGCCCTACCGTAAACCGTCCAAGCGGTGGAAAGAGATTGACAATGAGGTTAAAGGCTGAACCGATGCTGGCTCCAGATAAGCCCAGGGCCATCAAACGGGTGAAGCTGACCAAGTCTCCGACGTACCCACTGACATTGTAGAGGTTAAAGAGACCAGATGCTAGACCGGACAACTTCTTGGCACTGACAATGGAGACAACCAAGACCCCAACGGCATTCAAAATAGCTAGCCACTGACCAATCGGAACTAGAAAGCTCATTCCTGGCAAGATATTGCCAACTGCTAGAAGCATCAAGCCAAGTAGGATCAAGACCCAAGCAAAGCCAGCATTATAGGCTTCCGTGTAATCTTTGAGGCGGACATTTTTCATGCCTCCTAGGAACAAGCCCACTAAGACAGTGATGAACCCAAAGACAACCGATAGGATCAGGATGGTCATAGCGTTGCTGGTCGTACTGATCAGGGCAAAGGGCATTTCAAATCCGAAGAAAGAGCCATAGACCACTCCCCAAAGGGCAACGGAAATTCCGAGGAGACTGAAGAATCGAAGATTCTTTGCCGTACCAGGCTTCAGCTTGAAGGCTTTAAGAGCAAAGCCTGTCGCTAGTGTTAGCAAGAGTCCATAACCGATATCGGCGACCATCATACCGAAGAAAACAAAGTAGAAGAAAGACACAATTGGTGTCGGATCTTTCTCGTAATACTTAGGCAGGGCATACATCTCTGTCACCAACTCAAAAGGCTCTACTAAAGCACTATTTCGCAACTGGATGGGAACGTCCTCCCAATCTTTTTCCGTGACATCGCGTGTCTCTAGTAAGATGCGAGAGCCAAAATTTTGTTGCAAGAAGTCTCGTAACGATGCGACTTGAGACTTTTCAATCCACCCCTCTAAGGCTACCAAGCTTTGTGTGCTGGCTAGAAGTGACTTGGCTTCCTCACGAGCTCCCAAGCTCAACAAGTAATCCATCTGATACTTGAGTTGATCCAATTCCTTCTGCGAGTTTTGCAAATCTGCTAGTATAGAAGCCACCACAGCTTCTTGCTCTTTGATTTCCCCTGCTAGCTGATCCAAGTAGGTAGCTGGAAGCTGCTCTCCTTCATAGTCCAATTCTTTGAAACCATGTTCTTCCAGAAGCTCCTGAACAGCCATACGGTCTCCCGAACGATACAAGATGACATAGCCGTGTTCAGTTTCAGAGGTGAAGACTTCTTCTAATTCCAGTTCAGGGTGAGCTTTTAAGGAAGAGCGAACAGCATCTGTATCACTATTAGGGATGGTCCCAATCAAGCCATGCACATAGTGAAACCTGGCTAGAGCGCTTGGTGTGACCTCTAAAGGCCGCCATTTTTCTAAGCGCTCGATCTCTCCCTTTGCATCCGCAATCTTCTGTCGGGCCTTGTCTAACACGCGCAATTGGCGTTTCAATTTGGTCAACAAAAGCTCTTCGTCTCGAATCATTCCGTGGGCCTGCAGATCATCAAAGGACAAACTTAAGGGTTCTTCCTTCAGGGCTTGCATAGCCTTTTTCTCAGGCATATAAGGCTCCAGGGTCTGAATCATTTTTTCAACTTGTTCTTGACGTTTTTGCAGCTCTAGCGAGGCCTGACGATTGTCCTCTGTCAAGGGTTGAGACAAGACACTGTCCTCAAAGGCAGCCTGCCACTCTTCATTTTCACTGAGGTCATAAATCTGGATTTTTGCCTCAGACTGTAGCGCTAGTAGGAGACTGTCCAAGTCATCTTTGGACAAGATGAGAGACAGTTTTTGCATCTGACTAACGGCCATAGCTTGCTACCACCTTTTCTACAATGGCTTCAACTAACCCAGCTCGTTTATCAGTCATCGCCTGTTGTACCTTGGCATCATTGCGCGCAACCGTTTCTTCCAGGTCTTTCGTTAAACTGACAAGCCTTTCTTTGGCAGTGGTTTCAGCCTCTGCGACCAATTGCTTGGTTTCGTCATCGTAATGCTGTGCCACTGTTGCAAGCCGATCGCGGGATTCTTTTTGAATGTGCTCAACTTGCTCTTCATAAGTAGCGATCACTCCTTGAGCAGCCTGCTCGATCTCTTGCATCATTTCAAGTGTTGCATTCGACATCGTCACACCTCCTTATTCAACCATTGTTCTTCCAACAACAGTACAATTATCTTAAATTATACCACAATTCGTAGCGTTTGTTCAGGCTTAATCGGGAATTTTCAGAAAATTGCGGACAAGCAATAAGACCTTAGTTTCAAGTTTGGTAGCGTTCTCTTCTTTTCTCATATCCTGTTCCTAGTTTCAGTATTTCTTGATTTCTTTTACTTGAATAAAGCGGTTACGCATGTTATAATATGCAATATATTATAGGAGTATCCTGTTATTTCATCTCGTGAGAAAGGAGGATTGCTGTGAAACAAGATCAAGATTTACGCGCCATTATCGCCAGACATGAAGCTGAGTTAACAGATATGGAACGCGACATTGCCCAATATTTTTTATCGTCAGAAGCACGACAGCACTCCCTGTCCTCTTCTCATGTAACGGAGTTACTCCACGTCTCAAAGGCAGCTTTAACGCGTTTCTCTCAAAAATGTGGTTTTTCCGGCTATCGGGAGTTTGTCTATCATTTTAATGAGGAAACAAAGAATCAAAAACAAGTGCAAGAGCATGACGAACTGACGCTGAGCGTCTTGCAACGCTACCACCATATCAGCAACGTCACTGAAAGTCTGGTAAAAGATTCCCAATTGGATCGGGTGGCGGAGCTGATCGATCAAGCGGACCGAGTCTATTTCTTCGGGATTGGTAGTTCCGGTTTAGTCGCTCGAGAAACGAAATTGCGCTTTATGCGACTGGGCGTCATTTGTGAAGCCTTGACTGATCAAGACGGCTTTGCTTGGACGACCAGTATTCTCGATTCCTCTTGTTTAGTCATCGGTTTCTCATTGTCAGGAGGCACAAACTCCATTACAGACAGTCTTTTGGATGCCAAAGAAAAAGAGGCTAAAACGGTTCTTTTGACTGCTAACCCCGCTGCGATCCACCAAGGATTCACAGAAGTGTTACCAGCCGCACCCCTTCCTAGTAGTACCTATATCGATCGTATCTCTGCGATTTTACCACTCCTCATCGTGGTCGATTTAATCTATGCCCATTTCCTTAATAAAAACCGAGAACAAAAGGAAATTGTCTTTAATAGCTACTGGGAAAACAAAAAGCTTTCTAGTCAACGTTCTCGAAAATCATAATATAGTCTCCCTATTTAAAAAGCATGAAAGATAAGGTTTTCTTCGTCTTTCATGCTTTTTGTGATGAAGCAAAAACAAGTCGCCAGCGCGACTTGTTTTATGTTCCATGTTTTTGTCTAAAGTGGTAGTAGGCCCCCAACATACCCGCAGCGTTTTGATGGTGGGCAAATTCCAAACGAATCTTATCTGCTAGGCTAGGAACCAGCTCTGCACACAGAGCTTGATAGATTTTTGGCTTGAGGATGGCTTCCTGAGCCATAATTCCCCCTCCAAGAACGATGACTTCTGGATTGACCACATAAACGATATTGGCTAATCCTTTTCCGAGATAGGCCACCATCCGATCAATTCCTGCCATACAGATCTTATCTCCTTCTGTTGCCTGCTTGAAGATCCGGCGACCATTCCACTGTTCCACAGGATCACCATGATGTTCTGCCACATACTCGACTAAAGCCGTCGTTGAAGCTAGATCCTGAAAGGCACCGTCTGGCAAATGAAGATAGCCAACCTCACAGGCTGAATTACTAAAGCCATGAAAGACTTGACCATCCAGCAAGAGGCAACCGCCAATCCCTGTTCCAATTGTCAAGCAAACAGCATTGTTTGATCCTTTTGCATGCCCTGTGGTAACTTCTGCGAGACCAGCACAATTGACATCATTTTCAATTTCACAAGGGACTTGAAAGGTCTCCTCAATTTCCTTTTTGAATTGAGTTCCGGCATAGTTGGGAATTTGTGGCCCAGCATAAAAGATTTCTCCCTTATCAGGATCCACCATCCCGGCCGAAGAAATCGCAACCCCTGCCAAGGCATGCTTCTTCAAATAACGGGCTACAATTTCCTTTGTTGTGTTAAGAATGTGAGGTCCTCCTTTTTGGGCCTCCGTTGGCATTTCATGGGTCTCTAGGAGTTGCCCTTTTGCATCGGCTAGACCATACTTGATACTGGTCCCTCCGATATCAATTACAACATATGGATTCATCTAGACCTCCTTTGATCAAAGGAATCTGGCTTTTGTGTCCTGAATGAGTTGAGCAGCACGTTGAATCACTTCTTGATCCGCTTCTACTACTGGCGTCAAAGGGGAGCGAACAGATCCCAAGTCCAAACCTTCATTGATGCGCAAAACCGCTTTGATGACTGCATACATATTGCCATGAGCAGACGTCAAGACTCCGATAATGCCATTGATGGCAAATTGCAAGTCACGCGCAGTTTCCAAGTCTTTCTCAGCAATGAGCTGATTGAGTTTCAAGAAGAGCTCTGGCATGGCACCGTAAGTACCACCGATCCCAGCACGCGCGCCCATGAGACGGCCACCCAAGAATTGTTCGTCCGGACCATTGAAGACGATATGGTCTTCACCTCCTAAAGAAGCAAAGGTCTGAATATCCTGCACCGGCATCGAAGAGTTTTTCACCCCAATGACCCGTGGGTTTTTCAACATTTCTTTATAAAGACTCGGTGTCAAAGCCACTCCTGCTAATTGCGGGATATTGTAGATAACAAAGTCTGTGTTTGGTGCTGCTGCGCTGATTTCATTCCAGTAATGGGCGACACCGTATTCTGGCAAGCGGAAGTAAATAGGCGGAATGGCCGCAATGGCATCTACTCCTAGTTCTTCTGCATGTCGTGCCAATTCCACGCTATCCTTGGTGTTGTTGCAGGCTACGTGAGCGATGATGGTCAATTTTCCTTTAGCTACTGCCATGACTTCTTCCAAGATCAGCTTGCGATCGGCCACGCTCTGGTAGATACATTCGCCAGAGGATCCGTTGACATACAAGCCCTGCACACCTTTCGCGATAAAATATTCTACGAGAGCACGCACCCGCTCCGGGCTAATTTCTCCTTGGTCATCATAGCAGGCATAAAAAGCAGGGATGACTCCTTCATATTTTTTTAAATCTGACATATTTTCTCCTTTTGTCACTATTGAATTCATTTTATTCTTGGTAGTGGGCAAAAATCTTTTCCATTAATCCAACTTGTGCAAAAGCCAAGCTTGAAAAGCCGAACAAGAAAAAGATCATAAGCCCCAATAGGAAGGATAAGACCGAACTTGCAAGAGCCATACATAAAAGTATGAGGACACCCCCCATGACGAAGAACCAGGGAAAATGGAGCCCTGTCACAATCATGGCTTTTTGCAAACACTCTTTCCAATCCAATTGGTAACGGGCTGCAATTGGATAGGCCGCTAGCATGACCAGAACTAGGAAGATAAAGAGCCCTAGACACACAGCTTTTAAGGCCTGCATCGGCAAGACTGTCTGGCTCCAAAAGAGCAACAAGTCAAAGAGACAAATACCTGCAATAAGCAGTTCCAGACTTCCTAGTTGCAAGCCTATCTTCCAATTTTCGTGAAAGGCGTTGATGTAGGTCCGAATGACTGGTAGGCGACGTTGGTGTTTGATGGCAAAAACCGTTTGATACAAACTAATTTTCGCAATTCCAATCGTGAGAACTGGTAAACAACTTAGCACAAATAAAAGATTAACGGTTACCAAGTCGAGCACCTTCTCACTGATGCGCATCACTACATTGTCCGTGTTAAAGACGGTTTTGATCAATCCTGCCCCCTTAGATGACATAGGCACTCCTTTCTAACGTGTTCAATCGATCGCAATTTTAAATAGATACTTTTTCACAATATCTTCTTGCCCTGCATAGCCATTGGGCTGGTGAGGCTCACCTGGAAAGAAAATCGCAAAATTATGATAGCCTAGATGAAGCGGATAAGACTCCTGACAATGGACAAAACCGATGTCCGATGCTTCATCAAATGCGATAGCCTCACCTGTCACACGGGATCCATAACTCGAAAACTCATGCCCTTCTACTAATAAATGCAAATCGGCATATTTTTTGTGGTGTTCAAAGCGATCATTTTCTGCTTTGTTGAGGGTATTCTCTTGAACGACGAGAAAGACCTTATCCCCATCAATATCGTATTTCCCCAACTCAAAAGAATCCTTCCGATGCTCATAGAGAAAATCAATGGCCTGATCTAGATTGGGGTGGATCCCTTTGTAAAAGGTGATGTTTTTTAAATCATCAAATATCATATTCTCATCCTTTCGATACTTCTCAGCCTAGAAAACCTATCTGCACACAACTATCGTTTATACAAGTGGATAACTTATCCTTTGACCGCTCCCATAGTAATCCCTTGAGTGAAGGATTTTTGGAAAACGAGGAAGACCGTAACGATTGGAACCGCTGCTAGGGCTGCCCCAGCCATGATCAAGCCATAGTTGGTTGCCATCTCAGCCTGCATGGTCGCAACCCCTAGTGAAATGGTCAAGTTTTGACGAGAGGTCAGCATTACCAATTGCATAAAGTAGTCGTTCCAGGTGTTGATAAAGGTAAAGATGGCAAGGGCTGCAAATCCCGGCTTGACAATTGGGAAGGCAACGCTCCAGAAAGTCCGCAACTCTCCACAACCATCGATCTTAGCAGATTCTAAGAGTTCTGTTGGGATGTTTTCACTAAATTGCTTCATCAAGAAGACCCCGAATGGCCATCCAACCAATGGTAGAATAACCGCTGCAAGGGTATCATGGATCCCCATAAAGTTAATAATCCGTACCAATGGAACTAAGACAACTTGTTTCGGAAGAGCCATGGCCGCGATAAAGATAGCAAAGAGAATTCGTTGCCCATAGAAGCGTTTCTTAGCCAAGACATATCCTGCCAAGGAAGAGGTCATACACACCAAAAGCATGGTTGCAAGGGAGATGAAGACACTATTCCACAACCATTGTAGGGCTGGGTTTTGTACCATCAACTGTTGGAAGTTTTCCATGGTTGGTGTCTTTGGCCACCACTGAGGTGGGATCATAATGGTATCTGGCTGAGACTTAAAGGCCCCTGTCAAAATCCAATAAAATGGGAAAATGAACAAGACTGTCAAAAGGAGCAAAATGATCGTTGAAATCACTGTAAAGGCAGTGATGGGTTTCTTTTGTGTTGGTTTCATCTGAGGCTCCTTTCTTTAGTATTCTACGTCGTTTCCGAGGATCTTGAATTGCGCAAAACTGATAATGGCAATCATCACCGCAAGGAAGACACCCATGGTGTTGGCATAACCGTATTCAGAGAGTTTAAAGGCTTTTTCATAGAGGTAGTACATAAGGGTACTCGTTGAGTAGTTAGGACCACCGGATGTCAACAATTGGATCAAGGCGAAACATTGGAAAGAGTTAATGGTCGTAATGATGGCAATATAAAGAGTTGTTGGCAACAAGCTTGGCCATTTGATCTTCCAGAAAACTTGAAATTCTGTCGCACCGTCAACACGCGCTGCTTCTACGAGAGAATTATCAATATTTCCCATAGCTGCGATGTAGAGGATGATCGGTTGACCAACAGAGGTGGTCAACAAGATGATAATGATGGCCATCAAAGCCCAGTGCTTGTCCCCCAACCAAGAAATGTTTTGGTTGATGACATGTCCAGATTTCAATACAAAGTTCAAAATCCCTGATAGTGGATCATAGATCCATTTCCATACAACCGTTACCGCTACACTCCCTGTAACAACTGGAAGGAAGAAGACGAAACGATAGAAGGAACGCGCAATCGCATTTTGATGGTAGGTCTGAGAAGCCACAAACAAGGAGAACAATACGACGATCGGAACGGATCCGATAACGATGATGACGGTATTGATCAAGGACTTCACAAAGACCTTATCCGCAAACATGCGGGAATAATTTTCTAAACCGACAAACTTAAAGGATGTCATAGAATAGTTGAAGAAACTTGTCACAAATCCCATGATCATGGGGGCTAGGACAAAGACCGTAAAGAAGATTAAAATGGGTGCTAGGAATGCGTAGGAAACGAGCGTCTCCCTCATTCGGATTTTGTTTACCTTCACAGTAAGGCACCTCCTAGTGTTCTTTTTCTATTTTCTTTTCTAAACATATCTTACAAAGTAAGAAAAGAAGATCCAGAAAGAATGAAGACCCCTTCGTTCCATTCCAAATAGAGAGATACGGATTCGAAGGGGCCTGCATATTCTCGTTTCTATGATAGACTTAGGTCCGCTTCATAGACTGATTATTTTTTCTTAATAGTTTCATTTGCTTTTTCAGTAAAGGTCTTCAAAGCTGGTTCTGCTTTTTCATCTCCATTTGAAACAGATTGCAACATTGGGAACCATAGAGTCCGCATTTCTGCAAAACCATCGATTGTGTTGTAGTATGGAGAGTAGTATTTTGTCCAAGTGCTGATGGTTTCCATCCGTTTGTCATCGTACAACTTACCAAATGAACTACGAACTGGGAAGGCTCCTGTACGCACAACATCTTTTGGACCCCATACTTTGTCGTCTGCGATGAACTGTACAAATTTCTTAGCAGCAGCAATTTTCTTTTCATCTTTATTATTGAAGACCGCAAATCCATTGATAAGGTATTCCAATTTTGGTTTGCCACTATCAGATGGGAATGGCACTTCTACTACTTCGACTTTATTTGCATCCAACAATTTAGCTTGGATACCGTTTTGTGAAGGTGCCCACAAGATGGTGTAAGAAGTTTGACCATTCGCAAAGTTTTGGATGTCTGCCCCACCATCGAATTGAGAACCGTTCATAAGCAAACCGTCTTCAATCCATTTAGAAGCTTTTTCTAAACCTTTGACAAATTTTGGATCATCTGTTGTATACTTGGTTACTTTTTCATCTGTTACAGAACCACCGTAAAGGTTGGCGATAAAGGCACGAGTCCCTTGGTCTCCACCTTGACCGTTACTGAAGAGTGATCCTGGTGTGTAACCTTTGTCTTTCAAAGCTTTCAAGACTTTTTCAAAGTCGTCTGTTGTCCAGCCTTCTTTGACAAGGTCTAGCACTCCTGCATCTTTGAGCATCTTTTTGTTCATCGCCATGTAGAATGGTGCTGAACTAATTGGATACATGTAGGCTGTATCGCCTGCCTTGCTGGCTTGGATGATATTTTCATTGTTAACATCTTTGACGAAATCATCTGTAAAGAGATCGTTCAAGTCAGCCAATTTACCATTCTTACCGTATTGGATGATCCGTCCTGGTGCATCAAAGAGCACGTCTGGAGCAGTTCCAGCTTCGATAGCTGTCGTAATCTTTTCAGGACCAGATTTGAAGTCGATGGTTTCTAGTTTGACTTTGATATCTGGATTGGCTTTTTCGAAAGCTTCGATAATTGATTTTTCGTAGGTTCCTACACTATCATCAGCTTTCTCTTGAGTAAAGACTGGGAAGGCCCACCAAGTGATTTCTGTTTTACCAGAGTTATCGCTTGAAGATTCGGATTTAGATCCTCCGCCAGATCCACAAGCTGCGAGTGCTAGAAGAGCTGCACCAGCTACCAACGAGCACAATACTTTTTTCATTTTCATGTGATTTCTCCTAAAAAGTGCGGTAAGATTTCTCTTACAGGGGATTATCCTCAATGAGGACGCCTATTCTTGTTTCAGATTCGACTACTCTCTATTGGGTCTCCTCCTCCTTCAATCTACTGTTTTGTTTTCTCATTTTAAGGCTGCGACAAAGCGCTCGGTGATCTCTTTTGGTCGGGTAATGGCGCCGCCTACAACGATCCCACGAACCCCGAGATCATGGATTTTCTTGGCCTGATCAGGATAGTGGATCTTGCCTTCTGCGATGACATCCACTCCTGCTTGACAGAGGCTATGGATCAGTTCAAAATCTGGCCCATCAACCTTCGGACTGTAGTCCGTATAGCCGGATAGGGTCGTTCCGACAAAGTCTATTCCCGCTTCAACAGCCGCCAATCCTTCTTCCAAGGTAGAGATATCAGCCATCAAAAGCTGATCGGGATATTTTTCTTTGACTTGACGGATAAAGTCACCAATCAAAAGACCATCATGACGGGGACGTTTGGTACAATCAAGCGCAATGACTGCGATATCCAAAGCTGCCAGCTCATCGACTTCTTTCATAGTAGCCGTGATAAAGGGTTCTTCAGGTGGGTAATCACGTTTGATAATCCCAATAATTGGTAACTTGGTCACTTCCTTGATTTCCTTGATATCCCGGACACTATTGGCTCGGATTCCGACAGCTCCACCCTGTTCAGCCGCTTTTACCAAGAGAGGAATGACTCCTCCTGCTTCTGTATAGAGCGGTTCATGAGGGAGAGCTTGACAAGAAACAATGATGCCGTCTTTGATTTGTTCAATCAGTTCATCTTTTGTAATCTTTGACATAACTCCTTCTCCTTTGATAATAAGGCAACTCGAGTACTTGTAAATTGATTATAATCTATTTTTAAAACGCTTACAATATTAATCGTGCAATTGGATTATAGTTTCACATTTTAGGGGAAAATAAAAAGATCTCTGAAACTAGTTTCAGAGATCTAGGACATGGTGATTCCCTAAGCCATCTTTTGAGTCGCTTTTTCCTTTACGACAAATACAAAGCCGATAGAGCCGACGACGGCTCCAAGCAAGATCCAATAGACCATATCCGATGAAGCAATCGGGCCTACCAAGAGACCAGCTAAGACAAAGAGATCAATATACAGTCGGGTATCCCGGTAGAAGGTCCAATTGAAGTGGTAGCTACCTTCTGGGTACTGCCGTGTCGATACAGACGGTTGAAAGACCTGCAACAGAATCAAAATCCCTACAAAAGCAAGATAAGCTAGGCTAACTACCGAAAGCGGAGCCTGCATCGTCATAACCACAGTTGCTAAAAGCAAGACCAAGATCCAGAAATGGAAGTCCATCCAGAATTCATGATGATAACGAAAGCCTTTCATAAGATCACACCTTTCTCTTTATGTAATCGTTTTCTGCACTTATATTATAAGACTATAATAGGTTATTTACAAGCAATATGAAGCGAAATTTATAACTTTTTATATGATATTAATTTTCTACCATTTTATTAATCCACTCAGATAAAACATCATCTTCATGTAATATTTCGTATGCCCCATCTTTTTTAAAATATAACAAAGCAGGTACTCCATCTATACTAAATTTTTGATAAAACTCCTGTATTCTAGGATTTTTTGAATCTGACTCAGTATCTAAATAGTAGACTTTGTTATTTGACTTTAATAAAAGCTCATTTAACATTGGCACAAACTCTCTACAAAATGGACAAGATTCTCTGCCTATATATACAAAACTGTTATTTTTTAAATTTCTATCTATGATATTTCCAGCACTTACTTTTGTATAATTTTTTACTATAGAGCGATATAATCTTTTCATTTTTAATTCATAATCTTTATCGATTTCAACTTTTGTTAATTGTAAATTTTCTTTATCAGCCAATCCTGATGATAAAACACAAGCATTTAACTGGCACAGAAGAATAATACCTAGCATTAATTTACTAAATTTCTTAAAATTCATTTCACGAACCATATTAATAATAACAAACAAAGGAGGATTATTTTAACGTAATCTTACAAACTATTTCCTTTTAATCATACATTATAGCACTTGTACGCTGCGTAACCAAGTGCTCTAATTACAGATGCCCACCCACCAGATGGAGACACAGCAACTCCAAACAAAGACCAAATACAATCTATTTGTCGTTGAGTCAGATGAGCTGAAGCATTACCATCTTTGAGACAATAGCGCTTATAGGTTGAACTGTTTTTATTCATATCTCCACAAACACCACGGTCCCGTGAAATTGTTGCTTCATTGGGCTTTATAGCATTGGCACTAACCGGAGATACAAAAGATCCTATTAAGGAGAATCCTATAATCGAAAGAAGTATCATTTTTTTAATATTTTTCATATCATCACCTTCTCTACTTAATTGTTAAATTAGTATTTTTAATCAACTAAAAATACTAAAGATAGTACAGTTACAATTACTCCCAACATCTGGCTTATCCTCCTTTATTCGCTTTCGATAGTAATAGTATCACTTTAAAAATAAAATGGACATGACATAAATGTCATGTCCATTTTATTTTTATATGTTTTTCCATTTCTTTTTTTATTTTATTTTCAAGATCAAATTCGCCAAATGAATGAGCACAAACCATCGCTTGGTGATAAAATACTTTTGCTTTTTCTATATCTTTTTCCACGTAGAATGCATAGGTTCCTTTCATCATATCTATACCCGGCTGTTGTTGAAAATATTGAGTTTCTTGGACTAATTTATCCAATTCATTTATATATGGACCCAACTGCTCATAATCTTCATCTTGATATAAGATAGAAGTCATCGCTATCAAATTTCTGGTTATTAAATATAGGCTCGTTTTATCAGATGAATCTTTGGAAGCAATCATTTTATCAACTAAAACCATGGCATCTCTTTTATCCTTGGCTCTCGCGAGACATTTGAACAAAAATAATTTGATGATTAATAGATCATTTTGAGAAAATTCTTTTTTAGTCATCAATTGCCCAAAATATTCCTCAATCAAATTTTCTCCATATTCAGCTTTCTCAGTTGAAAAAACATTTAACGCTGCATCTACAGCTTCAATAGCAACTTGTTCCTCTTCTGGTAAATCTTCAAAATACGATTCGTAAATCTCATCAAAATAGGATTCCTTTAGTCTTATACGTTCTTCATCCCCATATGTCATAAAATGAGTAACTAGAAATTTCAACTCTAGATATCTACGAGGTAACACCGTTTTATCATGATCTACAATATTCGATACTGGAATACCCAGCATATTCGCAATATATTCTAATTTTTTTAAGCTAGGCAAAGACTCCCCCTTTTCAATACGTACTAACTGACGAACTGTTAATTCACTTTCATCGTTACAAAGTACTTCTCTCGTCAATCCCTTTTCTTCTCTTAATCGTCTTAGTTTTTTCCCAATTTCACTTTTTATATCTCTCATCTCTTAATCCTCTGAAAAAGGGCTAGAAGTTACCTCCCAGCCCTTCTAAAAAAACTATGAACAAAGAGTAACTCCCACCTTATTCACTGATGTCATTTTCGATAATCACCTTGAGTGCATGGTTTTCACCCGCATGTTTAAAGACATCATAGGCTTTTTCAACTTCTGAGAGTTTGAAGTGGTGGGTGATGAGTTTGGTTGCATCGATCTTGCCTGATTTCAAGACATTGAGCAACATTTCAGTGGTATTGGCATTGACAAGACCAGTGTTGAGGGTAATGTTCTTGATCCACAATTCGTCCAAATTAAAGCTAACCGGTTTTCCGTGAACACCGACATTGGCAATATGACCACCGACAGAGATGACGTTTTGGCAGACATCAAAGGTAGCAGGATAACCCACACATTCCATAGAAATATCAACCCCACGACCATCCGTCACATCATTGATAAAGGCCTTGATTTCAGCGATATCACTGGAGCAGATGGTGTGAGTTGCCCCAAATTTCTTAGCTGCTTCAAGACGAGATTCAGACAAGTCCACCATGATAATCGTAGCAGGTGAGAAGAACTGAACGGTCAAGAGAGCCGCAAGGCCGATCGGACCAGCTCCAACGATACAGACATTGTCCCCTGGTTTCACATGAGATGGAAGCACCCCAATTTCATAAGACGTTGGGAGAATGTCTGAGAGCATGACCAAGGCTTCGTCATCCACAGTTTCAGGCGCATGATAAAGACTGCCATCCGCATGTGGAATATGCACATATTCTGCTTGGGTTCCGTTGATCAAGTGACCCAAAATCCAACCACCATCTTCACAGTGAGAAGGAAGACTACGTTTACAGTAGTAGCAGGTGTTACAAGCTGTGACACAAGAGATGATAACCTTGTCGCCCACCTTGAAGTTAGTAACCGCATCACCGACTTCTTCGACGATCCCGATTCCTTCGTGACCTAAAATCGTGCCTTCTTTACAAGCCGGAACATCTCCTCCTAGGATGTGAAGGTCTGTCCCACAGATGGTTGTCTTCAAGACACGCACAATGGCATCCGTTGGATTTTTGATCCCTGGTTTTGGTTGATCAAGCAGTTGCAGATTGCCTGCAGATACATAAGTTGCAGCTTTCATAAGCGACTCCTTTTCTTTGTTGGTTTGATAAAACCATTTTATTTTCGTCTATTTGTGATATTATAACATACTAAGTAAACGCTTACAATATTTTGTGAGCACATTTTTAAAAGTTTTTTTGAACAAACAAAAACATTCCTCTTATCTCTACCAGAGGAATGTTTTAATCACCTTGTTCTAATTGTTGGCGCTGCTTGTAGTACTCTTGCTGCTCGCGCTCACGCTCTTCTTCTAAACGCTCTTCATAGCGCTTGAGTTCTGCCTCAAATTCTTCTTGCAAGGCAAACAAGCGCTCCAAGCCACTTTGGGCCTCTGCACTTGGGGCTTGAAAATGTAGAGCACTCAGCCAGTCTACTAAATTTTCTGTATGTTGGCGGACATCCATGCGCATATCCGCATAATCCCACTCCAGCTCACTAAGTTTCTGATTGAAGCGGTGATGTCGATCTTCTAGTTGCTCTAATTCACTATTTCCTGAATGGTACATCACATACCTCCTTTAATCGGACTCAATAAAATCGGCTTTTTCACTGATTTCAGTGCTGTTTCTGCCGCGTCCGCTGCTCCTCCTGTAAATCCATCTTTCAAATCACTAACTAGAGTTGTTGTGGCAAAAGCGCGCATCTTTTCGGATTGACCGCTCAAAGTCACCTGCAAACTCATCCCTTCCAACATCATCAAGGCTTTTTGCGTTGCAATCAAACTCCGAATTGCAATCCGCTCTTGCTCCTTTTTAATCTCTCGATGGAGCTCCTCAATTCGTTCTCTATCCTCTCCCAGGATCTCTAACATCTTTTTCTCCTACTTATGAAAATCAAAGGCTACTGCTTGTCCCTTGTCCAAGTCCACCAATTGGGCTGATGCAGCTTCCAGTTGGCCTGCCAAATCTGACAGACGTGTCGAATAGGCCTTTGCTTGGGCCAGGTTTTCCGCCTCTACCGCTTGGTCCCAACAAGCATCCATGGAGAACTCTCCTAATAGTTGCTCCACTTCTGCGTCTGTTAAAAATTGGGCCATGCTGTGGGCCATTTGAGACACCTCAGCAACCTTATGGGAAACCGTCTCCTTGGCCTCTTCCAGCTTGCCCTTGAGCTCAGTTTCAAACACAGTTGCCTGCGCTGAAGCATTTTGCGCGACTGCCAGCACCAATTCCTCCCGCAATTGAATGGTCTGGGGACCAGATGCTCCTGCCAATTGCTGATGGAGACTCGGAATGCTGGGCCTTTCCTGCTCATACATGGAGACCACCGAAGCAGATGATGGCTGATTTTCTGAAGCGGACGTTGCCCGATCTCGTTGGGGCATTTCAATAATTTTCTGTGCCTGATCTTGCACTGCACCTTCTAACTCCGTTTGAGATGGCCTCCTTTCTTGGATTTGTTTTTTCGTTTCCTATAACTGAAAAAGGATCCTAACCCTTCAGCTACAAGCAGATTCACATACTATAGGGTATCATAAATTAGCCCGTAATGCTATAAAAATAACACAATTTCTGAAAAAAAGTCTAATTTTTTATGAAAAAAAGGCTCTGGGGCCTGAAAAGCAAAAAAGGCAGGCAATCCCTCAGCTCCCTTTTTTCGATCGAAACTTGAAAAGGCCATCAAAAATCCCCCACTCTTTCGAGTGAGGGATAGCTGATAAACATCAGTTGTTCTCTAGCGTCTTATTTACGACGTCCTGGGCGTTCCTTGTAACCATAGTAAGCATCTTCGATGATTTCTTGCATATGGTCTACCATTGGAAGACGTGGGTTAGCTGGTGAACATTGATCTTCATAAGCAAGGAAAGCCAATTCACGAGAATGTTTCTTCCATTCTTTTTCATCGATTCCTTGTGCTTTGAAGTTCATTTCAATACCACAGCGTTCACCAAGTTCGTACACAGCCTTTGCGTAAGCTTCAACGGCTTCTTCTGGAGTAGAGCATGGAAGTCCTAGCATACGAGCGATGTCTTGATATTTCTCATCTGCACGGTAGTAATTGTACTTAGGCCATGTCGCTGTCTTAGCTGGACGTGTACCGTTGTAACGGATAACGTATGGAAGCAAGATGGCATTGGTCCGTCCGTGGATGGTGTGGAATTGTGCACCAATCTTGTGGGCCATTGAGTGAGAAATACCGAGGAAGGCATTGGCGAAGGCCATACCTGCGATCGTTGACGCATTGTGCATCTTTTCGCGTGAATGGAAGTCCGCATTCTTCACTGAGCTTTCCAAGTTTTCAAAGACAAGTTTAATAGCTTGAAGGGCAAGACCATCTGTGAAGTCGCTAGCCATTTGAGAGACGTAAGCTTCTGTCGCGTGCGTCAAGACGTCCATACCAGTGTCTGCTGCAACAGATCCAGGAACTGTCAATACCAAGGCAGGGTCTACGATGGCAACTGTCGGAGTCAATGAGTAGTCTGCGATTGGGTATTTACGGTTGTTGGCTTTATCAGAGATAACGGCAAATGGAGTTACTTCAGATCCTGTACCAGATGTTGTTGGGATCGCAATAAATTTGGTCTTCTTACCAAGCAATGGGAACTTGAAGGCACGTTTACGGATATCCATGAATTTTTGAACCAAGTCACGGAAGTCCACTTCTGGTTGTTCGTAGAAGAGCCACATAACTTTGGCCGCATCCATTGGTGACCCACCACCGAGAGCAATGATCGTATCTGGTTTGAAGGCACGCATGATCTCTGTACCACGTTCAACAGTTGTGATATCTGGATCTGGTTCTACGTCTGCAAAGATTTGGTAAACTACCTTATTGCGACGAAGGTCAAGCTGTTCGATGATACGATCAAGGAAACCAAGCTCTACCATAGCGTGGTCTGTAACGATCATGACACGTTCAACGTCACGACATTTTTGTAGGTATTCAATTGAATCACGTTCAAAGTATGTTTTTGAAGGAAGTTTCATCCATTGCATGTTATTTCTCCGGCGTCCGACTTTTTTGATATTCAAGAGGTTGATGGCACTAACGTTGTCCCCAACAGAGTTGCGTCCGTAAGAACCACATCCAAGTGTCAATGATGGCAAGAAGGCATTGTAAACATCCCCGATACCACCGAAAGTCGAAGGAGAGTTGCAGATCACACGAATAGCTTTGACTGCTTTACCAAATTCTTTGGTCAATTCTTCATCAGCAGTATGGATGGCTGCTGAGTGACCAAGACCGTTGAATTCAACCATTTGGCGAGCTTTGTTAATTCCGTCTTCACGGCTTTCAGATTTCAAAACAGCGATGACTGGTGACAATTTTTCACGAGTCAACGGTTCTTTTTCGCCAACTTCTTTACATTCTGCAGCAAGGATATTGGTTCCTTCTGGTACAGAGAAGCCAGCTTGTTCAGCGATCCATGCTGCTGGTTTCCCAACGATGTCCGCATTCAATTTCGCACCCGCACAGTTCTTGCTGTTGGCTTTCACACCGAAACAGAACTCTTCAAGAAGGGCTTTTTCTTTTTTGTTGACAAAGTAAGTGTGGTAAGATTTGAATTCTTCAACAAACTCATCGTAGATTTCTTTATCGATGATGACCGCTTGTTCAGACGCACAGACCATACCGTTGTCAAATGATTTAGACATGACGATATCGTGTGCTGCTTGGCGGATGTTGGCTGATTTTTCAACATAGGCAGGAACGTTTCCGGCACCAACCCCAAGAGCTGGTTTTCCACAAGAATAAGCCGCCTTCACCATGGCATTCCCACCGGTCGCGAGGATGGTCGCAACTCCTTCATGGTTCATAAGGGCACTGGTTGCTTCCATAGAAGGTTGGGTAATCCATTGCACACAGTTCTCAGGTGCTCCAGCTGCAATTGCTGCATCGCGTACGATTCGTGCCGCATGAGCAGATGATTCTTGAGCAGATGGGTGGAAGGCAAAGACGATAGGGTTCCGTGTCTTCAAGGAAATCAATGCTTTAAAGATTGCTGTTGAAGTAGGGTTGGTTGTAGGAGTGATCCCGCAGACAACTCCGACTGGCTCAGCAATAAGGGTCAAACCTGTGACGTCATCTTCTGAAATGACACCAACTGTCTTGGTGTGACGCATGTTGTTTACAACGTGTTCACAAGCGAACAAGTTCTTCGTCGCCTTATCTTCAAAGACCCCACGACCAGTTTCTTCATAAGCATGAAGAGCGAGCTCACCGTGTGCGTCAAGAGCAGCTACAGATGCTTTCGCCACAATGTAGTCGACTTGCTCCTGATCCAATTTGCGCATTTCTTCAAGCGCCACCAGCGCTTTTTGCACCAACTCGTCTACGTGTTTTTCAGCAGCGAGTTTCTTTTCTTCAGGTGAGAGAGTTTTTTTATCAGCCATTTGATGCTTTCCTCCAATGTTTGAAACCCTTATCCTTTTCTAGAACTTTTTCATGTTTTCGGAAATTTTCAAGAATAGTGTAAGAAATTTCGATTTGTTAATTATTTCACAATATAATTGTACTCTATTTTGAGATTTTTGTAAACACTTCCAAGCAACTTTCACAAAGATTTTTTTGAAATTTGTGAAAGTTTTATCAATCCCATTGCTGTAAAAGCAATTCTTTAGCAAAATTGTGAAAAAATAATTAAAAATTTTTTTACTTCACAAAGTGATATTTTCAATTGATTTTTGTAAGCGTTTTCTTAATCTTACTAAAAAAAGCAGCTTTTTACAAGTAAAAAGTTGCTTTTTGTTTTATTTTGTTAGGATTTGTTTTGTTTCAGTTTCAGAGAAGCATTGTTACTTCTTGACCGGACCTTTTTCGGCCTTATCAAGGGCTTCTTTGACTGTTTGAGCATAGAGTTCCCCACCATTGGTTTCCATATTGAAGTGAACAGAGTCTGTTCCCACCCAAATATTTGGATTTTCAATTGCTACTTGGTACCAGTCCGCAATCGTGATAAAGTCGTATTTCTTGGCTAGTTCCAACTCATAAAGACGCGTTTGAACCGATTCACTGGACTGATCGTTGGCATATCGACCATCATATGGTGTCACAAGGATCAAGCGACGGCCTTTTGGAAGTTTCTCAACATACTGATCCAGTAGCTCTTTGTAGTTGCTTACAGTATTGGTTCCTAGGGCAATGACCACATTTTTTAGGAGAACTTTATTGGAGATATCGGTCTCAAAGACCTTCATTCCATTTTCCAACTGACGGCTTACCACTGCATCGATCTGGATGCCCGGGATCGCTTTGGTTAGGTAGTCCTGCGCTCGCAAGTTAACCGAATCACCAATCATGGTCACACCATTTGAGACGTTATAGTCTGTTGCAGTTGCATTGTCCACCTGCGTCCGTGTAACCTGCATTTTGCTGTCTGCTTGATTGAGACCACTCACTACCAAACTCTCATCAAAAGCCCCGACGGTTGGTGCAAAGGCAGAGATTCCAATCATCAAGAGAGCCAGAGGAATCATGAGGTAAAAGATCGGTTTGGTCAAAAAACTGAGATCCATCTTCATACCAAAGACCCGAGGCTCCTTGCCTGCAATGGTTGGCTCCAAAATATAGAAAGATAGAGCCGTTAGAATCAAGGAAACGATCGTCGTCACAAGGGCTGCCATCATATTTCCCAAATGTTGAGAGAAGATGATAAAGAAAGGCCAGTGGAAAAGGTAGACACCATAACTAGTATCTGCCAAGAAATTGAGGATGGCTGGTTCTTTTTTATCTGGCGTCTTTTCATGGAGAATGCGGGCCGACAGAATCATGGCACAAGCTGCGATGGTCGCTGCTAAAAAGCCAAATAGATAGGTCCACAAGCTATCAAATGGCAAGAAAAGACTGAGCACAAACAAGAAGGCAAAGCTTCCACCCAAGACCGATAAGGTCTTTTTCATGCTCCAAGACTGCACCAGCTTAGTAAAGTTAGGGCTGACATTGGCAATTCCTGTCACCGTTGCTAGACATGATCCCGCAAAGAAGGGGAAGATGTGAGTGAAGCTAGAAAAATAGATGGTAGAGAAATTAGCTGTCAGAAAGGCACGGATGAACATGGACAAGAAGGTGAAGAGAAAGAGCCCGCTGGATGCCAGGAAGAGCATGCCTCGGTACTTTCCAACCGTCTTAGCCCGCTTAGCCAAGAACCATGCCAAAAGTGCCCAGAGCACATAGTAATGCACTTCTAGGGCCAAACTCCAGGTATGAAGGAAGAGATGCGGAATAAAGTTACTTTCGTAACTACCACCCGTTGCCATCTCAAAGAAATTGGTCACAAAACCGAAGACCGCCGCAATCTGAGTCCCAATACCAGCCACGTAGTCCCGTTGGACCATAAAGGTAAAGGGCATCACGACCAAGACCATAAAGACAAGGGGTGGTACGATCCGGTAAAAGCGCCGTTTCAAGAATGCCAGGTAGTCGATTCCTTGCTTGCGCGCAAATTCATCGATCAAGAGCGCTGTAATCAAAAATCCTGAGAAGGTGAAGAAAATATCTACCCCAATGAAGCCTCCAGGAAAGGCCTTTTGGAAGAAATGGTAAAGCAATACCAATAAGAGTCCTGTAACACGGACTAGTGAAAACCATTTAATGCGCATTTTGATAAATCCCCTGCTTGAATGTTCCTTTGTATACGACGTTGGCTTCTGTGGTTAAGGTGCCTTTGCCCTCTGGCTGACCATTGACAAACTGCCCCTCATAGGTCCAACCAGCCTTGGACTTAAACTTACCATAACCACTAAAGGAGCCATTGACAAGGTTGCCTGTATAGGTATCGCCGTTTTTAAAGGTGACGGTTCCCTTGCCATTCATCTTGCCACGGACTAAACTTCCGTCGTAACGGATTGCCCCCTTGTCCAAGGTCAAGACACCCTTACCTGGAATGGCTGAAAGGAAAACCATCAAAGCAGATAAGACAATCACTACTAATGCTGCTATTTCTAAATTTTTTCGTGTCAGATAGACCTTATAAGTCTCATAAAATTCTTTCATATTCTGTATTCTCTCACATATCAAACTCTTAGGAAGTTGCTAGCTGATCTAACCAGGCCTTACAGCCAGTCAGAACTCTAGAATAGGTCTCTTCAAAATCACCGGTATACCATGGATCTGGCACACTTTCTGTAGCAAAGAGCTGAATCTTGTGCTCTGTCCCTGCAGGAGCCATTTGTTTTAGATCTGCTACATTGTTTTCGTCCATCCCCAGGATCAGATCAAAGGCATAAAAATCCTCTTCCTTGATCTGTAAGGAAGTCTTAGCTGGATCATACGGGACTTGGTGTTGTTGAAAGATTTTCTGAGTCCCCCGATGGATGGGATTGCCATGTTCCCAACTAGAGGTGGCCCGACTTTCAATCTCATACTGATCGGTCAAGTCCTTCATGACGAACTCCGCCATAGGGCTCCGACAAATATTTCCTAAGCAGACAAAGACGATTTTTTTCATGATACCACCTAACTCCTTGTTCGGACTACCCAATTTACATGAGCTCTTCGCTTTCCACTATGGGAAACCAGCATACTATGACTATTATAACAAAAATGTGACAGAAAAATGACAAAGGGGCTCTATCATTTTAAAGAAAAATCAGATTCCTTTTTCAAATCTGATCTTTTTCTCTATTTTGGAAAACGGACCTCTAATTGAGGCCATTTAGTCTGCCAATTTTTCTTTTTCATACGTTCCGTATACACCGCCAAACGCTCTGGGCTGGCTAAAAAATGTGGAGTCGGCCGAACGACGAAGTCTTCGATATCCCTTGTCCCATAAGGGAGAAAGAGCTCTAGCAGATCGTCTTTCCTTAAGCGAACCGCAAGAGCCGTACACTGCTCGGGGTATTTGGAAACAGCATCGCAAGAACTAGTGTAGGGAGCTGTCCCCGGGCTATGCTGATGCATGTAGACTTGATTCTTGACTTCCCAAGCGTACTGGGGATAGGCCCTCTTTAATTCTTGCTCGATCTGGAGAGTCTCCTCATAGCTAATCGCAGGATCATAAAATACTAGATCTAGATCCGTCGTCGCATCAAACCCAGGTCTTCCAGAGAGCTGGTTCCAGATAAAATTTCGCACCGCGCCCGCTGCAAGCCAGGCATCTGCTAAGTCTAGATCTCGAATAATGGCTAAGACCGCCATCATCTCCGGATCCGCTTGGATTTGTTCCACTATTGTTTCTTCCGTCAGCATCTTCTTCTAGTCTCCATTATAGGGATAACCCAGGTGTTCATAGGCCTTGCGGGTTGCCACGCGCCCTGTCCGGGTCCGCATGATAAAGCCTTTTTGAATCAGGTAAGGCTCATACATATCTTCTACGGTTTCCCTCTCTTCGGCAATATTGACTGATAGAGTCCCAAGGCCGACCGGGCCACCCCCATACATCTCAATCATGGTGCGCAGGATCTTTTGATCAACATAGTCCAGTCCTTCATGGTCCACATCTAGCATAGAGAGGGCCTTGTCAGTAATGGCATCGTCAATCAAGCCATCGCCCATAATCTGAGCAAAATCGCGCACCCGTTTAAGCAAGCGGTTGGCAATCCGAGGAGTCCCACGACTACGAAGAGAAAGCTCTTCGGCAGCTTCGTGGGTAATTTCCATCTCAAAGATCTCGGCAGTCCGCTCGACAATCTCTGTCAGATCATCTTGCTCATAGTATTCCATGTGCCCGGTAATCCCAAAGCGAGCACGCAAGGGATTGGACAGCATACCAGCTCGCGTTGTCGCCCCAATCAAAGTGAAAGGAGGAAGATCCAGATGGACACTCCGGCTGGTCTCACCAGCACCAATCATGATATCGATGTAAAAATCTTCCATGGCGCTGTAAAGCACTTCTTCAACCGACATAGGAAGACGGTGGATCTCATCGATAAAGAGAACATCCCCCGGCTCTAGGTCATTAAGAATGGCTACCAAGTCACCAGCCTTTTCAATGACAGGACCGGAAGTCTGCTTGAGATTGACACCTAGCTCATTGGCAATGACAAAAGCCATGGTGGTTTTCCCAAGCCCCGGAGGGCCAAAAAGAAGAACATGATCCAGCGCTTCATCCCGAAGCTTAGCTGCCTCAATAAAGATTTTTAGCTGGTCCTTGACCTTATCCTGGCCGATATATTCATGTAAGTATTGCGGGCGCAACGTCCGTTCAACGGCCTCTTCATCGCCCATGATTTCATTGTCTAAAATTCTACTCATACAGTCTATTATAGCAAAAAATGATACCTTCGGTACCATAAATAGAATGTGTTTTTTAAAGATCGTAGTTCTCACTAGCGTTCGAACTGCGTCAACGTACCTAAACTCGCTAATGTTTGCTAAGAAATAAGGAACGTAGTTTTCGCTCCGCTCAAACTGCATCAATGTACCTAAGTTCGTCTGCGTCCCGATTGGACTACCTTTACCATAATAGTAAGGAACGTAGTTTTCGCTTCGCTCAAACTGCATCAATATCTCTAAATTCGGTTGAACTCTATGAGTTCACCTCATTAAGAGATATAGAAAAGCCACCGGTTTTGGTGGCTCTTATAGGGAGATTATTATGAAAAAGTTTTAGGAGTTTTATCATTCAAAGTTAGGAGGTCTTTGATGATGGTATTAGTATACGATAGGAAGCTTAAAATTTCCTTATAGTTTTTCTAAAAAATTTTTTTTGAGAAAAAGAGGAGGTCTCAAGCAAGGATTTCACATCCTTGTTTGGCCACTCCCCTTTCCTTCTTATTTCTTAGCGATGGCATGGTAGCTAGTCTTGCTGGTGAAGACTTGACCTGCTCTCAAGATGACCTTTTCTGCCTGGTCGCTATGAATGGCATCTGGCACTGTTTGGAATTCTAGAGCCAAGCCATTGTGCTGAACCATTGGTTGGCCTTGCAGATGAACAGTCTCGTCTACGAAATTGGCTGAATACACCACCAAGGCTGGGGCTTCTGACTTGAAGGTCAAGAAACGTCCAGATGGCTGATGGTAAAGAAAGCCAGCATTTTCATGCCCTTCTGGAAGAGCAAATGGATGGTCTAATCCTTCTACCAGGCGGATTTGCGGATCAGAGTCCTTAAAAAGATCCTCCAAGAGCATAGCTTGGTAGAGATGCTGAACAACCGGACTTTCTCTATCCACGGTCTGAAGAGGAACACCGTCTGGATGGATAGGGTAAAGCCCTTGATGGTTGATCTGAAAGACATGGTCATTGATCGGTTGGGTGAAGTCCCCAGATAGGTTGAAATAGCTGTGGTTGGTCGGGTTAACTAGAGTATCTTGATCCGTTTCTACCCGATAAGCAATCTCGAGCTCACCTGCTTCAGTCAAACCATAGGTTACCCAGATCTTGAGATTTCCAGGGAAACCGCCGGTACCATCTGCACGCTCTGTGTACAGGGTGATTTCTTGGTCTGTCACGGATTCCACGCTAAACAAGGCGCTGTCCCAACCCGTCGGTCCACTGTGGTTGCAGTTGGCACCGTTATTGGCTTCCAAGTGGTAGGTTTGACCATTGAGTTCAAAGCTTGCCCCTGCAATCCGACCTGCTACCGGGCCAATACTAGCCCCATATTTAGGGCTATTGTCCACATAATCCTCAAAACGATCAAAACCTAAGATGATATTGGTAAACTGGTCTTCTTTATCAGGCGTCACATATTCTAAGATCGTCGCCCCATAGGTCATGACAGATAATTGGTAGCCCTTATCATTTTCGAGGCGATAAGCCCGAACCTCTTGATTCTGCCATTCCCCAAACACGCTTTCTTGATACTGTTTCACAAACCTTCTCCTCTCACTGTTTTTCTCCATTGTATCAGTTTCACAAGAAGAAACACTCCACTTTTTATAGAAAATTAGTGGCTATTCTTTATGAAATGGATGAATGATCACCCCTTGAACAACCCGATTGACGGTACCAGTTGGTGAAGGTGTGTCTGGGCGATTTTGCACCTTGAGCGAAGTCAAGAGAGAAATCAATTGACCATAGATAATGTATGGGAAGGCACGGTAGATATCTAGAGAGTCTGCTGATGCTTTCACCAACACTTCCCGTACATGCTCAATCCCTGCAGCTTGATCGGTCAAGAGGACAACTTGACGGGCAATTTGATCCCCTGCAACTTCTCGAACCAAGTCCAGATCATACTGACGTGTGTATGGATCAATGGATCCAAAGACCAAGACGAGGGTCTGGTCATTGATGAGGGATTTCGGACCGTGACGGAATCCGACAGGACTCTCATACATGGTTGCGATTTTGCCTGCTGTTAATTCCAAAATCTTGAGCTGGGCTTCATGGGCTAGGCCAAAGAAAGGTCCTGCCCCCAGATAGATCACGCGCTCGAAGTCTAGATCGACCACTTCTTTGACCGCACGGTCCTTCTCCAAGATTTGCTCAGATAGATGAACCAGCTCTTCTACTCGTTTTTCCTTGATCTCTTCCTCGCTTGGATCAAAGACCAAGAGAGCTGTCAAGAGCATGGAGGTAAAGCTAGAGGTCATCGCAAAGCCGGCATCATTGGTTTCTTTAGGTTGGAGAAGCAAGAGATTGCGCTCATCCCCATGCGCCTGCAAAGCCAGTTTTCCTTCTTCGGCACAGGTAATGGTGATCTGATAGAGTTCATCAACCAGATCTTGGGCCAACTGCACAGTTGCAACACTTTCTGGCGAATTGCCACTCCGGGCAAAGGATACTAAAACCGTCGGAACCTCTTTTTTCAAATAGGTTTGTGGATGCGCCACGATATCCGTCGTCGCAATGGATTGGAAATTCCAGTGGCGTTCATCGTGCACTTCCTGCAAGTAAGGAACCAAGGTATCTCCCACATAAGCCGAGGTCCCAGCCCCTGTCAAGATGACCTTGATATAGTCATGCTCTTGCCCAATTTTTTCTAAGAAAGCTTTTATTTCCGCTTTTCTTTCTTGGTACAAGCGAGCTGTTTCTTTCCAAACACTTGGTTGTTGGTAGATCTCACGAGTGGTGATCTCTGCTCCTAGCTCCTGCAAGTCTTCTTTTGTATAGTCTAACATAGAAACTGTTGTTCCTTTCTACAATCTAACGTTGATAAATGGGAAAGGAGCCTGAGATGATGCTCCCAGACTCCCATACCAACCTACTCATCTTCATCATCATCAAGGTTTGACAAGAGGTCATTGACCTTGACAATACTTTCTTTTGCACGTTCAGGGTAGTCCCCTTCATTACCAGTCAGGCTACTATTGATGAACTCGATGACCATCGGAAGATTCATCCCTGCGTATAAGTCAATCGCACGTCCTTCAAGGATCAAGCGGCTCACGGTGTTGCAAGGAGTTCCTCCCAAGAGATCGGCAAATACAATATAGTCTTCTAGACCTTGGACGGTTGCTTCAAATTTAGCGGTAAAGTCTTCTGGCCCTTCTTCTGGTAAGAGTGCAACCGTATGGATGGATTCTTGTGGCCCCATAATCATCTCTGTGCTCGCTTTGAGCTCTTCACAAAAGCGACCATGGCTGACCAGTACTAACTCTTTTGCCATACCCTACTCCATTACTGCATGCCGAAGCAGAAATGACCAAAGGCAGAGAAGGCAATCGCTGCGACGATAATCAACAAGATAGCTTTAGTTGAGTTCATTCCTTTACGTCCAAGCAACCAGTAAATCACACCTGTGATAATAGCTGGAACCAAGCGTGGGAAGATCAAATTGAGCATGTCTTGGATATCGATGGCTTTGTCCCCGATGTGTGGCATCCAGGTTACATCCACATTGATCATCGTTGCAATCAAGGCACCGACCATGAAGATACCAAGTACAGAAGCTGCTTCGATCAAAGCTGTCAAGGTACTTTGCATGTTGTTGATTAAGTTGGTACCTTCTTTATAAGCGAATTCCAACTGTTTCCAACGGAAGATATCATAAGCAACTGCCACAGCAATCCAAAGGAAGATACCCCATGGTTGACCTTGTGACGCGATGGTTGCTGCAATAGATCCCATAATAGCTGGAACCAAAGATCCAAAGATAGAGTCTCCAAGAGGGGCAAATGGTCCCATGAGACCTGTCTTGATCCCGTTAACCGCATCTTTAGAGTTGACACCATCTTTTTCTTCCAAAGCCAAATCAAAACCAGTGATAATGGTGTGGAAGAATGGAGAAGTATTGAAGAATTGCGTATGCAATTTCATCATTTCTTTCAATTCAGGTGTGCCATCTCCATACATTTTCCGCAATTGTGGAAGAAGCATGTAAAGGTAACCAGAAGCCTGCATCCGTTCGTAGTTCCAACCTAATTGGAAGGTGAAGAGGCTACGTTTGTTGATTTGTTTAAAATCCTCTTTAGTGAGTTTGTAGTTATTAGAATTCGTCATCTTCAATTTCCCCGCTTTCTACATTGCTTGCTGGAGCAGCTACAACTGTACGTTGGCTGTTTTTAAAGTGTTGCACTGCAAGGAAGATACCGATGATGGCAACCCCGATCATAGATACAGATTTGAAGTTGTTTGTGAAGGCAACCATTTGTTCTTTTGGAAGTTTTGCAAACGCATCTGTTCCAAGCATAGCAGAAATTGCAGCACCAACACTTTGAACATTGCTGTAAAGCACTGTCAACATCGCTGTCAAGCCAAAACCAAGGGCAAGATAGTGAAGGTGACGTTTCACAGGCAAGTAGTGAAGCAAGATCGCAAATCCAAGACCAGGAAGCATACGTCCTGCAAGAGTCAAGCCGTTTGCGAACCATTGATATTTTGCAACAAAGTCAACAACAGATTGGACAAAAGCACCACCAAAGGCAAGAGCCAAGAAGACTGGAAGAGCACGAGAGAGAGCCCAAGGAACAGCACCAAGAAGGTAGTTGCGTTCAATTCCTTTATAATCAAAGCGTTCGATCGCCGCATCAATACGGTGTGCAAAGGCAGTAGTACTCATACGGCCAAGGATATCTGCATAGGTCAAGAGAGCAGCTACGGGAACGGCAATAGTTGAAATCGCAATTTCTGGTTTAATACCTTGCGCTACTGAAAAGGCAGTTGCAAGAACGGCACCAGAAGTGGCGTCAATACGAGAAGCTCCACCGAAAGTACCTACACCGAGCACTGTCAATTGGAGAGACGCTCCGATAAAGAGACCTGTTCCTAAATCCCCCATAACAAGTCCTGTAATGAAACCAGCAAAGACTGGTGAGCCTGCTGATGAAACAATCGTCAACTCATCACAGATTTGATAAGCTGAGTACAAAGTAAGTAGTAAAATTTGCCACCATTGTATCATGACAATTTCCTCCTAAAAATTTTCTTTTACTTTAATAACTTCATAAAGTCTTCTGCAGTGTCGTTTGGCACCATCTGAGACGTAATCTTTACACCTTTTTCGTGGATCTTGTTGAAGTCTTCCACGTCCGCGTCCACCACATTGATCGAGCGGGTAATCGCACGTGTCTCATCAGATTGAGACATATTGCCGACATTCAGCGTTTCAAGCTGAACACCTGCTTCGATCAAACGAAGGAAACGATCAGGTTTGCGAGCTACGATAAAGAGTCGTTGGCTATCATATTTTCCAGCCAAGATATTTTCCGCAGCCTTTGCGACTGGCAAGATACTGAGCTTAACACCAGGTGGTGTCGCTAGTTTCAAGCCACTTTTTTCAATATCATTTTGAGCGACTTCATCATCGATCACCATGATACGTGAAACATTTAGTTTGGTAGTCCAAAGATTGGCTACCTGCCCGTGGATCAAACGTCCATCGATACGGCATCCTACAATAGTCATAAGTTTTCCCCCTTTACTTCTTTGAATGTAGGTTGTTGAACAAGTTGAAGTGTCTCTTGGTACCGCCCTTCTGTCTCAAAGACGATCAGGCTATTGGCTCCTTCTTTGAGGAAGCCATGAGGCACGTAAAGTGAAGTGGTCGGTCCGACCTCCCAGAAGCGACCAAGGTTATGGCCGTTGACAAAGACGACCCCTTTCCCAAATCCTGTCATATCCAGATAAGTGTCAAGGGTGTGGTCCAGCTGAAAATCATATCGGTAAAAGGCTGGAGCACCTGTCTGCCATTCCTTTGAAAAATCGAGCTGACTGAGATCTTGTAAATCCAGTGGGTACTGCTTCCAATGAAGGTGGAAATGCAAATCCACACAGACACCTGTGCGAATGCCCTTGTGCTGGCTATCAGCTAAGAGCTTGTGGCCGTAGTTGACACGTCCCATATTCTCAAGCAAGATTTTTAAATTCGTAACCGCTTTCTTTTTTCCTTTGATAAAAAGATCTTCACCGATCTCTGTTTGGTATTGCGTTGCTACATGTTGATCATCCAGGTAAATCTGTACCCGATCCCGGCCATCAATGATGCGCAGTTTTTCTTCTTCCGCATCCAACTCAAGGTCTGTCTCATATAGCAGATAACCTGTGGTTTGCCCTAACCCTTCCATCTTTTCCGGATAGAGACTGGTTTTGACTTGAGCCAAATTGTCCAGATTCCCAAAAAGACTAGTCTTGGTTGCCAAATGTAAAGTCTGCTCTGGCAAACACTCTTTGATGAGTGGTTCTTGCTGTGGGTATTCCGGATAATAGGTCGCCATCATTTTTTGAATAGCATAATACTTCTCCGTCGGATTGCCCTGCTCATTGAGCAAAGCCCCATAGTCATAGGATGTCACCTGTGGCAAATCAAGCGTACCCCGAGCTGAGCAACCATTCATGAAGCCGAAATTGGTTCCGCCATGAAACATATAGAGATTGATGGAGCCGAGCTCCAAGACCTCATGTACAGCTTCTGCCAACTCCTCTGGGTCCCTTCGAATCACGGGTTCCTTCCAGCGGGTAAACCAGCCATCCCAGAATTCCATACACATCAAGGGCCATTTCTTGCCGTATTCGTCAAAGAATTCTTTCATCTGACCAAAGTTATAGGCTGCTTTGGAACCGAAGTTTCCCGTCACAAAGAGGTCTTCTTCAATCAGGGTTCCTGTTCTTAGCGTTGCTCGCCATGGCCCATCCGATGTAAAGAGAGGACAGGTCACGCCTTTTTCCTTCATCAAATCCCGAATGGCACGCAGATAATCCTTATCTTCTCCATAAGAGCCGTACTCATTTTCCACCTGCATCATGAGGATTGGACCACCTTGATCCACTTGGTAGGGTGTCAACAAGCCAAGCAAGCGATCATAATAACGATCCACCGCTTCGATAAAGGCTGGGTCTGATGAGCGGATTCGCAGGTCTTCTTCCAAGAGCCAGGCTGGTAATCCACCAAATTCCCACTCTGCACAGATAAAGGGCGACGGCCTTACAATCATGTAAAGTCCTAGGGACTGGGCTGTTTGAATGAAACGCTCTAGATCCAATCGACCACTAAAGTCAAACTGCCCTTTGCGGGGTTCATGCGCATTCCAAGGGACATAGGTCTCAACCGTGTTAAAACCCAAAGCCTTTAGATTATACAAGGAATGATACCAGTCTGCTGGGTCAATTCGGAAATAATGGATCGCTCCGGATAAAATCTTGAAGGGTTGATCTTTTAAATAGAAAGCATCGCGAATCTCAAAAACTCCCATAAACGCCCCCCTTTCTTATATGTAACCCTTTTCATTTATTAATATAATAAATTATTTAAAAAATGTCAACACTTTTATAAAAAATATGTTAAAATAGGGTTAAATAAGAGAAATCTAAAGAGAGGTAGCACTATGGCAATTCCAAAGTACCAACACATCAAAGATGAATTGAAGCAGCAAATTATCTCCGGAAAATTTGAAAATGGAGATAAATTTTATACTGAAGCTGAACTCATTAAAATTTATGATGTCAGCTCTATCACCGTTGTCCGTGCTTTGAACGACCTCGCTGCTGATGGCTACATTGTCCGTCAGCAAGGAAAAGGAACCTTTGTTTCTCGTGCTCGAAAACACAAACTGGTTGAATTTTCAGATGTTGAAACCTTCCCAATCCAAAAGGCCAAAGTCAAAGTTCTCTCTATTAAACGTGGAAATACCTTAAGCATCCTAGACAAACTAGGCCTCAACCCAACGCAATTCTACTATAAGATCGAACGGACTCGCCAGACAGGGGATGATACCTATATCTTCCACCAAACCTATATTCCTGAACAATACATCAATCCAAACTATCCAAATTTGGAATACTATAGCTCTATCTATGATCGCTTCAAAGAAGACTACCACATTCATATGAATGATGAACACTTCGAAGAAGTCAACGAAATCGTCTTTCCTACACCAAACAAGGTTGCTAAAGTATTGAACATCGACGAAAATTTCCCAACGGTCAAACAAGTGAAGACGACCAAGCTAGAAGCGACTGGCCAAATCCTTGAATACACGGAAACCTATAAACGCGGTGACTACTACAAGATCAAGTTCATCTCCTGTGACCGCGATCACTAAGAACCAAAAAGACTGAGACATCTCGGTCTTTTTTATAGCTCCAGTATAGCACGTTGAAAACGATTTCTAAAGACCTCTTTAAAAATATATATAATTAGTGATAGTTTAGCTATAAAAAGTTTAAAAAGAGAGTGGGACAGAAATCGGTAATTCGTTAGAATTCGATTTCGTCGTCCC
>CAJJKY010000017.1 GCA_905188195.1 Streptococcus parasanguinis | reverse complement strand
GGACGACGAAATCGAATTCTAACGAATTACCGATTTCTGTCCCACTCTCTCTTTTCTTACAACAAATGCGCTTCGTGTTTTTGGAAGACTTCTTTTCCAAGCTCTACTAACTTGGTAATCAAATCTGTATAGTTGAGTCCCATATTGTCCCAAAGCAGAGGATACATAGACCATTGGGTAAATCCTGGCATGGTATTGAGTTCGTTTAAGAAGATCTCTCCTTTATCAGTATAGAAGAAATCACAACGCGCTAAACCTAGACCACCGATCGCACGAAAGGCTTTTTCTGCGTTGGTCCGCATGGTTTTCACAACCTCAGGATCCAATTGAGCTGGAATGGCCATGGTAATTTTGTTGTCGATGTATTTGGCATCATAATCATAGAAGGCCACATCTTTCACAACTTCACCTGGCAAAGTGCTCTTCACATCATAGTTTCCAAGTAGTCCAACTTCGATCTCACGCGCATTAACCCCTTGCTCTACTAAGACACGGCTATCGTATTTGAAGGCTAATTCGAGAGCAGTCCGAAGTTCTGTTTGGTTTTCAGATTTTGAAATCCCTACACTAGAACCCATATTGGATGGTTTGGTAAAGACAGGATAAGAGAGAGTCGCTTCAATTGCAGCAATTTTCTCATCCACGTCATCGCCTTCCACTACAGCTACATAAGGAACTTGCGGAATTCCTGCAGACTCCAAGACCCGTTTGGTCGTGATCTTGTCCATCGCAACACTGGAAGCTAGGATGCCACAGCCAACATAAGGCATCTTCAAGACTTCTAAGAAGCCTTGAATGGAACCATCTTCTCCCATCGGTCCATGAAGAACTGGAAAGACCACTGCTCCTTCCTTGTAAATCGCAGATGGAGCCACTTTTTTAGACCAGTCCACTGTATCGTTGGTCATCAATTTCTCATCATCCGCTGGTTTCTCTTCAAAAGCTTGCGTCTGGATGAAGTCTCCTGACTGCGTAATAAAGTAGGTTTGAACCGAAAATGCTTGGTAATCAATCGCGCGCATCACGCTTTCTGCTGAAAGAACAGATACTTCACGTTCTGCACTACGTCCACCATACAACAGGATTAAGTCTTGTTTGCTCATAGTTTCTCCCTAATTGTTCCCTTGATTTCTTACTTGATAGTATACCACAATGATAGCCCTTTCGAAAGAACTTCTCTTATAATTCTGTCCGATTTTCGATCGCACGAAGCAAGGTCACTTCGTCCGCATACTCGATATCGGCTCCAACTGCCAGTCCTCGTGCCAAACGGGTCACTTTGATCCCTGCTGGCTTGAGCACACGCGAGATATACATAGATGTCGCTTCCCCGTCTGCCGTCGCATTGGTCGCAACAATGACCTCTGTAACTGTTCCATCCATCAAGCGACTAATCAAACTCTTGAGATTGATGTCATCAGGTCCCACACCATTCATTGGCGAGATCAAGCCATGTAAGACATGGTAGCGACCGTGGTATTCCTGGATATTTTCCATAGCAGATACATCCCGGCTATCTTCTACAACCAGAATGAGGGATGGATCCCGCGTTTCATCTCGACAAATCTCGCAGGTTTCTTCATCGGTTAAATTGCCACAAATACTGCAATACCCCAGCTCACGCTTGGCATTCAGTAAGTTCTTGGCAAATTCATTGACATCATCATCTGACATACCAATCGTGTAAAAAGCCAGACGAGTCGCTGTTTTGATCCCAATTCCTGGCAACTTCGAATAGCTGTCAATTAATTTTGCAATAGGTGCTGGATAAAGCATAGTTTCCTTTCTAATTCATGGGGTGTTTCTGATTGTATAAGTTAATAATGTCACGCGTAATGGAATGACTGACCGTCGCTTGTAGATTGGTATTATGTGGAAAGACCACTGCTACTGCAATCTTTGGATTGTTTGACGGTGCATAAGCCACCACATTGGTATTAATGGCTTGTTTGCCTCCATCGACTGTGGTTTCTGCCGTACCGGTCTTGGCACTAATGGAGACACTAGCACCTTGACCGACGGTTTTCCCTGTCGTCAACCCACTCGTCCCATTGGCAACCTGGTAGAACCCTTGCTTGATCAAGGCCATGTCTTCCGCTGAGATATGTACCTGATTGAGCTCCTTGGTTTCGATCGCTTTTTTCAACTGACCAAGGCCCCCTTGATCATTATTGCCATAGATGCCTTCGACGACATGAGGACTCACCCTCTTCCCATCATTCGCTACCGTTGCCGCATACTGGGCCAATTGCATCGGTGTATAGTTATCAAACTGACCAAAGGCATTGGTCAAATAATTGCCGACTGTGTAGTCTTTTGGAATAAAACCGGTCGATTCATTGGGAAGGTCAATCCCCGTTGATGTTCCAAGACCGTATTCCGCAAAAGTAGAGCGCAGTTTTTTCATAGCCGGTTCAACCTGATCCACTTGTAAGGTCATATTTGGAGTGTAAGGTTGCCCCATCATCTTAAGGGCAATTTGGACCATATAGGTATTAGAAGAGTATTCCAATGCTTCTACCGCATTGATGGAACGACTACCGTATTGGGTAAACCAAGAATTGATAGGAGCTGATCCTGCAAAAACAATGGGCTGATCGGTCAGAACCTGATTCCCTGAAATGGCTCCATTTTCCCATCCAGAAGTCAAGGTCGCTCCTTTGACCACAGATCCTGGAACGAAGACGTTGGTCACTGTTCCCAAAGCATCTGCTGATAGATCTTGACTACCAGCCTGGTGTTTAATCCCTGCCATGGCAAGGACCTTCCCTGTATCGGGCTCCAGAGCTACGGCATAGACACCTTCGGAGTAGGTCGCATTTCCAGCTTGCAACTCTGCGCTAAAGGCGGAGCGAAGAATATCTTCCACTCCTTTTTGGAAATCCAAATCAATCGAGAGCTTGAGGTTTTCTCCCTTGGACCCTTTTGAAACGTCGACCACTTTCTCCATATTGCCATTTTTATCTAGGAGAATTTCTTTTTCACTGCGTTTCCCTTGAAGGACGTTTTCGTATTCTTTCTCCAAATAAGAGGTACCAACCCGGTCATTGAGAGCATAGCCTTTTTTGACATAGTCTTCAACCTCTTCTGCTGGAAGCCCCGCCTGCTCGGTTGAGACATTCCCAATAATAGAGGCTAAAGGAGTGTCCAAAACCTTGCGGTCCCAGCTGGTCGTGATGGCAATTCCCGGAAGGTTCTGACTGTCCGCAGCTATGGTCGCAATCTGCTCAGCTCCTAATGCCTGCGTCGTAATGATTCCCGTCGCAAAATTCTCTACCGCATTCATCTGGCTATAGAGATAAATAATCTTTTTCTCATCATCTGTATAGCCTAGTTTTGAAGGGTCGATACTATCCACTGCCGCTTGATAAATCTTGGCTTCCGGCAGGCGGTTGCCATCGGTATCAAATTTCTTTTTCTCAGGCAGGTGTTCCACGACCTCTTGGTAGACCTTGGTATTGGCTAGATAGTAATCCACTTCTTGACGTTTGGTTACTTGAGGATTTTCTACATCGACATACTGTAAGAGTTTCCCAGCTGTCTCTCGCATTTCTTGGGCCGTCATTTTACGATCCCGCGTAAAGGTCAGGACTTGTTTTCCCACATTTTCCACCAAAGGCTTACCAGAAGCATCATAGATTTGCCCTCGTACACTCCCTTGTTTGACCGTCTTTTTCGTAGCTTTTGCCAATTTATCCGTATAGTAGGCTTGGTGAGTGATCTGCATATACCCAAGTCGGGCAATCAGCACCAAAAAAAGAAGGCAAATCAAACTAAACAGCAGGTAGAGTCTGCGTGTTATTGAATGATTCTCAAACTTCCGTATTTTCTTCTTCATGAAATTTTCTATCCTTCTTTTCTAATCAACACTTACCTTCCATTTTACTATTTTTCCCAGAGTATCTCAAGAAAAGGAAGAGCCCTTTCCTGGAATTTTATGAAGAAAAAAGATTGGACCTGCTCGCCCAATCTTGAAATTAACACAAACTTTTTTACATGTACAACCTTATGTGAGGTGGTTGAAAAAATATTGATTTTTAATTTTTAAGCTTATTCAAGCATATGTCGAAACTTTCCGCCGTGAGAAAAGTTCCTGAAACACAATTGTTTCAGGAACTCGGGAGTTTTGAAACTTTAGGTTCAAAACTAAGTCATGGAACTTCGTAGAAGTTCGCTGACGTCCGTACTCACCTAAGGAAAGTTTTTAAGACTATTTTGTCTTCAATTTGAGATTGGACATGCTCGCCCAATCTTTTTTTCTAATAAGTCACAACATTGATTTTTCCTTTGTCATACTCAGCAATGAAAATATCCAAAACGTTGTCATAGCCTTCTTTTTCCAATTCAGCTAGCAACCACTCTTCACTTTTCCCAATTGTTTCCAAAATTTCAAGCTGAACCACACCATCCGTAATGATTGGGTATTTAGGATTTTCATCCCCCGCACGGACAACGATCATTTGACCGTTTTGTTCAATGACAGCTCGTTTCACTCCCTTTAATTGGAAAATTCCTTGTGAACGCAATTTCAAGGCAACGTCTGAAGCAGAAAGTCCCTTGGATCGACAAGCTTCCGGATCAAGCTTCCCATTTTTGATAATGACAGTTGGTTTGCCATCGATCAAGTGCTTCATAAAACGGACATTGGTATTGAGCCATTTTAAGAGTAAGATCAAAATAGTCCACATCAAGAGAATCACAATGTATTGAAGAATGGTAATGGAGCTATTGTAGATGACCCCACCAATAATTCCCCCAAGAACAAAGTTCTGTATCTGGTCTACTGCAGAATTTGGTGCTAAGTTTCCTTTCCCGGTCACATTGATGACAAATACCAAGGAAATCAAGCCCAAAGCTAATTTAATCAAGATGTTTAAAAAATTTACTATCATTTGTTCACCTCCTCAAGTTCCACGTCTGTTTTATACAGATCCATCTTTTCTAATAGGTAGCTATCTGGGTCAGATCCTGCGATAGCTCGGTAATAAACCTCTCCAACCTTCAGGATCGCCCCATCTGTGGCTGCTGAAGTATTGACATAGACGTCTTCTTTTTTGACATCCAACTCCTTTGAGATGACCTCAATAAAATGGAGTGAGCGTTGGAACTGGTCATTATTACTTTGGCTATTTTGGAAATTGCTGATGCTGATCAAGACCACTACCACCAGAGTTAAAATGGAGATAATGGACAATTCGCGGAATTTGCTATCGTGCTTATTCCGATAGGCTTTCGCCGCAAAAAAACCAGTCAGAAGAATGAGCAAGCCAGATATCCCAATGGTCACCCAGTTTTGCTGGCTGATCTGACCCAACACATAGTTATAAGAGTAAAATTTCATAAAGAACTCCCTTTCCCCAAATGAATTCAATCTATTATAATAGATTTCACAAGAGCTTTCAAGGCATTGTGATCAGAAAATTATTAAAATTTTGTTATAATAAAACTATCAATTATGTCAAGAAAAGGAAACACAATGAAACTCATTTCATGGAATATCGACTCGCTTAATGCTGCATTGACCAGCGATTCAGCACGTGCTAAACTCTCTCAAGAAGTCCTTCAAACCTTGGTCGCTGAGGATGCAGATATCATTGCCATTCAAGAAACCAAGTTATCCGCCAAAGGACCTACTAAAAAACACCTCGAAATTCTTGAGGAACTCTTTCCGCAATATGAAAACACCTGGCGTTCTTCTCAAGAGCCGGCTCGTAAAGGCTACGCTGGGACTATGTTCCTCTACAAAAAAGAGCTCTCCCCTATTGTGACTTTCCCAGAGATCGGTGCTCCTTCGACCATGGACTTGGAAGGCCGGATCATTACTCTGGAATTTGATGGCTTCTTTGTAACACAAGTCTATACTCCTAATGCCGGTGATGGCCTCAAACGCCTAGCAGAACGCCAAGTATGGGATGTCAAATATGCTGAATATTTGGCTGACTTAGACAAAGAAAAACCTGTCCTTGCTACTGGAGACTACAACGTGGCCCACAAGGAAATCGACCTTGCCAACCCTGCCAGCAACCGTCGTTCACCAGGTTTCACAGACGAAGAACGTGCAGGCTTTACCAACCTTTTAGCAGCAGGCTTTACAGATACCTTCCGCCACCTCCACGGAGATGTACCGGAGCGTTACACTTGGTGGGCACAACGCAGCAAGACTTCAAAAATCAACAATACAGGCTGGAGAATCGACTATTGGTTAACCTCAAACCGCATTGCAGATAAGGTTACTAAATCAGACATGATTGACTCAGGCGCACGCCAAGACCACACACCGATTGTCTTGGAAATTGAATTATAAGGATTTTCTTTATGAACTACAATGCAGTAATTCCCGAGTTTATGGTTTCGAATATAGAACAGTCCCGTTCCTTCTACTGTGATTTGCTCGGTTTCACCATCGAATACGAGCGCCCAGAAGAAAAATTTCTCTTCCTGTCTCTTGAAGATTGCCAGCTCATGCTAGAGGAGGGGACAGTTGAAGAATTAGCTGAACTAACCTACCCATTTGGCCAAGGAATTAACATCTCCTTTGGTATAGAGGATGTCCCTAGGCTCTATCAGAAATTGTTAGAAGCCAACTATCCTATTCATCGCCCATTAATTAAAAGAAAATTTCGTGTTGACGACCATTATATCTATCCTCATGAATTTGCAATTCTGGATCCAGATGGCTATTTTTTAAGATTTAGTGAATAAGAAAATAGATCACTAGAGTAGAAAAAGAAACAAAAAAAGAAAGAGACTAATCACATTGATTAGTCTCTTTTAGTTTTTTAAGGATTATTTCCCCGGAGTATTCGGATCTAGGCCCCAAGATTGCTCGAGAACAGGTCTTAAGGATTTAATCATATCTTCTGAACCTTGGATTATGATTGTGTATACTTTATCTCCTTTTTGGAATACCCATACGTATAAAGTACTCCCATCTTTAACTGTTACTTTTATTAAGAAAGCGTCCCCACCGGCAAATATAGCTTTTACACCTTCTATACTAGTTCGATTTTTGTGTTTTCCGAATGAGCTATATAAACGGTTCGCAAGTAACTCTGCGTCAAAGGTTTCGTTGGGGCCAAGTTTAACAGTATCTTTAGTGTTTGAATCCATTATTAACGCATTGTTTTTGTCTGGTGATAAATATTCGAGCGCTTTGCTACTTCGAGTAGTGCGTACGACCCAATCTTTAGGGATATTGATATAACCAAATTTTTCATTTCCGATACGTTGAGTATCTGCAAGGGATATTTCTTTTGCCCCAGAAGAAGACCCAGGAGTTGTTGTTTGAGTTGTTGTCGTTGGTGCATCCGTAGTTTCTTTAGTGACTTCTGTTGTTGCTGCTGTAGTTTTGTTTGTTTTCTTTTCTCCATTTCCGCATGCTGATAGTATAAATGCAGATAGGAGCGTCATAGAACCTAATAAGATTTTGTTTTTCACAATGCTTAACCTCCTTAAGTGGTTGACTTACAAATATTTTATCATTTTTTAGAGTTTATTTAAATAGGAAACGTTTTCGCTAAAAAGCATAGGGTACAACAAAAGAGAATTTCTTGTTGGCGACCATTATATCTATCCTCATGAATTTGCAGTTTTAGATCCAGATGGCTATTTTTTAAGATTTAGTGAATAGAATGATGATCACCCGTCTATAGTTAAGAGGCTAGGACTTTTGTCCCAGCCTCGACTTTTTTTATCCTCATTGATGGAACAATGATTGATTTATTTTTTCTTTTCGATGTGATCTTTGAGATCTTCTTGAGCTTTTTTATTGGATTCTGCTTTTTTCTTCAACCATTCTTCTTTGGCCTTGTTAAAGTCTTTTGTGGTGACAACATCTTTCGACATTTCAAGGTATTTGTAAAATGTTCCTGTTCCTTTAGTACCTACCCATGAAGCAGCACGGCTGTATGGCACGGTCCGTTGAAGCATTGGAGCACCACCATTTGAGACAGTTGGAAGCGTAATCGAGCTATCTGTCAACCAAGCTTGCGCTGCTGCATATTTTTCATAGCGTTTTCCTTGATCCAACAATTCAGCATCGGCGTCTTTCAACATGTTAGCGTATTGATCCAAACCAACTGTTGCAATGGCTGGATTGTTTGAACCTGCATCAATACCAAGATAGTAGAAGACAGAACCATTTACTGGGCTGATACTTTCAAGATAAGTCGATGGGTCTTGGTAGTCAGGAGCCCAACCACCGCCTGAGATATCGTAATCTCTCGCAGCCGCTGTATCGCTGAAGTAGGTGATATTTTGGAAATCATCATCCGATACCTTTTGAAGGTCCACAACGACATTGTCTGCACCAAGCGCTGACTCTACAGATTGTTTGAAGGAGCTAGCTTGTTGGACCATGCTGTTGTCCACTTGGCTAACAATGTAGTCCAAATGAATTGGGAATTGAACGCCTTGTTTTTGCAATTCAGCTTTGGCTTTCGCAAAGGAAGCTTTGGCTTTTTCTGGGCTGTAAAGGCTCGTTTGACCATCGTCCAGGCTCACACCCTTCCATTGGTCTCCGTAGGTAACCAATTGTTTTTCAACGACTTTACCAAAGTCTTCTCCATTGACTTGGACATAAGTTGGTGGCACCAAGGTACTACGAAGCGTATTTTCAGCCGCATCAGATCCAGATACTTGTGCCGCATAAGATTTGCGGTCAAAACCAAAGTTCACCGCTTGACGGAAGTCCTTGTTCAAGATTGCTTTCTTGGTAGAGGCTTTTTGTTCATCCGTTGTTTTGGCTGTGTGGTCATATTTTTGACGGTCCAAGTTGAATCCAAGGTAGTAGGATGTTCCCAATTGCAAACCGTAGACAATGTTGTCGCCAAAGTTTTTCTTGACGCTCTTATAAGTCGAGCTGTTTGGCATAACAGAGGCAAAGGAATATTGACCTTTTTCAAAGTTCTTAATGATAGAATCAGGGTTTGATCCATCGTTAAAGGTTAATTTGACATTGTCGATATGAACATTTTTCGCATCGTAATAGTCTTTGTTCTTGACCAATTGAATCTCAGATTTTGAAGTCAATGATTTCAAGTAATAAGGACCATTGTATAAGATGCTGCTAGGTTTCAACGAACCAAAATCTTTTCCTTGAGATTTCAAGAAATCCGCATTGACTGGGAAAAGAACACCTGAGGTTGTTTTTGAGTTCCAGAAGCTTTCGGGACGAACCAAAGTATATTGGATGGTGTAGTCGTCTAAGGCTTTGACTCCAACGGTGTTAAAGTCTTTGGTTTCCCCTTTTACGTAGGCATCCAAACCTTTGATCGAATTTTGAATCAAGAAGAGACCTTCTGATTTAGACTCAACTGCGTGTTTGATCCCTGTAACAAAGTCTTGAGCCGTTACAGCACCATATTCTTCTCCTTCACTCGTATACCATTTGGCATCCTTACGAAGTTTGTAAGTATAGGTCAATCCATCTTCAGAGACAGTCCAATCTTCTGCTAGACTTGGCACAAAGTTTCCGTATCGGTCGTTTTCAAGAAGACCATCTACAAGGTTACTTGTGACATCTGAAGTAGTCGTACGAGTTGCAGCAATATAGTCCAAGGTATTTGGATCTGCTGAATAGACAAATGAGTAGGTTGCTTGATTGCTGCTGCTACCACCACATGCTGTTAAGAGAAAGGCACCTGCAACAGAAACTCCTGCAAGAGCTAACAGTTTTTTTGCTTTCATCACTATCTCCTTATGTTAGATTTTCTACCATTATACACTATTTCTTAAAAAAAACCAAATTTATTTTAAAAAAGTTCGTTTTTTCTGAATGAATATAATAAGATATAAAGAAAAAGCATCTTGAAATCGATCTCAAAGAAGCCGGATAGGGGAGTCTAGGCACCTACCACCAGATCCAACAAAGATATCACCTTTCAATCATTTTAATAAATATACGTTTCATCACAAAAAAGAACCTCTGCTCTTTCGAGCAGAGGAACTGATTCCTAATCAAAATGATAGAGTTGTGGGTAATGGTCACATTCAGGATTTTTAGGATGGCAGATGGCCCGCCCAAAATAAATCATGGCTTGATGAGCCGCTAGCCATTCGCTCTTTGGCAGAACATCCATGACCCGCTTTTCAACTTCCAATGGCGTCGCTGATTTCTTGACGATATCATGGTGCTTGCAGATCCGCTCCACATGGGTATCGACAGCAAAGGCTGGAATCCCAAAACCTACACTCATGACCACATTGGCTGTCTTGCGTCCTACTCCTGCTAAACTTTCTAACTCTTCGCGAGTCTGAGGCACTTGCCCATCAAAGTTATCCAGCAATTGTTGGGCACATTTTTTGAGAAATTTGGCCTTATTTCGATAGAGGCCTAATTTAGAAATATGCTTGGCGATATCGGCTTCACTGGCTGCTGCCATGGCTTGCGGGGTTGGAAAAGCCGCAAACAAACCTGGTGTCGCCTTGTTAACAGCCGCATCTGTCGTCTGAGCTGAGAGCATGACTGCCACTAATAATTCAAAATGATTACGAAAATCCAGACTTGGCTTGGCATCTGGAAAGAGGGCGATAATTTCTTCAATCACATGACGTGCCCGTTTCTTTGATAAAACCATATTCTCTCCTTTACATTGCTAGTCTTTATTATAGCATGAAAGTTCCCTATTTCTGAAAGATTCGGCTTCAGAAAAGGACTAGTCCGTAGACGAGTCCTTTTCAATTAGTCTATAAAATGAGTATGCTTGGTAATCCATTGTGTGACCTTGATATTTAACCAGAACACATAGATCCCAAATGTAATGATGGTAAAGAACCACCATTTGATCCAATTTCCAAATAACTGCATAGCCGTGCCGTCAAAGTACTGACGACGACCATCAATCACGGTATGCTTGACCTTCCAGTTATACATAATGCACACGCCCCAAGGAGCACAAATCCCAAAAGTCAATACTGTAATGAAGGTTGCTAATAAAACATGGCCAATATATGAAAATAAGCCTCCATCAAAATACGATTCACGATACATGGTCCATCTCCCTATATTTTTTCTACACCAATCTCTTCAAGAAGGTAATCAGGGTTTGAGCAGAGCGTTCGCCAGCCTCTACGATAAATTCATCAAAAGAAATATTGGCTGCGTGATCTGCCGTATCACTCATAGCGCGAATAACCATAAAGGGACGTCCAGCTGCATGAGCGGCTTGGGCAATGGCTGCCCCTTCCATCTCAACTGCCAAGACTTCTGGGAAATGCTCCCGAATTGCTGCGACTTTTTCTTCACTCGCGATAAAGCTATCTCCTGTTGTAATCAAGCCTACATGTGTGGTTGCAGCTTCTTCTTCCAGAACTTTTTTCATTTCTGATACGAAATAGCGACTGGATTCAAAGTAAAGTGGTTGACCTGCCATTTGACCATACTTATAACCAAAGGCTGTCACATCCACATCATGATAGGCCAATTTGTCCGCAAGGACGATATCCCCAACGGCCATTCCCGGTGCAACGGCACCTGCAGAACCCGTATTGATAATGGCTTCCACCTTAAAATCATTGGCCAAGACTGCTACACTCATAGCAGACATGACTTTTCCGATACCACTTTCAACCAAGACGACCTCATGGCGTCCAATCGATCCTGTATAGTAGACTTTTCCAAGACGCAGATGCTTTTCCCCATTTTCAAGAGCTTCAACCAAGATCTTCAACTCCTGGGGCATGGCTGCGATAATTCCAATTTTCATGTCATTTCTCTCCTTATGACGACCTTATAGACGCCAAATAGCAATAATCAAGGCAATGAGGAGCACAATGATCCAGAACAAAATCTTATTGAGTTTGGATTGGACCACACTTTGTTTGCGCTCTTCAATCCGACGACTCTTGGTCACTGTGGGCTCCACTTGGATCTGCACAGTATCCTGAGAATAACGCTCTTGCGGACGCTCCATACGACTCTCTCTCATAGGACGTTCATAGCCAAATCCTCTGTGGTCTGTCTGAATAATCTTCGTCTCTTCAGCATCGACCATATTAGGACCAGTGATGTCCTCACCTCGCCTTGCTCGTTCAATCATTTCATCGGTTAATAAAGGTTTTCCCATCGGATCCTCCTCTATTTATTGATTAAGTCCCAATATTGGATCGCCATGATGGTCTTGGCATCACAAATTTCACCAGTTTGGATCAAATCTTTCGCTTCCTTCAAGGTTACTTCTAATAACTCTAAGGTCTCATCCGCATCTTGTGGACGTGGATTTTCCACCTTTTTCAAGTTGGTCGCACCATAAAGTTTGATCCGCTCATTACAAAATCCAATGGCTGAATAAAAATCATACAACAACTCTAGATCCGCTGTGTAGCCAATTTCTTCTTCCAATTCACGCAGAGCAGCTGCTTGGGGATCTGCATTTTCTCCCTTTTCTAACTTCCCTGCTGGAATCTCCACCGAGGTCCTTTCAATCGCCTTGCGGTACTGCTTGACCAAGATCGTTTTCCCATCTTCTGTGATCGGCAAAACCGCTACTGCTCCGTTATGGAAGATTAAATCACGCTGCGCTTGGCCTTTTCCAGCGGGTAGTTCTACTTGATCAGTGACCACTTGGAAAATCGGTCCCTGATAAATCTCCTTGCGCTCAATGGTTTTTTCTTCAAATTGCATGAGAATCTCCTATTTATTTTTAGGATGGTGTGGCAAGCGAAGGGCATATTCTTCTTTATTCACTTGACGGCCACGGCCAATCGCAATCGCATCAGCTGGTACATCCTTGGTAATGGTTGATCCAGCACCGACTAAGGAATTGTCGCCTAATTCAACTGGCGCAATGATCGTCGAATTGGAGCCGACAAAGACATTGTTTCCAATCGTCGTTTTAAACTTGTGTTGGCCATCATAATTCACTGTGATGGTTCCTGCACCAAAGTTGACGTTGCTGCCGACTTCACAGTTACCAATGTAAGTCAAATGACCAGCTTTGGTATTTTCGCCAATAGACGAACCTTTGACTTCGACAAAGTTTCCAATATGGACATCTTTGGCGAGGCTAGATCCTGGACGAATATGAGCGTATGGTCCTACCGTCACGCCATCAGCTACCGTGCTCTCTTCAATCATGGAGTTGGTAATAACGGCACCTGCCCCAATTTCACTGTCCACAATATAGGTTCCATTGGTTAAAACTGTCTCAGCCCCAATTTTTGTGTGTCCTTTTAGGGTAACATTGGCTTCGATTTGCACTTCTGGTGCGATCTCAACATCGACATCGATATAGGCTGCATCCGAATTGACAAAGCTCACCCCATTGACCATGTGGGCTTGGTTAATGCGACGACGCATGATGCCTTCTGCTGTTGCAAGGGCAACGCGGTCGTTAACCCCGAGACTTTCATCAAAGTCTTTGAGCGTATAAGCCCCAACTTTTTCACCAGCTTCACGGAAAATACCGATGACATCCGTGATATAGTATTCACCTTGGGCATTGTTAGTGTTGATATTTTTCAAAGCTTCAAAGAGGCGTGCATTATCAAAGACATAAGTTCCTGTATTGATTTCTTTAATTTGTTTTTCAAAATCTGTCGCATCTTTTTGCTCAACAATTCGAAGCACTTCCGCATTGTCATTACGAACAATCCGACCATAGCCAAATGGATTGACTGCTTCGGCTGTCAAAATCGTTGCTACATTCTTGTGGTTGATATGAAAGTCGATCAAGTGTTTGAGGCTTTCACCCGTAATCAAAGGAGTATCTCCTGCAATGACGAGGGTGTGCCCTTCAAGACCTTCCAAGACTGGCTCCGCCATCATAACTGCATGACCAGTTCCCAATTGTTCGGTTTGTTTAACAAATTCTGTTTGTCCAGCTAGGACTTGCTCCACCAATTCTGCCTTGTGGCCCACAACCGTTACCGTCTTCTCAGGTGAGATGGCTCCAACACTACGGAAAACATGTTCCAACATAGAGATCCCAGCAACCTTGTGAAGAACCTTAGGCAGATCTGATTTCATACGGGTACCTTTCCCCGCTGCTAAAATAATGGCATAATTTGGCATAACATTTCTCTTTTCTGTACAATATCGCTTACATTATACCATTTTTTAGCCCTTTTGGAAAATAAGACCCAGATCAAAAAACTCTCCTAAAAGGAGAGCATATCTATAATGGATAAACCTTGCAAAATTCTTCTAAAACAACCTTGCTGTCAGGTGTAAAAGTCAGTCCGGCCTCGCTCATCCACTCGGTGAAAACCTCCTCATGAACCTGACGCCAATAAGCTAGAGATTTGTCGCCTTCACCTTCCTTGTAGGCATGGTCGGCCGACACTTGATGAAAAGGCTGAACGGAAACCTTTGTAATTTCGACAATGCAGACAGCCTGATCTTGACTATCTAAAATGACATCAAAGGTCCCTTTTTGGGGAAGGGGTTCGTCCTCTATTGCGTATAGATCATATGCTGAGGCTGTTGCTGTTTTTTCGCCTTTAAAGACCAGTTCCGCTAAAAGGTTTGGATCCACTCCAAAGGCCCAGGCGTCTATCTCATCTTCAATCGAGGGGTTAATTTGCTTGTAGGCATTCCACATTTCTTGAGGTGTCATTGGTTCTCCTTTGTAATTTTTTACTTTCTTCTTTTATATGTTTAAGATGATCTGGATGGTCAATCTCTAAATTAAAAATCTCCGGAATAGAACTGTAGTGGATAATGCACTCAATCCCCATCTGATTCATTTTTTGTATGAAAGAAGTATTCAGATAGCCTGCTACAGCAAAATCAATCTTGTTCTTCCTTGCTTTATCCTGCATCTGTCTCAACATATCTAACATAATTGGACTTTCCATATCATGCCATTGACTGTTTCTCACAGTCGCAAAAATAAAAGAAGTTAAATCATTCATTCCAACTACAATCTTTGAAATACCAGTTTCCAGTATCCTGTCCAAGTCGAAATAAGCTGATGGTAATTCAATCATCGTGCCGACTTTCCCGGTAAAACCATACTGACGCAATACTGTAATAGCTTGTTTTAATTGTTCGGCATCATTGACAAAAGGAAAAATAATAGACAGATTGGGATTGGTTTGAAAAACTTCTGTAACAACATTTGTCTCAGCCTGAAATTCATCTGGACACGCCAACAAACGCCTGATACCTCTGTATCCAAATAAGGGGTGGCGTTCGTCAAAATACTCTTTAGTCCCGTCTAGAATATTTGCTTCTGCATTTGTTAACTCTGAAAAGCGATACCCGACTTCTTCATCTGAGTACAAATGACAAATAGTGTCTAGATAATCTTTCACAAATTGCTGACAATTTGGTAATAGTATGTTTTGGTTTAGTTCTCTCAACAAGTATTCCCCACGAATCAAGCCGACGTGGTGCAATAAATGGGGATAAACTTTTTCAACAATTTTTTCGCCACTAAGAGCTAGTTGATTTTGCATGTTCATTCACCTCGTCTTAAAAGATACAATATCAGATATCATTATACGACACTTTCCTCTAGTTCAAAAGCTTCATAAGGTTCAACTAACTCATATCCTAAAAATTCTGCTACTTTTTTGGAAGCCTCGTTATGAGCATCCCAAAGTGGAAACATATCTCTATTTAAACTCTCTAGAATCATTGCAGCACCAAGTTTTTTAGCAAATCCATTTCCTTGTTCGTTTGGTCTAGTTGCAACTTCAACTTCAACTGCTTCACGGTAAACTAACCCTGAGGAAATCCCAGCAATCACTTCATTATTTTTAAGAATAACAAAGCCAAATCCACCTTTTAAAGCAAAATCCTGGTAGGACTCAAAATCCCCCTGTAAATCTTGTGACCATTCTTCCTCAGAAAGGCAGTTATAAATACGATTATCAATAGGTACAATATTGTAACCTTCCTCTATATGAGTAACTAGATCATTTAGAAATTCAACTTGAAAATTTGCCTTATCCTTAAAAGAATAGCGAGTAAAAGAAATTAACCCAACTTGCCGATGCAGAAAATCTTGCCACTTAGTGTCTTCTGAAATAATAATCTTATAATCTAAACCATATTGCCTAACAAAATCTTCCCAAAATCTGGAATCCAACTCCCCTGCTAGGTATAGAAAATTCCCAATATCATAAAAGCTCGTTGTCCTATCACTGTTTCGATAAACAGTACCGATTTGAGATTTAAGTCCATAGAGAACCATATATTTCTTCCATGTTTTAAATAGTTCCATTATCCCTCTATTTTACCTTCCAATTCCAATAGCTTGTCAGTTCTAATTCTGGAAATCCTCGTAACTCTGCCTTCACCTTCAATACTATGGGTGAGGCATTTTCTTGGGTAATCTGCTCGATAGGAAGCCAAATTGCATTTGCTGAATCATTGCTTCCATCAAGAACCTCCTGAGGAAGGAATTGTTGAGAGCTCTCGAAATCGAGTACGATATCATAAAAGGCCATGATATGATGTACTGAGAAATCTTTCCCCTCTTCTTGAACCAGCACGTCATACATCCTAGGATTTGAATACTGGCTAAGCGTATAGCCTGTCTCCTCCAGAACCTCTCTCTTGAGAGTTTCTGTCAGCCCCTCACCTGGTTCTTGACTACCACCCGGTAAATCAAAACGATGCTGATAAGGTCCTCTCGTTTTCTCAATGCAAAGCAATTTCCCGTCTTGAAGACAGATTCCATATACACCAAAGTGATTTTTGATTTCCATATTCCACTCTTTCTAAAAATCCAAGATTGCTAGCTCACCTTATCCCTTAAAAGGAAAGAGGCTATAGATTTCATGCTCCTTGATATACTTCTTTAGTATCTCCATATTCTCTTCAATTTTTGCCTGAATATCTGTCTCTTCACAAGTTGACTCATCAATAAATATGAAAACATAGGTCATAAAAAGCTGTATTGAAGTCATTTTTTACCCCTCACGCATGCAAACATGTGGTAACTCTCTTCTAAGAAGTTCCCTTTGCTTTTGATTTGTTCTTCCCGTTGTTAAAAATCGGAGATGTTTCAGACTCTTCAGGTAGCTAACTGTTGTTGCGTAGTTAAAAATAGACGTATCGACAAAATCCAAAAAACGAAGCTCACTAGAGGGCTGGATAAAATCCAATTCTGGTAATTTTTTATTTGCCGTAAATGAAAGATAGAGTAACTGATTTAAATCTCTAATAAAATTTAAGTTGGGCAACTTTACACCATAATCAAAGTGCAGATAACGCATGCCTTTATGAAAAGAAATGTTCTCTATCGTTTCCAAATTTGTCATGGAAGATATCCCTAGAGCTATCACACAATCATTCTGGGGTAAGATGATCTTTCTTACTTTTCTAGCCCCAACTATTAAAATCTTTTCTACTTGTTCATATTTTGAAAAGTCTAGCACATCAGATTTACTTCCCATCAAGTAAATCACCCTCGTATTGCTAGGTAAAGAAAGCTGGTTAAAATCTACATCTTTCAGCATATCCTCTGGGTTTTCGACAATGTACTTTTGTCTTAATAAGCGATTGATATCGATAAATTCTTTATAAGTCAATGTTTCATCCAATAATGGTGCAATCTCTTCAATAGAATGCAGAGGCTCCATTGCCATTAGATTCTCTCTTTCGGAAAATCCTTTTTTAATGATTTCTAAATATTTATCTAAACTGGTCATCATTCACCTCTTTTCATGAATAAAATGCTTCGTTTTCTATTTTCAACCTAAATCATTTTACAATGACACCTTGACTAGAAGACTAAATCATCGCTTGTCGCCAAAAGGTTAAAATCACGAATCTTCAGAGTATTTTTTCTAAATAAACTATATCCTGCTTGCTCAATCTCGATCAAAAATAACCTTGACTCTGGCTCTACCCGAAGCGTCTAGAAATTGATCTAGTTTCGTAATAGACTCCTCTGAATCAGATAATTGAACAAGCAAATCGCCATTGATGGTCATGACATCCTTTGTCGGTAAAAGCATGAGATTTTCAACACTTGGATCATTCACTATCATTAAGGAAGGGGAATAAATACAGCTTCTGGAGAGGTCTAGATTTCCAAATCGTTCCCTAGCGGAAACAAAAATAGATTCCATCCCACCTTGGGCTTTCAGAACAAATTCCCTCTCAAAAAACGCTTCAAAACTGTCGTAGATCTCGATAACATCCATAGTAATCCCATCTAAATAATAAACCTGATTACTTTGAATGATCCCATCCTTCAATCTATAAGCGAATTGATCTCCAATAGCAGACATACCAAAAAAATAGTAGTCTGATACATAATCTCTCCAGACGTCTTTCCATACCTCATCCGAATTCCAGGAATCTAGCGTAATAGCTTGAGTAGAATCCGTCCCAAACAAGCGATAATAGCCACCATAAAACTCCAAGCCATTGGTCATGGAGAGCAAATCCAGGTGAGCTTGAGGAAACTGTCTGTCTTTGAGTTTTTCTAGTTCAAAAGCTGAGGCCCCACTTTCTTGTATGACCAGATCCTCACAACATTTTAAAAAATTCTTCATTTTCATTTGCTTCTCATCTCTTCATCTTTGGCTTTAGCCAAGCATAAATTCAATAAAGTCTTTTCGATAGGCTTCAGGAAGTTGCTCCTCGATAATAGCCATGATTCCTGTTAAAAAACCTTCTTTGTAGTCCGACAAGTCCTCATCAATGTAGATGTCATTCTCAAACTTGGTGATTTCTAGCTTTTTCATCTGACTATAAGTAGACAAGAAAGTAGATAAAGAGGGGCTTAAGCAATAGAGCTTGGAATTCCCAGGAATCTTGCCAAATACAGGACTAAGCTCGCTAGTTAGATCACAAAAAATTGGCTCATCCCCCATCATGTGAGCAAAAACCACATAACTCTCTTTCCAGCTAGGATCCTGCCATCCTTCTGATGCAGCTTCACATAGAGGGAGAGGAATTAGAGCAAGATCATAGGGAGCTCCTCTAAAATAAGCTTCTTCCTCAAAGCTCAAATGTTGGTAGAACTCTTTCAATTGACCAGACAAATCTGGCTTTTCGACATGGAGACAGTCACTAGTAAATACAAGCTCTCCTAAGCCCTTGTTTCTATGATAGACTTCTACGAATTCCTTTAACAAATTGAGTATCATTATTGGACTCCTCTCACATTTTTGGGATTATATTTGGCTATTTTCAACTGACGATTACGTATCATTCTGACCGCTAGCGACAGCCTGAGTCCATATTCGTTCAAATTCCTCTTGACTAATCTTGATGGAGTCTGATAGATCCAACTCATCTTTCCGACCATCATAGAGTAGAAACCCTACTTCTGGAACATAATCCTGTAGACAAGAGGAAGCATAAGAGTGCCCATTCAAAACGTTAATTTGTCGACTTGCACGCTGTCCAGTAAACTCTGTATAAATAACTCCTAGGCCTGACATAAACTCACTATTGTCATAATAATAGTATTCTTTTTCACACATTAGAACCTTCCTTACCATTTGTCTCTCCAAGAATGGCATTCTTTCCTCTTTGTCTCTTTCATCGACTAATTCTATATTCATTTTCAATTTATAGAATTTACCGGTTCTTAGCCTTATTCTCCAAGACTCTCACTTCTACTTTATCCTCCGCTAAATGGAGATCCAATACTTTTTCCTGGTCTTTAAAGAATAGCGTCAAGTCTCTGGTAGAAAATTCACTAAAATAAGAAGGCAAAAAGTCATCCAAAGACTCCATTTGAAACAAGACGTAAACTGGTGAAAACTCCCAAAAAACTAGGATAAACTGACTACTATTGCCAACCAGACTTTGAATTGACTTACTTAGACCTTTAGTCGCAAGGTCAACAGGAACCTCATAAAGGCAAGGAAGCGGAGAGTCTATAGGATTCAACTCCCCAGCATACCATATAATTTCTTTAGGTTTATCGGTCAGAAAATGGACATCCTTTATTCCCTTCAACTGATTGATTCGTTTTTCTACTTTTAATAAAGATAATCTCTTTTTTAAGTCACTCATTGTTTGTGCTCCACCATTCTGAAACAGAAATTTTGCTCACAATCTCATTCTCTTTATCCAGCAGATACAGGAAGTTACCTTTTGCTTCCAGTTTACCAAGCTTAGCCCCATAATCCATCTCATGAGCAGGGCAGGATTGAATCAACTGACGGATGCTCTTATCCTTATGCTCTATCTTCCAAAACAAATCCACCTTATCAAGCTGATGCTCCACTTGAATAGAAAAGATCGTGGATTGGATCTTCTTCCTTTTCCACTCCCAGCTATTTTCGTAATCGTTTTTCTCTATTTCATTGACTACATCCTCTATCAAGGAGCATGGAATAGAGAGCTCCTCAAACACGCGCTTTACTCCTTTTACCAAAGCCTCTAAGAGCATCTTTTTCTGTTCCAATGGACTCGAGCTTTCATAGCTAGAAAAATCAAATAAGACCTGAACAGTATAGACACCAAGTAGGTTCATGATAGCTGGATTGCTAATCGTATCTACACATTCTACGATGATTTTCCAACAATGCTTGCTCACAACTGGTTTAAAAAGGCGCTCTACCATAGAGGTCATACATTTGGATTCATATACGAACGCTCTTCGCAGGTCTTTCCAATTCTGTCGATAGTCCTTAATTCTAGCTTCCTCGTAAGTTAGCGCAGCTGACTCCATCAGCTCCTCAATCCTCTGTTGATTTTCCACATAGGGCTTATCTAATTCAAAATACTGTAACTTCATATTCGTGGTCTCGTAGTTTTTTTCTTGTAGAAAGGTTTAGCCTTAGGTCAAGGTATAATGTTTGTGCTCTTCCTTCACTTTTTCCCATAGTCGTGGTGTCTCTCCTAATAATGGAGGATTGTTTGATCATCCTGAATCTCCGCAAATAAGCTAGGAATACATCTTTAAGTATCAATCTTTACAGGAGCAATCTCAGCAATTCTAACTAGGTCAGAAGATCCCGATAACATCACATTATTTTGATTTATAAAATTGAATTCAACCTTATTCTCTAAAAAAAGCAGTTCCAGTTGACCATTCACCTTATGAATCCCCTTAGAATAAAAATGGATTTCATCTAAATTAAAAAACTCTACATTAATTTTTATGGCATTAAATGCACTTTTCTGCCACTTTTCAGGGAAATTAGTTGGCAAATCAAATAAATAAAAGACAAGATCTAATTTGTAATCGTAACATAACACAGTATCAAGAAATACATTCTTCAAGTCCAAATCACCATCAAACAAATGAATAATCTTTTCCTTCCCCACTACTTTTTCAAACCATTTCACAGTATGAACTCCTTTTTAAAAATGAATATAAGTCTTCTTTTTAAGATTCATTGTTTCCCTCTTTAAGGAAGTGACAGCTTCTCTCTTTAAGTAGATTTTAGAATAGACTAACTCTTCTGCCGTCCTTTCCTTTTGTAACGTCATTGATTAAGTCCTTGACGATAGATATATCGAACTGACGAGAAAAGTCAACAATTTTCTGGCGATTCTCTTCTTGATATAAATAAGATGCAGCCAAAATAAATAAAAATGGATTTATGACTTGACCAATATGCTCAAGATATTTAGGTTGAGTCACATAAGACATAATTTTGTTAAAATCGTCATCTTTCAGCACAATCTTTCTCTGATATATCGCTGCACAGGCACCTGCAGCTTGAGATGAGTTATTCGATTCCAAGGATTCATAAACAAAAGACAAGTTCTCTGTTTCTAAATTTTCTAGATAAGCAATCGCTACTGCTAGAGAGCGATAGGTTACAGGGGTTGGGATGTCTCTCAGCAGTAATGACTTGAGATAGGGAATTTCTTCTGTGCAATCCGTTGCAGCCATGGCGTAGAGCAAATACATTTGTGATTCCCATGATTTAGGCTTTTCCATCTCCCCTTCCAAGGCCTGATGCAAGAATGGTCCATATCCTTTTAGTCTGCCCTTTAGAATTTTTTTCGCTGCCTTTTTTACCAAGGGCGTACGTCCTGAAGTTAACTCATCTACATAGTCCATCTCAAACTCCTTTATTTCCTCTGCTTGCCAGTTCTTCTTCCAAGATTCTGTTATAAACTATACTTCCGACACAGGCTTCCCAGTCCAGCTCCTCAACTTCTTCCCTAGAAAAAATCTTAGGTTCTGTCCTACCATCTAGCCAGACCTTCCCAAAGTGAAGACCATTTGGATCTCCCCACTTAAAGGCTAAATCCTTAAAATGGCTTGGATCAAAATCCGCTTGATGACCAATTATCTGCCAAGACTTACTGACCTCTATTCACCAGATGAAAGAGATCATCTCTTAGAACAATTCCATCGTCTTCTATCAAATAGGCCATGTGCTCCCAGAAGGGTAATTCTTGTTCAAGGGGAGCTTCTAAGGCAAGAATTTGATGCATCAAGTTTGCTGCAATTTCTTCGACTTCATCTTGCTCAATCTCATAAAACTTTGCTTTCAAAAGAAAGATGCTTGATAAAAAGAGCGAATAAGAGGAAACAAAAGTATGCAAGGAAGAATTAACATAGATCCTCTCTTCTTGAAAAACTTCCCTTCCTTCTTGATTGCAAAGCAAGAAGACTTGCTCCTCTTCTCCAATTACAAAAGCACCTAAAAAACACTGACCAAAAAGCCTATAGACCTCTTGCTTTCTCCTGAGTTCGACTAGTTCGTCACCTGCTTTAACAAAAGAAAATCCCATTTTAGAATAATCCTCTAAATATGCCAAAAGGTTGAAACGGACCTCATCCAAACTAAATGGTTTCTCCTCTGTAGGCACCACACAAAAACCTTGCTCCTTCACTAATTCATTGATATTGACTGTCATTTCTCTATCCGATCTCCCTTTTTTTGCTTACCTATTGGCAATTATCTCAGTCATTTTTCAAACAAGAGCTAGTTACTTCCATTCAAGTCCCAAACACCTAGACACATCCTCAAAATAATCATCCCAGGCCCATTTGTAATCTTTGCGACTCATCAAGTAATCCACATACTTTTCATTCATCCAACTTTCTGTATAAATAGAAAGGGCCTGCCTTTTTCTATCATCTTGGATTGTCGCAATTTTTTCCTGAGCCTTCTTTGACCGTTCACTCAGATTTTTTATATAGAGAATATCTGGATCCGAGGGACAAATGGTCTCTGTCAAATCACACCTTGTAAACTCGACAAAACTGAGATGAGCCTCTGATAGATCTGCATATAACTTTTCTACTTTCTTTGTTTTCGACCCAAAGGTACATTCAGACAGTTTTCCAACAATTTTATTCTGCTGAAATTCTGGTAGAGGAAAGAAAATATCGTTCATCCTACACTTTTTAAAGAGACAATCTCTCATCTCGCTGACATTCTCTAAAAGAGGACGCTTCATCTGACAAGAAAGGAAGGTAGACGATATTATGTGACTGTCATAAAATAATGTTCCCTTTAAATTGCAGCTTTTGAAAGTACAGTTTCGAATAACTGTATGATTTTTAAAGCCGATGTCCCTTAAATCGCAGTTTTCAAAAACGACATTCTCAAAGATACAGTTTTCAAATATGACTCGTGAACTCTCTAGTATACTGATGCTTGTATCCTTAAAGTGCTGATTACTAATGAAACGAATCCTACTCGCTTCCTCTATTAGATTTTCAATCGATAGCTTCTCACCACTGTTTAGGATGACCTTGCCATCCTTTATGATAATCCCATCTTTCTCAACCATATCCTGCTCCATTTTCTAGTGCTTCTTTTGTTATCGACTAGACCTAGTAGTAAGCGACTTCCCCTATACCATATTCTAAAATTTCAAAACTATTGAGGGAGAATTTAAGTCCTCTACCATGCTCCGAATCCTCTCTCAGTCCAAATTCCAAGCCGAAAATTAAGTCAACGTCACTTTGTTCAGACAAGATAAAAATGGATAGGAGTCTGGCGTCGCTAGTTCTGGAAATTCCTCCTGAATTTTTTCCAAAGCTTTTGGATACCATACTGATGATTGATCCAGTAGATGATCGAGTTTTGCTTTATAAGACGAAGTCAACTCCTCATTGACAACCTCTAAAGAATCACTTAAAGCAAGGCAAACTTTTTCCTTTTCCTCTGGAATTGCTACATTCATCTCGTTATGGATATCAAATTTATATTCTCTCATCACTATCTTTCCTCCTTTCGGATGCCAGTTCTCTAATCGGCCTAGCTAATCTTCAAATTTCATAAAGCAATCATGCTGCTGATAATAATTCAAAGCCTCGACCAAGTCATTGTGACTAGCATCTGGCTTTTCCTCAAGTGCGACTGCAAGAACATCAATCAACTGCTCTCCATAGTAGACTAGCTGGAGATCTTGCTCCGCTACATCCGTCGGGTAGACATCAGAGTCTTCCACGACATCCGGATAATCGGATACCCAATAGAGGCTATCTAGTGCCAGTTCTCCATCCTCCTTGCCATAGAGGCAAAAATCATCTGAAGATAATTGATTCGCTCGCACCTGCTTAATTATCTGCTCTAGTGAAAGTTCTTGGTATTTCCGCATCCCTTCTCCTTTTTAATCTCACTCTTCAACAAAAGAGTTCAAAAATTCCTCAAAAGAAGCCCATTGACCGTAGATCTCAGCTGTTTCTTCTAGAACATAGAAATACACCTTGCCATAATCCTCTGCCCTTAGAGAAAGAGCATAGTTACCCGATCCAGGATCATAGGCAAAATGGAGAAGATCTGCGGCCTTAAATCCCTCAGGCACAGCCTCATCGTCAAACCAGGTAAAAGACTTCTTCATCTCCTCAAGTGAATCAAAGGAATTGAAAGGAAAGAGATGACAGTCATCGTGAACACCCCTTACTTGGGGCTGGCCACCGTTGTACTTGAGATAAAAATCCTTCATGGCTTCCGGCAATTTCTTTCCAAGAATCTCCTCAAATTGTAAAAAATCTTCGCTTGAAATAGCTGGATCTGTGTCTGTTAATACTAGCATCTCGTCTCCTTTTGAGTCTCTCTTCCCAAAGGCTTTTTTTATTTGACCTCCATATTACAGGTCCCTTTTAGGCTATCATACCATAAGATTCCCTTTCCATAAAGCTAAAATAGAAAACGAGTCCAGCTGTTCAACTAGACTCATTTCATTCTTATCTTTTTTGCTTATTTCAGCCCTTACTTCAAACTCCAACCACCATCAATCGTCAGGATTTGTCCTTGCATGGCAGATGCCTTTCCGCTAGCCAAAAAGAAGCTGAGTTCTGCTACTTCCTCTGGCTCAATCCAGCGCTTGATCGGCGTCTCACTGGCTACCCAGTCAGCCAAGCCACCTGGCTCAAAGTCAGCTGCGGTCATGCCTGTTTTGACGGCCCCCGGCGCAATGCCAAAGACTTGAATACCAGCTTCTGCATAATCCAGGGCCAACTGCTTGGTAAAGCCCGCTAGAGCATGCTTGGACGAGGTATAAGCGTGACCGCCTCCTCCTGCCAGGCTAGAAGCAATGGAGCACATGTTGATGACGGTCCCTTGCTTCTTCTCCAACATTTGAGTCAGATAATGCCGTGTCAGCTCTACCGGAGTCACATAGTTGATCTCAAAGATCTCCTGAATCTCCTCAGCGCTTTGCTCCAGGAGCGGCTTGTAATCATCCAAAACTCCTGCTGTATTGCACAAGATCTCTACCTCAGGACACCAGTCAAAAATCGGCGTCAAATCAAGAGTTAAGTCCCGCTGTAAGAAGTGAAAATCACCCGACAACTGAGGATCCGCTCCCTGATCCACCCCATAGACCTGGTAGCCCTTTTCTAGAAAGAGGCGAGCTTGAGCAAGACCAATGCCAGAGCTCACGCCTGTAATCAAGACCTGTTTAGTCATGGACTTCCACCCAATCTGTCGCTAGGACGTCACAAGGAGTTGGACTCCACATAGAGAACCCTTCCCCCTCACCAGAAACGTTAATGAGGAAATAAGGGGTCACTTCCAGAGCCACTCCATTTTGCTCAATGGTATCAAAGAGTTGGACGTAGTTTTCTGCTCCACCCCATCCTGTTCGTACATATTTTTTCTTATCCTTTAAGCCTGGTAAAATCTCTTCAAATGTCATGATGTTCTCCTTTGTTATCTAGTTAACTTTCTCCCTTTATTATACCAAAAAAAAAGCTTCCCCTATACAAAAAGCCAGAGTTCTTCTACTCTAGCTTTCATGTTTTATTGATTTTCTTCTGAGTGGCGATAGCCATAACCGAAATAAATTCCGATCCCAATCAGGAGAGCAACTCCGAAGGCCAGCCAGGTCGATAGGGAATACTGGGTCATAAAGGACAGGCAGACCACAATCGATAGGATTGGCAAGACTGGAACCAAGGGTGTTTTAAATTCACCAGGTCCAGGAGCCCCGTGTTCCTTGCGCAATTTCAAGAGGGCAAAGGCCAACATAACTAGGTAAGCCAAGGTACAAATATTTAAGAAGGAAGCGATACTTGCAAGTGGAAAGACTCCACCAGCAATGGCTGCCATCGATCCAGCTACTAGTGTTGCATTTTTGGGAATTCTAGTTTTGGAATCGAGTTGTTTCATAGTTTTTGGCAAGAGCCCATCTCGCGCCAAACTGTATATCATCCGTGAAAGGGCAAAGGTCATGGAAATGCAGACGGTAATCAGGGTCAAAATCGCGACCAGCGATACATAATTCCCAGCCCAGCCGGCTCCGACCTGACGAAGGGCAAAGGCAACCGCGTCTTCTACATTTAAGTTCTTAAAAGGAACCATACCGGTCAAAACCAGGGTGACCAAGATATAAAGAACGGTTGTGATCAAGAGACTGAGGACAATGCCGCGAGGAACGTTCTTTTGTGGTTCCTTGATTTCGTCGACCGCCATGGAAATGGACTCAAAACCAAGAAAGGCAAAGAACATGAGCGAAGCTCCAGCCATAATCCCTGTCTGACCACCATAGATTTCGCCAAATCCATACGGAGCAAAGTTTGCCCAGTTGCCAGGGTTTAGATGAAAAATCCCGACAAGGATAAACAAGGCAAGAGCAGAAAACTTGAGTAAGACCAACAAGGAATTAAAGCGTAAGACCGCTTTTGCATTCATAAGAACTAAGGCTGTGACGAGGACCATGACCAAAATAGGCAAGAGATCCACATAAGTTCCCTTAGCTGGATCAAAAGTCCCGTTTAAAGCCGTCGGCAGACTCCAGCCAAGATTGGCCAACAAGCCCTTGAAATACGCGGCCCAACCTGAAGCCACCCCTGATACAGCTGTCATAAATTCCATCACAGTCAACCAACCAGCAATCCAGGCTGGAAACTCTCCAAAGATGGCATAGAGATAACTATAGGCTCCCCCAGTTGCAGGGATCCGCGAAGCAAATTCTGCAAAAAAGAGAGCAGATAAGCCAACGCAAAATGCTGCAATCACAATGGAAACAATCAAGGCTGGGCCAGCTAAATTCGCTGCTGCAGTCCCCGTGATCGTGAAGATCCCTGTCCCCACCATGGCACCGATTCCTAAAATAATCAAATCCCACAATCGTAAATGACGGTTCAGACCCGGGTGTACTTGCCCAAGGCTTTTTTTTCGAAATATATTCATGTCGCTTCTCCCATCTAATCAGTCTATTCTATCATACTTGAAGAAGAAAAGGGAGACACTTTCTCCCCCTTTTCTTTCTATTTATCACTTTCCGTCCTATTCTTTTTCAAGGCGCGAATCGTAAACCAATAATATATAACCAGTCCCAAAACGATGATCACTGTTGGTAGAAGAATAGTCACACCAGGATTCTGAACTCCTTGCGCTAAGGTCCAGCGATGTAAGAATCCAACCACTAAAAAGGCGACGATAGGAAAGACGAAGGCTCTGCCAAGTCTCTCTTTCCATTGCCAAAGAATGAGAGCTCCACTAGCTCCTGTCATAAGGAGAGTATCCCATGGATTCGGCACTGTCAACCAAGCAAGAGCTGGTAAGAAACGGACCCCCACGATCTCACTAGCGAAATAGACTCCTAGAACCAAAACGACTGCTACATGGATTGCTTTTTTTGACTTCTCTTCTGCAAAAATGAGGCGACGAAGGAGATAGAAGAGTAGCCCAACGGCTAAAAATCCTAAAATACTATCCATTAGATAGACCAGTGGCTTAAGAACCAGGACGGCTTGTGAAGCAAAATCACTTAAGAGGCGATAAAAAATCACAATTCCCGAGATGATCGCCCCATATTTTAGAACAGATCGCGTGGATTCTTTGGGCATATTCTCTAGGATTTGGTCTGCCATTCCCTTTGGATCCTGTCCAAAATAGTCCTTTGCCGTCAATCCATCTCCGCTTGCTTGCGAAAAATCTAGCGCTAAATTATAAACCTGCTCTCTTAAAGCCTTCTCCTCATATAAGAAACCGGCAAAATTGAAATAATCCCATAGGTCTTGGAAATAAGCTTGGTCCTCCTGACGAAAGGTTTGAACCAAAGCCTGCGTTTCTTCATAATAAATAGCTGATGTCATACTGCTTTCCCCTTTCTTTGGAGACAAAATACAATGAGAAACAGGACTAGTCCTATAAGAGGAAGTAACCAGCCTATTAAATGAGCAGTTTCTTGATTTACAAGACGAATCCAACATCCAGTTACAAGGAAAGTCAGCCCAAGAACTAGTAGACTCGTCATCAGACGATCTCTACTTCTATAAGCCATAACCGCAAACCCAAGTAGGACTAGGACAGCAAGAACAACCGCCCAACCATCTGATAAGAAGAGACTCCCAATGTGGCCAAAATAGATCGAAAATAGTCGTACGATGTTCAAAAACATCAGCAGGCTGATCACACTGATAAAAATAGCCCAAAGACGCTTCATTTCTCCATAGCTCTGTTTGGACCAAAGCCACAGGATGAACTGACTGAATATCAAGAAATTGAGTAGAATGACAACATATGTTAAGGGTTGTATTTTCAATGGCATCATCCAGGTGAAATCCATTAGATAACGCATGCCAACTAAGATCACTCCAAGTATGAAGATTAGTCCCACATAAGATCCTAAAGAGCGTTTAGGTAACTCCGAAAGAATTTGATCCACCATCGCCCGTGGATCCTTTCCAAAATAATCCACTGCCCGAACGCCTTCTTTCTCAGCAACCTTTAAGTCACATACCATATTATAGAGTTGTTCACCGAGTGCTTCATCATCATAAAAGTAGGCCTTGGCCCCAATATAGGCGACCATTTTTTTCACATAGGTTTGATCCTCCTTGTTTAGGTGCCTCAACTCGACTGACATTTTTTCTGTATAATCTTCGATCATTCTTCTCCCTCCTTTTTCACACGTTCGACTTTACTAACCAAATCCTGCCACTGGTTCCAAAATTCCTCTAAGCGCTCTTTCCCAGTATCGCTTAATGAAAAATACTTGCGATCAGGACCATCTGGAGAGGGTCTCATTTCCCCATAGATAACGCCTTGTTTCTCCAATTTTTGAAGCAGGGGATAAATGGTCCCAGCGACAATCTTATCAAATCCCATCTCTTTGAGACTTTGGATCAATTCATACCCATAGATCGGCTTTTTGGAAATAATCTCTAGAACACAGCCCTCCAAGACTCCCTTTAGTAATTGGGACTCTTTCATCCTTCTCACCTCTTTCTTCACATATTCACTAGTTTGTTTTGCATACTAGTTTATTCACTATCAGTATACTCTTTCTCTACTAGTATGTAAAGCAAAATAGTAACTTTTTTAAAAAAATTTTTATTACTTAAAAATCCCTTAAAATCAAGGCTTTCACTGTATACCGGTGTGTAAATATGCAAAAAAAGTTCAAAAAACACTTTATTTTATAGATTGATTGGAGTATAATAATTAAAATTATTCAAAAGGAGACACGAATATGAAAAAATCGAAGCTTGCTCTTTTAGCAGGTGTAGCCGCTGCTTCAACGCTTTTCCTTGCTGCATGTGGTTCATCTTCTAACTCATCAAAGGGAACAACCTACAAATACGTGTATGGTACAGACCCTGATTCCTTGAACTATTTGACTTCAAATCGTTCAACTACAAGCGACATTACTACCAACTTGGTCGACGGTTTGTTTGAAAACGACCAATACGGTAACCTAGTGCCTGCTCTTGCTGAGGACTGGTCTGTTTCAAAAGACGGTCTCACATATACCTACAAGCTTCGAAAAGATGCGAAGTGGTATGATTCAGAAGGTAATGAATACGCTGACGTCACTGCACATGATTTCGTGACAGCTCTGAAATATGTAGCCGATAAAAAATCCGATGCTCTTTACTTGGTTCAAAACTCAGTCAAAGGCTTGGATGATTATGTAAACGGAAAAACCAAAGACTTCTCAACTGTTGGGGTAAAAGCTGTTGATGATCATACTCTTCAATATACTTTGAACCAACCAGAATCTTTCTGGAATTCTAAATTGACCACTTCTACCATGATGCCGGTCAATGAAAAATTCTTGGAATCAGCTGGTAAAGACTTTGGTAGCGTGAAACCAAATGGTATCCTCTACAACGGTGCCTATATTTTGAAGTCCTTCACTTCAAAATCACAAATTGAGTTGGATAAAAACCCTGAATACTACGACAAGAAAAATGTTCACATCGATACTGTTAAATTAACGTACTTCGATGGATCTGACCAAGACTATCTTGCTCGTAACTTCTCAGATGGCAACCTATCTACTGCTCGTCTCTTCCCAACTAGCTCAACGTACAGTACGATTGAGAAGAAATTCAAGGATAACATCGTTTATACCCCACAAGACTCTACTGTTTACTATGCTTACTTCAACGTCAACCGTCAAAACTACGGCCATACCAAGAAGACATCTGATGAGCAAAAGAACAGCACCAAGACAGCCCTTCAAAACAAAAACTTCCGTCAAGCTTTGAACTTTGCTTTAGATAGAACTTCCTACAGCGCTCAAGTTAACGGGAAAGACGGAGCAACCAAAACCCTTCGTACCCTTCTAGTTCCACCGACATTTGTGCAAGCAGACGGGAAAGACTTCGGTACTCTCGTTGAAGAAAAACTTGCCGCAACAGGAGATGAGTGGAAAGGTGTTAGTTTCGCAGATGCTCAAGATAGCTTGCATAATGCAGATAAAGCCAAAGCGGAACTTGCAAAAGCAAAATCTGAATTGCAATCACAAGGGGTTCAATTCCCAATCCATATCGACTATGTTGTAGACCAATCTTCTAATGCTCTTGTCCAACAAGCAGACTCTATGAAGAGCTCAATCGAAGCGGCCCTTGGTAAAGACAATGTCGTGATCGATGTCCAAAAATTGTCTACAGACGATGCTGATAACGCTACTTACTTTGCCCAATCACCAGACCAAAAAGACTTTGATATGGATATCACTGGTTGGGGACCTGACTTCCAAGACCCATCTACTTACTTGGATATCTTGAACCCAACAGATGGTTCAACCTTGACAGGTATGGGACTTGATCCTAAGAAAGACCAAGCGCTCATAGAGAAAATTGGTTTGAACGAATACAAAGCCTTGCTCGATGATGCCAATGCTGAAAAATTGGATACCAATGCACGTTATGAAAAATACGCTGCTGCCCAAGCTTGGTTGACAGAAAATGCTATGGTTCTTCCAATCTACTCTAAGGGTGGAGTTCCATCTATCACGAAGGTGACGCCATTCTCAGCAGCAAATTCTGCAGTTGGTATTAAAGGGGAAACAAGCTTCTTCAAATACCAAAAAGTTCAAGACAAGACTGTCACAACTGCGGACTACGAAAAAGCGTATAAGAATTGGTTGAAAGAAAAAGAAGAATCCAATAAAAAAGCGCAAGAAGAACTTGCAAAACACGTGAAATAATCACGATAAAAACACCGAGGTACCCCCTCGGTGTTTTTTTGTTTAACAACTTGTCGCCTTTTTCATTTCTCAATCTTTTATAGACTCAGCGCTACCTCACGACAATCTTCCGATAACTTCTAGAAGTTAGAAGAAAGACGAGGACATAAGAGATGAAAAAGACAGCGCAGATGGAAAGAGTTGTTTGAAGGACCAGTCCCGCATTGGTCGCTCCTAAGATGGCAACGATCTTTGCAATCATCTTGTAGGCCACTCCTAGGTATAGGAAGGAGAAGAATAATGGAAGGAAGAAGACAGTGAGAATCTGTTTGCGAATGGTGGTGCCGGTTTGCTTTTGGTCCAATCCTACTTGTTGCAAGATCACAAAATTATCCCGATCCTCATGACCCTCTGAAATCTGTTTGTAGTAAATGACGAGTACTGTAGCTAATAGAAAGATGACCGATAGGAAAATCCCAATAAAGAGGAGAGTCCCTGCTGTTTCACGCCACTCCTTCTCTATGCTGTATCGTTCAAATCCACCAAAGAAAGTCGCACCATATTGACTCATTTTGTCTGTCGAATAAAGGTCTTTGATCAAGCCACTGATGAAATCTTGATTCTCTTTATCTTTTGCAGTAATAGCGAATTCCAAATTTTTATCAACTTTTAGTCCCAGTTGGTTCAAGTCAGGGAGGACAAGGTACAAACCCATTTGATGTTGAAACAGGTCGGATTGAGGGAGTTTTCCTTGGATAAAATTGGAGTCTAGTTTTTGTTTAATCGTGAAGGTCTTCCCATTGATTTCTAATTGCGAATCTAATTTTCCTGGATACTGATACCCATAGGCTAGGATTTCATTTTCCCCAAGCTCAACTTTTTGACCCGTCAGTTGCTCGTAAGTCGCCTGATCAAAAAAGTAGACTGTTCCCTCTGTCTTCATCTCCATCTCCTGACCAGCTTCTTGATAGGACTGTTCATAAACCTCTAAGCTCCTTCCATCAATCTTTCGAATTTCAGCCGACCAGTATGTTGTCTGTGCCACCTGATAATCTGATAGATTTGTCGCATCGGCTGTTTTCTTAATTTGAGCTTGAACATCCTTGATAACTGGTTCTGTCTCAGCATCTGAAGGCATATGCCCCACACTAATCATGTAATCAGAAGGGTAAACAGTATCTAGGTAGTTCTGTCCTCCAATAAAGATATTGAGCGACCCGGTTAAGGTGACCAAGACCATGGTGGAAAGAATACTAATGGTCGCAAGACCCGCTGCATTTTTTCGCATCCGAGCGATTAAATTAGAGACAGATATAAAGTTCTCCGGCTTGTAATAGTAGGATTTCCGACCTTTGAGAAATCTTAAGAAGGTAATAGAGCCTGCGTTGAATAAGAGATAAGTCGCTAGAATGACTAAGATGACAGCAATAAAGAATCCTTGAACCGCTGCAACTGGACGCTCAACGGTTAGCGCTATATAAAACGCAATTCCTAAGAGCCCTAGTCCTAAAAGAGTTTGAACCAGCAAGAAGCGTCCCTTCTTCTCTCCTGCCTTTTTCTGTTGCATGAGGTGGAGGGAACTGTAGCGCAAGAGGCGGAAAGAATTCAGCAAGAGAATGAGGGCAAAAGCTAAGGCTAACCCAAGTAAAGTGTTAAGAACAGCCCCTATCTGGAAGGTTGATTGAATGACGACTGGTAGCCCCATACATTTTAGGAGCAAGGCAAAAATCAGGCGATCAAATAAGAGCCCCAAGCCCAGTCCTGCTCCAACTGTGAGAACATAGAAGAAGAGCAATTCCCATAAGGTCATGATGAGGAGATGCTTCTTCTCCATCCCCAGAACACTGTACAGTCCCAGTTCTTTGGAACGATTTTTCATGACATAGCCATTGGCATAAGCCACTAAAATGATGACGACCAGCTGGACGACGAAACTACCAAAACCAAGAACAGTTCTCGCTGCCCCACCTCCGTAAGAATCCTCTAAATGAGGGGTCGATGACAAGGCGATAAAACTATAAAGGATCATGGTCGTTAAAATGACAGCCAGGGCAAAGGGATAATAGAGCTTGCGATTTTGTTTGAGGTTGGAAAGAGCTAATTTACTTGTTAATTTAAACATCACGATCCTCCTTTCCCGCCATGACCGTCAAGGTATCTGAGATTTCTTGGAACATCTGACGCTCCGTCTTTTCCCCGCGGAAGATCTGGTTGTAAAGGATCCCGTCCTTGATAAAGAGCACGCGCTTAGCCCGAGCTGCTGCTGCGGTTGAATGAGTCACCATGAGAATGGTTTGCCCCATGCTATTGATATCTTCAAAGACATCGAGCAAAGCAGCTGAAGACTTGGAATCCAGCGCCCCTGTTGGCTCATCAGCAAGGAGGATTTCAGGTGAGGTGATGATGGCACGCCCTACAGCCACCCGTTGTTTTTGTCCACCAGAGATTTCGTAAGGGTATTTTTCTAAGAGCTGGTGAATGCCCAATTCCCGACTCACGCTATCCACCTTGCTCATCATTTCCTTGACTGGTCTGCGAGAAAGGACCAGAGGCAAGAGGATATTGTCCTTGACCGATAAGGTATCGAGAAGGTTGAAATCTTGAAAGATAAAGCCTAGTTTTTCCCGACGGAAACTGGAGGCATCCTTGTTCTTGATGGTTGAGGTGTCGGTGCCATTGAGGTAGACCCGTCCTTCCGTCGGCTGGTCCAGCATGGCCAGGATATTGAGGAGGGTCGATTTCCCGGATCCTGATTCCCCCATGATGGCGACATATTCACCCTCTTCCACAGTGAAGTGAATATCTTTCAAGGCTTCGACTTGCGTTCCTTGAAAGCGGGTTTTGTAGATTTTTTTGATATGTTGAACGTCTAGTAGGGTCATGGTCCGTTCCTTTCTAGCTCGATAAAGCTTCAATCCATTTTTACAAATCTATTGTACTAAAACTGAAACGCTTTCACCATAACATAACCTTACATTTTACCCTTGCAATCTTACATTTTTGTAAGAAATCAAAAATAGAGGCTGGGACAAAAGTCCTAGCCTCTCAATTGTTTTTGGATTGTCAAGTAAGACGCAGTAGTTGAGTGGACTCTACTAGGCTGATTTCATCAGCTTTTACAGCCCTAGTCAACTGTGCGGAGGTGGGACGACGAAATCGAATTCTAACGAATGACCGATTTCTGTCCTACTCTCATTTTCATTTATGAATTATTCATCATCTGAAGATGAAGAAGTATATGGTGAAATTGATTCATAAGCAGTTTCAAGAGCTTGTTTCATTGCATCACGAGAAGATTTCAATTGTTGTACAAAAATAGTACGCCCTTGTTCAGGAACAACTGTATCATCTGGACCACCAGTTGAAATTCCTTTATCAAATTGAGTTTTTGATTCGTCCAGTGTCTTGAGAGCTGGCTCTACTTGTTTGGTATAAGTAGCTCTATATGCTTCTGGAATTTGTTGGCCGATATCTTGTGCATTTTTTTTATAGTTATCCACTAATTTGCTATATAGGGATTTCATATCACCAATTGTTTTGGCATTGTCAATTTCTTCATCTGTCAACAAGACAATTTCTGGAACATCAACAGAAGATTTTGATGATTTAGATGAGCTGCTTGATTTGCTTTTTGAAGTAGATGATTTTTCTACTTTGCTAGAAGAAGCCTTTGCATCTTTGTTTGATGATTCTGAAGCAGTTTTACCAGAACATGCTGCTAAGGTTGCAACTGACAAGAGAGCCACACCGGCTGTAAGAAGTTTTTTCATCGTTATTCTCCTATAAATATAGTTTGAATATATTTTAATTGATTTTCCTTTTATTGTCAAATGTTTTCTGTTTTTAAATACTTTTACAACGGCATTTATTACTATCTTTTAACATATTTCCTTTCCTAAATATCTTTTTATAATTTGGTTTTTTATTCATTTTATGAATAAATGAAAACCAGAAAACAATCATTTTCTGGTCTATTCTTCCTTCTTACTGATGAAGGATTTGAGTAAATGCTTCTTGAAGTTCCTTGTTGTCCGTTGGTTTTAGATACATCTTTCCACCATTGGTTGTTGGAGAATGAAAGACAATGGCTTCCCCTGTATCTGTAATGGCAAAGAAATAACTATGCACATCTGGATATTTGTCCCAATTGCTATAGCGTTCTACAATGCGGTACTTGGCATTTCCTTGACCGGTATCTGTATAAATGGCATCCATCTTGCTATTTTCCCCTAGAGTATAGAGGTTGTCTGGTCCTACATCACCGCCAGCGATGCCTTTTTGGTAGTTGGGCTGCCCCATCTTCTCACCCCAAGTCTTCATAAATTCTGCTAATTTTGCTGATTTTTCAGCATTCCATGGCGTTTTCTCCAGGCTTTGGGGATTGCCGCCTGAAGGCGTGCTTTCAAAGGGTTGCCAGTCAAAACTCTTGAGATCTAGTTTATCCTCATCAGATTTTCCAAAGAGGGCATTCATATCTGACCCAGGTACCTGAACTTCTTCTTCCTTGACTTTGGTCGCGACTTGGGACGTCTTTTCTATTCGTGAAAGCACGGCTAGACCTCGGCCAGTACCAGATAACCAACTCACTTCTAGGACTTCTCCTCCCTGATAGAGGGTCGTCGCATTGCGTGCTCCTCCATGACCAGCCACGAAACCTTCTGCTAACAGGGTCGGTTTTTGATCCTTGAGGTAGTACACCCCCGTTACAAAGTAACTGCCATCCGTCTGCTGATTGGCGATGATCATCTCATCTACCCCATCGTCATTCAGGTCCTTAAAAGCGTACCGAACCGCTTCTGGCTGATTGATAATGGTCTCAATCACCCAGCTATTGATCATCCGATCTTCTTTGGCTAATTCATCATTCAATTTGGAAATGGCATCCACATCCTTTGAGGTCGTAAAAATCTTTTGGTAGTCTGAAAAAACAGACTGGTATAATTGTTTATTATCTGCTTTTTTCGCTTGTTTCTTTGCCGAAGTCTGGCTGGTTGCAACCTCTTTTTTAGGACTGGACTGGCGCTGGTATCTTTGGTAACATCCCGTCAGCAAGACCATACTCGAAGCCGCTAATCCCAACTGCATCCACTGTTTTCTTTTCATCTGATCTCCTTTGGTCTCCCTTTTTTTCATACTAAACTTTATTATACTAAAAAAAGTGTGAGGAAGGAATCCCTCTTCACACTTAGTTTCCTTTATTCGGACCTCTTCTACGATCCGTTTGACTTTCAATATGCTCTTTCACCAAGGCGACGACCTCATCATTGGTTGGAAGGTCCGAGTGCTGGGCATCTTCGCCCGTCACTGTAATCTCCGTATAGCTTGCAGCTTGGTTTTGATAGATGTATTTCCCAGCCGATACACTGGCATCTGGGACCAACTCATCTGAATCATAGGTAATAGTCCCTGCTACTGAATACATATGGAGCGTATTGGGAATGGCTTCTTTTCCCTTGATAAAATCTGCCAACATCTCCGATTTGTTTTGAATATTGGTCTCTGTAAAGTTGTATGGGGTGCCGATGGTCATCAAGGTTTTCAGATCGATATCATAATCCCCTAGATAATTTTCAATAAAGGCTGTATAGATTAAGCCACCGTTGGAATGACCTAAGCCCTTAAAGTTATTAAAATTGTATTTTTCTTGAAGGGCTTCGAAGGCTTGGTTGAATAGTTTGGCCTGCTTTTTAATATTGCTATAGCCATCTTTGTTGTTTTCAAAACCAACCACAATCACTGGCTCATTGTCCTTCGCATCGATACTCCCACTATAGGTCATCCTACCATCATTCCAGACCTTAACCTTGAGAAGGCTGTGTTTGGTCCCTTGGCGTTCTTTATTGAGCTTGGTCACCAAGCCATCAAAGCGGTTCTCTGTCGCGGAGCTTCCTGGAATCATAATGATGGGAGACAGTTTAGAATTATAGAATTTCTCAATTTTTGAAACATTGGTTCGAGTCCAGCTATAAGAAGGAATGGCTAAACCGATCAAGAAAAGACAGACCAAAGTGAGGACGATGGTTGTTTTTTTAGAGACTTTCATCGCTTTCTCCTTTCACTTTTAGATCTTTTCGGATACGATTTCCCATATGGACGAATGGTAGATAAAGGAGCACGTCGATGGCAAAACAAAGAATGCTGACAACTAAAGCTCTCAGACTTCCTCCGCTTCCAATAAAGGCATAGAGAAGGCTCGGAGTCCCATCTGGCACTGGATAGACAGCCGCTGGCATCAGTTTGAAGCACAAGGCTACCGCTGCAATCCCCATATTCACCAAAGGAATCAATAAGAAGGGAATCAGATATAGAAGATTGAGAAGGACTGGTATTCCTACCATGAAAGAAGCCCCATTGTTAAAGAGACTTGGAAAAATACTGAGGAGACTCACTTTCTTGTCCTTTTGACTTCGCGAAACCAGCAAGATCGCTACCAATAAGGCTAGAACTGCACCAACACCAGCCACCAGGCCAAAACTGCGATACAAGTTCGTCAAGGTATAGAGATGAGGAATGCCTGTCGTTGTATGTTTCGTCACCGCATAGGTCAGATTTTCTAAAGCAAAACTGTCATCCACAATCGAGTTCAAGGTAAAGGCTTGACTATTTCCAACCCAAGCAGATAGGCCACTGAAGAGCCCCATGACAAAGGTGGGTAAAAGGTGATGACTGTTAACAGTTAAAGAACTAAAGAATTGCCCAATCGTTTGAAAAACACGGTACTGATTGCCTAGAAGGAGGAGAATATTCAGGCCAACCCCTAGAACCAAGGACAAGAAAATAGGCCGTACCGTCTTGGGCTGATAAATGAAGTCCTTGTCCACGATCTGGTCATCACTAGCCTTAGAAAGGCGGAAGATCTGTCCGATTAGGTAACCTAAAAAGATGGCCAAAACAATATTGGTCGTCGCATGTAAGTTAATTCGCGTCAGTTGCCCATCATTAAGTGGTCCCACCAACAATTCCTGAGACCCTACAATCAAGCTAACCAAAAGAGCAGTGACACCAGCTGTCCCCGTACTTCGACCGTAGTGCCCAGCTGTATATTTCCCAGCGAAGTAGGTTGCTAAAGGCCCTGCTAGACCTCCTAGAAAGTTGGAAAAATTAATAAGAACCTGGCTGATAGCTTGATCCCATGGCAACCAACTATCCATCGAAAAGAGCTGATGGATATAGCCTCGATCGGAAAAGACCGATAAGGCAATCACTCGAATGATTCCTGAAAATAAGAAAAAAGGAAATAAGGAAACCAGGGTTTTCTGGGATATTTGAATCAAACTTTTTTCTCGTAACCAGAAAAACTTCTGGACTAAATACTTGGTCATGGCGCCCCCTATTGGTGTGTTCACGTTGCTTGCTTTCTTCTTATTATATCATACTGGTGAGCAATCCCTTTCATTGGAAACTTACCATCTGTTGAGAATACTTTTAAAATTTTCATAATTTTTGAAAAACTCTTTGACAGGGGTCTTCATTTCCACTATACTATTTGTTAGCTAACAAAACGATGAATCAGGTTAACGTCGGTCCTGCTATGCTCATAGCAATTGGATTTGACGGGAAATGAGATCGCTACGATGGATTTTCAGACCATTTTTACAACATGATAGAAAGATTTAGGAGGAATCAGACGTCTATGTCACAAGAAAAAATTTCAGCCAAGGTCTTGTTCGCGATCTTTGCGACAGGGATCCTGTCCTTTTGCGGGGTGGCTGGAGAAACTGCCATGAACATCACCTTTCCAATATTGATGAAGGAATTTGAGATCAACACCGCAACAGTCCAGTGGGTTACTACCATCTATCTTCTAGTGGTTGCCTGTGTGGTCCCCTTATCTGCTTATCTCAAGCGTTCCTTTAAAATGAAGTCCATCTTTTTAGTTGGAAATCTCCTATCTGTTTTAGGGGTTCTTATCGACTTCTTAGCTCCAAATTTTGGCTTTGTGGTCCTGGGGCGATTGGTCCAAGGAATGGGGGTTGGTTTTGCCCTCCCTCTGATGTTTAATATCATTTTAGAGCAGGTTCCAAAACGTAAGATCGGTCTCATGATGGGAGTGGGGACCTTGATTACAGCCATTGCACCCGCTATTGGGCCTACTGTCGGGGGACTCTTAACAGCTAGCTTCGGTTGGCGGTCCATCTTTTTAGTTCAATTCCCGATCCTTCTGGCTTCGCTAGTTGCAGGGCTTCGCTCCATTGAGCAGATGAGTAAGGTCAAGCGGGAATCTCTTGATGTGGTGAGCCTCTTTTCTATTATTGCCTTATTCGTCGGTTTGATTCTAGGCATTCACGGCCTGGCAGATCATCCTTTCTTGAGTTTCTCCGTACTTGGTTGGCTAGTGATCGGGATCTTGGGACTAGTCCTCTTGGTGTGGCGATCTAATCAGTTGGAAACTCCTATTATCAACCTGGCTATCTTAAAGAATCCTCTTCTCACTGGTCACATTTTAGCCTTTTTCACCTTCCAATTGGGTTCCCTTGCCTTGAGTTTCCTCTTGCCGAATTATATCCAATTGGTCAACCACTCCAGCACTACGCTTGCAGCTTTGATGCTGCTTCCAGGGGCCATCATTGGAGCTGGTTTCGCTCCCTTTTCCGGTCTGATTCTAGATAAACTGGGGGCCCGAAAACCGATTCTCCTTGGAGCTGCTCTCATCCTTCTAGCTCATTTTCACTTCACCCTTTTCGCCCTGAAGCTATCAAATAGCTTGGTCCTCATCTTTTACATGATCTTCATGACCGGTATGGGGCTTGCCTTCGGCAATATCATGACCAATGGACAAAAACAACTCTCTCTGGAAGAGCAACCCGATGCCAACGCGATCTTTAATACCTTGCAACAATTTGCTGGTGCTGTTGGAACAACCCTGGCTTCCTTGATCGTTGCCATGAGCCAAGCCAATCAAAAGATGGACTTTACCCAAGCCACTGCTAAAGGCAGTCGCAACGGTTTCATGGTCTTATTCGCCTTGGCCATCTTCCAACTCCTTCTCTTATTTTGGGTTGTGGGAAAAGAAAATGAAACGAACTAACTTTTTTTATCAAAGAGAGTGGGACAGAAATCGAATTCTAACGAATGACCGATTTCTGTCCCACTCTCTTTTCTTATCCTTTTCTTACTCTCGTTACAATACCATCAGGATCTTGAAACATCAACTCACTAGAGGTCACCCAGCTGACAGGAGCCCCATTTCCTTTTGCCCTTTCTGCTATGGCAACCAAGTCATCCTTGCTTGCTACTTCTACCACATAGTAGGCAAGGCCAGGCAGTTCTTTTTCACGGTTGGCTAAGTGCTTGCCACCCCATTCATTGACCGCTAAATGATGGTGGTAGTCTCCTGAAGCAATCCAGCTGGCAGATGGAATGGTAAACTTATCGTCTAGATCCAAAACTGTTTGATAGAAAGACGACGCTTCTTTGCTATCCTTGACCGATAAGTGGATATGCCCCATTCGAGTATCCCTAGCAATGACAAAGGGATCCACCTGACGACCCATGTCATAAATTTCTTGCGCAGAGAGCTCCTCTGTCACCCCAATGATGCGGCCATCCTCCCGGATATCCCAGTCAGTGACAGGCTTATCTCTGTAGAGTTCGATGCCATTTCCTTCTGGATCTTCCAGATAAAGAGCTTCACTATAGCCATGATCAGCCGCCCCGACAAAGGGAACGTTCAACTCCGCAATGTGTTTAAACACATCTGCTAGATCCTCGCGAGATGGCAACAAAATGGCCATATGGTAAAGGCCATAACTGGACTTAACTGTTTCCTCACGATTCGTCTGAATTAGGTGCACCAAGGCTTTTCCCCCAGATCCTAAAACCACTTCCTGATCCGATTGCGACAGAATCTCAAGGCCAAGGATTTGTGTAAAAAAACCGGTTTGACGTGCTAAGTCCCTCACATTCAAGGCCACTTCTGCTAAATGAATCTTGCTACGATAGACGTATACCATATTCCTTCTCCTTTTTATTGTAACTATATATGTTACATTATATCTCTTTTTGTTGTAATATCAAAGATGACAACTCATATTTCATTAAATTGTCGAACTTTTATCATTTGAGTCAAAATGCTTGCTTTCTTTTTGAGATTTATTTATAATCATTCTAAATAAGAAATCAGGAGACAAGTATGACTGAAACAAAACATGGAGTAGATGAATCATTTAACGACCGCTTGAATATCTTGAGAGCTGCTGTTCTCGGGGCCAATGATGGGATCATTTCTATTGCTGGGGTGGTTATCGGGGTAGCCAGTGCCACCTCAAACATCTGGATCATTTTTCTTTCTGGCTTATCAGCGATTCTGGCAGGTGCCTTTTCGATGGCGGGAGGTGAGTATGTCTCTGTTTCCACACAAAAAGATACGGAAGAAGCCGCTGTGAACCGCGAACAAGCCTTGTTGGATCGCGATCCAAAGTTAGCGAGAGAATCTCTCTACCACGCTTATCTTCAAAATGGAGAATGCGAAACTTCCGCAAAGATTTTGACAGAACGGGCCTTTCTAAAACATCCCCTCAAAGCCCTGGTTGAAGAGAAATATGGTATTGAATACGAGGAGTTTACCAATCCTTGGCATGCTGCTGCATCTAGCTTCCTTGCTTTTTCGGTTGGTTCCCTTCCTCCAATGCTCTCTATTATTCTCTTTCCAACTGCCTATCGCATTCCGGTGACGGTCTTCGTTGTTGGACTATCCTTGATCTTCACTGGCTATACCAGTGCGAAACTGGGAAAAGCACCAACCAAGCAGGCCATGCTTCGTAACCTCATCATTGGACTTCTCACCATGGGTGTGACTTACTTCTTTGGACAACTCTTTAGTATCTAAAAAAGCTGAGACTTCTATCTCAGCTTTTTCTTATGCTTCTAATAAGGCTTGTGCTTGTTTTTCCAGTCCTTCCACTGCTTCGTCCGTCAAGATTAATTCACCTGTTCCCCAGGCTTCTGGGTTTACGGTTGTTCCAGTGAACTCTCCAACTACTTGAGTTCGAACGAATGGCAAAAGCGCTTGGTATGCCGCAAACATTGGCTCATGTCCGGCATTGGCTACTGAAGAAACCGTTACGATCTTATCTTGAAGGGCAGATGGACCACGAGTTTCTGACAGGTCAAGGGCACGGCTAAGCCAGTCGATCAGGTTTTTCACTACACCTGGAATAGCAAAGTTATAGACTGGCGAGAAGATCCAGATGGCATCCGCAGCAAGAACCGCATCACGCGCTGCCTGCACAGCAGGCAAGGTTGGTGTTTCCAAATCTTGGTTCATCATTGGGATGTCCTTGTAGTCCAAGTAAGTCACAGTTGCTTTTCCTTCAAGAAGACTTTCTGCTTTCTTAGCCATTTGGTGGTTAAAAGATCCTTGACGAAGAGATCCGACGATAAATAAAATGTTTTTCATAGTTGTTTCCTCTTTTTGTTGTAAGATTTTTTGTTACAATAGCTATTATACAGGATCACAATGTAATGTCAAGTATTACAACTCGGACATTTTAAACTTTTATTCCATTTCACTAAGGATGGGCCAAGAAGAATGAGAAAAAAGGTTGGACAAAAGTCTCCAACCTTCAATAAATCACAACCGTATAAATCTGTAGAGGATCAACATCCAAGAAAAACGACTCCCAGAGATCTTTACAATCCATTTTAGAACTATTTTTTTTCTCAGCAAGGCAATTCTCAATCCCAAAATTCTGTTCTCGCTACTACTCCTCGTTAGACGAATCAGTAGCCAACATTTTTTTGATGGATTCGCAGGATAAATCCGTCATTTTAGCAATCATCTCGATACTCATTCCCTTCAAAGATAGTTTTTGAATCAGAGACTGCTGACCAGCTTGAACTCCCAACTCCATACCTTCTTGTCTGCCTTGTTCCAATCCCTGTTCGAGACCACGCTCGAGTCCTTGTTCGAGTCCCTGTTCAAGACCCTGTTCAAGACCTTGTTCGAGTCCTTGTTCGAGACCCTGTTCAAGACCTTGTTCCAAGCCTTGTTTCAACCCTTTCTGAAAACCGGCTTCCAGTTGTTCTTTCCGAAAGGTATCCATGCTCATTTCCCAATTTTCTCTGATACGAATTCGTTCATCAATCATTTCTTTTTCCTCCCTTGTCCAATTTGATGGGATCAGGAGTGATTCTGCCTGCTCGATCACTTGATCTGGTTGATGACTGAATGGGCGATTGCCAAAAAATTCAAGCCATTGTCTCCAGTGAGCATTCAACTCCGTATCTCTACTTTCATTATACTTATCCAACTCTAAAAAGGCAACCTTTAACATATTATGAGCTACTCCATCCTTTCGAGAGCTATAAAGAGGTGTCCCATCTACCGTATGGCGCATTTCATAGACATTGACGGGTGAATCTAAATGAGGAAAAATACTTCGCTCCAGGATAGCAATCCCATAGACTGGCTCCAGCTCCTGGTACATGGAATGGGTCGCTCCTTTCTTTCGCTTGTGTTGGACATTTTCTACCAGTTGATTGGCTAAATAATAGTGGAAACGATTCAGGAAATACTCTTGCTTCAAAACTTGAATCTCAATGATCACTTCAAGACCACTATCTAGCCTTGCTCTCACATCAACGGATGTTTCAAAAGGAAGATCTCCTAAAAACCCCTGCTCATGGATCTGGTCTCCTTCTAAAATCTCAACGGACTCTACTGGCAGATCCAATACTTCGCGTATGAATTTGGCTGTCACATCCGGCAGACTAAAAATCTTTTTTGCCATTAAATCCAAGGTGGGAGATACATACTCGTGTCGTTTCTTCATAGCAACCTCCAATGATTTCGTATAGGGAATCCCCTTACTTATACCATTCGAAAAAATTGCAGAAAATGAGAGTGGGACAGAAATCGGTAATTCGTTAGAATTTGATTTCGTCGTCCCACCTCCGCACAGTTGAGTAGGGCTGTAAAAGCTGATGAAA
>CAJJKY010000016.1 GCA_905188195.1 Streptococcus parasanguinis | reverse complement strand
AGACACCGCCTTTTCACGGCGGTAACACGGGTTCGAATCCCGTACGGACTATATATTTGGAGGATTACCCAAGTCCGGCTGAAGGGAACGGTCTTGAAAACCGTCAGGCGTGTAAAAGCGTGCGTGGGTTCGAATCCCACATCCTCCTTAATATTAACGCGGGATGGAGCAGCTCGGTAGCTCGTCGGGCTCATAACCCGAAGGTCGTAGGTTCAAATCCTGCTCCCGCAATTTGGCTCGGTAGCTCAGTTGGTAGAGCAATGGATTGAAGCTCCATGTGTCGGCGGTTCGATTCCGTCTCGCGCCATCAATTCAATAATCAGGAAGGGTAGCGAAGAGGCTAAACGCGGCGGACTGTAAATCCGCTCCTTCGGGTTCGGGGGTTCGAATCCCTCCCCTTCCATCCTTTACGGGCATAGTTTAAAGGTAGAACTAAGGTCTCCAAAACCTTCAGTGTGGGTTCAATTCCTACTGCCCGTGTTAATAATTATGGCGGGTGTGGTGAAGTGGTTAACACACCAGATTGTGGCTCTGGCATGCGTGGGTTCGATCCCCATCACTCGCCTATTTATTATTATTATTGGGGTATAGCCAAGCGGTAAGGCAAGGGACTTTGACTCCCTCATGCGTTGGTTCGAATCCAGCTACCCCAGTTAAATTTATGCCGGCGTGGCGGAATTGGCAGACGCGCTGGACTCAAAATCCAGTGTCCGCAAGGACGTGCCGGTTCGACCCCGGCCGCCGGTATAGTATTAAAGACAAGGTTTTCGGACCTTGTCTTTTTCTTTTATTCGTTGAATTTTTGATGCTGAGTTACTAAAAATTACTAATTCTATAACAAATCATCTAATTTATCCGCTAATTTTTGTTGTTTACTTGGATATAAATGAGAGTAAGTATCTATTGTTGTAGTTATAGATGCATGACCTAGTCTTTCTTTTACAACAAGATAATCTTCTCCTTGATTAATTAGAAGTGAAGCATGTGAATGCCTGAAGTCATGAATTCTTATCTTTTTTAAACTATTATCTCTTTGTAATATCTTTTTATATTGCTTCTCGATTGAATCTTTAGTTATCGTAATAGGGCTATTTTGAAATATCTGTAGATCATCTAGGTTGGTTGTAAATTCTTTCAATCTTTCATGCTGTATCTGTTTCCACTCTTCTAGTGTCTCCACTAGTTTGGTATTCAAGATGATTCTTCGAGTTCCAGCCTTTGTTTTTGTACTACTAATATGTTCTTCACCTTTTTTGACGTATACAGATTTACTTACATGAATTGTATTTGTAGAAAACTCTATATCTTTCCACATTAGAGCAAGAGCTTCTCCGAGTCTTAGGCCAGTAAAGAATAGAACAGTGAATAGCAACTTTATATTGTATTCATCGTCGTTAAATAGTGTTAAGAAGTGCTTGAATTCTTTTACGGTCCAGAAGTTTAATTTTGCTTTTTCTATTGGCAATTTTTTTAGCAATCCTGCGGGGTGTTCCTTGTAAAATCCCTTTCTTAATCCAACATCCAAAATTTTCTTTAGTAAAATTATAATTTTATTAATAGTATTTGGACTTAGCTTTTTTTCCGAGTTTTGAGCATTTTTATCTCTTAAATGTTCTCTGAATTGATAGATATCTTCATACGTTAATCTGGATACATCATCAACTTTTTCAAAATAGCTTTTTATATGCCTGTTATAATTGTTTTCTTGTGTATCTATATAACTTTGTTTTCTGTTGTTTATTTTATCCTCTTCTTTTAAGAGATCATAAAGGATATCAATTGATATTTTTGAGTTGAAACTTTTTTCTTTAAGTTCTACACTTCGTAAGTATTGTTCGGCCTCCAATGCTTCCTTTTTAGTTTTAAATCCTTTTCTTACAATTCTGCGTTGTTTTAAAGATATTGGATTTATACCATTGGAAACATCGACAATCCAAGTTCCGTCTCTACTTTTACGTAAAGCCATAAGTTATGCTTCTTTCTGGAGTTCAATCCCTAATAGCTCTTCAGCGACACTAGCTGGAATTGTACCAATCCGTTTGTTATCGTAGATGTTAAAACCACGATTCACTAATAGTACCTTACCTGTATGGATAATCTTTCTTGCAGTTCCTGGAGCAAAGCCAAGTTCGATAAGGTCGTCTTTTGTTACAGTTTTAATCATGTGATCTCCTTTTCTAAATAGATTAAGTAAGGGGAGGGGTATCTCCCCTTGTCTTTTTCTTATTTTTGTTTTACATCTACTAAATGGATAGCATCCGCCTTGTAATACATTGTCGTGCTAATCATAGTAGCTTGTAAATTGTCAAATGTAACTGGTACTTCATCCATTGCTTGGATATAGTCATTATCAACCAAGGCATCTGGATTGTCTACTGAGACTTGGGTTGATTTCTTTTTGAATTGTCCATCCTTGATCGTTACATTGTATTTCCAACCAATGATTTTATCGGTATTAAAACGTCTTTCGCTACCATCTCGGTTTTTGATAATTTCTCCGTTTGCATCTGCTCGGACTTCCGTTTCAAATTTTGGAATGACTTCATCCAATTCAAATTTTGTTCCAATGTTATTAAAATTCCAGTCATTTTGTGAGAGCATTTTTGCCATAATTAATTTCTCCTTTTGATATTTTCTTTGATTGTGGGGATCAAATCCTCTCTTTTAAAGAGAATTGCCCTTTCTATTAATCCACTTGCTAAATCTGGTGGATATTCCATATTGTTGAGAGCGAGATAGTTAGTCTTCTCATACTCATGCAGTAAGTTATTGTCGTATAGAAATTTATACGCTTTTAGAATAGCTCCGGAACCTTTATAGGCAAACCATTCTAATTTTTGTTCTAGTTCTGTTTTTGGTTTTGAAATAATGATAGAGACAGGTTTTGAGTGACCTAAAAACTTTTCCCAAGATCTCAAAGGTTTTGAGAAGTGACTATCACTATAGAACCTCACTTTTTCTTTGAGATATCCCTTGGTAAAGTTGAGAAGATCTATTTCTGAATACAACCATTCTTGAATGAAGTAGTGAGCTTTTTCTTTCCTAAGTTCTAACTCAGTTCTTATCCAATTTTCTATATACCGCTTGCTGATACCGAGCTTCTCAGCTCGTTCTAAGCGCTTATCGTAAATTCTAAGTCTTTCATCATCATTGGGTTTTCTTAAATATAAGGTCTGGCCGATTGTTTCATCTCCGTAGGTATTGTAGTAAGTGCTTTTCCCATATAGAAAGCGTTTCTTCTGGCAAATCTTTAGAAGCTGATTAGGAGTGAAATAGGGTGTTTCATTAAAATCATCTATTGCAATATCAATTCGTCTTACTGAAAATTGATTGTAATTGTAGTAGAGGTTGTTCAGAAACTGTCTTTCGGACAGACTATTTGGATCCAATACCATATCTCTATAGAACTCGAGTGCCTGTCCTGACATGACAAGCATGTAGGACGACTCTTTCGCTCCATAGTAGATACGGATATTCCCATAATGAAGCTGGCTATCATAGTTATAGTATTTAAGGCTCCCTTTATTCTCAATAAATAGGTCAAAGTCAAGAAATAGGATATCTTCGATTATTTCTTTTGGCGAAAATTCAGTCTTATCAAACTGAATTTGAATCCAGTCAAATACAGAACGTAAATGCTCATTTTTTGCCATAGATTTTGATTCAACTTTTTGCCTAATTTTGCCACCCTTGAAATCTCCAAAACCCTTGGTAATACTGAATTCTTTCGATGGCACACCTAACTTGCAGAGGGTGGTGTTACTACACACCCTATCGGTCAAAAATGGTCCGTCCGCATATACGCTCATTTTCGGCTTTCTGCCTCATGGCTCAGCCGAAAACTCGCTATTAGCCGAACCTATTTTTTTGACCTCTTGTTAACAAACCCTAGTAAGCCGGTTTGCATCGACTCTTCAATATCTTGGATTTTCTTTTTTAGGTTGCTATTCTCAATTTTTATCAGTCGCATTTCTCGCTTAAATTCCTGTTTTAGGGCGCTCAGTTCATCGTAGAGCTCATCTATTACTTGGTTTAGGGATTCATGCTCATTGTCTGCTAGACTCCCAAATACGGCTTGTATCGCCTCTTTTAGACCTATTTCAAGTTTTAGTTTAGCTAACTTTTGAAATTGTCTAAGGTCTTCGTCTGTAAAGTCATAGGCAACTGTATAACTTAATTGATGAGTTCTGGGATTTCTACTGATAGGAACTTTAATTTTCTTAAATTCCTTGCCACTTATTTCTTTAATCAGTTGAATCCAATTTTTAAGAGTAGAGGTAGAGTTTAGGCCAGAAATTTGATTGACTAACTCTTTATTGGTCATCTTTTTGTGAAACCTCCGAAATTTTCTTGTGCAACTGAAGAGTTTTCTGTGGTATAATTGTTACATAATATGTTTTGATCTTGGAACGAACGGCACATTTGTTTCAAGATTTTTTATTTTGTCGAATCTTACCTCCTTTATTAAAATTTTTTAAATCGACTACTAGTTACATACGCTTTTACCTCCTTTTATGCTATAATATTCTCAATGGAATATTTAATCTTAAAATAAATATTCCTTATGGAATAATTCTATTTTATACCGTTTAGAATATTTTGTCAAGCTAAAATATACAGAATCGAATATTAAAGAGGATACAATGTTTAATAATATTTCTTTTGGAGATCGTCTTAAGGAACTGAGAAAGAGTAAGAAGTTAACACAGGTACAAGTTTCTGAGATGATTGATGTACAACAAGGTACTTATTCTCGTTGGGAAAACGGAACTCTAGAGCCTAATTTAGAAGCTGTTGTCAAATTAGCAAAGTTATTTGATACCACGACAGATTATTTATTAGGAAAAACGATTTACAGTACTCTAGATGTTGTTCCACATCCAATCACTAGAATTGATTTGAAGAAGTTAAAAGAGTTTAATAAAACTGAATTAGATGATCTGAAATTTGCAATTGTCATGAATGGGATTAAAAACCATTCTACTTTACCTAAGTATTTGGATGAGCTAGTCTCTGAAAATAATTTAGATGAAGAGGAGCAAGAAATATTGCATACCCTTTTTAAAGAGGTTTATGATTATTTTAATGCAGATTGATGATTTGTTTTTAGTTTCTAAATTCATTCTAGATGTTGCTACTATTTGTCATTGTCCTTCACTCTGCTTTTAAACGAGACACAGTGGTATTGAGGACAAATAGTTGAAATGTTGCAGAAGTTGATAACATAAATACAAACCTACGGTGAGCCTCCGTAGGTTGTTCAATGTCTAAAAATCGCTATTTTACTGATGAAGTAAAAAATATTGGTATTACAGCGAAACATAAAATATGATACAATAAAAACAATTAATAGTTTGAACATTTATCAAAGAGGAGTAAGTATTATGAAAAATATTTATATGTATGTTCAAGATACTATGGCCGATTGGGAACACGGCTATTTGATGCATGCACTAAGTTTACAGGCTATGTTAGGAGAACCTAAAGTAAAATTATTAACGGTTTCTAAAGGGAAAAAGTCTATAAAAACTGCTGGAGGAATGACAATTGTTCCAGATTTTAATCTATATGATATAGATACTGCAAATACAGATGCTCTATTGCTTATCGGAGGAGATAGTTGGTTGAACAATGAGCAAGATGACGTTTTAGAACTTGCCTCTAAACTATTACAAGAAAATATCTTAGTTGGAGCTATCTGTGGAGCTACTTTGGGATTAGCCGAAAAAGGAATTTTAGATAATCGATATCATACAAGTAATGCTTCATTCTTTTTAAGCCAGATGAGCCAACATTATCAAGGACATGGTTATTATAAAGATGAGATTGCAGTTCAAGACGGAAATCTTATTACTGCGAGTTCAGCCGGTTCTTTATTATGGGCTAAGTTTATTGTCGAGGAGTTGGGACTGTATTCAAAAACTACAGTCGAGGCATGGTTTAATTATTTTTCAACGGGAGATCCTCAATATTATGGCGAAATGATGAACTCTCTAGAAAAAGATGCATTGGAAAGTTAATATGAAAAAGATTATTTTCCTTCGTGGAGTAACACCAACTGGTACCAATAGAATTCCCAAAATGTCTTATTTAGTAGAAATCCTAACAGAAGTTGGTTTTTTAAATGTTCAAACATATATTCAGAGTGGGAATATACTGTTAGAATCAGAGTTATCTGACGAAGAAATCAGAAAGTTAGTTCATGATACGATTTTGGATAAAATTGGAGCTGATTTATCAATAATTATCAAAGAAATTAATCAATTAGAGATTGCTATTCAAGAAAACCCATTTGATAATACTTATGATAGTTCTCGTATTCATCTAGTTTTTACTAACGAAGAGATTCCCGAAAGTACTCTAACAGAACTTAGTAGAGAGAATTTTGGAGATGAAGAGTTCTATGGTGGTCACGAGTGTTGTTACCTATATTTACCACGTGATGCTCGAAAAAAACGTTTAAACACTAATTATCTTGAAAAGAAATTTGGAATTCGGATGACTATGCGAAAATTGAGTGTAGTTAACCGACTTTCAAAGTTTTAATCAGACAGAATCAGATAAAATTATATTATAAAAGTGGAAAAGCAAAAATTGATGACTATGAGATGATAAGGACAAGAACGATGATAGAAGAACGAATCCATGCTACAAAGCAGTATGTTAAAGCTTTATTTGCTGATCGAGCGGATGGCCATGATTAGGTAGAGATTAGTATATTCTTGTTGAATAATTTTATTTAATGAAGGTTGTTTATAGTTGAAAGGGGAAATAGATGGTCTCTAAAATTGATACAGCTTGGGACTTGTTTCTGGAGGGAAAAACATCAGAAGCTAAAAAGTTGGTTGAACAAGATTTTTCTATTGATACCTGTACAGATTTTAGCCTTTTAAATCTGATGGGATATTTATTGTTGGCAGAAAAAGACTATATTTCATGTACTCATATCTTTGAGAAATATATTTTATTAGCTCAACAAAATGAAAATAAAGAACATGAACATATTGGCTTACATCAATTAGCGATGATCTACAGAGATCAGGGGAATTTTCATAAGGCTTTAAAACTCATTGAAGATGAAAAGAAGATAGTTGAAGAGCATTTTCCAAATGATAATCTAAAGAAAGCTATAAATAACTACGAACAAGGCTATGTGAGATTTAAATTAAACAACCTTCATGAAGCTCTTACATTCATGAATCTGTCATTGGAACAATCTTTAGAGACTGATGACGTGATTTGTCAAGCTTGTGGCTATAGAGGGTTAGGTGAAATTTATTTAGCCTTGAAAGATACGGAATTATCCAATAGACATTTCAAACGAGCTATAGAACTTTTTGAAAGTGTTGGAGAGTTTGAAGGGATAAAGGAAATTGAGGAATTGATGAATGAATGATTGGACAGAGAAGGGAAATGACTCTGTGAGGTATGATGACCCAGCAACGCAGGAGGACTTAGATAAGTTCTAGAACTGCAAAGAAAATTTTGCAAATAGTATTGACAAGTAAACTTGGCAATGTTAGAATGTATGTAAAGAAAACTTGGCAGGAGGCTCAAAGATGAATAAAGAACAAATTCTGAAAATAGCTCGAGAAGAAAAAGAAGATGAAGGTAAAATTGCTGAAGCAAATAAGGGAAGAATTATAGGTGAAGTGACTTTTCTTGTTGTATTTGGTTTTATCTACATACTCAACTGGATCAAAGGGGTCGATAATGATTTATTGACAGCATTATTGTTTGCATATTTATCTGGCGAAAATATGTCAAGGTATTTTTTTCAAAAGAAGCGAATCTATATATTCTCGTATATTGCTACACTTTTAATCACGGTCATCTATTTATTTCTTTATATTAAAGGACTTAAGTGATTGCTTATGCAGGAAAAATTAGAATTAAAAAACAATATTAAGGAAGTACGAAAACAAAAGCAGCTGTCTCAAGCTGCATTAGCTGAAATGGTAGGTGTTTCTCGGAATACAATTAGTTCTATTGAAACGGGACAGTTTAATCCTACTGCTAAACTTGCACTTATCTTGTGCATTGCATTGGATAAGAAATTTGAAGAATTATTTTATTTTTAGTTAAAGGTAAATGATAAGGAGAAAAAACAGAATGTATGAATATAAGGTAGAAACATATATGGTGAAGGAAGCTGAAAGAAAAATAAACGATTTAGCTAAGGAAGGTTGGAGAGTTATTGCTGTTACACCAAATAATGGTGTAGGTGTAGGTCTTGTGGTAACCTATGAAAGATCATGCATTGAATAAAGGAAAACAAAACTGAAAATGTATTGCAATTAGTTATACATAGTGGCACAATATCCTTAGAAAGGAGGTGCTCACTATGGCAATTACAAAAAGTGCAAATGTTACAGCACGAATACAACCAGAAATTAAAGAACAGCAGAAGCAATTTTAAGCAAACTGGGTATTCCTGTATCAGTATTTATTGATATGACTTACAGACAGGTCATCATGCATGACGGAATTCCATTCTCGCTTGATATCCCTATGATAAGGTCCAAGTAATAGGCGTGATATATGGTCGAAGAGATCAGGTTGCACAACTTACAAAGTTAGACAGAGAATAATACAAATATAATATCTTAAGCATCAATCAGAAATGGTTGGTGCTTTCTTTATGCTCGGAGAAATCCGGGCTTTTATTTTGCACATTTTAGGAAGGTGACCGCTAGTGGCAAACAGAATAAAGGGCATCACTGTAGAAATTAGCGGTGATACCACCAAACTACAGAATGCCTTAAAAGGAGTCAATGGGCAGATTAGAAATACGCAGTCCGCCCATGGGACAATGTGAGACTAGAGGTCAAGAAGGTACCCTGGGGCATAGCTGTCGTAGAGTAAGGAGTTTACGACGAAATAATAAGGTAACAGCGAACCGCTGAGTGTGTAGCTTTGTTGGTAAAAACGTAAATATTTTTGAGCGAAAGGTATTATGAAGTCACTGGAAACAGTGGCTTTTTGATATTAGTAGGGATGTATTATAGTAACCAATCAAGTTGAGATAGTTGCTTTGATACTAATACATTTTATTTTAATAATGAAGTTTATTACTATAGACACTTGATAGATATGTAAACTAACTACGATACCTCTAATTTTTAACGGACTATAGTTTAATTTGTTTTTTCTGTACTTGATAAGCGAAATCGAATCCCAAGGAAGTCCTTGAACTACCAAACTCCGTATCAAGTTTTTCTGAGTCAGGTGAAATTGTCTAGCTTAATTTGACAAATGAGATAACTAAGAAATAAGATTATCGACTCACTATTTATGGAAGTAGTTATTTAAGAGAGAGATGAGTTACTAAAAAGGTACTAAATTCTGAAAAAAGTCCCCTTTTTGTGAAAACCAAAAGTTCCAAAAGTCTATTAAATCAATACCCTGCTACTTAAAAAATGCAAGAATGGAACTCAAAATCCAGTGTCCGCAAGGACGTGCCGGTTCGACCCCGGCCGCCGGTATAGATTATAAAGGAGTTTTACTCCTTTTTTTGTTTTAATTTTTTCTTTTTTATGATATAATTAACCGGTAAAGTTTCTTTTAGTGAATTAGAAGGAGTTAATTTTGTCTGAAGTTGCAAATAAAATCGATCGATTTTTAAATTCTATTTTATTGTTATCAGAAAATCAGCATGAGATTTTAGTTGGATCTTGTACAAGTGGTGTTTCATTAACCAACACTCAGGAACATATTTTGATGCTGGTTGCTGATGAAGCTCTAACCAATTCTGTCTTAGCTAAGAAATTGAATGTCAGTCAGGCGGCTATCACGAAGGCTGTGAAGCCCTTATTAAGCCAGGGGATGTTAGAGACTTATCGCGATGAGAATGATGCTCGGGTTCTCTATTATCGCTTAACTGAGATTGGTAAGCCGATTGCATTAGAGCATCAGCACCACCATCAGCATACCCTTCACACTTATGAGGATGTTTTGTCGAAGTTTACTAAGAATGAGCAAGGGGTCATTTCGCGGTTTTTAGATCTATTGGAAGAGGAGTTATAGTTTGAGGTATATTACGGTTTCGAATTTATCGTTCTATTATGATCGGGAACCGGTTTTAGAAGGGATCAATTACTACTTAGATAGTGGGGAGTTTGTGACCTTGACCGGTGAAAATGGGGCTGCTAAGTCAACCTTGATTAAGGCTAGTCTTGGGATTTTACAGCCCAAGGTTGGGACTGTTGAGATTTCAAAGACAAATGTTAAGGGGAAGAAATTAAGGATTGCTTATTTGCCACAACAGATTGCTAGTTTTAATGCTGGATTTCCCAGTACGGTCTATGAATTTGTAAAGTCAGGTCGATATCCTCGTAAAGGCTGGTTTCGAAAGTTGAATGAGCACGATGAAAAACATATTCTGAAGAGTTTAGAATCTGTTGGGATGCTGGAGTTCAAGGATCGGGCGATTGGTTCTTTGTCTGGTGGTCAGAAACAACGGGCTGTCATTGCTCGGATGTTTGCTTCAGATCCGGATATCTTTGTTTTAGATGAACCGACAACAGGGATGGATGCGACGACAAAGAGTGATTTTTATGAGTTGATGCATCACAGTGCGCATCACCATCAAAAATCTGTTTTGATGATTACGCATGACCCTGAAGAGGTTAACCAGTTTGCGGATCGGAATATTCATTTGGTTCGCGACCAGAGCTCTCCTTGGAGATGTTTTAACGTCCATGATACAGAAGGGGAGGGTGACCATGCTTGATTTATTCCAGTATGATTTTATGCAGCGAGCCTTGTTGGCTATGGTTGCCATGAGTCTTTTTTCTCCTGTATTAGGGATTTTCTTGATTTTGAGACGGCAGAGTCTGATGAGTGATACGCTGAGTCACGTCTCTCTTGCGGGTGTCGCTTTTGGGCTTTTCCTTGGAATCTCTCCGACGCTCTCGACTATGATTATTGTCATTATTGCTGCGGTCTTTCTTGAGTATTTGCGGACCTTATTTAAGGACTTTATGGAGATCGGGACGGCAATTCTAATGTCCACTGGTCTTGCCCTAGCTTTGGTACTGATGCGTGGTGGTGGGAAAAGCTCGATGAGCTTGGATCAGTATTTGTTTGGTTCTACCTTAACCATTACAGATGAACAGGTGATCGCCTTGTTTGTGATTGCTTTCGTTGTATTAGTGCTGACGGCCTTATTCTTGCGGCCTATGTATATTTTGACCTTTGATGAAGATACGGCCTTCGTAGATGGCCTTCCTGTCCGGACTATGTCCATTTTATTTAATGTGGTAACGGGGGTTGCTATCGCCTTAATGATTCCTGCAGCAGGATCGTTATTGGTTTCAACCATCATGGTCTTACCGGCCAGTATTGCCCTGAAATTAGGGAAGAACTTCCGTGGGGTCATGCTGATTGCGGTCATCATTGGTTTTATCGGGATGTTTAGTGGGTTGATTTTGTCTTATATTGCAGATACACCAGCGAGTGCCAGTATTACGCTTTTATTTGTGGCACTGTTCTTGCTTGTGAATCTTGGATCACGTTTGAGGAAGTAGATATGAACTTTAAAAAATTTGGTTGGTTATTGTTAGTGGCTTTAACACTTGTTTTGACAGCTTGTGGCAAAAGTCAGAGTCAAAATGGGAAATTAAAAGTGATGACCACTTTCTATCCTGTTTATGATTTTACAAAAAATATTGTTGGAGATGAAGGAACGGTAGACTTGCTCATTGGAGCGGGATCAGAGCCTCATGAATATGAATTGTCTGCTAAGGGGCGGGCTATGATTCAAGATTCGGATGTTTTCGTTTATGAGAATGAAAACATGGAAACGTGGGTTCCAAATCTTTTGAAATCCATGAAGGATAAGAAAACCAAAGTGATCGATGCTACCAAGGGTATGGTCTTGCTTCCTGGATTGGAAGAGGAACATGAACACGAAGGGGGCGAAGAACACCATCATGAATATGATCCTCACCTTTGGCTCTCTCCACATCGTGCCATGAAGATGGTAGAGTCGATTCGTGATCAGTTGGTCGCAGCTTATCCAGATAAGAAAAAGACGTTTGAGAAAAATGCCCAAGCCTATCTGAAGAAATTACAGGCTTTGGATCAAGCTTATCAGGATGGATTGAAAGATGCGAAGCAAAAGAATTTCGTGACCCAACACGCGGCTTTCCGTTACTTGGCCTTGGATTATGGATTAAACCAGGTGGCCATTTCAGGGATTTCACCTGATAGTGAGCCTTCTGCCGCACGATTGCGTGAATTGACAGAGTATATCAAGAAAAATGAGATCAAGGTCATTTACTTTGAGGAAAATGCTTCTAAGTCCTTGGCGAAAACCTTGTCTTCTGAAGCTGGTGTTGAGTTGGCTGTCTTAAATCCTTTGGAAAGCTTGACGGATCAAGAAATGAAAGATGGCGAAGACTACGTGTCTGTTATGAAGGAAAATCTGAAGGCGCTAGAGAAAACAACGTCACAAGCTGGTAAGGATATTCAACCGGAACATGAGGAAGATGCTAAGACGGTTCAAAAGGGCTATTTCGAGGATAGTCAAGTGAAGGATCGTAGCTTGGCAAATTATGCGGGTGATTGGAAATCAGTTTATCCATACTTGCAAGATGGAACGTTGGATCAGCTCTTTGATTATAAGGCAAAATTAAATCCAACTATGACGGCTGCTGAGTATAAGGAATATTATACCAAGGGTTACCAAACAGATATTGATCGGATTAAGATTGATAAGGATTCAATGGAGTTTTATCAAAAAGGATCTTCTAAGAAATATACCTATAAATACGTAGGTAAGCACATTTTGACTTATAAGAAGGGAAATCGTGGTGTTCGTTATCTCTTTGAAGCCAAGGAGAGCGATGCGGGAGACTTCAAATATGTTCAATTTAGTGACCATGAAATTACTCCGGTAAAGGCAGCTCACTTCCACATTTTCCATGGAGGAAAGAGTCAAGAGGCGCTTTATGATGAGTTGGAAAATTGGCCAACGTATTATCCTTCGAACTTATCTGGTTTAGAAGTGGCACAGGAAATGCTGGCTCATTAAGAGCAGTATCCAAAGAGAGACTAGGGCTGATAGCCTAGTCTTTTTTTGATTAAAAATGGGGAGTGAAGCTTGTCAAATACTTGAAAATACGTTACAATGAAAGGGCTTTAAACTAAAAAAATGTATGGGGAATTTTAAATGAAAAAAGTTGGTGCAATTCTTGTGAGTTTTCTTAGTGTCGTCTTATTGGTGGCTTGTTCGCAGCAGAGGGTGAGTAAAAAATCACCGGCTTCTTCTAGTCAAACGACGACCTCTTCTGAAGTCAAAAAGACGGCTACTTCTAGTTCGGAAGTGAAGGAGAAAGAAAAAAAAGAAGAGAAAAAAGAAGTGAAGAAAATGGATCTTGAGGCTATTGCCAACGGAGACTACAGCAGCATTGCTGGTGTCTGGCAAGATGATAAGGGAAACAAGCTGGTCTTTAACGACAAAGGGTTGGTCTCACAAGAGTTAGAGGGCTATGGGGCTTCTTTGACGGATTATGGAACGGCCTCAGAAGGTATCTATGGTGGTCGTGATGGTGGCTTCTTGTTGGAGTATATCCCTGCAGGAGTGACCATTGGTGATCAGGTCGATGATCAAGGACAAGTCGTCTTTAAAGATACATCAGATGCTTCTAAAAACCGCTTATGGTCTGGTGTTGGTATCGCTAGTTTTGGGGAACAAGGCTCGATCTACTATCATGTAGGAGATGAATAATGGAAAAAAGAGGCTGGGACAAAAGTCCTAGCCTCTCAATTGTTTTTGGATTGTCGAGCAAGACGCAGTGGTTGAGTGGGCTCTACTACGCTGATTTCATCAGCTTTTACAGCCCTACTCAACTGTGCGGAGGTGGGACGACGAAATCGAATTCTAACGAATTACCGATTTCTGTCCCACTCTCTTTTTCTTATGCATGTGGGGGAAGCCAAGAAAGCTCAAATTGGAGCAATTGGGCTTCAAGGAGATCTTGATGGGAAACCTCTTGTTTCTCTTTGCCATCTAATAGGGCTTTTTGGATGAAATAGGCTCCTGCAGTGTGTGAGTTGGCGCAAATCTTGAGCTCTTGCTTGGGAAGATGGAGAAGGACTTCTTTAAAGAGAGGGAGTCCCAGATCATAGATTGGTTTTCCTGGGCAGGTTGGATAGAGCCCAAGGGCTGACCAGATGTACCAAGCAGATAGACTACCATTGTCCTCATCACCTGGATAGGCTTGGAAATCTTGATGGAAAGCTTGGGAACGGATCTGGTGGATAAGGAGATTGGTATATTCGGGGTGAAGACTATGGCGGAAGAGATAGGGAATGTGAAAGCTGGGTTGATTGGAGATGGCAATCTGCCCAAATGGGGCTTGGGCCATTTCACTCATTTCGTGGATTTCATAGCCATATCCTCTTACGTCAAATTGAGGTCTTTGATTGGCCAGATCCAGCAGTCGTTGGGTGAAGGCTTTTTTACCGCCCATCAGCTCTATCAGGCCGGAGAGGTCGTGTAAGGCTCCAAAAGTAGCCTGGGTGGCAGAGCATTCTGCATAATCTCCTCCCCAGCTGGTAGGAGAGAAGGGTTCTTTAAAGTTTCCATTAGTGGATCGCGCCCTCATGAAGCCTGTTTGGGCATCGTACAATGTTCGGTAGGAGATGCTGGAAGCAGCATACCGAGTGGCTGTTTCTGTCTGACCCAATTGCTTGGCAACGGTAGCAATGCAAAAATCACTATAGGCATAATCTAGGCTATGGCTAACACTTTCGTGAAAATCATCGGGGAGGTAGCCAAGGGCCTTGTAGCTTTCATTGCCATGGCGACCAAAATGTTGAGTAGGGTCTGTTTTTTGGGCCGTCTGGAGCATAGCTGTCAGCATGTTTTCATGTAGGTCTGGTGCGATCCCTTTTGTGACAGCATCCGCAAAGACGCCATCGATGAGGGTACCTGGCATCATTCCTCGTTCATCTGGGGCCAACCATTTTGGTAGAAAACCAGTATCCTTGTATGTATTTAAAAATCCTTCGAGAAAGTGACGGTAATAATCGGGGTAGACAAGGCTAAAGAGCGGAAAAGATGTTCGGAAGAGATCCCAGAATCCGATATTGGTATAAGCTTTTCCTGGTTTGATTTCATTATGAGTAACATCCAGGTGCCAGTCATTCCCCTTGCTATCTGTTTCATAAAAGGTTTGAGGGAAAAGGAGGAGTCGGTAAAGGCAATGATCGAAAAAGGCTTGGTCACGCCCTCCGGTATCTTTTACTTCAATTCGTTTTAGCAGTTGATTCCATTGATCGGCTGCTTCTTTTTTAGCTTCCTCTAGGGAAGGGTTGGGAAGATGGCTGTGAGCCATGTCTTGGGACAGATAAGAAGTTCCTAATTGGACGGTCACTTCCTTGCTAGCAAAGGTCAGAAAAAGATCTTGATCGATGTGAGTGACGCTCTCAATCGGCTGGCTAAATTGCCACTGGAGATAGAAAGAGTAGGAAGTATCTGCAGTATGGGCCTGATCCAGAATGCGGAAGTGGCAGGTTTGGTCTGTCAGGGTCAAGTCCTCTAGTTCCTTTGCTGCATGAAAGCAGAGAGTCAGCTTTTCTGGTGCTCGAAAGCGCGTGACAGCCCCGTAGCGGCTTGGAACCAGCTCACTGTGAATCTGATAACGTTCCGAAAAAATCCGAAGGTAGTGGGGCTGGAAAACGGCTTCTTTCATCGAATAACTGCTTTGACGACGGAAGAGGTCGGAACTTGCAATTTCTCCTGTGATGGGCGTGATGAGGCACCAAGCGTAGTCTCCTATCCAAGGACTAGGCTGGTGTGTGAGACGAAATCCCTGAAAAATAGGGAGATTGGGGTTGAAAAACCAAGCCCCTTGTTCGTGTGTCGTCTGGGGAAGGAAGTAGTTCATCCCAAAAGGGACTCCGGTATAAGGGAGGGTGTTCCCGTGCGAATAGTGGGGATGATTATCGCTTCCCCAGCGGGTATCGATGGTTTGGCAATGTGTGCGCATCTGGTCTCCTTTTTCTTCATCAACCTTAAATGATCTGTGTTTTTCTTGGAACACGCGGTGGTATTTTCTTCATTGTATCAAAGTGTTGTCAAATATGATAGCGTTTTTATCAAATGGAAAATTTAGTAGAAAAAGGGCTATAGTTTGCGTATGTATTTCCCTTTTGAAATCTTTTATACTGAATAGGAAAGAATCGATACGTGTGAGGAAAATAAATGACCTATTCAAAAGAAATTGTGCGAGAATGGTTGGATCAAGTGGCTGAGCGAGCTAAGAAGTACCCTGAGTGGGTGGATGTCTTTGAACGTTGCTATACAGACACTTTGGATAATACAGTTGAAATTTTAGAAGACGGTTCAACCTTTGTGTTAACAGGGGACATCCCAGCTATGTGGTTGCGTGACTCAACGGCTCAATTGAGGCCCTATCTTCATGTGGCTAAACGAGATCCCCAATTGCGCCAGACCATTGCTGGCTTGGTCAAACGTCAGATGACCTTTATTCTCAAGGATCCTTATGCCAACTCTTTTAATATTGAGGAGAACTGGAAGGGTCACCACGAGACCGACCATACCGATTTGAATGGCTGGATTTGGGAGCGCAAGTATGAAGTGGATTCGCTTTGCTATCCCTTGCAACTGGCTTATCTTCTTTGGAAGGAAACTGGTGAGACTAGCCAATTTGATGAAACCTTTGTCACAGCGACCAAGGAAATCCTTCATCTCTGGACAGTGGAACAAGACCACAAGAATTCCCCTTATCGCTTTGTTCGGGATACAGACCGTAAGGAAGACACGCTGGTGAATGATGGCTTTGGGCCAGATTTCGCTGTGACAGGGATGACCTGGTCAGCCTTCCGTCCAAGTGATGACTGCTGTCAGTATAGCTACTTGATTCCTTCGAATATGTTCGCAGTGGTTGTTTTGGGTTATGTTCAAGAAATCTTTGCAACATTGAATCTAGCTGATAGTGAGAGTATCATTGCAGATGCCAAACGCCTGCAAGCGGAGATTCAAGAAGGAATCGAAAACTATGCCTACACCACTAACAGCAAGGGTGAGAAGATTTATGCCTTTGAGGTAGACGGTTTGGGAAATGCTAGTATCATGGATGATCCGAACGTACCAAGTTTGTTGGCGGCTCCCTATCTGGGCTACTGCGAGATTGACGACGAGGTCTACCAAGCTACTCGTCGGACGATTTTGAGCCCTGAGAATCCTTACTTCTATGAAGGGAAGTACGCAAGTGGACTCGGAAGTTCTCATACCTTTTATCGCTATATCTGGCCGATTGCTTTATCCATTCAAGGATTGACAACAAATGATAAGGCAGAGAAAAAATTCTTGCTGGATCAGTTGGTTGCCTGCAATGGAGGCACGGGTGTCATGCACGAAAGTTTCCATGTAGATGATCCAACCAAGTATTCACGCGAATGGTTCTCATGGGCCAACATGATGTTCTGCGAATTGGTCTTGGATTACTTGGATATCCGCTAATACTCTTCGAAAATCTCTTCAAACCACGTCAGCTTCGCCTTGCCGTATATATGTTACTGACTTCGTCAGTTCTATCTACAACCTCAAAGCAGTGCTTTGAGCAACCTGCGGCTAGCTTCCTAGTTTGCTCTTTGATTTTTATTGAGTATAAGGAGCACGCTTTAGCTTCACTGATTCTTGTTAGAATCACAAGTTTATATTTAAAACATTAAAAATTTAAGTTAGAATGAGGTTTTACTCATGGAAAATGTTGTTGTACATATTATTTCTCACAGCCACTGGGATCGTGAGTGGTATCTACCTTTTGAAAGTCACCGCATGCAATTGGTGGAACTGTTTGACAATCTCTTTGATCTTTTTGAAAATGATCCTGAGTTCAAAAGTTTCCACTTAGATGGACAAACCATTGTCCTTGACGACTATTTAGAAATTCGCCCTGAAAACCGCGACAAGGTGCAACGTTATATCGACGAGGGCAAGCTCAAGATTGGTCCCTTCTACATTTTGCAGGATGATTACTTGATCTCCAGTGAAGCCAACGTCCGCAATACCTTGATTGGACAAGCTGAATGCGCCAAATGGGGCAAATCTACTCAGATTGGTTACTTCCCGGATACTTTTGGAAATATGGGACAAGCTCCTCAAATCCTTCAAAAATCAGGCATTCACGTAGCAGCCTTTGGGCGTGGGGTGAAGCCAATCGGATTTGACAACCAAGTCCTCGAAGATGAGCAATTTACCTCTCAATTTTCTGAAATGTACTGGCAAGGGGCGGATGGTAGCCGTGTGCTGGGTATTCTCTTTGCCAACTGGTACAGTAACGGGAACGAAATTCCAGTGGATAAAGATGAAGCTTTGGCTTTCTGGAAACAAAAATTAGCAGATGTTCGCGACTATGCCTCAACCAACCAATGGTTGATGATGAACGGCTGCGACCACCAACCGGTTCAACGAAACTTGAGTGAAGCTATTCGTGTGGCCAATGAGCTCTTCCCTGACGTGACCTTTATTCACAGCTCCTTTGATGAATATGTGCAAGCAGTGGAAAGTGCGCTTCCTGAACAATTATCTACAGTTACAGGAGAATTGACCAGTCAGGAAACCGATGGTTGGTACACACTGGCAAATACGTCTTCCTCTCGGATTTATCTCAAGCAAGCCTTCCAAGAAAACAGCAACTTGCTCGAGCAAGTGGTGGAACCTTTGACCATCATTACTGGTGGTCACAACCACAAGGATCAATTGACCTATGCCTGGAAGACGCTCTTACAAAATGCGCCACACGATAGTATTTGTGGATGTAGCGTAGATGATGTTCACCGTGAAATGGAAGTTCGTTTTGCCAAGGTCAACCAAGTTGGAAACTTTGTCAAGACCAACCTTCTGAACGAATGGAAGGGTAAACTAGCGACTCAAAAAGCCCAGAGTGAGCACCTCTTTACGGTCATCAATACTGGCTTGCATAATAAGGTAGATACCGTCAGCACGATTGTCGATGTAGCAGTTTGTCCGTTTAAGGAATTGCATCCGACAGAAGGCTTCAAGAAAATGGCCGCTTTGACTTTACCAGACTACCACGTAGAGGATTTAGATGGACATCTTGTAGAAGCAGAGATTGAGGACTTGGGAGCAAGCTTTGGCTATACCCTGCCTAAGGATAAATTCCGCCAACCCTATATTGCACGTCAAGTGCGCGTGACGGTTCCAGTTCATTTGGCAGCCTTGTCTTGGACGACCTTCCAGCTCTTGGAAGGCAAAGCACCTCATCATGATGGTCTGTTCCAGAATGGGGTGATCGATACGCCATTTGTAACCCTTAGTATCGATGATGGCTTGACCCTCTATGATAAAACGACCAATGAGGCTTATGAGGATTTCCTTCGCTTTGAAGATCGTGGGGATATTGGAAATGAATATATCTACTTCCAACCAAAAGGGACAGAGCCGATCTATGCGGAGTTAACAGCTTATGAGGTCTTGGAAAACAATGCTCGCTATGCCAAAATCTTGCTCAAGCATGACCTGACGATCCCGGTCAGCGCGGATGAACAATTGGATGCGGAGCAAAGAGGCATTATCGAGTTTATGAACCGCAAGGCAAGTCGCTCAGAAGAGCTGACAACCATCCCTCTTGAAACGGAGATGACCATCTTTGTAGATGATCCGCAAATTCGCTTCAAGACGCGCTTCACCAATACTGCCAAGGATCACCGTATCCGTCTCCTGGTCAAGACTCACAATACACGTCCAAGCAATGATTCTGAAAGTATCTATGAGGTGGTCACACGGCCAAATAAACCGGCTGCTTCTTGGGAAAATCCTGAAAATCCCCAACACCAACAAGCCTTCGTCAGCTTGTATGATGACGTCAAAGGGGTAACAGTGGCCAATAAAGGATTACATGAATACGAAATCCTTGGAGACGATACGATAGCTGTAACACTTCTTCGTGCTTCAGGGGAACTCGGTGACTGGGGCTATTTCCCAACACCAGAAGCACAATGTTTGCGGGACTTTGAGGTTGAATATGCAGTAGAATGCCATCAAGCTCAGGGGCGCTTCTCCGCTTATCGCCGAGCGAAAGCTTTGCAGACACCGATGACCAGCCTTCAAGTTGAAAAACAAGAAGGAAGTGTAGCAGCGTCTGGTAGCTTACTCAAGCATACAGCCTTGACGCATCCTCAGGTTTGCCCAACAGCCTTTAAGGTAGCAGAAAATGAAGAAGGTTACATCCTTCGCTATTACAACATGAGCCAAGAAAATGTGCGCGTGTCAGAAGGACAACAAACGGTTGTCGATCTTCTGGAACAACCGTATCCGGTCCATACAGGTTTATTGGCACCGCAAGAAATCCGGACAGAATGGATTAAAAAAGAAGAAGTATAGCTGTTTGCAGCTGAAGAAACAATAAAAGGAAAGGAGGAGCGAAAAAGTAAGAACCGACTGCTGACTCGCTCCTTTTTACAGGTAAAAGCCATGACCATTGCAACGATTGATATCGGAGGGACTGGGATTAAGTTTGCTAGTCTCACTCCGGATGGAAAGATTTTAGATAAGGCCAGCACCCCAACGCCAAAAACTCTAGAAGATTTGTTGGCTTGGTTGGACCAGCGATTGTCAGAACGTGACTACCGTGGGATTGCTATGAGTGTGCCAGGGGCTGTTAACCAAGAAACAGGGGTAATTGAAGGGATCAGTGCCATTCCTTACATCCATGGTTTTTCATGGTATGAGGCCCTTTCTCATCACAAGCTACCTGTCCATCTAGAAAATGATGCCAACTGTGTTGGACTGAGTGAATTGCTGGCGCATCCTGAGATTGAAAATGCAGCCTGTGTCGTGATTGGTACAGGGATCGGTGGCGCCATGATCATCAATGGCAAGCTTCACCGTGGTCGTCATGGCTTGGGCGGTGAGTTTGGCTACATGACAACCATCGAACCTGCAGAAAAGCTCAATAACTGGTCACAACTAGCATCAACAGGAAATATGGTGCGCTATGTGATTGAAAAATCTGGTCAGTCTGACTGGGATGGTCGCAAGGTGTACCAAGAGGCGGCAGCAGGCAATGCCCTTTGCCAAGAAGCCATTGAGCGCATGAATCGCAACCTAGCTCAAGGACTGCTCAATATCCAGTACCTCATCGACCCAGATGTGATTAGCCTAGGTGGCTCTATCAGTCAAAACCCAGATTTTATCAAAGGGGTGCAAGAAGCAGTGGACGCCTTTGTGGACAGATATGAAGAATATACAATTGCTCCAGTCATCCAAGCTTGCACCTATCAGGCAGATGCCAATCTCTACGGTGCCCTTGTCAACTGGTTACAGGAGGAAAACCAATGGTAACTTTTACCGGAATCAGCAGTAAACAAGCGCAAGCTTTAGAGTTGCTCCAAAATCACATTTCTCTACCAGATGTAGAAGTGGTAGTCGCTCAGTCTGACCATGCTTCTATTTCTATCAAGGGTGAGAAGGGGCAGTATCAACTGACCTACCGTAAACCTCATCAACTCTACCGTGCCTTGTCTGTCCTCGCAACAGCTTTAGCGGAAGGGGATAAGGTAGAGATTGAGGAGCAGGCGGCTTATGAAGATTTAGCCTATATGGCGGATTGTTCGCGCAATGCCGTGCTCAATGTCGCATCAGCCAAGCAGATGATTGAGGTCTTAGCTCTTATGGGTTATTCAACTTTTGAGCTCTACATGGAAGACACTTATCAGATTGAAGGACAACCTTATTTTGGTTATTTCCGTGGAGCTTATGCTGCTGAAGAGTTGCAGGAGATCGAATCCTATGCCCAGCAGTTTGACATGACCTTTGTCCCTTGTATCCAGACCTTGGCCCATTTATCAGCCTTTGTCAAATGGGGTGTCAAGGAAGTGCAGCAACTCCGCGATGTAGAAGATATCCTCCTCATTGGCGAAGAAAAAGTCTACGACCTGATTGACGGTATGTTTGCAACGTTGTCTAAACTACAAACTCGCAAGGTCAATATCGGGATGGACGAAGCTCACCTGGTTGGTTTGGGACGTTACCTCATCTTGAACGGTGTGGTGGATCGGAGTCTCCTCATGTGCCAACACTTGGAGCGCGTACTGGATATTGCAGACAAGTACGGTTTCCACTGCCAGATGTGGAGTGATATGTTCTTCAAGCTCATGTCAGCAGATGGCCAGTATGACCGTGAGGTGGAAATTCCAGAGGAAACACGTGTTTATCTAGACCGACTCAAAGACCGTGTCACCTTGGTTTACTGGGATTACTATCAGGATAGCGAAGAAAAATACAACCGTAACTTCCGGAATCACCACAAGATTAGCCAGGATATCGCCTTTGCTGGTGGTGCTTGGAAGTGGATTGGTTTTACGCCCCACAACCATTTCAGCCGTCTCATTGCAGTAGAAGCCAATAAAGCTTGCCGTGCCAACCAGATCAAAGAAGTCATTGTGACGGGCTGGGGGGACAATGGTGGTGAAACAGCCCAGTTCTCAATCCTCCCAAGCTTACAAATCTGGGCGGAGCTCAGCTATCGCAATGATTTAGAGCGTCTATCTGCTCACTTCAAGACCAATACAGGGCTATCCGTTGAGGACTTTATGCAACTGGATCTTGCCAACCTTTTGCCAGACCTACCAGACAATCTCAGTGGGATTAATCCGAACCGCTATGTTTTTTACCAGGATGTTCTCTGCCCAATCCTTGACAAGCACATGACACCTGAACAGGACAAGCTCCACTTTGCCAAGGCAGCTGAGATTCTTTCTGACATTAAAGAAAAAGCGGGTGTCTACGCCTATCTCTTTGAAACCCAGGCTCAGTTGAATGCTATTTTAAGTAGCAAGGTCGATGTAGGACGACGCATCCGTGAGGCCTATCAAGCAGGTGATAAAGAGAGCTTGCAACAAATCGCTCGGGAAGAATTGCCAAACCTTAGAAGCCAGATTGAACACTTCCATGCTCTCTTTAGCCACCAATGGCTGAAAGAAAACAAGGTCTTTGGCTTGGATACCGTGGACATTCGTATGGGTGGACTCTTGCAGCGCATCAAGCGAGCAGAAAGTCGGATTGAAAACTACCTAGCAGGCGAAATCTCTCGTATCGATGAACTAGAAGTAGAGATCTTACCATTCAATGATTTCTACGGGGATCAGGACTTCGCAGCCACAACAGCTAATCAATGGCATACCATTGCGACGGCCTCAACCATTTATACAACGTAAAAAATGCCAAGTCGGATGACAGAAATCTCATCCGCGGTCGATAGGAGTAGAAGAAGAGTTGTCTTTACGATCACCCTTTTCTACTCCTTTTTTAAAGCTATGTCATAAATTTGTAGAATTTTTTCTATAATTAGGAGTTTGAAAATGTAAATGGGCTATCTTATAATAGGTGATGTAAACGCTACCAAAGCAAATAAACACGCTCAAGGCTCAAAGGGGGGGAGTTAAATGAAAAAGTTTGTAAGGACTCTGAGAGAAAATTTCATTTTTCTTTTAATGGTCTTACCTGGTGCAGCGTGGTTAATCTTATTCTTCTATATTCCGGTTTTTGGGAATATCGTAGCATTTAAGGACTATCATATCACAGGAGAGGGCTTCATTGACAGTGTCATGAAGAGTAAGTGGGTTGGCTTTGACAACTTCAAGTTCCTCTTTAGTTCCAAAGATGCCTACATTATCACAAGAAACACGGTATTGTACAACTTAGGATTCATCTTCTTAGGATTGATTGTTTCCGTTGGGATCGCCATCATCTTTAGTGAGTTGAGATCAAAAAGAGTGGTCAAGGTGCTTCAAACCTCCATGCTCTTCCCATACTTCCTATCATGGGTTATCATCAGCTTCTTCACCGATGCCTTCCTTAACGTGGACAAAGGATTGGTCAACCACATCTTAACTTCATTTGGTATGAAAGCCATCAATTTCTACTCGGAATTGTGGATCTGGCCAGCGCTTCTCCTCTTCTTAGGAATCTGGAAAGGCTTTGGTTATAGTAGTGTCATGTACTATGCAACCATCATGGGAATTGACCCAACTTACTATGAAGCAGCGACTGTGGATGGTGCGTCTAAGTGGCAACGCATTCGCAACATCACCATTCCTCAGTTGTCTTCCTTGATTACGGTTTTGACTATTCTTGCAGTCGGAAATATCTTCCGCGCAGATTTCGGTCTTTTCTACCAAATCCCGCATAATGCTGGAGCGCTCTATAGTGTGACCAACGTTATTGATGTTTATGTCTACAACGGTTTGACCAAGTCAGGGGATATCGGGATGACAGCAGCAGCCGGTCTTTACCAATCGGTAGTCGGCTTGGTTCTTGTTTTAATCTCAAATATCATTGCCCGTCGCATTGATAAGAATGCCGCTCTCTTCTAGAAAGGAGGATCGTATGAAAAAATCAACCATTCAAAAAGAAAAAATTGATAATGTCGGGATCCATTCTTTCAGTAAGAAGAGCAACTTCTTCTTTACCTTGTTGTTGACCTTAGTCGGATTGACCTGTGTGCTTCCCTTCATCTTCGTTGTCATGATCTCTTTGACTGACGAACAAAGTTTGGCAGTCCATGGCTTCCAATTCTGGCCAGCAAAATTTGGATTTGATGGTTACCTCTTCTTGGTACAGTTCAAAGACAAAATCTTGCAAGCCCTCTTCATTACCTTGTTTGTGACCATTGTGGGAACAGCATGTAATGTCTTTATCACCACAACCTATGCTTACGCTATCTCACGGAGTACCTTTAAATACCGCAAGTTCTTTACCGTATTTTCACTCCTTAGTATGCTCTTCAGTGCAGGGTTGGTTCCAAGCTACATTGTGACCACTCAACTCTTGCAGTTAGGTGATACCATCGGGGCTTTGATTATCCCAATGTTGCTCAGTCCATTTAACATCATCTTGATGCGGACCTTCTTTAAACGGACCATTCCAGAAGCCATCCTTGAATCCGCTCGGATCGATGGGGCAAGTGAAACACGGATCTTCTTCCAAATCTGCTTGCCATTGTCTCTACCAGGGATTGCGACTATCAGTTTGTTCACTGCTTTAGGGTTCTGGAACGACTGGTTCAACGCCCTCCTCTATATTAAGAGTGACAACCTTTACCCATTGCAATACCTCTTGATGCAAATCCAAAACAATATGGATTACATCGCTAAAAACGTCGGGGTATCCGGCCAATTGGCAGGAGCTGTACAATCCATCCCACGGGAAACAGGACGTATGGCCATGGTGGTTGTGGCAACAGTGCCAATCGCCATTCTCTATCCATTCTTCCAACGCTACTTTGTAAAAGGCTTGACCATCGGTGGTGTGAAAGAATAACATCGTTTATTGAAAATCAGCAGGATTTTCAACTCATAACTTAGTCTAAAAAGAAAATAACATAAAGGAGATTTTTCTTATGAAAAATTGGAAAAAATACGCGTTAGCATCTGCTAGTGTCATCGCTCTTGGAGCTACTCTTGCTGCTTGTGGAAACCTTACAGGGAACAACAAGAAGTCTGCAACAACTGAAGACGGTAAACCAATCATCAAGATGTACCAAATCGGTGATAAACCAGATAACTTGGATGTTCTTCTTAAAAATGCCAACAAGATCATTGAAAAGAAAGTTGGCGCAAAATTGGATATCCAATATCTTGGTTGGGGTGACTATGCACAAAAAATGAACGTTATCATCTCATCTGGTGAAAACTATGATATTGCCTTTGCTAATAACTATGTCATTAACGCTCAAAAAGGTGCTTATGCTGACTTGACAGAATTGTACAAGAAAGAAGGGAAAGACCTTTACAAAGCACTTGACCCAGCTTACATCAAAGGGAACACTGTAAACGGCAAGATCTATGCTGTTCCAGTAGCAGCTAACGTTGCATCTTCTCAAAACTTTGCATTTAACGGACCACTTCTTGAAAAATATGGTATCGACGTTTCAAACGTGAAAGACTATGCTTCTCTTGAACCAGTCTTGAAAGCCATCAAAGAAAAAGATCCAAACGTTGTTCCATTTGCAATGAACAAGAGCTACGGTGGACCTTCAGATGACTTTGACTATGTGGCTGTTGATGGACTTCCATTCGTTGTTGACTTGAAAGGTGACACTACTAAGATCGTTGACCGTTACACAATTCCTCGTTATGTAGAAAACTTGAAGACTCTTCACAAATACTACGAAGCAGGATACATTCCAAAAGACGTAGCAACGAGCGACACTGGTTATGATCTTTCTCAAGATACATGGTTGGTTCGTGAAGAAACAGTAGGACCAGCTGACTACGGTAACAGCTTGCTTACTCGTGTAGCAAACCGTAAGATCGACATCAAACCATTTACTGAACTGTACAAGAAAAACAACACCACTCAAGTAGCTAACTTTGTTATCTCAAACAACTCTAAGAACAAAGAAAAAGCTATGGAAGTGTTGAATCTCTTGAATACTAACCCAGAACTCTTAAACGGTCTTGTTTATGGACCAGAAGGCAAGAACTGGGAAAAAGTTCCCGGCAAAGAAAACCGTGTCAAAGTCTTGGATGGCTACAACGGAAACACTCACATGTCTGGATGGAACACTGGTAACAACTGGATTCTTTACATCAACGAAAACGTAACAGATGAACAAATTGCACAATCTAAGAAAGACTTGGAAACTGCAAAAGAATCTCCAGCACTTGGCTTCATCTTTAACACAGATAAAGTGAAATCAGAAATCACTGCTCTTACAAATACTTTGAACCAATTCGCAGGTGCTATCAATACTGGTACTGTGGATCCTGAAGTAGAAGTTCCTAAGATGCTTGAAAAATTGAAATCAGAAGGTGCTTACCAAAAAGTGCTTGACGAAATGCAAAAACAATACGACGAATTCCTTGCTTCTAAAAAATAAGAACAGGTAGTTCGAAAAAGGCTTTGGAGGGATCTCCAGAGCCTTTTTGTGTCTTTATGAAAATGAATCTTGTAAATGAAAATCAATATTTCAATTTACCAATGCAAATAGGGGGAAAGCGTTTTATTTTTATGGTATAATAGAATCACTAATTGGAAAAGAGGCTGAATGATGGGAAAAATCATCGAGTTCATTTTTACGAGAGTCTATGTTGCCATGCTGGTAACAGGGATTTTTTGGGTCTTGACGATCTGTGGGGGTGTTCTGCTAGGAGTAGGATCCGCTAGTGCCACTATCATGAGCCTCTATGCGGAAAATGGCATGACCTACAAGGACTATCATTGGTCACGCGCTTGGGAACTCTTCAAAGAAAATCTACGCCCGGCTAATCAAGTCTTTTATACCTTCTTTGCCATTGAAGGGGTTCTTCTCTATGGCATGTACCTCATGATCCAGATTCCTCACTTGAATTTCTTCCAAATTTTGGTTCTTTTGTTTAATCTGGTTTTTCTCTTGGTTGCGCCTCTAGCTTACGCCGTTTATTTGAAATTGCAAGTTCATTTCGATCTCTCTTATGCCAATAGTATCAAGCTCAGTTTGATCGGAATGTTGCTGGACATTCGTCCGGTTCTCAAGTTCATCCTTGGAACTGCGCTACTTGGCGTCATTAGCTACTATATGCCAGCCCTTCTCTTTTTCGTCTTGATCGGCCTATGGCATTTCTTTGTCAATGATATCTTTGACCCTGTTTATCAAAACATCCACGAAAAATTGGTATCCTAACGATGAAAAAAATCTGGTTAAGTACGCTTTTAAAATTCTACGCCTATGTCATGGTGGTCATTTTGACCATTATGGGCCTGGTCGTCGCGGGGATCTCTTGGAAAAACCAGCAAGCTGAAGCCGACCGGATCTCCCAACGGGTCTTGACCGAAGTGGTGACGGATCTTGAGACCTCTTATCAACGGGTCACACAAGAAGGTCGTAGCCTCGTTGAGAACCCTGCAAAATTAGAAGGAGTTTATCGCTATTTTACCTTGTCACCATCGGAGTATGAGACTTGGCGATTGAATGCCCAATTCCCTTCTTATATCCAATTGTCCCTACATAAGAATATTGACAGTCTCTATTTGAGCAATAAAAACATCGAGGGTATCGATGTCACCTTGTCTGATTACAAGACGGTATTTGTCTCTACCCGGCAATCACAGGGAGGCAAGCAAGTCTCAGCGGACCATTACAAGGCTCCTGCGACAGCCATTCCGGTTCCTTTGACAGATCCGACTACGGGTGCTGGAGTTGGGATTGCTTATATGACGCTGAACCAAGAAATTTTGACGGCAGCGATTGATAACGCCAGGGGCGATCTTCCGATCGTTGTGCGGATCTTTACTCCCTTTGGGAAAGAGATGTACCATGAAGGGGATAAGGGGCAATCAAAGGATGTTAAATGGCAAACCCGTAGCACGATCTATGGCTACAAGGTGGATGTAGCTGTTTCTGAAAGTTATCTGGTCAAAAAGGGTCTAGCTAATCTGACCACTTTTCTCTCCATTGCTTTTCTAATTTTCTTGATCCTTTACTTGTTGTTACGGCAGATTTTCAAAAATTACCGGCGTCAAGTCCTTGATTTGGTCGATACCATGAATCAGATCAGTCAAGGCGAGAGTGAACGACGGATTGATACCTCGACCAAGGACCAAGAACTGCTGGTTATTGGTAATATGATCAATACCATGTTAGACAATATGGATAAGAATATTCGGGATATCTACCAGCTACAGCTCAGCCAAAAAGATGCCAATATGCGGGCACTACAAGCCCAGATCAATCCCCACTTCATGTACAATACACTGGAATTTATCCGGATGTATGCCGTCATGCAAGAGCAGGATGAATTGGGTGATATTATCTATGAGTTTAGTAGTCTCTTGCGCAATAATATCTCAGACGAGCGAGTGACGACAGTTGAAAATGAGCTCGAATTTTGTCGCAAATACAGCTACCTCTGTATGGTGCGTTATCCAAAATCGATTGCTTATGGCTTTAAGATCGATCCAGGTTTGGAAAAGATGAAGATTCCCAAATTCACCATCCAGCCTTTGGTCGAGAACTATTTTGCGCATGGAGTGGATCACAAACGCAAGGACAATGTGATCAGTGTCAAAGTCTTGCAAGGAGAAGGGCAAGTCATGATCCTAGTTACTGATAATGGGCGTGGGATGGAAGAAGAACAGCTAGAAAGCATTCAAGAGATACTGGCCAATCGCAATCCCCGCTCAGAAATCGAAGAAAAGAGTGGCCGGCAGTCCATCGGAATTGTCAATGTCCATGAACGCATGCTACTCTATTTTGGAGATCGCTACCATATCCAAGTCTTCTCCCAACCTCACCATGGAGTGACCTATACGATAACCATTCAAGATGAATAAAGGAGACAGAATGTACAAAGTCTTATTAGTAGACGATGAGTATATGATTACAGAAGGGTTAAAAAAATTAATCCCCTTTGACCACTGGAATATGGAAGTGGTCGCAACTGCAGAAGACGCCGACCAGGCCCTTGATTATGTGCGAGAGCATCCGGTGGATGTGGTGATCACGGATGTCAATATGCCTGGAAAGACCGGACTTCAGATGATTGCAGAGATGAAGGATTTGATCCCAGATGCTGCTTTTATCATTATGTCAGGCTATCAGGATTTTGAATATGTCAAGACAGCTCTCAATTTGCGCGTGGCAGACTACCTGCTCAAACCTGTCAATAAGGTGGAGATGGGCAATATTCTAGAAAAAATTCAGCACCAAATCCAGCAACCAAGCCAAGAGTTGGCCAACCGCTTGATTCACGATGATATCTCAGAGGAAGAGTTTTGTCGGTATATCGCAGGACGAAATTCATTGTGGATTGGGGTTGCTAAGGAGAAAAAAGGCTTTATCAGCTCATCTTACCAAGTTCTCGGGCAAAATCTTCAACTCTTTATCTCAGATCAAGAAGAAGAAGCCATGATTGAGAAGGCCTTTGAGCCTCCTTATAAAGAGCACTTTCGTCAATTTAAGGACCTAGTAGAGCGGAGCCTCTTTTATGGAGCGACCCCTCTCAATCAAGACGAGGAAGTCTTCAATTATTATGAACCAGCCTACCGGGTGATCATGCAAGGAAATATCCAACAGATCTTAGAAGAACTGGATTGGTTAGAAAAAATGATCCTTGAGAAGACCCCTAAGGTCTCACTGACCAAGCAGCTCTTTATCCAATTTTTGATGGATGTCTTTCATTTGTTTGAATACCTGCAAGGTGATAATTTAGCTGATGTAGTCAAGAAAGTCCAAGAAACTGCCACTTTTAGCGAGATGATTGGCTTTATCCAGGAAGAGTTGTCCCGTTTCTTATCCCACTATCGGATGAATGAAAATGTAGCGAGTGTCCTCCAAGTGATTAGCCGTGATTACCAAAAAGAGCTGTCACTCAAGGACATCAGTCAGGGTCTCTTTATCAATCCAGTCTATTTAGGCCAATTGATTAAACGAGAAACCAATGCGACTTTCGCAGAACTCCTCAACAAACAGCGAATTAAGGCCGCCCAGCAGCTCCTCTTATCGACCAATGACAGCATTGAAGATATCTGCTATAAAGTCGGTTACAGCAATGTGGGCTATTTCTACAAGGTTTTCCGTAAACTCTGTGGAAAATCGCCTAAAACCTATCGCTTACAAGTCATGACAGAGCAGGCAGAAGATGAGTAAAAGGCTGAGACGATTTGTCTCAGCCTTTTTACTTTTCATTTTACATCCTTTGTATCTTGATTTGCCCAACCAGTATTTGAGCTTCAATCGTGATTTCTGTGAGTTGATTCCAGTCGATCTTTTCTTGGTCAACGTGAAATAGAAGAGGGGTCATGGCGAGGAGCGCTTGGCGTTCTTCAGGAGTTAAACTCTTGGTGAGGCTGACCGTTTCGGATGAGAGGATCTGGCAGTGGTCTTTAAAGTGCTCCAAAATTTCCTGGTTGGAGTAGGATTGCTTGGTCAATTGATCTTGGGCCAACTGACGAATTTCTTTCAGATGAGAAGAGGTTGGGACGACCTTAATGATCACCCCTTCAGCCTTTAAGACACGCTCAAATTCAGCGTAATTAGCCGGGGAGAAGATGTCCAAAATGACCTCCATACTCTTGGATTGAATGGGTAGATGAGCCAAGTCTCCTACAAACCAATTGACCTTCCAGCTAGTGTCACTCTTGGCAGCTAGTTGCACAGATTCCTTGGAAAGATCAAATGCATAGAAAGTAGCTTCGGGATAAGCCTCTTGTAGCTTTCGGGAGTAATAGCCTTCTCCACAACCGGTATCTAGAATCTTGGCATCACTGGTCGGAATTTTTTGTCCGATCGCTGTTAGAATCGGCTCATAAAAACCTGCTTCTAAGATCAGCTGGCGATTCTGAAAATTTTCTTTGTCATAGTCCTTTGATTGCTTGATCTGGGGAGCCAGGTTGACATAGCCAAATTTCGCCAAATCAAAAGAATGGCCCTTGGGACATTTAAAACTGGTCTCCACAAGTTCTAGGTCCAGTTGACAGACGGGACAGGCAAAAGCAGTGGCTGTTTGAAATCGTTGTAACTTTGGTTTAATCGGTGTATTCATATTAGTAGTGTAACAAAAGAGCCTCTAGATAGCAACCGATGTTTTAATGGTACTAAGTCACACTTTTTTAACGATCCTACGCAGTATTGAATGGAACTTGAGTCTCTTTATTTAATTTCCTCATTTTCGTCCAATGGATTGTTCAGGACGTTTTTCAATTCTGGACAATATTTACTTGCCTCAAATTCAATGATCTCATATTGAGCAATCTCATTTTGATAGAATGGATCGTGTGTAATGATTTCTTGAACGGCTTCTTTATTTTTAGCTCTCATGAGAATGATACCGCCGGTCCTTGGATTTTTCCTTCCAGATGCGATAAAATGACCTTTTGTATAATACTGATTTAAAAACTCTATGTGTTTTTCTAAGAATTTTTCAACTTCATCAAGGGGCTTGATATAGGTAAGATTTACAATAAACATAAGTGACTCCTTTAAAATAAATGATAAATAGATTATAATACTTTACAAACTACCTGAATAGTAGGCACATTTTTGTAAGGAGAAAAAATGTTAACAAATAAAAATTGGAACTGTAGTATGTCTCGAGTCTTAGATGTGGTTGGTGGGAAATGGAGGATGAATATATTATGGGTTATAAACAAGCATAAGAGAGTTCGTTTCAATCAATTGAGAAGAGAAGTTGAAGGGATTACAACGATCAGTTTGACACGTGGATTAGATGTTTTAATAGAGAACCAATTGATTGAGAAATATGATTTTAAAACGATGCCACTCCATACAGAATATGAGCTGACAGAAAAAGGCAAGTCACTGATGCCGATTTTAAAGGACTTGAATCAATGGGGAAAAGAATGGTTGCAATAAATTTTTTCCTCATTTTAATCTCTTCTATCTCGCCACTCATCTCTTCATTTTGACCACTTATCCCCAAAAGCCGTTTTTTAAACGGCTTTTTTGCTAGACTGGTTCTATCAAAAGGAGAGAGAACATGATATTACAAGCTAAAAACATCAGTAAACGATATGGAAATCATATAGCCGTAAACAATATTCACTTACAGTTTGAAAAGGGAACGTTTAATGCGATTCTAGGACCAAATGGGGCGGGGAAATCAACGACGATTTCCATGTTGATTGGTTTGAAACAACCAACGCAAGGTGAAATCATCTATGAACCAGGTACTAAAATTGGTGTGGTCTTCCAGACTAGTGTCTTAGATGAGATGCTAACGGTTAGAGAAAATCTGACCATTCGTGCGAGACAGTATAAAGGCTTGAAACCCAATCGTGTATCTAGTCTCATTGATCGGCTAGGTCTATCAGCTTTCCAAAAGCAGAAATACGGGACGCTTTCAGGTGGCCAAAAGCGTCGGGTTGACATTGCGCGTGCCCTGCTCTCACAACCAGATATTCTTTTCTTAGACGAACCAACGACAGGTTTGGATATCCAAACTCGGAAGTCTATATGGGATTTGCTCTATCAATTGCAGAGAGAAGAGGGAATGACTGTTGTTTTGACCACGCATTATCTTGACGAGGCAGATGAAGCTGATCAGATTTATATTGTGGACCATGGGAAAGTGATTGCTCAGGGATCAGCACTAGATATTAAGAGCCAGTATGCAAAAAACATCTTGAAGATTCGTTTCAAGGAGATGCAGCAGATAGAAAGTCTCAAATCTTCGGGAATGTCAGTAGAACAACAAGGACCATTAGAATATGTTTTTCAACCCGAGAGTGAAAGGGAAGCCATTGATTATCTGGCACAAGTTAGAGATAGAATAGCCCATTTTGAGTTTCGTCCAGGTACCATGGATGATGCCTTTATTGCACTTACAGGAAGGGAGGTTCGCTAATGCTAGCCTTACTAAAGCGAAATTTTTTATTGTATTTTAGGAATCGTTCAGGAGTTTTCTTCTCCCTGTTGGGAGCCTTGATTTCCTTTGTTCTCTACATTATTTTTCTTCAAAAAAATTTAACAGATGCTTGGGCTCAGCTCCCCAATAGTGGTCCTGTGTTAAATAATTGGTTAATGAGCGGGACGCTGGCAGTGACAGGGATTACGACAAGTCTGGCTGCCCTGACTCAGTTAGTAAAGGACCGTGAACATCAAGTAGATCAGGATCTTTATTTATCGGATCAAGGAAAGTGGCGGTTACCATTTTCGTATCTAACGAGCGCAATCATCATCTCTTTTTTCATGCAGGCCCTTATGTATGTGCTGATGTGTGGCTATTTTAGAGAAGTTCCAACCCTTTCTCTATTACCTGAAGTGCTCCTCATCATGTTGCTTAGTAGCCTGCTTTCTAGCTTAGTAAATGCCATTTTTGTTTATTTTTTCCAATCCGTAGATAGTCTTGGAAAGTTTGCGACCATAGTGGGTACAGCTTCCGGTTTTTTGGTAGGGACTTATGTACCTTTAGGTGTTCTACCTGATTTTGCACAACTACTAATGAAATGTACTCCAGCAACTTATATTGCATCACTTTATCGGCAAGTACTCATGAAAGAAGCATTAAGTGAGACCTTTAAAGGTCAAGATAATCTTCTTCAAGAGTTTCAAGAAAAAATGGGCGTTCAGCTCAAATGGCAAGCTTTATTGACAAAGGAACAAACATACCTTATAGTGTTAGGAGGCATTATTCTAGCTTTGGGGATTTGGATTTCCTTAGCAAAAAGATCGAGTAAAAGAAAGTAAGTGAGAATTGGAGTAGGAATGAAGATTCGTTTTGAGGAAAAACAGGATATCCCAGAAAACGACCCTTGTGTGGTCATTCAAGCCAAGCAATTATCTGATCAAGCACGAGAGGTGATGGACTATCTCGAACAGTTTTCGACAGTGAATCAAGTAGTGATCCCTATCAAAACAGAAGATAATTTGATCATGGTGAAAATTGATGACATTATTTTAGCTGAGATTGATAAGAATCAGCTAACCATTTATACGACATACAAAACGTTCACCGTCAGAGATACTTTGACAAATTTTCAACATCGGGTTAATCGTCGTAATTTTTTACAGATATCACGCCACGCGGTGATGAATATCGACCATTTAGAATCGCTATCGGATAGTTTTTCAGGCAATATGATGGCTAAACTGACACGCGGAGTGAAATCAAGTGTCAGTCGGAAATATGTCAAATCCTTGATGGATTATTTAGGGGTATAGGAGAAAGTGATGAAACGATTTATAGCTTATTTTGTATCTGGTATGAGGACAGGATCCTTCTTTTATTTGTGTTTGGTGTTATTATCCCATGTCTATCCCAACATCGTCTATCCCGCTGTAAATGTCCGCAATATCCTGGCGATCTTTTTGATGAGTGGGACAATGGGGGTCTTGACATTCATTCTTGAGGAAGAAGAGTTTTTGACCTATAGTTTGCGTGTGGCCTTGCATTTAGTTGCGACAGCTGCCATCTTAGCATTAACCTACTTGTTTTTTGGCTGGGGGACAGCCTTACGGAGCCCGATTCCTTGGTTGATCTTTCTAGCCATTTACGGCCTGATCTGGCTGTACCAGATTTGGCAGCTCCATAAAAAAACTCAACGAATTAACCAAGCATTGTTGCATCGCAGAAAAGGGAAATAGTCCCAGAAAAAAGTGTATAAGAAAACCACGAAGTTCATACCAAACTTCGTGGTTTTACTTTCTTAATAAGTTAAAACAAAGTATTTTTTCTTACCGCGACGGATAACGGTCAACTCATTTTCTAATTTATCGCTATCGCTCAAGACATAGTCAAGGTCTTGGATGCGTTCGCCGTTGACGTAGATAGCTCCGTTTTGAACATCTTCGCGGGCTTGGCGTTTAGAATTTACCACACCAGCTGTGACCAAGAGTTCAACAATGTTGAGGTTGTCTTCTGCTTGGACCTGGTAGTTTGGCACACCACGAAGGCCTTGTTTGAGTTCTTTAACAGAAAGGTTTTTGATATTTCCTGCAAAGAGTTGTTCTGTGATGTTGAGGGCTTCCTTGTAGGCTTCTTCGCCGTGGACAAGGGTAACCACTTCACGCGCTAAGATCTTTTGAGCCAAGCGTTCATGAGGAGCAGCCTCAAACTGTTTGCGGATCTCTTCGATTTCGTCCAGTGACAAGAAAGTGAAGATCTTCAAGAAGCGCACAGCATCTGCATCCATCACATTCATCCAGAATTGGTACATTTCGTATGGAGATGTTTTGTCTGCATTGAGCCAGACCGCATTGCCTTCTGATTTACCGAATTTCTTACCAGTTGCATCTGTGATCAAAGGCACAGTCATAACATGACCAGTTTTATCTGCTTTACGACGCATCAACTCAGTACCGGCTGTCATGTTTCCCCATTGGTCAGATCCACCGATTTGAAGGGTTACATTGTGTTCTTGGTTGAGGACGTAGAAGTCATAGCCTTGCATGATTTGGTAGGCAAACTCTGTGTAAGAAATCCCTGTTTCAATCCGTTTTTTAACAGATTCTTTACTCATCATAGCATTGACCGTAAAGTATTTTCCGACATCACGAAGGAAGTCAATAAAGCTAATGCTTCCAAACCAATCGTAGTTATTGACCATTTCGGCTTTATTGTCCCCATTTTCAAAATCGAGGAAACGAGACAATTGCCCTTGAATAGAGCGAACCCATTCTTGTACAGTTTCTTTTGTTTGGAGACTACGTTCAGCATCTTTGAAGGACGGATCACCAATGAGACCAGTCGCACCGCCAACGAGCGCATAAGGTTTGTGGCCTGCTAGTTGAAGACGACGGCTCGTCAAGATGGCAACCAAGTGACCAAGGTGAAGGCTGTCAGCAGTTGGATCATAACCAGTATAATAAGAAACCTGACCTTCTTCCAGTGCTTTGCGTAAGGCTTCTTCATCCGTCGTTTGAAATACCAAACCACGCTCTTTTAGCTCATCAAAAATGTGCATGTGTCTTTTCTCCTTTATAAGTTTATTCATTTCTCTATTCTACCATAAACCACGGAAATGGCAATGCTTTCCATCATTTTCTTGTCCTTACCCAGGCAGAATGAGTGACGATTTCTACGCTCTTGTGATTGAAAACAAGGGGTCTAATCTGCTATAATATAGGGAACAAGGAGAAAGAATCAGTGAATCAATTAAAAGAGAAGCTGCAAGAGTTTTGGAAGAAGGTTCAAAAATTCTTTGCAAAGATGTATACAGAAACTCCGAATAAGGAAAAAAATGAGGAAAGTAGCTGGTCTGTCGGCGATATTTTTGCGACCTTTTTGCGCACCCTCAAACTCTTGTGGGATGTGATGATCGCCCTGTTCGTGTGCCTCTTTTTATTTGGCGCAGGGATCGGGATTGGTTATGCGGCGAGCCTCTTTAGCAATGTCAAGGTTCCAAAGACAGAAGAATTGGTCCAGCAGGTCCGCAACGTTAGCAGTGTTTCAAAACTGACTTATTCCGATAAGAGCTTGATTGCAGAAGTGGACAGTGATTTGATCCGTACGCCCGTAGCTGGAGATGCCATTTCGGACAATGTCAAGAAGGCTGTGATCGCTACTGAGGATGAGAATTTTGAAAGCCACAAGGGGGTTGTGCCTAAAGCCGTTCTTCGGGCAACACTTGGATCTGTAGCCGGCGTGGGTTCCTCTAGTGGGGGATCAACCCTGACCCAGCAATTGATCAAACAGCAAGTCGTGGGAGACGCTCCAACCTTTACTCGTAAGGCGACAGAGATTGTCGATGCCTTGGCTTTAGAGCGGGGAATGGATAAAAATGAAATCCTAACCACCTACTTAAATGTTTCGCCTTTTGGACGAAACAATCGGGGACAAAATATTGCAGGTGTGGAAGCTGCAGCTCAAGGGATCTTTGGCGTCTCTGCAAAAGACTTGTCTGTTCCACAAGCAGCCTTTATCGCTGGCTTGCCACAAAGTCCGATTGTCTACTCTCCTTATGCTGCAGACGGTAGCCTAAAGAGCAAGGAGAATCTCGAGTTAGGTCTGGCGCGTGCCAAAGACGTTTTGTTCAATATGTACCGGACGGGAGTCTTGTCGAAAAAAGACTATGAGACCTATGCTCAATACGACTTGACCAAAGACTTCATGGCTCCAGATGGCATCGAGAAAACACCGCATGACTACCTCTACTTCCAAGCCATGGAAGAAGCAAAAGAGGCCATGTATGATTACTTGATCAAGCGAGACAATGTCACCAAGCAAGACTTGAAAAATAATGAAACCGTCAAGGCTTACCAGGAATTAGCTGAGAGCGAGTTGCGCGAAGGTGGCTACACCATTCAAACCACGATTAACAAACCGGTTCACAATGCGATGCAGGCGGCAGTAGCGAATTTTGGAAGCGTCTTGGATGATGGGACGGGTCTTGTAGAAGTTGGGAATGTCCTTATGGACAACCGAACGGGTGCCGTTTTAGGATTTATCGGTGGACGGAATTTTGACGGCAACCAAAACAACCATGCTTTTGATACAGAGCGTTCCCCAGGTTCTACTATCAAACCATTGTTGGCCTATGGGATTGCCATCGACCAAGGCTTGATGGGAAGCAATAGCATCCTTTCTAACTACCCGACTAATTTCTCAAGTGGTGAGCCAATCATGCACGTGGATAGCCGAGGGACAGCCATGATGGATCTCCGTGAGGCCCTCAATACCTCATGGAATATTCCAGCTTACTGGACTTACCGGACCCTTCGTGAAAAGGGTGTGGATGTCCCATCCTACATGAAGAAAATGGGCTATGATATCCCTGAATATGGCATTGAGAGTCTGCCAATGGGGGGAGGAATTGAGGTCACTGTTGCCCAACATACCAATGGTTTCCAAACCATTGCTAACAATGGGAACTACCTCAAACGCTACATGGTAGAGCAAATCATTGATCGAGATGGGGATGTAGTATACAAGCACGAGGCAGATCCTGTTCGTGTTTACTCTCCAGCGACGGCAACGATTATGCAGGATCTCTTGCGCGGGGTTATTACGTCTGGTGCTACAACGACCTTTAAGTCACGGATTAGCCAAGTCAATCCAACGCTGGCAGGTGCTGACTGGATTGGAAAAACCGGTACCACTAACTCAAATGGGGATATGTGGCTCATGCTGTCCACCCCTAATGTTTCTTTAGGAGGTTGGATTGGCCATGACAACAATGCTTCCATGCAGACCTTGACTGGATACAACAACAATGCCCAATACATGGCGCAGTTGGCGAATGCGATCTACCAAGCAGATCCAAGTCTCTTCGGAATTCAGGATAAATTCACTCTCGATAAGAGTGTGATCCGTTCTGAAGTGCTCAAATCGACGGGTGAAAGACCGGGTCGCGTCAATGTCAATGGCCGGGATATCGATGTGAGCGGTCAAACGGTGACGAGTCTTTGGGCCAAAAACGGAGCGCCAACTACTCAATACCGCTTTGCCATCGGGGGATCGGATAGCGATTATCAAAGTGCTTGGGCGGCCATTCTCGGTAATAGCAGTGGAAATCAGTCGAATAATAAGAACAATTCGACAACCAATAGTTCATCAAGCAATAGTTCAAATCGAAACAGCTCAAATCGTGGCAATCGACGCTAGTCTGATCCAGTAGAAAACCTAGAGAAAGCCTTGATTTTTGGAGCAAAAAACGGTATAATAGTGATAACTAATTTGTCGTGTGCTTTATTTGAAATATTGTCCAAATAAGAGCTTACAGCAGTTAAATCTTACTTGAATAAGTCGATTTAGCTGCTCTTTTTGTGCCTATTTTTCAGAAAAATCCTAGTTTGTTACACAAATTTAATTTTTCTAAAAATTACAAAAAGCGACGAATGAGGTGAAGAGACAGCTCTTCACGTGATGCAAATCACACAATTGTAGTTAAAACCGGATAGGTGGTGAAAGTCATTTTACCAAGCTATCCTAGTATGGAAAAAGGAGCTAAAAACTTTGGCAGGACATGACGTTCAATACGGGAAACATCGGACCCGTCGTAGTTTTTCAAGAATCAAAGAGGTTCTTGATTTACCAAACTTGATTGAAATCCAGACAGACTCATTCAAAGATTTCTTGGATCATGGCTTGAAGGAAGTATTTGAAGATGTGCTTCCCATCTCAAACTTCACGGATACAATGGAATTGGAATTTGTGGGTTATGAAATCCGCGAACCTAAGTATTCGCTTGAAGAAGCGCGCATCCACGATGCCAGCTACTCAGCACCAATCTTTGTGACCTTCCGTTTGGTCAACAAAGAAACAGGTGAAATCAAGACCCAAGAAGTTTTCTTTGGTGATTTCCCAATCATGACTGAAATGGGAACTTTCATCATCAATGGTGGAGAACGGATTATCGTATCTCAGTTGGTCCGCTCACCAGGTGTCTACTTCAATGATAAGGTGGACAAGAATGGTAAGGTTGGTTATGGATCAACTGTTATCCCTAACCGTGGGGCTTGGTTAGAGCTTGAAACCGACTCAAAAGACATTGCTTACACACGTATCGACCGCACACGTAAGATTCCATTTACAACGCTTGTGCGTGCTCTTGGATTCTCTGGAGATGATGAAATCATCGATATCTTTGGGGACAGCGAATTGGTTCGCAATACCATTGAAAAAGATATCCACAAAAATCCAATGGATTCACGGACAGATGAAGCCCTCAAAGAAATCTACGAGCGTCTTCGTCCAGGTGAACCAAAAACAGCGGAAAGCTCACGTAGCTTGTTGGTAGCTCGTTTCTTTGATCCACGTCGTTATGACTTGGCACCAGTTGGTCGCTACAAGATCAACAAGAAACTCAATATCAAGAACCGCTTGTTGAACCAAACCATCGCAGAACCATTGGTAGATGCTGAAACAGGAGAAATTCTTGTAGAAGCTGGTACTGTCATGACGCGCGATGTGATCGACAGCATCTCAGAACAATTGGATAACGGTTTGAACAAAATCACCTACATTCCAAATGATGCTGCTGTTTTGACAGAGCCAGTAGAATTGCAAAAATTCAAAGTTGTCGCTCCGACAGATCCAGACCGTGTTGTCACCATCATCGGAAATGCTAACCCATCTGACAAAGTACGGATTGTGACTCCAGCTGACATCTTGGCAGAAATGAGCTATTTCTTGAACCTTGCAGAAGGTATTGGCCGCGTGGATGATATCGACCACCTTGGAAACCGTCGGATTCGTGCCGTTGGTGAATTGCTTGCTAACCAAGTGCGTCTTGGACTTTCACGGATGGAACGAAACGTTCGCGAACGGATGTCTGTACAAGATAACGATGTCTTGACACCACAACAAATCATCAACATCCGCCCAGTAACTGCAGCAATTAAAGAATTCTTTGGTTCTTCCCAATTGTCACAGTTCATGGACCAACACAACCCGCTTTCTGAGTTGTCTCACAAACGTCGTTTGTCTGCCTTAGGGCCTGGTGGTTTGACACGTGACCGTGCCGGATATGAAGTGCGTGACGTGCACTATACCCACTATGGTCGTATGTGTCCAATCGAAACACCTGAAGGACCAAACATCGGTTTGATCAACAACTTGTCATCTTACGGACACTTGAACAAATATGGCTTCATCCAAACGCCATACCGTAAAGTGGACCGTGAAAAAGGTGTAGTGACCAACGAAATCGTTTGGTTGACAGCCGATGAAGAAGATGAGTACATCGTCGCTCAGGCCAACTCTAAGTTGAACGAAAAAGGTGGCTTTGCTGAGCCGATCGTTATGGGACGTCATCGTGGTAACAACCAAGAGTTCCCATCTGATCAAGTCGACTACATGGACGTATCTCCAAAACAAGTAGTTGCCGTTGCGACAGCATGTATTCCTTTCTTGGAAAACGATGACTCCAACCGTGCCCTCATGGGTGCCAACATGCAGCGTCAGGCTGTGCCATTGATTGATCCAAAAGCCCCTTACGTAGGGACTGGTATGGAATACCAAGCAGCCCATGACTCAGGAGCTGCAGTCATTGCTCAACATGATGGTAAAGTTACTTATGCAGATGCAGACAAGGTAGAAGTTCGTCGGGAAGATGGAGCTCTTGATGTTTACCATATCCAAAAATTCCGTCGTTCAAACTCAGGTACGGCTTACAACCAACGTACCCTTGTAAAAGTTGGCGATGTCGTTGAAAAAGGCGACTTTATCGCTGACGGTCCATCGATGGAAAAAGGGGAAATGGCCCTGGGTCAAAACCCAATCGTCGCTTACATGACATGGGAAGGGTATAACTTCGAGGATGCCGTTATCATGAGCGAACGCTTGGTGAAAGAAGATGTCTACACATCTGTTCACTTGGAAGAATTCGAATCAGAAACACGCGATACCAAGTTAGGCCCTGAAGAAATTACCCGTGAAATTCCAAACGTTGGGGAAGATGCTCTTCGTGACTTGGATGAAACAGGTATTATCCGTATTGGTGCGGAAGTAAAAGAAGGCGATATCCTTGTCGGTAAGGTAACACCGAAGGGTGAAAAAGACCTTTCTGCTGAAGAACGTCTCCTTCACGCGATCTTTGGAGATAAATCTCGTGAAGTGCGTGATACTTCTCTTCGTGTGCCTCACGGTGGAGATGGAGTCGTTCGCGATGTTAAGATCTTTACACGTGCAAACGGAGATGAATTGCAATCGGGTGTCAACATGTTGGTTCGTGTTTACATCGCACAAAAACGCAAGATCCGCGTCGGAGATAAGATGGCCGGTCGTCACGGAAACAAAGGGGTTGTGTCTCGTATTGTTCCAGTTGAAGACATGCCTTACCTTCCAGACGGTACACCAGTTGATATCATGTTGAACCCTCTTGGGGTGCCATCACGTATGAATATCGGTCAGGTTATGGAACTTCACCTTGGTATGGCCGCTCGTAACTTGGGTATCCACATCGCAACACCAGTCTTTGACGGAGCAAGCTCAGAAGACCTCTGGGATACTGTGAAAGAAGCTGGTATGGATAGTGATGCCAAGACGATTCTTTACGATGGACGTACAGGTGAGCCATTTGACAACCGTGTCTCTGTCGGTGTCATGTACATGATCAAGCTCCACCACATGGTTGATGATAAACTCCATGCCCGTTCAGTCGGACCTTACTCAATGGTTACCCAACAACCACTCGGAGGGAAAGCTCAATTTGGTGGACAACGTTTCGGGGAAATGGAAGTGTGGGCCCTTGAGGCTTATGGTGCATCAAATGTTCTTCAAGAAATCTTGACCTACAAGTCAGATGATGTCAACGGACGTTTGAAAGCTTATGAAGCAATTACCAAAGGTAAACCAATTCCAAAACCAGGTGTACCAGAATCCTTCCGCGTTCTTGTCAAAGAATTGCAATCTCTTGGTCTTGACATGCGTGTCTTGGACGAAGATGATCAAGAAGTGGAACTTCGTGACCTCGATGAAGGGGAAGACGATGATGTGATTCATGTGGATGACCTTGAAAAAGCACGTGAAAAAGCAGCCAAGGAAGCAAAAGCAGCCTTTGATGCTGAAGAATCAGAAAAATAATCAGTAAAAATGATTGTCTTGTGAGAAACCAATGCTTCTGACAGGATGATTCGATAACAAGATACAGACACAAGGAGGTGGCAAGAAAGTTTTCTTTCTTTCCCCACCTAAGCTGTATCCAAATGAAACAAGTATGAAAACAAGGAAAGGTAAGAAATAGTGGTTGATGTAAATCGTTTTAAAAGTATGCAAATCACCCTAGCTTCTCCAAGCAAGGTCCGTTCATGGTCTTATGGAGAGGTCAAGAAACCTGAAACAATCAACTACCGTACATTGAAACCAGAACGTGAAGGTCTCTTTGATGAAGTCATCTTTGGACCTACAAAAGACTGGGAATGTGCGTGTGGGAAATACAAACGGATCCGTTACAAAGGGATCGTTTGTGACCGCTGTGGGGTTGAAGTAACACGTGCCAAGGTTCGTCGTGAACGTATGGGACACATCGAGTTGAAAGCGCCTGTATCACACATCTGGTACTTCAAAGGCATCCCTTCTCGTATGGGATTGACCTTGGATATGAGCCCTCGTGCCCTTGAAGAAGTCATTTACTTCGCAGCTTACGTGGTGATCGATCCAAAAGATACACCACTTGAGCACAAATCCATCATGACAGAACGTGAATACCGTGAACGCTTGCGTGAATACGGACCAGGTTCCTTTGTAGCTAAGATGGGTGCAGAAGCGATCCAAGACCTCTTGAAACAAGTGGATTTGGAAGCTGAAATTGCTCTCTTGAAAGAAGAATTGAAGACTGCAACTGGTCAAAAACGTGTGAAGGCTGTTCGTCGTTTGGATGTCTTGGATGCCTTCTACAAATCTGGTAACAAGCCAGAATGGATGGTTCTCAATATCCTTCCGGTTATTCCACCAGATCTTCGTCCGATGGTCCAATTGGATGGTGGCCGTTTTGCTGCCTCTGACTTGAACGACCTCTATCGTCGTGTGATTAACCGGAACAACCGTTTGGCACGTTTGCTTGAGTTGAATGCCCCTGGTATCATCGTGCAAAACGAAAAACGGATGCTCCAAGAAGCCGTTGATGCTTTGATCGATAACGGTCGTCGTGGTCGTCCGATCACAGGACCAGGTAGCCGTCCACTCAAATCATTGAGCCACATGCTCAAAGGGAAACAAGGACGCTTCCGTCAAAACTTGCTCGGTAAACGGGTTGACTTCTCAGGACGTTCTGTTATCGCCGTTGGTCCAACTCTTAAGATGTACCAATGTGGTGTGCCACGTGAAATGGCGATCGAGCTCTTCAAACCATTCGTGATGCGTGAAATCGTTGCGCGTGATATCGTGCAAAACGTTAAAGCTGCAAAACGCTTGGTCGAACGTGGAGATGAACGCATCTGGGATATCCTAGAAGAAGTGATCAAAGAACACCCAGTTCTCTTGAACCGCGCACCGACCCTTCACCGTTTGGGGATCCAAGCTTTTGAACCTGTCTTGATTGACGGGAAAGCCCTTCGCTTGCACCCACTTGTCTGTGAAGCCTACAATGCCGACTTTGACGGTGACCAAATGGCCATCCACGTACCGCTTTCAGAAGAAGCTCAAGCAGAAGCTCGCATCTTGATGTTGGCTGCTGAGCACATCTTGAATCCAAAAGACGGTAAACCAGTTGTTACCCCATCTCAGGATATGGTATTGGGGAACTACTACCTCACTATGGAAGAAGCTGGTCGTGAAGGCGAAGGCATGGTCTTCAAAGACCGTGATGAAGCGGTCATGGCCCTTCGCAATGGCTATGTTCACTTGCATACCCGTGTCGGAATTGCGACAGATAGCTTGAACAAACCATGGACAGAAGCGCAACAACACAAGATTCTCTTGACAACTGTTGGTAAGATCCTCTTTAACGATATCATGCCTGCAGAGCTTCCATATCTTCAAGAGCCAAACAATGCCAACTTGACAGAAGGCGTTCCAGCTAAGTACTTCTTGGAACCTGGTCAAGATGTCAAAGCAGCGATTGAGAAATTGGAATTAAACGTTCCATTCAAGAAGAAAAATCTTGGAAATATCATTGCAGAAATCTTCAAACGCTTCCGTACAACTGAAACGTCTGCTTTCTTGGACCGCTTGAAAGACTTGGGTTACCATCATTCAACCCTTGCTGGTTTGACAGTGGGGATTGCCGATATTCCAGTCGTTGAAGACAAGGCAGAAATCATTGAAGAATCTCACAAACGTGTGGAACAAATTACCAAACAATTCCGTCGTGGTTTGATCACAGATGACGAACGCTACAATGCCGTTACAGCTGAATGGCGTGCAGCCCGTGAGAAATTGGAAAAACGCTTGGTGGATAACCAAGATCCGAAGAACCCAATCGTTATGATGATGGACTCTGGAGCCCGTGGTAACATCTCAAACTTCTCGCAACTTGCCGGTATGCGTGGTTTGATGGCCGCTCCAAACGGACGGATCATGGAATTGCCAATCCTGTCAAACTTCCGCGAAGGTTTGTCAGTACTCGAAATGTTCTTCTCAACTCACGGTGCCCGTAAAGGGATGACCGATACGGCCTTGAAGACAGCCGACTCAGGTTACTTGACGCGTCGTTTGGTTGACGTGGCCCAAGACGTCATTATCCGTGAAGATGACTGTGGAACAGACCGTGGACTTGTGATCCGTGCCATTACTGATGGTAAGGAAATGATCGAGCCACTCGAAGAACGCTTGACTGGTCGTTATACCAAGAAATCTGTTAAACACCCTGAAACAGGTGAAGTCATCGTTGGTCCAGATACTTTGATTTCAGAAGACCTAGCACGTGAAATTGTCAAAGCTGGTGTTGAAGAAGTCACTATCCGCTCTGTCTTTACATGTAACACCCGCCATGGTGTCTGCCGTCACTGTTATGGTATCAACTTGGCGACTGGTGATGCGGTTGAAGTGGGTGAAGCAGTCGGAACTATCGCTGCCCAATCTATCGGGGAACCTGGTACACAGTTGACCATGCGTACCTTCCACACGGGTGGGGTTGCCTCAAATACCGATATCACGCAAGGTCTTCCTCGTGTCCAAGAAATCTTTGAAGCCCGCAATCCAAAAGGGGAAGCG
>CAJJKY010000015.1 GCA_905188195.1 Streptococcus parasanguinis | reverse complement strand
GAGGTGGGACAACGAAATCGAATTCTAACGAATTACCGATTTCTGTCCCACTCTCATTTCTGTTTATTTGTGATCGTCCTATTTTGATTCTTCATTTCGTCTCAGACTAAAGTGGTCTGGTAGAGTGTCTGGTCCCGCTTGGGTACCAGGATGGCAACGTAGAATCCTTGCAATCCCCATCAAGACACCTTTCACACCAAAACGTTCAATCGCTTGGATCATATAATTGGAACAGGTCGGTTGAAAGCGACAAGAAGGCGGAAATAGGGGAGAGATCCATTTTTGATAGCCTCTGACCAGCGCAATTAGGATTGTTTTCATGCTTTTTTAGATTTAGTCACTGCTAGATTGTGCAACTGGCTGATTTCTTTTTTGTTCAAGCGACGGTATTCACCCGGACGTAGTCCTGAGACGTCCAAATTCCCAAACTGGGTCCGGGAGAGTTTATCCACTAAAAGTCCCACCGCTTCAAACATCTTTTTAACCTGGTGGTTACGCCCTTCATGAATAGTCAACTGAACCACTGAACGGTTTTTTTCGACATCCACTTTTAAGATCTCGTAAGTTGCTGGCTTGGTTTTCTTTCCATCAATGGTCACTCCTCGCGTCAAGGGACGCAAGTTTTCCTTATTGGCAATCCCTTTGACACGCGCCACATAGACCTTATCAATTTCATTGCGCGGGTGAATCATCTCATCTGTAAAATCACCATCATTGGTCAAAATCAAGACACCAGATGTATCCCAGTCCAAACGTCCCACTGGGTAGATGCGCTCTGGTACTTGAGATAAAAGGTCAACGACTGTTGTTCGCCCTTTATCATCTGATACACTAGAGATGACGCCACGTGGCTTATTTAAAAGATAATAGACCTTTTCTTCGTTATAGATTGGAGTCCCTTCTACTTCAACCTGATCACCGGTTTTAATGATAGTCGCTAATTCACGCACGACTTGGCCATTGACCGTCACCAAGCCTTGCTTGATCAGTTCTTCGGCCTTGCGACGACTAGCCACACCTGCATGGGCAATATATTTGTTAATTCTCATCTAGTTCCTCTGTTCTCTCTGAAAATAATTGACCTTCCTCTGGATCGATGTCCACTTCCTCAACCTTTGGTAATTCCTCCAAATGATTGATCCCCATATAATCCAAAAAATACTCCGTCGTGACATACAAATTAGGACGCCCGAGGACTTCTTTTTTTCCATCTTCGCGGATCAGATCAAATGACAGTAGTTTGGTAATGGCACCACTGGAATTAACGCCTCGAATATCATCGACCTCCACGCGGGTGATCGGTTGCTTATAAGCAATGATTGATAAGGTTTCAAGGGCAGCCCGAGACAAACTTTGGTTCATAGGCGTTCTAGAATAGTCTCGTAAAACCGAAGCGTAGTCTGCCTTTGTCACCAATTTATAACGGGAAGCTGTCTCCATCAAACACAGACTGGTATCTGTATCCTCCTGGTATTTTTGGGCCAATTTTTCTAAACTTTGCACCACACCTGTTGGGGGTAAAGAGAGAAGATCTGCGATTTGTCTGGCAGTAATTCCTTCTTCACCCGCTACAAATAAGAGTGCTTCAATTTCAGCTAATTTGCTCATGTTCAATCCTATTTAAGTAAATTTCTCCAAAAGCCCTATCCTGTACCACTGTGACCTCTTGAATCTTGATTAATTCAAGGGTTGCAAGAAATAGGGTAATAACCTCTTGGAGATCCGCTGCTTCTAGAAACAAGTCCTGCAAGAGAACTTGTGAGCGATCGTGGAATCGGTGACGCAGCTGGTCCATCAGATCCTCAATCTTGTATTCATCCTTTACAATGGTTGTATGGTTCTGGCGGAATTCTTCTTTTTTCTTAGTCAATAATTTTGAGAAAGCCAAGAAGAGATCCACCGTAGTGCGATCATGAAGTAATTCGGTATCGTCATAGACCAATTCCATCTTCGGTTTTGAATAATAGAGGGCGCGCTCCTCATGCTGCGAGGCCATCAACTCTCCTAATTGCTTGTAAGTACGGTACTCTTCCAATTGAGAAAGGAGGTCCTGCTCGAGATCCTCTGCTTCATCCATCTCCTCTGCGACCTTAGGAAGAAGTCTACGACTCTTGATCAGGGTTAGTTGACTAGCCATCAGCATGTATTCCCCTGCTACCTCTAGTTTCATAGCCTGGAGGGTCGCCAGATAAGCCAGATACTGTTCGATCACCTCAATCAAGGGAACCTCATAAATATTCATCTGGTATTTAGAGACCAAGTGGAGCAAGAGGTCCAAAGGCCCTTCAAAATCTTTAATTTTAATATCCATTATTTATATTTTTCTAATGTCACCATGGTTTTTAGGCCCAATTCACGCGCAATACTAAAAAGATCCACACCGAGTTCTCGTTGTTTCAAAATATATTGCTCACGAATCGATTGTGCCGAAAGGTCTTGGTTGCCTTTTTCGATCAAGAAGGCTTCTAATTGTCGGAATCCCCACTGACGGGAGTATGATTTTCCTTTATTATCAAAGAGATAGACACCATCGAGGAAGAGTTGTAACTCTTCCAGTAAAGGCTCTGGAACTTTTAAAACCCGTTTTTGGCCATCTTTGCCCACTCGAATGACATGAAAGTCCAGCTGAATATCTTCGACCTTGACTTGGAGGATCTCACTTGGCAATAAGCCCATCTCCAGAATCAATAAGGCCATCAAGCGTCCCTGTGGGTTAGTTGATTCTTCCCAAAAATGGGTCAGATCCAACAATTCACGATCATGGGTCTTGACCGGTTGAATTTTAGGCAAGACCAAACGATGGTATTCAGAAATAAAGCGTTCTTGATACAAATAATATAAAAATTGGTTAACAGCGGATAATTTTCGTTTTTGAACCGCCGGTTTAAAATCTTTAATCGAAGCTTGGTAAATTCTCAAATTTGTCGGCGTCACTTTTCCATGAATTGATTCAACAAATTGGTCCAAATCATAGAAATAGGCTGACTGAGAATTTTCACTTAGTTCTTTTTGATCAATAAAACTTGCAATAAATTCTTTCATTTTGGAATCATCTCGTATTCATTTGAAAAATTATGCATTAGCGAATTGATGGCTTTGAGGATCGATTTCCGCGTAATAATCCCTTGGAAATAACCTTCTTCATCCACCACTGATAAGAAGGAGTCATCCACCAACTTGTGAAGGACTTCTGTCAAATTGAAGTCTAAGCCGATGACCCCGACCTCCTTCTTTGCAACGTCTACGATATCCATCGAAGCAAAAGTCTCCTCAGGAATCTCGTGTTTCAATTGATAAGATAGAATATCCGTTAGGGAGATCGTCCCCACAAACTTGCGTTCATCCGTCACTACCGGGATGCGACTATAGCTAATCTGGCTCAACAGCAAAACCGCATGGTCTACATTGTGGGTATCAATCAAGACCGCTAAATTTTTGGCAGGAGTTAAGAACGTCTCTTCCTGCGCCAGCAAGAAACGTTCAAATTCCTTTGCTATCATCTGCTAAACTCCTTTGTCAATTCAGGGTACAATTCATGATCTCGCGTATAATACTCTACCTTGAAGTTCGAATCGGTAATCTCTATCTTGGCATACAAACACTCGCGAATCAGACCACGAGGTTGGCTAACGGATCCAGGATTCACAAAGAGGGTTCTTCCTTCCTTCCAAGCATCTGGGATATGAAGGTGGCCGTATAGACAGATATCTGCTTCTTCCTCTTGGGCCCATAGATCCAATTTTTGAAAACTAAAATTGATCTGGAAGAGATGTCCGTGGGTCTGGATGATCCGTGTTGGCCCTAGTTGGGTCACCAAGCGTTCCGGATAGCCATCATAAAAATCCATATTTCCTTGGACAACGTGGATCCCTTCCCAGACAGGATCGTCACTTTTTAGTTCAGAATCCCCATTGTGAAAGATCCCATCGACCTGACCTAGGTATTTTTCTTTAATAGCTTCAACAATGGAGCGGTCTCCATGCGAGTCACTCATAACGATGATTGTTTGCTTTGCCATGATGGAAATACCTCCAATAACTTTTTAACAGCTAAAGCACGATGTGATTGTGTATTTTTTTCTTCAAGCGTTAATTCAGCAGCAGCACGGCCCGTTTCCCCAACTAAGAAGAGAGGGTCATATCCAAAGCCGTGTTCCCCTTTGGGCTCAAAATTAATATACCCTGGCCAATCAGCTTCCACCACTAAGCTTTCCTTGCCTGGTCTTGCAACCACCAAGGTCGTATGGAACTGGGCCGAACGATCTTTCAAGTCAAAGACCATGGCCAATTCGTGCAACAATTTCGCATTGTTTTCCGCATCTGTCGCACCAACTCCCGCAAAGCGAGCTGACCAAACTCCTGGTAAGCCTCCCAAGATATCCACCTTCAAACCTGAATCATCTGCTAAGACTGTTTTCCCAGTTAGCTCTGCAATCGTTTCAGCTTTTAGGCGGGCATTCTCTTCAAAGGTCATCCCTGTTTCTTCGACTTCTGGAAGCTCTGGGTATTGATTGAGATTTTCCACTTCAAAGCCCAGCTTTTCAAACATATTACGGAATTCTTTTGTTTTTCCCTCATTTCGAGTCGCAATAAGAATCGTATCTTTGACCTTGTCTTGACCCAAGAAGGCTTCCACATCCACCCCATCACTTGGCAAATGCAAGTAAAGCAGTTTCCCTTTTTCAACCAAGAGCAAGGCTCCTTGACGCTGTACGATCTCAAAAGCTCTTCCCTTGACTTCATTCAAGATTTCGGTCAAAAAGGTCAGAAAACGAAAGGCTGAACCATAGCGCATCACCGATAGATTGAGAGGGAATCCTTCAGGATCCTTGGCAAAGAGAAGTTCCAGCTGATCTAACAGAGTGGAAGCTTCCGCAGGCACTTGACTAAATTGGTTGTAGTCTGCATCTTCTCCCCATTGGGCAATATACCAATCTTGGGGATCTTTGTATTCAAATAGTTTGTCACTCATAAATTTACATGCTCCACATTCACTGAACGTTCTAGCCATTTTTCGGCAATCGCTGCAAAGCTATTGGCATTTGCAGTGGTATAAAAGCGGTGGGTCTGCTCTAAGAGTTCCCGACTCTTATTGAGCTCAAAATAGTTTAATAAAACGGAAATATCCCGAACACACTCTGCCCCACTATCAATCAATTTGACATCCGGTCCCATCACATTTTGAATGATCGGTTTTAAAAGGGGATAATGGGTGCATCCCAAGACTAAGGTATCAACCTTTCCAACTAGTGGTTTTAGGGTTTCGTAAACCACCTTTTTGGTCACACTGGATGCCAACTCGTTTGATTCCACTAAAGGAACAAACTTGGGACAAGCTAAACTGCTGACTTCCATGTCTGGTGCTAGACTTTGAATCTTCTCTTTATAAATTCCAGAAGAAACCGTCATCGGTGTCCCAATGACCCCAATTTTTTGATGGGTCGTCGATTTAATGGCTGCAGAAGCTCCGGGCAAAATCACTCCTAAAACAGGAATATCAAGTTTCTCCTTGACTTCTTCCCAAACAACTGCCGTCGCTGTATTACAGGCTAAGACAATCATCTTGACATTTTTGGTCAGAAGGAAGTTCACCATCTGCCAAGTATACTCGCGAATTTGGTCTGCTGGCCTAGGACCATAAGGTGCACGCGCTGAATCTCCAATATAGACGACATCTTCGTGAGGAAGCTGACGGAGCAATTCGCGGACAACAGTCAGGCCACCTACTCCAGAATCTAAAAAACCAATCGGTCGGTTATCCATATCTCTTCCTTCCAAAAGGAGGGACTAAGAAATTCCTCCAAGCCCCTCTCATTTATTATCGTGAGATTGCCCCACTCTTATTTTTTCTTGTTTTTCGCCATTGCTGATTTTTGTTGGTTCACAATTTGGCGATAGACTTGTTGAACTTTTGCTTCGCTTGGACGTTGGCCGCTGGCACCTAAAAGCGTACGGACTGCTTCAACATTCAAACGTGGGTTTGATGCAAATTCTTTTTCAAATTGACGACGAAGCAAGAACATTCCTGCAATCATCCCACCAAAGAAAGCTAAAATAATCAACAAAATTCCTAAAAAGAGATTCATAAAATTTTCTCCGATCCATTATTTTTACATAACTATCATTATATCAGACAATCGCTTATTTTTCAATGTCAAAGCCGTAGAGTGTCGCAAGATAATCTTCTGGTTTTTCTGCGCGACGAATCAAACGGGCCTGCCCATCTTCTTGAAGCAAAACTTCTGCTGAACGCAACTTAGCATTGTACTGATACCCCATTGAAAATCCATGGGCTCCAGTGTCATGGATCACGAGCAAATCTCCAATCTCCGTCACAGGTAGTTCTCGTTGTTTGGCAAATTTATCGTTATTCTCACAGAGACTTCCCACGACATCGACCACTTCAGTCAGTTCCTCTGGACGATCCATATTGGTAATATGGTGATAAGCACCGTACATAGCCGGTCTAAGAAGGTTCACAGCTGAAGCATCAACCCCGACATAAGTCCGGTAAGTTTTCTTTTTATGCGTCACTCTGGTTACTAAGAGGCCGTGTGAAGCCAGCATAAAGCGACCAAGCTCGGTATAGATTTTCACATGACCAAGTCCTGCCGGTTTGAGAATCGCATCAAAGACGCGGTGTACGCCCTCCCCAATAATGGCAATATCATTTGGTTCTTGCTCTGGCTTGTAATTGACCCCAACCCCACCAGAAAGGTTGATGAAGCCCAAGTGAACACCTGTTTTCTCGACGACTTCTACTGCCAATTCAAAAAGTTGACGCGCTAGCTCTGGATAGTAGTCGTTGGATACTGTATTAGAAGCTAATAAAGCGTGAATGCCAAACTCTTCCACACCCAGTTCTTTCAACTCGATAAAGGCTTGGATTAATTGCTCCTTGGTCATTCCAAACTTGGCTTCTTCCGGATTGTCCATAATATCGGTTCCCAGTTCAAAAACTCCACCAGGATTATAGCGGCAAGAAATAACCTTGGGGATGCTGGTCACAGACTTCAAGAAAGCAATGTCTTCATAGGCGTCCAGATTGATCGTTGCCCCTAATTCTCTAGCATAGACAAATTCATCAGCTGGCGTGTTGTTAGAAGAAAACATGATTTCTTTTCCACTAAAGCCCAGTTTATCTGCCATCAACAATTCGACATAGCTGGCCGTGTCAACTCCACAGCCCTCTTCTTGCAAAATTTTTAGGATCGATGGGTTAGGAGTCGCCTTGATGGCAAAATATTCCTTAAATCCTTGATTCCAAGCAAAAGCTTGATGGAGGGCACGCGCTGTTTCACGAATTCCTGCTTCGTCATAGAGATGGAAAGGGGTCGGAAATTTTTGGGTCAGGCTTTCTAATTGTTCACGGGTTACAAAAGGTGTTTTCATAAGCGCTCATTTCTATACTTTAGTCACTATTAGTATAGCACAAGTCGGAAGACAAAAAAAGCCGAGGCAACTGCCCCAGCTCAATTGCTCTTTGATTAGTCGTTTCTTCCGAAGATACGAAGAAGGCTGATAAAGAGGTTGATAAAGTCAAGATAAAGTTCCAAAGCCATCGCTACTGCCCAACCTGTAGCAGGTTGACCATTTGTTTGATCATAGACATAGCGAATCTTTTGGTTATCCCAAGCTGTCAATCCTGCAAAGAGGAAGACAGAGATAATACTCAAGATATAGTCCATTCCAGAACTTCTCAAGAACATGTTCACAACAGAAGCGATGATCACACCGATCAAGACTCCCATCAAGGCACGTCCCATACCAGACAGGTCTTTTTTCACGACGCGTCCGATAGCTCCCATGACAATAAACATCAAGGCACTGACCAAGAAAGCCTTATAGACAGTTGCTTGCATGTAGCGAGCAATGATAAAGCTCAAGGTAAAGCCATTCAAAGCTGAGTAGATCAAGAAGATCGGAAGAGCAGACGGGCTATTTTTAACAGCCTTCCCACTTGCAACAAAGACCAAGATCAATTCTACAACCACTGCTGCATAGTAAACCATTGGTGCTGTTGTCAAGATTTGAACGAAGAAATCTTGAAAGACCGTCATCATAAGACCAGACACAAGGGCTGAAATCCCAACACCGATCCCAACTAATGAGTAGATTTTGTTATAAAAAGCATTCAATCCACTTTGTTCTTGGATTACTGAATCATTATACATATAAACAAGTTCCTTTCAAATTTGTTTACTATGATTTTAACATTTTTCGATGAAAAAATCTCCTTTTGGCCATCTTTTTACGCCAAGGTTCTGAAGCTTCCTTAACAGCCCAGTATTTATCCACCATCGTCACTACGAAGGATTCTTTGTAGCGAGGCGGGGCAAGGGTAGCACCCCACATATGTTTAATAATGATGTCTTCTTCCTTGGCATTGAGATCTGTGATCTTTCGTGCATTTCTCACGGCAATGCGGGGATGGATCCAGGCGTGACTTTTCGTAAACTTGGTCTCGCGCCAATCATAGTAAAAGAGGTCATGCAGGAGGCCACCCCGAGCCGTACTTTTAGCATCCCAACCAAATTTTTTAGCCAGTTTATAACTGGTATAGCTAACATGAATGGAATGCTCCAAACGATTGGAATGAATATGGTGGGGAATGTCAGCTAATTTTTGAACCTTAGGATGCTGGATCAGATGGCCTACATAGGTCATGTATTCTTTGTCACGATGATATTGCATAAGATAACCACCTTTCGTTGATAAGCTCTCCCAATAAGATCTCCATCAACTTCTTCTTACAGGTTAAGTATACTTCTTTTTCTCAAAATTCCCTTAAAGAAAACATCAAAATTCCTGCTGCTACTGCAACATTCAAACTCTCTGCCCGACCTGGCATGGGAATATGAACCAGCTGGTCTGCTTGTGTGGCCATTTCCTGGCTGATGCCATTTCCTTCATTCCCCATCACCAGGATAAACTGATCGGTCTGAGAAAGCTGACGGTAGTCAATGGAAGCTTCTGAAAGCGTCGTTGCGAGAACTGCTAGATGAGAGTGCGCAGCTCGCTCCAATAGTTCTTCTCGATCCAGTTTCCAGATAGGAATATGGAAATGACTGCCCTGCATGGATCGAAGGGTCTTGAGACTGTATAGATCAGCGGAGGCTTTCGATAGCATGACACCATCAAAGCCTGCTGCATCTGCTGTTCGAATCATAGTTCCAACATTGCCAGGATCCTGTACATCCTCCAAATAGAGGAATCGCCCTTGTAGCTGATCCGGAAGCTCTGGCTGCTCTAGAAGAATCTCTGCGACAATCCCTTGAGGAGTCTTCGAATCTGCCAAGAGGCTTAAGATCTCCGGAGTCACGATAGTGACTTTTTGGATGTCCTCTACCCGGTCTAAATAGGCTTCTAAAACAAAGACCTGCCGAATCTTCGCATGATTTTCTACTGCCTCTTCAAACAGATGCCAGCCTTCAATGAGATAAGAATCTGTCCGGTATTTTTTTTGATGTAATTTTTTAGCATTTTTGATTACATTATTGGATTTAGACGTTATAATATTCATAGAACTATTATAGCACAAAGAAAAAGAAGAAATCATACCTCAGATAGATTTCTTCGAGTCAAGGAGGTCGCACATGCAAAAGGTAAAAATGATTGCCCAAGGACGGGTTCAAGGGGTTGGCTTTCGCTGGGGAGTCTACAGTCTTGCTTTAGAGATCGGTGGGATTACTGGCCGTGTCTGGAATAATGACGACGGAACGGTTGGCATTCTGGCCCAGGCAGAGTCTAGTAGCCAAATGGCCAAATTCATTCAAGAAATTCGCAAAGGTCCTACACCTTTTGCACATGTAACTTATTTAGATGTTACGCTCGCAAACTTTGAAAACTATACAGACTTTAAAATTGCAAATTAAGACTAGAGAACTATTGTGTATTTTAAAAAAAAACAGTAGAATAGAAAGGTAACATTTTAAAAAAGAAGGAACTATTTGTGAAAAAAAATAAACTTGCATTACTTGCATCGATGGGACTAGCTTCGCTTGTCTTCTTATCAGGATGCGTGAGTGTCGATCGGAAAACTGGAAATCCGACTGGATTGATCTGGAATCTTCTTGGCCGTCCAATGGGCGAAGCCATCAAATTCTTTGCCAACAACCTTGGCTTGGGCTTTGGGATCGGGATTATTATCGTCACCTTGATCGTGCGGTTGATCATCTTGCCACTTGGTTTGTACCAATCATGGAAGGCAACCTACCAATCTGAAAAGATGAACTACTTAAAACCTATCCTTGGGCCAATCCAAGAGCGCATGAAGAACGCTAGCACACAAGAAGAAAAGCTATTGGCGCAACAGGAATTAATGGCTGCTCAACGTGAAAATGGGGTTAGCATGTTTGGTGGAGTTGGGTGTTTGCCGCTCTTGATCCAAATGCCATTCTTCTCTGCTCTCTTCTTTGCAGCTCAGCACACCAAAGGGGTAGCAGATAGTAGCTTCCTTGGCATTGCTCTCGGCAAACCAAGCTTGCTCTTGACGGCTATCGTAGCGGTTCTCTACTATATCCAAAGTATGCTCTCTCTTCATGGAATTGAAGATGAAACCCAAAAGGAAAGCATGCGTAAAGCATCATTGATGAGCCCGATTATGATCGGTGTCTTCTCATTGATCTCTTCAGCCGGAGTGACTCTTTACTGGGTAGTCGGTGGGGTCATCCAGATTATCCAACAATTTGTCATCAACTACTTGATTCGTCCAAATCTTCGCAAACGGGTTGCTGAGGAATACAAAAACAATCCTCCAAAAGCGACTAGTCACCGCGTGAAAAAAGATGTCACACCTACTGCAACGACACAAATCCAACACAAACCAAAAAACAACCGCAATGCAGGAAAACAACGCAATAGAAAGTAGTACAAACTCCTAAATTCTAGCGGTATAGAGCAGCACTTGAACCAAAGGTTCAAGTGCTTTTTTGATACCGTTCAGTCAGTCAACGAAAAATTTTTACCCTCACAAGGGGAGTAAGAGTACAAAAAAGCAGGCCCTCTTGGAGAGCCTGCTTTAAGACCGTTTTTACCTAGTAATGTTAAAAAATAAAATGATATAAACTATTAGGTTCATACAGCAGATACTGAAACTTTCCGCCGTGAGAAAAGTGCCTGAAACATAATTGTTTCAGGCACTAGGGGAGTTTTGAAACCTTAGGTTCAAAACTAAGTCATGGAACTTCGTAGAAGTTCGCTGACGTCCATACTCACTTAAGGAAAGTTTCTAAGAGAACTTTGTCTTTAATCTGAAACAGGCCCTCTTGGAGAGCCTGCTTTTTATATTTACGCTGTTTTTTCTACGTTCAAAATTTTCACTTGGTAGCTTCCAGCTGGTGTCTCAACCGTGACAACGTCACCTGTCTTCTTACCAATCAAAGCATGACCGATTGGGCTTTCGTTAGAGATCTTTCCTGCGAAGGCATCTGCCCCTGCTGAACCGACGATGCTGTATACTTCTTCATCTGTTTCGCCAACTTCTTGAACTGTAACGGTTTTTCCGATCGCTACTTCGTCTACTGCAACAGCGTCACTATCGACGATTTCCGCATAACGGATTTTTGTTTCCAAGCTAGAGATTTGACCTTCCACAAAAGCTTGTTCATCTTTTGCTGCTTCGTACTCAGAGTTTTCTGAGAGGTCACCATATGAACGAGCGATCTTGATCCGTTCTACCACTTCAGGTCGACGGACCAATTTCAATTCTTCTAATTCTTGTTCCAATTTTTCTTTTTCTGCTAGGGTCATTGGGTATGTTTTTTCTGCCATTATTCTTCTCTTTCTATTATTTGAATGAAAAAGCTGTGGACGCGCCACATGCTTTTTCTAGTTTGAACTTGCTTGTGTCAATTTACTATTGACATGTTCTTCAACATTTTTATTGTGTTCTTCGTATGTCTTAGCGAAGAAAACTTCACCATTTTCGACATTTGCGACAAAATACAAGTAATCGGTCTTACTTGGGTTCACCGCCGCTTCGATCGCTGATACTCCAGGGTTATCCACTGGGCCAGGCATCAAGCCGGTATTCTTATAAATATTATAAGGTGAATCCAGCTCTGTATTGATCGTTGCATCTTCTTTTAAGGTCGTCTTTTGACCAAGTTTCCCTTCTGCATAAAGAATTGCAATATTACTTTGCAAAGGCATGTCTTGGTTCAAACGGTTATAGAAGACACTCGCGATATCTTTGCGGTCCTGATCCGTCGCCCCTTCTTTTTCAACCAAGGAAGCAAGAGTCAATACTTCGTTTACATTGATGTTCTTGCTCTCAAGTGTTTCATAGTATGGGCTTAAATTTTGATCCATTGCCGCAAGCATCTGATCGATCATCTCTTTCACTGTGGTATCTTTCCCATAGTTATAAGTAGCTGGGAAGAGATAACCTTCTAAACGGTAGCGAACACCAGAATCCTTACTTGGTAGATTCGCCAAGAGCTTAGGATATTTGGCCACCATCTTCTCAATAAAGGCATCGTCTTGGACAGCCTTCAAGAAATCTTCTTTCTTGAATGGAGTCTTACCTGCCTTCTTAGTGGAGACATCGGCGGTGATAGCCGTCGCAATCTGATCAATCGTATAGCCTTCTGGAATCGTGACCTTTCCAAGAACTGGAGCCTGAGGAGTTTTGGTTCCCTCTTCTTGCAGTTTTTGGATGATGGTTTCTAGATCCATGCTCTTTTGCAGGTTGAAATAACCGGATTTGAAATTGCTATAGTTCTTGAACTTGGTATAGTAGTTAAAGAACTGGCCATTTTTCACGAGTCCTTTTTTCTCAAGGATCGCGCCAATCTCACGATTACTTGAACCTGCTGGAATCTCAACCGTTACGAATTCTGTTGCATTTTTATCCATCGGCTTGACAGCTGAATGGATATAGGTCACAGCAAAGATCCCTGTAGCCACGATCACAATCAGCAAAAGGCTGACCACTGTCCGCACAATTCGTTTAGCGATTTTATTTTGTTTCTTTTGTTTTTGTTGGCGCTGGTTACGAGAAGAGCGCGATAAGCTTTCCTCTACCGGTTCCTGACTTGGTTCTTTTTTAGCAGGCTTTGTAAGCTCACTCTTTTCTTCCACAGCAGGAGTCGCCTTTACCGGCTCCACTGGTTCTTCTTTGGGAGCCAAGGCAGATTCTTCTACTTTTGGAGGTAGTGTTGCTTCTTCCTCCTCTTTCAGTGAAGAAGGGGTTTCAATACTTCGATCAGGTAGATCATACTCTTTTTCGATTTTTAGAAGTTGCTCATTGGCCTCTTCTAAGTCTCTGAGGATCTGCTCTTTGAAGCTTAATAACTTCTCACTGTCTTGTGATTTATCAGTCAAATAATTGACCTCCCTCATCATAATCCTTAATATTATATCTTAAAAGATTTAGAAAAGCAATACAAATCGCTCTTCTTCTTCAAAATACCTATTTAATCAAGTTTTTCATTTTCCCAGACCAGATTGTACCAAACTTCACCCGCATATTGGGATTCTGAGAGACCCTCATTGGTAAATCCTTGCTTTTCATAATAAGGAATCAAATAATCATGACAGGTCAAATTGATCCCTTGGCGATTATCTTTCAACGCAATCTCTTTCATCGCTTCAAGCAAAAGGGTTCCCACTCCAAGTCCTTGAGCTTCTTTAGCAATGGATAGACTCGTAATGGAAATAAAGCCCTGTTCTAACTGACTTAGATCTTCAACCTCTGAAAAAGAGGAATCGATCAAATAGCGTTCCGGTCTAACAGGTCCTTCTAAATAGCCTAAAATCTGACCTTGGCACTCTGCTACAAGAAATGTCGTTTGAATCTTTTCGATGTGATCTTTTAAAATCTCACGCGCAATCGCTTCTTCTTCTGAGAAATTCTCAAGCTCAATGCGCTCGATGGCATCCAAATCCTGCAGCTTTGCCTGTCTAATGTGAATCTTTTCTTTCATCATTTACTCCTTCTATCGTTCCCAAACCATATGGACACCTCGATCAGACTCAGCTTCATCTCGAAATCCTTGCTGGGAAAAATAAGATAGTAAGTCTTCTGGGCAATCGATCCAAATGGCTTCCTTTTCCTTTTGAACAGCTAGATCCTTTAAAGCAGCGATCAAAATAGAACCATAGCCTTGACCTTGAAAGGCTGGTCTAACTGCTAGTCGCAATACGATTAGTTCTCCTTTTGAATGCTGGCCTTCTGTAGCCAACAAGTAGGCCACAGCATCCCCCGCCTGCTCTGCAAGCAAAGAAATGGCTTTCTTCGAACCTAGCGCTTCCTCAAGAGTGGCCCTGTGCTCCTTTCCTTCATTGTCATGAAGTTCTTCTTCTAGCAACAGCAGCTGTTCTTGATCAGCTGGGATGATTGATCGAATCATCATTCTGCTTTCCTCATCTCATACTCCTTCAGTGGACAGATAAATTTGAGTCTGGAACCAATCGATTCCAGACTCAATCATCTCTTATTGTACACTATGTGTCAAACTAGATAATAAACGCTCAAATGAGTATTCATAGGTTTGAATATCTCCAGCTCCCATAAAGACATAGACTGCATTATCATGGTCAAGAAGAGGAGAAACATTCTCAGCTGTAATAGTCGCTGAACGTTTGACAATTTTTGCTTCCAAGTCTTCAACTTTCACATCGCCGTGATCGACTTCCCGTGCAGAACCATAGATCTGTGCCAAGTAAACAGCATCTGCCTGATTCAAGGCTTCAGCAAATTCATCTAACAAGGCAATGGTCCGTGTAAAGGTATGTGGTTGGAAAATGGCCACAATCTCTTTGCTTGGGTATTTTTGACGGGCCGCATCCAAGGTTGCAATAATTTCCGTTGGATGGTGCGCAAAGTCATCAATGATCACTGTTCCATTGACTACTTTTTCAGTGAAGCGACGTTTCACTCCAGCAAAGGTCTTCAAATGCTCGCGAACTAAATCTAAGTCAAATCCTGCAATGTAAAGCAAACCAATGACTGCTGTGGCATTCATGATGTTGTGGCGACCAAAAGTTGGGATATGGTATTGCCCCAAATCTTCTCCACGGAAATGAACGTTAAAGGTTGAACCAGTCGTTGAACGAAGCAAGTTGCTTGCCACAAAATCGTTCGTCTCCTTATCAAAACCATAGTAATAAATTGGTGCTGATGAGGTAATCCGACGCAATTCTTTGTCTTCTCCGTAGATGAAGAGGCCTTTGCTGATTTGTTTGGCATAATCGTTGAAGGCATTAAAGACATCTTCCAAGCTCGTGAAATAGTCTGGATGGTCAAAGTCAATATTGGTGATGATGCTGTATTCAGGATGGTAAGGCATAAAGTGGCGTTCATACTCATCTGATTCAAAGACAAAGTATTTGGCTGCTGCAGAGCCACGACCTGTCCCGTCACCAATCAAATAACTGGTATCAGTGATATTTGATAAGACGTGAGAAAGCATCCCTGTTGTTGAGGTTTTTCCGTGTGCTCCGGCAACCCCCATGCTGACGAAGTCACGCATAAATTCACCAAGGAATTCATGGTAGCGTTTATAGGTTAGGCCATGCTCATCTGCATAAGCAATTTCCACATTGTTATCTGGACGGAAAGCATTCCCAGCAATGAGGATCTTGTCGCCTTCCAAATTTTTCACATCAAATGGATAAATTTGAATTCCTGCTTGTTCCAAGCCACGTTGCGTAAAGTAATACTTCTCAACATCTGACCCTTGAACCGTATGTCCCATTTGGTGAAGCATGAGGGCTAAAGCACTCATCCCTGCTCCTTTAATTCCAATAAAATGGTATGTATTAGACATGTTTTCTCCTTATTCTTGATCTAGATGGGTTAAATCCAATTCTTGTTTGATCGGCTGTGGTTTCAACTTGTGCTGATCTTTATTGTATATTTGGCTAGTCTTTAAGAAATCATAATTGTTTTTCTTTTCAGTCGGTTCTGCCACTTCTGGTTCTCCTGCAGATTCGAACTCTGCAAGGATCAACTGATCTTGCCGCAATCGTTTGCTATATTTCAATAACTCGCCTGGGTTTTCCTTTTGGAAGGGAGCCGTTGGCTGGCCAGGTTTTCGTTCTGAAATAAATGGTTTTTTCCGCTTACTTGTAGTAGCTGTTGGATCCGTTGTCAGATAGGGGGCTGTACGTTTCTTTTTCAGATCTTCACGCGCACGCTCTCTCGCTTCCTCTGCATAACGATTGGCAGGACTTTTTTTATCAATCGGCTCTTTAAAATCAGGTTTTCTTACTGGCCGTCTTTTCGGTAGGGGCTCTTCTAGTGGTTGATGGTAAGGGTGCTTAGGTTTGGTATTTTCAGCAATCGGTTGCCATTCCAAATAATTTTTATCCACATAGTCGCCTGTAATGTTACTAATCAAGTCTGTTTCATCATACAGGTTCATGTGGGGCATCTCTGTTAACATCAACTCATTATCCCCTACTTGAGGAAAATATTTTTCTGTCATGCTTTCTTCCTTTCGACACTCCATTAATTATAAACTATTCACAGAATTTTTCAAGCTATTCTGACTGAATTCCAAGAATCTCACGAATTTCCTCAACCGATAAACTGGATCGTGTTTCCGTTCCATCTAAAATCGTTGAGACCAAGTGTCTTTTGGAAGCTTGTAGTTCTTGGATTTTTTCTTCAATCGTACCACGAGTAATCATGCGGTAAACTTCAACATTTTGTTCCTGTCCCATTCGATGGGCACGTCCAATAGCCTGGTCTTCCACTGCAGGATTCCACCACAAATCGACTAAGATGACCGTATCGGCACCAGTGAGGTTCAATCCAACCCCTCCAGCCTTCAGAGAAATGAGAAAAGCATGGCGCTCACCTGCATTAAAAGCATTGGTCATTTCTTGACGATCTTTAGCGGGAGTGGAACCTGTGATTTTAAAGGAGGTCATGCCAAGCTGGGCAATCTCCTGCTCTAGGATATCCAGCATGCCTCTAAATTGAGAGAAGATCAAAACCCGGTGTTCGCCATCTTTGATTTGACCCAAAAGATCTCGAAGACTCTCCAATTTCCCACTATCTCCCTGATAGTCTTCCATAAAGAGGGCGGGGGTATCACAGATTTGGCGAAGACGCATGAGACCCGAGAGAATTTCCACCTTGCTCCGATTTAGTTCTTCCTCACTAGAGGTTCGAACCCGATCTTGAATTTGTTTTAATTGAGCCAAATAGATCGTTTTTTGACTTTCATCCAACTCATTGTGGTAGGTTGTTTCAATTAAGTCCGGTAATTCTTGGAGCACTTCATCTTTTTTCCGTCTCATGACGAAAGGTTTGACAAAACGCGCAATGGTCTCAGGACTCAATTTTTGAAATTCTCTTTTAGCTGGGAAGAGCCCTGGAAGGACAATTTGGAAAATAGACCAGAGTTCACCCACATGATTTTCAATCGGTGTCCCAGATAAGGCAAACACATGCGGAACCTCAAAGCCACGTAAGTGTTGGGCAATCTTGGTTTGGGCATTTTTCATGACCTGGGCTTCATCTAGAATCAAGTACTCATACTGATTCTTCTGGTATTCCTCCACATCTTGACGGAAAGACGCGTAACTAGTGATAACTACCTGTGGATTGGTTGCGATGAGTTCATCTCGGTGCTGCTTGAGACCATAGACAACTGCCACTTCCATCTGAGGAGCGAATTTTGAAAATTCTTGTTTCCAATTGTAGATGAGACTAGATGGAGCTAGAATCAAGATTTTAGTTTCTTTTTTTGCGACACTGGTCAAGAAGGAAATAGTCTGCAGGGTTTTCCCAAGCCCCATATCATCCGCTAAAATACCACCAAAACCATAATGATTTAACATGGAGAACCATTTAACCCCTGTTTCTTGGTAATCCCTCAGGGTCGCTTGGATTGTCATCTGAGGGAGTTGGAAGTCTTCTGGATGAGTCAAATCATGAGCTAAATTTCGAAAGTCTTCTGAAAAATGAACATTGTCTTGATCTGCCAACAAATCAGATAGCTGATAAGCGGCAATCCGGCGGGCTTGTAGTTTCCCACCCTTGCTCATTTTCGCCCGCAGATCTGCTAAGGCTCGACTGATCTTCTTGGTTTCTTCATCAAAGACAAGAACTTTCCCTGTATGGCTGACAAAATAGTCTTTTTGCCCTACTAGAGCTTTGAGGACCTGGTCCACTTCGGCTGGATCCACACTTTCAAAGTCAAAACCGATCTCCAGTAGACTGCCATTAGTTTTAACATCAATTTTTGGACGCTCCACTTGATAAAGATCTAAAAGGCTATCAGAGAGGGTAACCTCTCCTAAGGCTTCAAAAGTCGGGATCTGTTGGTGAAAGAATGGATAGATTTGCTCACTTGATAAAGGACTTCTTTGGGAAGAAAAATCATCCGTAAAACCTGCTGCTAGCATGGTTGAAAAGACTTCTTGCTCCTTATCGAAATCACTAGAATAAGGAAGATTGAGGAGTTCCTCACGCGTGGTCACCACACGATCCTGGTATTGAAAGACAACATCCAGTAATACAGTCTGATCCTGTGCTAGATCAAAATGAAATTCCGGAGTGAAATCGTGGATTAAAAAGCTGGTCGGTGCGGTAATTTGTCCCAGTTTTTTGAACTCTTTTAAACTATAGGAAAGTTTGGTCTGATCCGTTGGATCAAAATGCAGGCGTTTTTTGCGATCCTGATCCATTGGAAGATCTTGAATGGCCTTCCATAGGGTCCGCTGTTGGGGCGTCAGGTGATAGAAGACACCATTTCGAAACAGGTAAACAGCAGACTCGACAACCTTCACTTGTGGCTCAGTAATGATCAATTCGTAAAAATCACCATGGTCTTCCACCTGAAAATGAAAGAGATCTTCCTCCCCATGGACATCCTGAAAATAGACTTCAGAAAAATCATACAAGCTATATTGCAAGAGGAAGGAATCCAAATTCATCAGTAATTCTACAGCTTCTTCAAAGAGAGTCGGTGGAAAATAAAGATGGCGCCCAGCATTGGGAAAGAAATCTTGCTCTTTTGATCCACTATCTGTGACCAAGCCTTGTAGGAAATTGATCACATCCTGACTAGGCCCATCAAATTCTAAGTAAGAAATGGGTTCATAGTAACTTTTGCCAATTGCAAAGTGGCCTTCTTTCTGAAGGGTCTGCAAAAAAGCTAGCACATCTCTGATCACATAAGAACGCTCGTCTGGCAAGCGACGAATGCGAAGGGTCCACAAGAATTGACCAGAGTATTCATCCTCCTGCCCAACTGCCGATAAGACATAGCGTGTTTCTTTTTTTTCGATTTTTGGAAGGACCTGGTCTAAAAACAAACTTCCAAAAGAAACCTTCTCCTGCGTTTCTTCAGTCGCCGTGGCGTCTTCTTCAAGACTTGCAAGAGCTGCTTTCCCACTGTCATCATTCTTCAAGAAAGCTTCTACAGCTGCTAGATGCGTACAGAATTTTTTCTTTTGAAAGAAAGCACAGCTACAAAAAACAGCATCGTCGTCTAAACTGTACCGCAAGCTTTCTTCTTCCACACGAAAATACAGGTATTTTTCTTTTACTTCCTGAAGGGAAACTTTCCCAGCTTCATAGAGAAGGCTCCCTTGTGAACGAACCTTCCCAGGAATTAATTTTGCCATGTTTACCACCTTAGATTAATCCCTTTATTATACCATATTTAAGATAAAATTAGAAAAGATAATTTTACTATTAAAAGGATTTTAACTTACTTTTAGAAAAAAACTGAGACAGTCTTGTCCCAGCTTTTCACCTGATTTCGTAACAGAGTTACCTCAATCAGCTATCCATGATTTTTTTCTTTTAACTGTTTGAGCGAACATTAGACAGAATAGGTAAATAGAGAGGAGAAAGATCCCGATAGCCCACAGAAAAAGACAAAAAACAAGACCTATTGTTTAATAAAATCCCCAACAATAGGATCAAGAGCTCCAAGCTTACGATCGAACCGAGAAACAAGAGATACAGATAGATTTTAAATAATAAGTATACAAACCTAAAGCTCTCATGATCTTCATGAGTTTACTCTACTCATCCTTAAAAAAAGCATAAGGAATATAGAATATCCGGACTATGAAACTATGCATCTGACTATCCTCCACTTCATTTTACCAGCTTATTAAAAAAAGCAACGCTTATGCGCTACTTTTAGTTGTTTTCATAGTTGGAAGAATAAGCATTTTATCATTTGAAATATCCTTCTCCACTTTGATCCATTTGTCTCGTATTCCCTACTTCCGTTTCCGCGCAATCAAATGGATTGGAGTTCCTTCAAAAACAAAGGCCTTGCGAATTTGGTTCTCCAAGAAACGGAGGTAAGAGAAGTGCATCAGTTCTTCTTCGTTAACAAAGACCACAAAAGTTGGTGGCTTGGTTGCCACTTGTGTCGCATAGAAGATCTTGAGGCGTTTTCCTTTGTCGGTCGGCGTTGGATTAATGGCAATGGCATCCATAATCACATCGTTCAAGACAGCTGAAGGAATCCGCGTATTTTGACTCTCACTGATCTGTTTAATCATCTCTGGCAACTTGTGCAAGCGTTGTTTAGTTAGGGCAGAGACAAAGACAATCGGCGCATAAGAAAGGTATTGGAATTGATCACGAATGTCATCTTCCCACTGCTTCATGGTATGGTTGTCTTTTTCAATAGTATCCCATTTGTTGACAACAATGATCATACCTTTACCAGCTTCATGAGCAAAGCCAGCGATCCGCTTATCATACTCGCGAATTCCTTCTTCGGCATTAATGACCATCAAAACCACATCTGAACGGTCGATGGCACGCATGGCACGCATAACAGAATATTTCTCAGTATTTTCATAGATTTTACCAGACTTGCGCATACCGGCCGTATCGATCATGGTAAATTCTTGGCCATCTGCATCGGTAAAATGGGTATCAATGGCATCCCGTGTGGTTCCAGCTACTGGGCTAGCAATCACGCGGTCTTCCCCAAGGATTGCATTGATCAAGCTTGATTTCCCAACATTTGGACGACCAATCAAGCTAAACTTGATGATATCAGGGTTTTCTTCTTCTGTTTCATTGGGGAGATTTTCGATGATGGCATCGAGCACATCTCCAGTTCCAATCCCGTGGACAGAGGATACCGGTAGTGGCTCACCCAGTCCCAAGGCATAAAAGTCATAGATATCATTGCGCATCTCTGGGTTATCTACCTTGTTGACAGCCAGAATCACTGGTTTATGGGTCTTATACAAGATACGGGTGACATATTCATCGGCATCGGTGATTCCTTCTTTGCCAGAAACGACAAAGACAATGACATCTGCTTCGTCCATGGCAATTTCTGCCTGATGCTTGATTTGCTCCATAAATGGGGCATCTACGTCATCAATTCCCCCTGTATCAATGATACTAAATTTTCGGTTCAACCACTCAGCTGTTGCATAAATGCGGTCACGAGTGACTCCTTCTACATCCTCAACGATGGAGATCCGCTCTCCGGCAATCCGGTTAAAGAGCGTCGATTTTCCAACATTGGGACGGCCTACAATTGCAATAGTTGGTAGGGCCATGATTTCCTCTTTTCTAAAGATAGGCGAGACCTCGTTTCAAGAAGGTCTCTCTTCATTTCCATAATAGTTTGTGTTTTTCTAGTAGTTTTTTGGTTTCTTCTTGTTCTGGTTGCCCAAATTGAGCTACAAGGCGCTCGCTCCAGCTGTCCGTTGCACGCGCTCCAGCATAATCTGCCTGAACCTTGTCATAGGCAGTCACAACTGATAAGTCTTGTTCTTGGTATTCTTCTTCAAAAGCAACCTGCTCCAAGGGTAAGCGTGGTTTCACCGCATGCTGCTGATTGGGCAATCCAAGGGCAATCCCAAAAATAGGGTAGGTATAGTCTGGCAGACGGAAGAGTTTTGCAACTTCCTCTGAACAGTAGCGCAACATGCCGATGATGACACCTCCATAGCCGAGACTTTCAGCTGCCAAAAGCGTATTCTGAGCTGCTAGAGCCGCATCCACTGAAGTGATCAACAAATTATCCACACCTTCCGGATGAAAATCCTTCTCATGAAGTTTGACAGCTTTTTCAGCACGGTTTAAATCCCCAACAAAGAGGAGAAATACGGCTGATTGGCGAATCGCTTCTTGAGGAAGCAAGTCGTAGAGAGCTTCTTTCTTTTCCTTGCTCTTCACCACAATCACAGAATAAGATTGAAAGTTTTTCCAACTTGATGCCATCTGCCCAGCTGATAAGATTTCCTTGAGGTCAGCTTCTTTGATGGCTTCTTCCTTAAACCGGCGAACAGAAAAATGAGATTTCATTAAACGGATGGTTTCATTCATCGGCGATTGACTCCTTCCAAGTGGATTTCCTTAGCTAAAAATTTCACGCGCTCCATGACACGTTTGGCCTGCCAGGTTTCATCACCATTGCGCGATGTTGCAAAATGGCGTTCCAACTCTTCAAAATTAAAATTGGAAGTGAAGAAGGTCGGAAGATTTTCCTGCATCCGGTGCTGCAAAATCACTTGTAAAATTTCGTCTCGCACCCAGGCTGACATCTGTTCCGCACCGATGTCATCGAGAATTAAAATTTCGGCTTTTTTCACCTGGTCTACGGTTTCTTTGACCAAGCCCGAACTGATGGCATTTTTAACATCGATAGCAAAACTTGGGAAATGTAGTAGAGTGGTAGAGGCCTGGCGTTTTTCTGATAAATCATGAGCCAGGGCTGCCATCATGTAGCTCTTTCCTACTCCAAAATCACCATAGAGGTAAATTCCCTTTTGATACTCGGGATAGTTGGCTACAAAATTAGCTAATTCCTCAAAGGCCACAAATCGTCCCTTATCATCGAGCTCTACCTTGGCTAGACTCGCTTCTTTCAAAGTTGAAGGGAGATTGATCAAGTTGAGACGTTGGTTGATCGCAGCACGTTTTTGGGCTTCGATTAACTCTGGTGTCTCCTCATAAGCGACATCCGCATATCCTTCATTCATGGTGAGGATGGGCTTATAACCTTTGGCAATATAATCCGGATCTCCCAATAAGAAACGGTTGCGCTCACTGATGTATTGATTAAATTTTGAAATACTACGACGAATTTCTTGCTCAGACAATGACTGGTCTTTAATAAAGGCAGCGACTTCTTGGTCTGCCAAGATCTGTGCGACCAAATCCTCATAGTTGAATTGGCGGGCACGATTCATGTGAGACATAGTTTGACCTACACTTTCCATCTACTCACCTCCTTGATTCAGTTTTTCTAACAGGCGTTGTTTCTCTTTAGCGAGATCCACCTTTTCTTCTTGACTGGTTTGATTTTGATAATGTGGTTGACTCCACTTGGGAACATTGTTTTGCTTGCCCTTGGCTGATGTAGGACTCGTCCCCTTGTTTCCTTGAACCTTAGCCTGTTTCTGGCGTTCTCTAACTTTTAAAATCGCCAGTTCCGCACTGTTGACTCCTTGATAAGAAAAATCATTTCCTACCTTCAAAGCATACTTTTCATTCAGATTAGCAGACTGGGTCTTGTTAAAGGTCAACAATAAGATAATATTGATCACCTCATCTAGTAAGCCTAGATCAGCTAACTTAGATAGAGTCTTGCGTTCGCTCTGCGTAATGGTCGCATTGCGTGCTTTTTTAATCTCCGCTAAAAATTGTAAGCTGGATTTTGCCTTAGCTTCTCTCAGAATAGTTTCTTCCTGACGGCTATAAGACACGCGGGGTTGCTCTTGGCTAGCCTGAGCCAATTTTTGCTTCATTCTCTTCGGAGAAATAGTGCGGTCTACAGCTGTTTCTTTTGCTAGGAGATAGGTTTCATACCAGGTCCATTGCTGCTCTTCTGCGATGGCAAAGAGGGCCAGAGTCGCTTCTCCTTCATCCGCAAAACGAAGTCCATCACGCCCCATCATCCGTTTAAACATTTCCATATCAAACTGCTGTTTTTTACTGGCAACAACAGTCACCTCACCAGCATCTAGTCCAAATACTTGAGAGAAGGACACTTGCCGTCTAGTTCCTAAAGAGCGTGCTGGAAGCAGATCCTCCACCGCCTTTTCCCCAATCTTTTTTTCCAGTAAACGTTTAAAAACAGCATTTGAAAAAAATTGTTCTGCCTCAAGAGGGGCATGTAATTGAATGGTGATCCCAACTTCTTCCTCATAGAGATCGATCAAACCCATGGCAATTAAACGATCAAAGGCAAGTAGCAACTGTGGAAATCCTATATTCAAATGATTGAGGATTTGTGCCAGTAAATATTGTTTTTCACCCTGATCATAAGAGGCGAGTAGATACCGATAAACCGCTACCGTATCCGTCTCCAAAATAGGCAGGTAATACTGCTCCAATGCAGCCCCTGCCGGCGGAAAAAGATTATTTTTTAAAAATGCGAAAGGCGTATTGGGCTTCATCTATTTTTCCTTTTTCTTCTTGGTTCCCTTCGTGATTTGTTTCAAGAGGGTCTCTAATTCACCGACATCCTTGAAACTCCGGTAAACACTAGCAAAACGGACATAGGTGATCTCATCCAGATCTGCCAACTCATCCATGACTAAAGAACCAATATACTCACTGTTGATTTCATTATCACTTTGGCTGCGAACCTTTTGCTCAATCCGGTTTACAATTTCTTCTATTTCATCACTAGAAACAGGCCGTTTTTGAGCCGAGCGGATAATTCCATTAAAGATTTTATCACGAGAAAATTGCTCGCGTGTCCCATCCTTTTTGACAACTACTAGAGTCCGTTCTTCTACACGTTCGTAGGTAGTAAAGCGATAATGGCATTCTTCGCATTCCCTGCGACGACGGATAGTATTCCCATCTTCAGCTTGTCGACTATCCACCACACTAGACTTACTTCCACCACATTTTGGACAACGCATTTGCTACCTCCTTGAACTGTTTTAACACTTCATTTTACCATAAAATCAATCGTAAAGAAAGCAGAAGAACAAGGGAAGACTCTTGGTCAACTCCTAAAATAAAAAAAGAGTCGAAGGACGATTTGAATAAAATCGTTTTCCTTTCGACTCTCCGTTTATATTAAAGTGATAATTCAGCTTCTAAGCCATAGTGGTCACTGACATGGGGTTTATTTTCCCCATCAAAGATGACATAAAGACGCTGGATGTCCCATTCTGGACTTGCAAAGACGTAATCAATCCGCAATGGAATTTGATTGTCTGTCCAGCCATCAATTCCAGGACCTACAGTATAGGTACCCTTTGTTTCTTTAGCTTCAATAAAACTATCTTTAAGTTCAAGTGAACTTGATAGAATCGTTTCATAGCCTTCTTGACCAGCAGGATTATTGAAATCACCCGCTAGAATAAAGGGTTTACCTACTTGGCTGAAGTACTTCTCAATGCGTGGCCACTCAAATTGGAAGCCTTTGTCCCACCAAGAAAGATGGACACTGGCAACAGCAATCTCGTTTCCATCGACACTGGTATGGGCAACGGCCACCCGACGCGTATGGTAGTCCGTTGGATCATCCATATTGGAGACCAATATCTCATCCGCCTTCAAAGGTTGACGCGAAAGAACGGCTACCCCCTCATTGAGGTGATCATAGCCAATATGGTTGTAAGCCCAAGTCCAGTAATAGTGAAGACCTTGCGCAGCCAACTCCTCAACCAATACGCGAACAAAGTGATCCTTGTGAATAGCTACAGCTGATGGCAAAGCTTGATAATACTCATCCGTTTTGACTGCTTCTGAGGCCATTTCTTGATTGACCTCTTGGAAACAGATCACATCATATTGTGCTTCTAAAATTTGCTCCTTGAGGGTCTCAAATTTTTGCTGGGCATTCTCTTCCATCCAACTATGGGAATTTAATGTTAAAAATTTCATCCCCTGATTTCTCCTTCTTTTCAAATCAAGAAACGGCAAGAGGCCGGGTACAGTGCCCCAACCTCGTTTTCTTTGCCGACATCTCTTATAATTCTACTGTTGCAACTGGAGCATTTGCAGCCAATTTACCAGTATGTTCAACCTTAACTGATTTGATCGCATCTGCATTTGTGAAGACAACAATAGTTGATGTTTCACGACCTGCTTCACGGATCGCATCAAGGTCTGCTTCTACTAAAAGGTCTCCTGCAGCCACTGTTTGGCCTTCAGTAACTTTAACCTCAAATGGTTTTCCTTCAAGACTAACTGTATCTAGACCGATATGAACCAAGACTTCCAAACCATTATCGGTTACCAAACCAAGGGCATGTTTGGTTGGGAAGACGCTGGTCACTTTACCAGCAACTGGTGAAACGATGTGGCCATTTTCAGGCTCAACCGCAAATCCGTCACCCATCATTTTTTGTGAGAAGACAGGATCTTTCACATCTTCGATGTTAATCACTTCACCATCTGCAACGGAATGCACTTCATCCGTCACACCTTTAAAGGTAGCTTCAGCTTTTTGAACTGCTGTCATTTGGCTAGGAAGTGTTTCAGGAATGACTTCACCTGAATCAAGAACGTCTTGGATATCAGATTTTAATACGTCAGCTTTAGGTCCGTAGATCGCTTGGACACCTTGTCCTTTCATAACAAGACCCATAGCGCCTTCTGCTTTCCATTGTTCTTCAGTACCGACTTTTTCAGCATCTTTAACTGTTACACGAAGACGAGTCATACATGCGTCAACATCTACGATATTCGCACGTCCACCAAGAAGGTTGATGATGTTAATCACTTGTGAGCTTGCTGAGCTTGTAGCAGCTCCAGCTGTTGCACCATCTCCTGAAGGGGCATCATCATTTTGTTCGTAGTTTCCATTACGTCCTGGAGTCGCATAATTGAATTTCTTAATCATGAAGTTGGCAATGAAGTACATGATAAAGGCAAAGAGGACTGTTACCCATACAAAGTTAAAGATATCTAGTGCCAAACCAGCGTTGATGGCCATTGGAGTACGTGTCAAGAATTCGATTGAACCGAATGAGTGAACACGAAGGTGAACCAAGTCAGCCATTGCAAAGGCAGCACCTTGAACAAAGGCGTAGATCAAGTACAATGGTGTTGCAATGAACATGAACATGTATTCAATTGGTTCTGTAACACCTGTCAAGAAGGTTGCAAGAGCAGTTGCAACAAGCATCCCTTTATATTTTTCTTTTTTATCTGGGTCCACATTGCGGTAGATAGCCACCACAACCCCCATCAAGATACCAAATGATCCGATCATTTGACCAACTTTGAAACGAGCTGGTACGTATGCTTTAAGCAAGTGTTGATACTGACTAGGATCAGCTTTCTTCAAGTTAACAAGGTCTGTTACCCAAGCCAACCAAAGTGGATCTTGTCCAAATACTGTTGTTCCTTTGGCAGCACCTGTAAGAACTTGGTAGCTACCACCCAATTGAGTATAGTTGATTGGAATGGTCAACATGTGGTGAAGACCAAATGGCAAGAGAAGACGTTCCAAGGTACCAAACAAGAATGGTGCCAATACTGGAGCTGTTGATTGTGAGTTGGCGATCCATACACCGAATCCATTGATTCCTGATTGAACTACTGGCCACAAGGCTGACAATACCAAGGCTGTAAGTGCTGAACGAACGATAACAACGAATGGTACAAAGCGTTTCCCATTGAAGAAAGAAAGGGCTTCTGGGAGTTTACGGTAGTTGTAGTATTTATTGAAGGCTGTTGCTCCAACAAAACCTGAGATAATCCCTACAAATACCCCCATATTCAGAGCTGGTGCTTCAAGAACACTGATAAAGTAGTCCGCAACTTTAATTGATCCACCGAAGATTGTGTGAACCGTTGCAGCTTTATCAGCTAACATTGCAGATGTCACTCCGAAAACTGCACCGGTAATACGGTTAATCAAGATGAAAGAGAGACCAGCTGCAAAGGCACCCCCTGCACGTTCTTTGGCCCAGCTACCACCGATAGCAAGGGCAAAGAGGATGTGAAGGTTACCGATAACCCCCCAACCGATTTGTTCGAGAATCCCACCTGTAATAACAAGTGGAGATAAATTCGGGTTGATCATAGGGATTGATTTCCCGATTGAAATCATCAACCCAGCAGCTGGCATGACAGCGATAACGACCATCAAGGCCTTACCAAACTTCTGCCAGAATTCAAAGCTAAATAAACTTTTGAATGATCCTTTATTCATCATTCAACCTCCTTATATTGTTTAAGGCTTTTGTTTTGAGAAAACGTTTGCGCTTAATTTGTTTCTAGTATACCATATTTTAAAAATTTGTAAAGCCTTACATTCATTTTTTTCTCCAAATTTTATCTTTTTTTATCTTTTTTAAGCCAAATCCTTTTTAAAACCCAGCCTTTCCAAACGCAAACGTTTCCCTTGGGGCATAAAAATATTCGAACCCTCTAAGGGTTCGAATATTTTATTCTAATGCGTCTTGCATGGCATAGCCAATCCCACGAACGGTCTTTATATAGCTTTTTTGACCGGGTAGATCAATTTTCCCACGGAGATAACGGATATAAACGTCAACAATATTGGTCTCCCCCGTACTCTCGTACTTCCAGACACTTTCCAACAACTGATCTCGTGTCACCACTCCCTTGCTTCCCATCAGAGTCGCTAGGAGGTCATATTCTCTGCGGGTCAAACTAATCATGTCTTCCCCACGATAGACGGTATGGTGTTCCACATCAATGCGCAAATTACGGTATGATGTTGGGATTTTCATCTGGCTACAATGTTGGTCAATATAATCACGTCCTCTAAAAATCGCTGTGATCTTATCGACTAAATCGCTGATAATAAAGGGTTTGACCATATAGGAAACAGCAAAGCGCTGAATACTCTCTTGGTGCTCAGCAATTTTTTCGCGGCTATCCAACACAATCAAAACAGAAGCTGGGCGAATCTGACTGATTTCCTCTGCGAATGCTTCACCCGACATATCTGACAGATCGTAATTAAACAAGATCAGATCATATTTGGTCGCAGTAATCAAAGCCAGACCCGCTTTTCCATCCTCGACCACATCAACTTGATACCCCTCTTTTTGAAGTTCCAAATCAATAAAGCGAGCGATTTGCTTCTCATTTTCTACTAGTAGAACTCGTTTGACCATAGAGCAAGATTATTTTTCGTCGTACCAAGAATAGTGGAAAGTACCTTCTTTGTCTTTACGTTGGTAAGTGTGAGCACCAAAGTAGTCACGTTGTGCTTGGATCAAGTTTGCTGGAAGATCCGCTGAACGGTAGCTATCGAAGTAAGTGATGGCTGCTGAGAAGGTTGGTACTGGTACACCGGCTTGAACAGCAAGAGCTACGATATCACGAACTGATTGTTGGTACTTAGCAGTGACATCCAAGAAGTACTCATCCAATAGAAGGTTAGCAAGATCTGCATCGCGGTTGTATGCATCTGTGATCTTTTGCAAGAAACGAGAACGGATGATACATCCATCGCGCCAGATAGATGCGATGTCCGCAAATGGCAAGTTCCAATTGTTTTCTTTAGAAGCGACGCGCAATTGGGCAAAACCTTGCGCGTATGAGATGATTTTTGAGAAGTAAAGGGCTTGACGGATTTTTTCAATCAATTCAGCCTTATCTCCTTCAAATTTGAATGCAGCTGGTTTTGGAAGAACCTTGCTTGCGTGAACACGTTCTTCTTTGTAAGTAGAGATGTAACGAGCAAATACTGACTCAGTAATGAGTGACAATGGCACACCAAGGTCAAGCGCTGATTGACTAGTCCATTTACCAGTTCCTTTGTTTCCTGCAGCGTCCAAGATGTAGTCTACGATAGGTCCATCTTGACCTTCGTCGTCTTTGCGTCCAAGGATATCAGCAGTGATTTCGATCAAGTAGCTGTCCAATTCACCCTTGTTCCATTCAGTAAAGATTTCAGCCATATCTTCTGCAGAAAGTCCAAGCAAGTGTTGCATGAGGTCATAGCTTTCTGCGATCAATTGCATATCCCCGTACTCGATCCCGTTGTGGACCATTTTCACGTAGTGACCAGCTCCATCAGGACCGATGTAAGTCACACATGGTTTTCCATCTTCAGGCGCTTTTGCAGAGATTTCTTCAAGAACGTCCGCTACCAAGTCATACGCTTCTTTTTGTCCACCAGGCATGATAGAAGGACCTTCAAGGGCACCTTTTTCACCACCAGATACACCTGTACCGATAAAGTTGATCCCTGAGTTCGCCAACTCTTCGTTACGACGGATAGTATCTTTATAGAAAGTGTTTCCTCCGTCGATCAAGATATCACCTTTATCCAAGTGTGGAAGAAGGGCTTGGATAGTTGCGTCTGTACCAGGTCCTGCTTGAACCATAAGCATGATACGACGTGGTTTTTCGATTGAGTTTACGAAGCTTTCGATATCATAGCTTGGCACAAAGTTTTTATCAGGATGGCAAGCAATCACATCTTCTGTTTTTTCTTTACTACGGTTATAAATGGCAACTGTGTAGCCACGAGATTCGATATTAAGGGCAAGGTTACGACCCATTACGGCCATACCAACAACACCAAAGTTTGCTTTAGTCATGTGACACTCCTCTTTATAGTTTGCCTTTATTCTACCATTTTTCCTCCTCAAAAGAAAGCAGAAAATAGCTTCCCACCTTCTCTAAGAGGGAGAAGATCATGCAAGTCATTTGATCTTAAAAACAAAAGTGCCCGAGAAACAGTTCTCAGACACTTCTTGATGAATGTCATTAATCTTCTTTTGAAGCTAACTCCTCTGCTTCAATGACCGGTTGTTCTCCTTCTTTGAGTTTATTGACCGTCATATTAACTCCAAGAGCTCCTGCTAGCAATTGACGAATATCAAATCCAGCTCCTTGAGAGACTTGGTCGATACTTTGCATAATATCGCCCACCATCTTAGAAGCATTGCCTTCCCCGTACATGGTGATCTTATCAACCTTGGTTAATGGTTCAGCGACAGCACGCGCAATTTCAGGCAACTTGTCAACGACCATTTCAGTAATGGCTGCTTCTTGCATTTTCTTCATGGCTTCGGCCTTTTGGTCCAAACCTTTGGCTTCGGCTTCCAGTTTCAAGCGAATGGCTTCAGCCTCGGCACGACCTTTAGCCTCAATAGCTTCGGCCTCTTGCAATTGGGCAAATTTCTCAGCTTCGGCTTGGGCTTTTCGAGCTTCGGCTTCTTTTTGTGTTTCGAAGAGTTCTGCTTCCGCCTTGCGTTGGCGTTCAATCAATTCTGCTTCTGCAGCTTGTTGACGCGCATATTTTTCAGCTTCAGCTTGTTTGCGGATGTTGGCATCCAATTCTTGCTCACGAACCTTAACTTCGCGCTCTTTGACTTCCGCTTCTTTTTCCTGTTTCATGATATTAGCTTCGGCTGCCACGCGCTCTTGTTCACGACGTTGCACCTCTGCCTCAATCCCTTTAGCGGCATCCGCTTTTGCTTGGGCAATATCTGCTTCTTGCTTGAGGGCTGCTTGTTTGAGTTTTAATTCGTTTTGTTTTTGCGCAATTTCAAGATCGGCTGCGACGCGTTTGTCGTTAGCCAATTTATCTTGTTCTGCTTCAACTTCCTTGCGTTCACGTTCTGCTTTGGCTTTGGCAATCAAGGCATCTTTCTTAATGGTTTCAACATTTTCAATCCCGAGGTTATCGATGACTCCCCCTTCATCAGAGAAGGATTGAACCGTAAAGGCGATGACTTCTAGACCCATTTTTGCCAAGTCTGGTGCTACGTTGTCCTGCACTTTTGAGGCAAACTCTTGACGGTCATTGACCATCTTACGGAGCTCCATCTGACCGATCACTTCCCGCAGGTTTCCTTCCAAGACATCTTGGACAGAATTGGAAATATCTGTCGTATTCCAGTTCAAGAAGTTTTCTGCAGCCCGGGCAATCATTTCATCGGTTGTACCGATTTTTAATTTAACAGCTGCATCGGCACGGACGTTAATGAAGTCCAGTGTTGGGACTGCTTCTGACGTCCGAACATCTGTCGAGAATTGCTCAATATCAAGATAAGAGCGTTGTTCGACAAAGGGAATCATAAAGCCTGCTTTCCCACGCAAGTGACGTTGCTTCCGAAGACCGGTAATGACCACGACTTCGTTGGGTTTAGCATTGACATACCCTTTGACCAACAAGATCAATACAAGAATGGCTACGATTACAACAGTAATCAACCAACCTGGAATAAATAAAGTATCCATACTTTTTCTCCTTTTTTAGAGGTCTCCCCTCTGTTGTTTATTAATCCTAGTATATCAAAAGAAGGCCTTTCCTCAAAGAAAAGACCTGTATTTATGTCTAAATTTATCAAATGCAATCTCTAGCTTATTCTTCGTCAAACAAGCCATTTAGACCGGCGAAAGGACTGTTTTCTTCTTTCTTAATCGCTTGAGCGGCTTGGTATTCTTCTTCGGATAGGATTTTCCAATCATTGCCTTCGATAAAACCTTGTCCAGCCTCTTCTTCTGGAGTAAGAACCTTGAGGGGAATATTGAGCAGGATATTATCCGCTACACTCTCACTCAGGTCAATCTTCCCACCTTCGATTGGAAGGATCAAGTCTTCCTCTAGGGCCTCGATATCTGCGTCAGACTGTACATCCTCCGCAAACACTTCTGTTACAGGATAGCTTTCTTGAAGCTCGACAGGCTCCATGCTTCGGCTAGAGGCCAAAACGATGGTATAGCTCAACTGGTAATCCAAGACATAGAGGCCTGTATCATAGGCTACTCGTCCTGTTGCTGTCACATTCTTTAAATCAAGAATTTCTGGATTACGCTTTTGCAATTCTTTGAGCAAATCCAACTCTTGATCAAAGGCTAGTCCTTCAGGATTTTTACGGATTTCTTGTGTAAATAGGTTCATTCTTTTGTCCTCAAATCTTCTAGATACTACTAGTATATCATGAAGCTGCCCCTCAACCAAGAAGTCTCCTCAAAAATTTGTTATAATCATGAAAAAAGATACAGTAACTAGGCCAATTGGTGTTGTACACAAGGTCCCACCATCTCTTGGACAAAAGAGGGTCACTGGCTAGGGCATTGTTAGATAGAGGAGAATTCATGAAAGAAATCGGAGCTGTTTTTCGGCAAATACGTGAAAGTCGCCACATCTCTCTAGAGGAGGCTACGGGTGGCGAATTTTCGCGCTCCATGCTATCTCGATTTGAAAGAGGAGAAAATGACCTGACGACGCAACGGTTTTTTCAGGCTTTGCAACAGATCAAAACCAGCCTCAGTGAGTTTTCTCATCTAGCAGGAATCGATCAGCACTCCTTTATCCCCAAATTGTTGAAAGAGCACTATGAAAACATGAGCTTGGAACACGATCAAGCCTTGTACCAAAGCTACCAGCAAGCCTATCAGAAATATCAGAAAAAAGAAGACTTCTTAGCCAGCATTATTCTCAAGGCCAAAATACTTGGCTTATATCCTGAGGTAGAGTTGGCTGCTAGCCAAGAGGAACTAGATTTCCTCTATGACTACCTCTTCTCTGTCATGGTCTGGGGAAATTTTGAGTTAAGCCTATTTTCACTGACCTCTCCTCTTTTCTCTAGTCAGCTCTATCGACAATACACAGAGGAGTTGGTCCAACGGGAGGATTTCAAGCTTCTCCTAGATTCCTCTCGTCCTGCCATCAATTCTATTTTCCTTAATGGCTTTTTTCTCGCCATTAGTTCAAATGAATTTGAAGATGCATCTTTTTTTGACCACCTAATTAACGACCACTTTTACTCTGAGAACGAAGCCTACCTTCGGACGGTTTATCTCTACGGCAAAGGAGAATTTCTCTATCGAAAGGGAGAAAAAGAAATCGGTCTTGAAAAGATGGAACAGGCCATCCAGATTCTCTCTATTCTGGATTGTAAGGACAGTGCCAACTACTACAAACATGGCCTGCAAGAACTGATCAATAAATCCTAAAAACTCACAGATCTACTCTGTGAGTTTTTGTTGAAAATATGCAACATTTATTTTTTCTTGTTTTTTAGTTTTACAATAGGACTATCAAGTAAAGAAAGAAGGTTCTTCCCATGATAACCAAACTAAAAAGCCACTTCCTCCGCTTTCTTCTCTCACATACCAGCGTCTATCTGAAGGATCAGGAACTAGCTCTCTCTGAAAAGGAGAAGTTGGATCTCTTCAAACAGATCTTTCGATCCATCAAACAAGTCCTAGCAACTGATCACGTGAAGGAGGAAGGCTTATGAAACTCTTAGTCCGTAATAAGATTTTTGCCTTACTTAGTCTTTCACGCTTTTTAAATACCCTTGGCGCTGCCATCTACAATCTGGTCTTTGTGGTCTTTGCTGCCAGCATGCCACAGCCGAGCCTAGCAGTTGGCATTGCTAATCTCATTGTATTTATTCCTAGCCTCTTTACCGTTTTTGTCGGGATGAAGGCTGACCGCACGAAAAAAAAAGCTAACTGGTTGATCCGCATTGGCTATCTTCAAGCCATCCTCTTCATCCTTATTGCTCTCATGACCAAGATTCCGGGTTACCTAGCCTTTTCGATTGTTTGCTTTTTAAACATTGTTTCAGATTGTTTAAGTGATTATCGCGGTGGCTTGCAACTCCCTATCATGAAAAAGAACATCCCTGACGAGGATTTGATGGAGGCCTATTCCTTCAACCAACTACTTAGTATGGTCTGCTCGATTTCTGGACAAGCCCTGGGAGTTTGGCTGTTAGCCATCAGCCATCAAAATTTTGCCCTGGTCGCTTCGATCAATGCCGTGACTTTTCTCCTGTCTTCTACCTGTCTCCTGATCAGAAAAAAACAGCTGATACATGATCCCGTCGTTGATCCCAAAAGTAAGAATTCGTTGATACACGAATGCCAAGAGATGTACCAGAACGCCAAAAGTATTTTTGCAGATGAGGAGGTTCACCACTTTGGCAAGTTGCTCTTCTCATTGGTTCTTATCAATGCCCTAGGGGGATCCATCTCTGGTATCTACAATTTGCAACTACTTCATTCCCCCTTCTTTCAGTTGAGTTTTAGCCAGTCGCTCTTGATTTTAGAGGCAGTTACTATTTTAAGCATGGTCTGGGCTAGTTTGACACCCTATGACTATTTTTCCAAGCAATCGCTCCACCATATCCTACTGTGGATCGCAGGTGGGCTGACCATGCTTGGGCTCACAAATATCCTGGTACGCTGGGACATTCTTTCCCTTCTACTCATCACATTCCTTGGTTATCTTGTTGCAAAAATCAACCCAAAAGTTTCCAGCCTTTTAATGAGCAAATTACCCGCTGAAAAATTAGCTTCTACCTCTAGCTTTTTGGGACTGATGGTCAGCTTTGCCATGCCAATTGGGACAGCTCTCTTTTCTAGTCTAGCTATCTGGAGCCTTCCCCTAGCGTGGGGGATCTTTGCCATCCTTGGTTTCACTACCCTCCTCTTAACTACCAAATAAAAAATCCACCGTTTGGTGGATTTTTTACATTTTTCTTAGGCGAGCCACCCGTTCAGCAATGGGTGGGTGGGTATAAAAGAGTTTTTGCAATCCGGATTCTTTTTTTGGATCGTTGATAAAAAGAGCACTGCTCGCATCATCGACATGTCGTTGCATTGGTTCGCTATTGTCTAGCTTTAACAAAGCATTTATCATTCCTTGAGGATTCCGTGTCAATTCAACACTTGAAGCGTCTGCTAGGAACTCCCGTTGACGAGAAATGGCTAACTGGACCAAGGTCGCTGCTAATGGTGCTAAAACGATGGCAAGCAAGGAAAGGATCAAAATTACAATCTCCAAACCACCGCTACCTTCTCGATCATCGTCCCGGCTACGACCACCGCCCCACCACATCATCCGGCCACCAATGCTAGAAAGCATGGTGATGGCACTTGCAAGGGCAACTGCAATCGTGGAGATGCGGATATCGTAATTGCGAATGTGGCTGACTTCGTGTCCGATGACTCCCTCCAATTCCTCACGATTCATCACAGCTAGAAGACCTGTCGTTGCTGCAACAGCTGCATTTTGAGGATTAGACCCTGTCGCAAATGCATTCATGGACGGATCATCCACAATATAAACCCGAGGCATGGGAATCTGAGCTACCATAGCCATATCTTGGACAATATGGTAGAGTTGAGGGGCTTGCTCTTCGGTCACCTCACGCGCCCCGTTCATCCGCATGACGACCTCGGTTGATTGGAAAATCATGCTAAAGGCATAAATCCCACCAATAATCAAAGCTAGGATGACGCCCCCAAGTGAGGAGCCTAACCAGAGGTAGCCAACGGCCGCTCCGATGAGAGCCAAGAGTATGAAAAAAGCAATAAGGAGAATCCAGGTTCTCCTTTTATTGCTTGCAATTTGGTCAAAGAGCATATTAGTCTCCTAATCCGCTAAAATCCACCTTTGGTACAGCTTTTTCTTCTTCAGGCACTTGAAGGAATTCGGCTTGTCTGAAGCCAAACATTCCAGCAATTACGTTTGTTGGGAAAGTTTCCAATTTCACATTGTAGTTGCTTGTGACACTGTTGTACAATTGACGGGCATAAGAAATTTTGTTTTCTGTATTGGTCAATTCTTCTTGCAACTGCATGAAGTTGGTGTTAGCTTTCAAGTCTGGATAGTTTTCAGCCACCGCAAAGATGCCTGCCACTTGACGGGAAAGAGCATCGCTGGCCGCCATTGCTTCTGCAGGTGAAGTAGCTTGAGCCACTTGTTGACGAAGTTGAGTCACTTTTGCTAGTGTATCTCCTTCGTACTTGGCATAGCCTTTAACGGTTTCAATCAAGTTTGGAATCAAGTCATTTCGACGTTTCAATTGTACATCAATTTGACTCCAAGCTTCGCGAGTCTGCATGCGGCTTTTCACCAAACCGTTGTAAACTCCTACTACAATCAACACAAGGACCACAATGATCCCAAGAATAATCCAAATCATTTTATTGAATTCCTTTCATTTCTTTCTACCAGTATATCAAATTTCCCTTATTTTGTGGTAAAATAAAAGCATGAAACCAGAAGAATTTTATGTCCGTTTAGCCGATCTCGGCTTCCCATTAACTGATCGCCAAAAAGAGCAATACGAACGCTATTTTGAGCTCCTCGTTGAATGGAATGAAAAGATTAATCTCACTGCCATCACCGAAAAAGACGAAGTCTATCTCAAGCATTTTTATGACTCTATCGCACCCATTTTACAAGGTTTGATCGAAAATCAACCCATCCGTCTCTTGGATATCGGAGCTGGTGCTGGCTTTCCAAGCCTACCAATGAAGATCCTATTCCCTGAGCTGGATGTGACCATCATCGATTCCCTTAATAAGCGGATCAATTTTCTCCACTTGCTGGCTGAAGAGTTAGGTTTGAACGGAGTTCATTTCTACCATGGACGTGCGGAGGACTTTGCGCAAGACAAGAATTTTCGTGCCCAATTTGATATCGTAACTGCCCGCGCGGTTGCCCGCATGCAGGTCCTCTCTGAACTGACCATCCCTTATCTGAAAGTACGAGGACGGCTCCTCGCTCTCAAGGCCAGCAATGCTCCAGAAGAGTTGGAAGAAGCCAAAAATGCCCTCAACCTGCTATTTAGCAAGGTTGAAGACAATCTACAGTATGAATTGCCAAATGGGGATCCACGCTATATCACTCTTGTCGAAAAGAAAAAAGAAACCCCCAATAAATATCCAAGAAAAGCAGGCATGCCCAATAAGCGGCCTTTGTAGCAAGATACAAAGGGCTAAGCGGATAAAGTCAAATAAGAGGCTGGGACAAAAGTCCTAGCCTCTCAATTGTTTTTGGATTGTCGAGCAAGACGCAGTGGTTGAGTGGGCTCTACTACGCTGATTTCATCAGCTTTTACAGCCCTACTCAACTGTGCGGAGGTGGGACGACGAAATCGAATTCTAACGAATTACCGATTTCTGTCCCACTCTCTTTTTTATTTTTGTTTCAATTCTGTTCGCAGGGCTTCTTGTTGCTCTTTTGTCAGATGAACGCCCTTACTTGCAACAATCTGGCTAGAGACTTTGTTAGCAAATCTTAAGGCTTGCGTCATATCTAAACCTTCTAAACGAGCGGATATAAAGGCTCCCACATGGCTATCTCCAGCCCCTACTGTATCGACAACTTCTGTTGGAAAACCATCTGCTTCATACCAGTTGCCATCATAGGCAACCGCTCCGTTTTCACCCAAGGTGACAATGACTAATTGTCCCGTTCTCTGATACAAGTGTTCGATGGCTGGCTGGATCTCTCTACACCCTGAAAAAGCCAGTGCTTCAGCCTCATTAACATGGAGAATTGGATGCAGATCATAAATTGCTTCCAGTCGATCCTTTGGAATCAAGAGTCCGCGTGGCCCTGGTGCAAAAATCACCTGACCTTCTAGTTGCGAAACAGACTGGACCAATGCAAGACCGGTTGGCTCCTCGACTTCAAGGCCACATAAGTAGATGTAATCAAACCGATCTGTCTCGAGCTCTTTTAGCCACTCTGCTTGAAAGCTGTACTCCACTCCGTGATCCGATAAGAAGGTCCTCTCACCATCAGACTCTACAAAGCAGTAACAGCAACCATTGTCCCCTTCTAATGAGATGCTAGAGGAAATCCCTAATTGTTTTAGCTCTCTCCGAATAAAATCACCATATATTCCAGAACCGACTGGCGAGACAAACTGGTAGGGTTGCGACAAAAAATGAAGGATATTAACGACATTAAAGGCACAACCTCCCACAGACCATTGCTGGTGATTAATATGGGCATCTCCTTCACGACTCGGCAAACGATCCAAGTAAATCATCACATCACAAACTGTAGAACCAATAATTAAGGCAGCTGTCATCTTTTTCTCCTTACTTTGCCTTCTATTATACCAGAGGAAAGATAAAAAACAACCAACCCCATGTGGAGTGGTTGCTTCTCTTTTTAGTCACGATAAACAGGTTGAGGGCCAAAGGTTTGGGAAACCGGCATGATTTCAATCCGATTGACATTGACATGCTTGGGCTGTTGGATCAACCAAGCTACGGTGTTGGCAATGTCTTCCGGCTGAATGGCATGGGCATCTCGATAGAGGGCCTCTACCCGTTTTTCGTCTCCTTTAAAGCGAATAGAAGAGAACTCTGTCCCTTCGCAAAGACCAGGTTCAATATTGCTGACACGAATCTTCTTGCCAGCTAGATCCGCCCGAAGATTGAGGGAGAATTGCTTGACAAAAGCCTTGGATGCCCCGTAAACATTGGCCCCTGGATAAGGCACAGTCCCTGCTGTAGAGCCCAAATTGATAATATAGCCATCATTTCGTTCCACCATCTGGGGCAAGATTTTCCTTGTCAGATAGGTCAAGCCGACAATATTGGTCTGAATCATGGTCAGCCAGTCTGCAATCTCTGCTTCATAAGCTGGGGCGAGGCCTAGAGCTAAGCCAGCATTATTGACCAAAACATCCACTCTCTCCCAAGCTTTTGGCAAACTGGCAAGTGCATGATCTACCTGAGAAAGATCCGTCACATCCATTTGCAGGGGATAAAAGGCTTCTCCCAGCTCTTCTTGAAGGGCCTGTAATTTATCGATGCGTCTAGCTGATCCGATCACACGATATCCATCTGCTACTAAACGACGGCAAATCGCTTGACCAAAACCAGCTGAAGCTCCTGTTACTAAAATCGTTTCTGACATGTCATTACCTCCATGGATTGTAAAAACGTCCTTGATTGACAAAGATCAGGACAATACCCAAAACCAGAACAGCCAAGGCTGATAGAATCATCCCATAATCTTTCATTTCCATAGCTTAATGAGAATACCAGGTCCGCTTTTTATTTTTACCAAAGCGACGTAATTCCATAGCCGTAGAAATGCTGTCAATCCGCTCAAGTGAGCTAAAGATTAAGGGAGAGATGATTTGCACATTGCCTTTGATCCGCTTGATCAGCTTGGCCTTTTTGGACAACTCTACCCCTCTGGCTTCCTGAGACAATTTAATCGTTTGATATTCTTCTTGTACGTCAGGAATGTAGCGCAGAGTCAAGCTGACAGAATAGGCAATCTTGTAGGATACGCCAATTTGGTTGAGGCTTGAAGCAAACTGACTAGGATGGGTCGTCATCAAAAAAATCAAGGCTAGAGGTATGGTACAGACATACTTAAGAGCTAGATTAAAAAGATAAAAGAGTTCCTGCGAGGTGATACTATAGGAGCCCCACCCCTTCATTAGTACCGTCTTTGCCCCGTAGATCTCTACACCATACTGAGGGGCAAAGAGATAGACCATGACAACATTTAACAGTGCAAAAACAAGAGCAAATGCAAGTACAAATGAAATATCCCGAAATCGAATACGAGCTGTAGAGAATAACAGCAAGGCGCCCACACCAATTCCTAGAAGGAGCCGGGTATCATAACTCAACATGGCCGCAAGAGATACAAAAAGAAGAAAGAGTAACTTACTCGCACCTGAAAGGCGATGAAGAAAACTCGTCCCCTCATGGTAGCCGACTAATCGATGATTCATGACCTGCTCCTTTCTGTTGCATATAAAACTGCGTTAGCGCCAAGGGATCCATTCCTAATCGATTGGCTAAGGCAAAAATCGAAGTCTCTTTGAGATTAGCCTCTTGTAAAATATCCGGATGAGTGAACAGCTCTGCAGGTGGGAGATCTGCTAGAATTTGTCCGTCTGATACTACAAGGGCACGATCAGAATAATCCAACATCAGCTGCATATCATGGGTAATCATGACAATGGTATGGCCTTTTTCTTGCAAGCTATCTAGAAATTCCATGATTTCAGTGTAATTGCGCTGGTCCTGACCTGCTGTCGGCTCGTCCAAGACCAAAATTTCTGGTCCTAAAACTAGTATAGAGGCGATGGTCACCCGTTTCTTTTGCCCATATGAGAGAGCAGAAATCGGCCATTTACGAAACTCATAGAGACCACAAGTTTTCAGTGCTTGATAGACACGCTCTTTGATGTCTTCTTCAGCGACACCCCGCAAGCGCAAACCTAGAGCAACTTCGTCAAAAATCATATTGGTCGAAATCATTTGATTGGGGTTTTGCAGGACATAGCCGACTCGCTCTGCCCGTTCCTTGACACTCTCCTGCTTGATATCTTCACCTCTAGAGGTGTATTGTCCTTCTGTGGTAATGAATCCACAGATGGCTTTCGCAAGAGTTGATTTCCCTGCCCCATTCTTCCCGACAATCGCTAAGCGCTGCCCCTTAGGTATACTGAGGGATATATTTTTTAAGATCGGATGATTTTCTTGATAGGCAAAGGAAATCTGCTCCAACTTCAATAGTTCTTCTGCTTCCCCAGTTTTTGTAAAGGTCGCTTCTGGAATGGAACGATTCACACCAGTAAGCTCGATATCTTCTAGACGATCTAGATGCTCCAATTGATCGATATTCTGCCCTAGCTGGCGAAGAGTTGTTAAATACAGAGGTTCACGAATCCCATTTTCAGCTAGCAGTGTCGTTCTCAACAAATCATCTGGCTCCCCATTAAAGAGGACTTGCCCTTGATTGATCAAGATGACCCGATCAATGGGACGATAGAGCACATCCTCCAAACGGTGTTCGATGATAATGGTGGTTGTCCCCTGTTCTTCATGAATTTGATCGATTAGATCAATGATATCCTGACCCGACTTGGGATCTAGATTAGCCAGTGGCTCATCAAAGAGCAGGATCGGACTTTCGTCGATCAGGACGCCAGCTAAGCTCACCCTCTGTTTTTGCCCACCGGATAAATCTTGAGGCCGATGGTCCAAGAGCTTGCTCAAGTCCAAGCGCTCTGCCCAACTCTGCACACGCTCTTTCATCGTTCCCAGCTCCACCATGTCATTTTCAAGGGCAAAAGCCAAGTCTTCTGCGACACTAAGACCGATAAACTGGCCATCCGTATCCTGTAAAACCGTACTGACCAAGTGAGATTTTTCATAAATACTATGATCAAAGGCTTCTGTCCCCTGAATGAGAAATTGCCCACTACTGGTTCCCTTATAGATATTGGGAATAATCCCGTTTAGACACTGACCAATGGTTGACTAACCAGAGCCAGATGGTCCCACAATCAGGACCTTTTCCCCCTCGTAGATGGTCAGGTTAATCCCCTTTAAGGTCGGCTCAGACTGAGCCTTATACTGGAAGGAAAAATCCTTCAGTTCAATCATTGCTTCTTTCATTTAGTTTGCCTTTTCCCAAAAGAGCGCAAATTGGATGGCCAAATCCGCGATTCGATCCTTGCTATCTAAATCCTCATGACTAGATAAGGTTCGGATATCCCATTTTTCTTCCGAGAGGTGGTCTGCTGCGTAGAAGAAATGGCAGAGCTCAAAGCCCCTATAAGCTGCTAAGGCTGCCACTGCCGAACATTCCATATCCACACAGATGGCTCCTGCTTCCTTTCGTCGCTTCATCTTGTCGATGGTTTCCCGGTAGGGTGCATCTGTCGTCCACACTTTTCCTGACTGATAAGAAACCTTGTGACTGTCCAGAAAGGCTTGGAAGAGAGGGAGGGTTTTCTTGTTTACTTCCACTTCATCACTAGCCGGAAGATAGTGGTAACTGGTCCCCTCGTCGCGAAGAGCAGCCGTTGGAATGATGATGGAGGTTGCTTCGATATCACGGTCTAAAACCCCACAGGTTCCAAAGAGCACCAGTTTTTCCATCCCAAATTGAATCAGGTCCTCTATAATCCCCACACAGGAAGCAGCCCCAACGGGTGCATTAAAGGCACCAATCTGTTGGTCTCCAATAGTGATCCCATAGACCAGGACTTCAAAATTGGCCATGGAGGTTCTTGCAATGACCTCATGTTCATAATTTTCAAGGAGGCGAGCAAAAGTTACTCTTGAAAAGCAAGAAATGACTACTTTGGGAAATCCTTCAATTGGTTGGTGTAAGTCTTGTGGATTGATAATCGCCTGTCGATTGGCATCAAATTCTTCTAACAGCATTTCGTGCACCTCTTTCATTCTACTTCTAGGCCCCTATTATACCATAATTAGCCTAGTCATTGGTTTTTGATCAAAGGAAGGAGTATAAAAAAGAACTGCTCCCAGACGTTAGATTTTTAGGATCAAACGTCGAAGGGACAGTTCACTGCGATATTTTTTACTTGTTTTCCAACTGCGCTAATTCTAGCAACCGTTCTTTGGACAATTTTTTGATTTCAATTTGACTAGCATCTAGCAGCTGGTATTCATCTGGCTCTAGCGCTTCTATAAGGTTCTTCAGAGCAAGAGACCCAATTGGATGGTAATTCTCTGGCTTATCCGGATCTCCATCGATCGCAACCAATAGAACTCGCCAATCAATGATACCCGCTAAGCCCACAATTTCTACATATTCTGCAGGAACATGTGGCACGCTTGGCAAGACCGTATCCGTATCTTCTGTCAAGCTATAGCTGGCTAAGAAGGCTCCTGTCTCCTCCTGTTGATAAAAACGGACTTGACTGAAATATGCTGCACTATATTGAATCTTCTTGATAAAGGCAGAGTAGGCTTCTAGTGGATGGACATGGTTCAAGACTTCCTGCACTGTATCCCGATCCAAATAGACTGGATGAGCGAAGCCTTGTACTTCAAACTCTTTTAGATCTTTTTCTTTCGTCACATTACCCAGCGTTTCTAGGATGACGACTTCATAATCAAAATGGAAAACAGAATCTGGAGTATAGCTCACGCCGTCACTGGCCACAATCTCCGTTCCTAATACTTCTGCGAGGCGACTAAGCCATCGAAGGGCCAACTGCCAATCTTCTTCTATCGCAAAAGAGGGCACCTGAATCTGATAAGACTCTTCCTCATCAAAATAGCGTAACTGCAGAGGAAGACCGCTCTTACCAAATACGATACAGTTCAAGCCTTCAAAATCATTTAAGGGACGATGAAGGGTGGCAGGATCATAGTTGTAAGTTGTTAACCCTTCAACTAATTTAAGAACTTCCTGTGCTGCGAGTACTTTCTGATAGCCAAATAAGCTCTTTTTATTTTTGATTGAAAACACGATACTCATTTGTTTTCTCCTTTGTGAAATCGCTTACCTAAAGTATAGCACAATTTTCAATCAATTTCCATATAAAAACAGCCTGAGCTTTCAGACTGTTTGTTTCCATTATGCAGGTGCTCCATCAAGCGTCTCACCGATAAGGGCTAAACGCTCAGCAACCTCTGCTTGTGACAAGTTGTGTTCTTCAACATAACGATTGCGAGGGTGAACCCGGCACTCATGTGAGCAGCCACGGAGGTACTTGTCTTCGTTTTCTTCTGAGGTCAAGATGCGACGGTTACAGAAAGGATTTCCACAGTTGACATAGCGTTCGCATGGTGTTCCATCAAACCAGTCTTTGCCGACAACGCTTGGATCGACATGGTTGACATCGACTGCAATCCGCTCGTCAAAGACGTACATTTTCCCATCCCACAGTTCGCCTTGAACTTCTGGATCTTTCCCGTAAGTGGCGATTCCACCATGCAATTGACCAACATCTTTGTAGCCTTCACGCACCATCCAACCTGAGAATTTCTCACAGCGGACTCCACCAGTACAGTAGACGACAACGCGTTTGTCCATGAATTTTTCTTTGTTATCCCGGACCCATTGTGGCAATTCACGGAAGTTGCGGATGTCTGGACGAATAGCTCCACGGAAGTGACCAAGATCGTACTCGTAATCATTCCGAGTATCAAGGACAACGGTATCTTCGTCGAGAAGAGCTTCTTTAAACTCTTTTGGTGACAAGTAAGCACCTGTTGTTTCAAGAGGATTGATGTCATTATCGAAATTATCATCTTCTAAACCAAGGTGGACAATCTCTTTCTTATAACGTACAAACATCTTCTTGAAAGCTTGCTCTTCTTCCTCATCGATCTTGAACCAGAGGTCTTCCATCCCTGGAAGGCTGTGAACGTAGTCCATGTATTTTTGCGTTGTTTCGTAGTCACCAGATACGGTTCCGTTGATTCCTTCATCAGCGACTAAGATACGACCTTTAAGGCCGATTGATTTACAGAAAGCCAAGTGATCAGCTGCAAATTGTTCTGCGTTTTCGATGGGAACATATTTATAGTAAAGTAATACACGAATAGGTTTTGCCATGTCATTCTCTTTTCTAAGATTAAATTATCAGAATTTTTCATTCAACTATACCAGTATACTCTCCCAAGAAAACGAATGCAATTTATTTGACTGAAAAATAAAAGCCTGGTTTCCCAGACTTTTATACGACGAAACCAGGGTTCCAGCTTCCTACTCTTCTTTTTCCAATTGATCCAGATAGGCTTCATAGCGTTTTTTCTCAACTTTTGCAAGAAGCATTACAAGGGTATTGACTCCCCATACAATTGGAAGATTCAGTAAAAAGGTAATAGGTAGTACCAGTAAGAATTTTGAATAGAAGGGATTTGCCTGATAGACAGCTTGGTTTAATTGAAAATTTTGAGCCCAGATGAACAAGGAAAGAATAGAGGTTACTGCTACAATTCCCGTCACATTTAGATAGCTATAACTGATAAATTTCACACCCAATCGTTGACAACGAACAGAGTAATACAATCCTGAGACGATGAGTAGGGCTACCACCATGATTGGACTGAGCCCCACCTTAGATGTAAAAATGGATCCCACACTAAAAACAGTTAAGGCAAGGAAAAGAAAACCAGCCGTCTCAGCACCAGCCTTATTAGCTAAGCCTTCTTCTCGTTCATCTATGATCTGTTTGTTCAGCAATTGTAATCTCATTGCTTTCTCCTTATTCTTCATCCTCTAACTCTGCCTCGATCTTCTCTTGTTTTTTCCGATTGATAAGAGCAAGTGGTTTTTCAAGCAGATCTGTCAGGATGGCAAAAACGATGATTTCTAATAAAATTTTGATCAGATACTTGGGACTCAAGATAAAGCTCGTTGCCTCTCGCTTTCCAATCACATCCATGGCTATCATCAGCACAGCAAAGACTAGACCTGACCCAAGGCGACTCAACCAGCTATCTTTTTCTAACACATCTCGGATATCAATCCCTGAACTGATCCTTCTTAGCAGAGCATAAGCCCCCATGGCAATCAGAAGGAACATCTCAGGGAGATAAGCGACTAGGTCTAAGTCCAGGATACTGGACTTCACAAAGGCAGATAGGGCAATAAAGCAGGTCATGCCAAGGACAAGTTCTCCTGCGATTTTTCCATCCAGTAGCATAGTCCGTTCATCTTTTACAATTGGTTCTTTCTTTTGTTTCATATTCTTCCTCTTTCTATTATTAAAACTGTTACTCCCAGAACAGTTGATCCAGCGTCTTATCCAAGGTCTTACAGATGGCAAGGCAGAGACTGAGGGTTGGGTTATACTTTCCCGCCTCAATCAGACCGATGGTCTGGCGCGTCACTCCAATGGCATCTGCAAGATCCCCCTGGGTCATATCATGCTCGACCCGGGCCATTTTTAATTTGAGATTTTTCGCCACAGGCTTTTCCTTTCTTATTTTTATAGCTCTATTATACACTATATTTTCTATTTTGCAATATATATCTTGCATTTTGTAAAAAATATTTTTTACAAAACAAAAAAAGAGGCTGGAAAAAAGTCCTAGCCTCTCAATTGTCTTTGGATTGTCGAGCAAGATGCAGTGGTTGAGTGGGCTCTACTACGCTGATTTCATCAGCTTTTACAGCCCTAC
>CAJJKY010000014.1 GCA_905188195.1 Streptococcus parasanguinis | reverse complement strand
ACGACGAAATCGAATTCTAACGAATTACCGATTTCTGTCCCACTCTCTTTTCTATTTATTCTGCTAAGAGCACTTCTTTGATGGTTTGCTTTTGGAGTTTTCTGTTGGATAGATAAAAGAGGCTTTCGTAAACCACAGCAAAACCGATCAAGGTCCAGAAGCACACATTCCCATCAAAGTGATGCTCAATCTTTTCAGGAACCGTATCTTTGATCACACCGATCAAGATTTCCATGATGCCATATTGATAAGCCGTCCCAAGAACAAATCCTAGAAAAGCCCAAAAACGATAGGGAGCAAGAATATGACTTTGGCATTCACGATCGGTGTAGCCAAAAGCCTTCATAAGAGCCAAAGTTTCGCGACTTTCAGAGACCACAATCCCCAATGACAAAAAGAGAATCGAGAAAGAAAGGATTAAACCAATCATAATCATCATGGTTTGGATGATATCATCTGTGTAATCCCTGAGGCCAAAGGACAATTGAACCATGGCCGCAAAACACATGGAGCCAAAGACCACAAAAAACAGTATAGATTTTCTCCCCCAAATCAGTGATGAGGATAGCTCTTTTAGAAAGGCCTTCTCTTTCTTAGGAGCCCTCTTTCTCCTTTGGGCCTTGATTGGTGTTGGAGATTTTTTCAATAAGCGAAGTGCCGGCGTTTGTAATTGTCTTCTAGCATAGCCAATCGCGAGAAGCATAAAGAAGCTCGTTGGCAGGATCACCAAGGCAAGCAGGAGCTGCCAATGAAAATGAATGGTGATTTCTGGCAGGATCCCCTTTTCATTACGAAAGTCATAAAAATGTCCCATCATAAGAAATGAAGCGAGATAGCCAAGAAGCGCTCCAGCTCCAAAACTGAGCCCAAAGGCCCAAAACCGTTTAGCCAACTGGCCATTGCTGTAGCCCAAGGCCTTTAAAATTCCTAATTGTTCCTTGTGGTCATCGACAAATTGTTTGATATAAAAACACATGAGAAGAATCGATGTCAAGGACAAGACGACCCCACTGACCATGGCCACCATCCAAGAAAGCGAAACCTGGGCATCATAGTAGGTCTGCATCATGGGATTGGTTTTCGAAATCTCCAACTGTTCGATATCCAGATAAAAATTCAAGAAGAGATTGGCCACAAAGACCGCACAGGCTCCAATGATACTAACGACAACTAATTTTCGAATATCTTTTACTGAAAACATGGCTTACCATCCAATCTCATAGGCAGTCTGAGGTTGATCATTGGTCACAACTTCGATAATCTTGCCACTATTGACACGAATGATGGTTCTTGCCATGTCTGCAATATTTTGGTTGTGCGTCACCATGATGAGGGTAAAGCCCAGCTTTTCCTTCAGTTTCCAGATATAGTCCAGAATCTTGCGCCCTGTTTCTTCATCCAGGGCTCCCGTCGGCTCATCTAAGAAGAGAATCTCTGGCTTTTTGGCCAAGGCCCGAGCAATGGAGACTCTCTGCTGTTCCCCACCCGACAATTCACTCGGATACTTGTCCAGCTTATCGCCAAGTCCCAAATCCTCGATGATCTGCAAAAAATCATGATTGTTTGCCAAATCAGCTCCCATCTTAACATTTTGTCTAACCGTTAGATTCGGCAATAGATAATACTGCTGGAAAATAAAGGCAATCTTCTCCCGTCTAAAGGCCGTCAATTGAGCATCCGTGAGTTGTGATAAATCTTGTCCTTGAATGAGGATATGCCCCTCGTCAACCTTTTCTAATCCTGATAACACGTTTAAGAGAGTTGATTTCCCCGATCCAGAAGGGCCTAGGATAACCACATCATCCCGGTCTTGAATCTGCAAATCAATTCCCTTTAAAACCTTGGTTTGGCCATAACTTTTGTGCACATTTTCTAGTTGAATCATTTTTTTCCTACCATTTCTTTGATGAGAGATTGACAAACCTCTGTCAGTAATCCAATCACTTCTTCCATGCTGAACTGGTAAATACCAGAAGCAACCATAGAGGCCATCCCGTGGGAGTAGATAAAGAGATGCTGGTACAAGCGACTAGCCTCCTCTACAGTCAAAGGATAGTCTGCGACAATCGAATCCAGAACCAATTGGTAACTATGATCCTTCATGGGAAGAAAATCTTGAAAGCGACGAATCGGATCTTTGCTAGGATTTTGGAAAAGCAACTGAAAGAGTTGGGGCTCTTTTGAGGCGAACAGGATATAAGCAACCCCGACAGATCGAAAAGGCTTTTCATCTTCTAAGGCCTTACGAATATACTCCACCACGACCATTTCCGCAGCACCAATAACCTCTGCTTGTAACTCAGACATATTAGCAAATTGCCCAAAAATGACTCTCGGTGTAGCTCCCAGTTTCTCCGCTAATGCTCTAGCCGTCAAACTAGCCATTCCCTCTTCTCTCACCAATTGTAAAGCTGTCCCAATGATAGCCTCTTTACTAAATTTAACCTTTGGTGGCATTAGACTCCTTTCGCGCAACATCCGTTGCGCAACACTTGTTGCATAAAGAATACCATAAAAAAGAAAGATTTGTCAAGAAAAATCTGAAAACCACAAAACAAAAAAACCAGACCACCGATAAGAGTGGAATCTGGTTTACTAACAAGATTCTAAGGCAAATCATTTCCTGCCGCCAGGTAGATTTGGTACCATTCCTTGCGTGTTAGGGTGACTGTTGCTGCTTTCCCTGCTTCAAGGACATGCAGGGGTTTGGTTGTTCCGATGACCGCCTGCATCTTACCAGGATAGCGGAGGACCCAGGCAAGGGCGATAGCTGTCGGAGTGACCTGGTATTTTTTCGCCAAGTCATTGAGGACGTGATTGAGAGCTGCAAACTCTTCCTTGCCGACAAAATTCCCCTTGAAATAGCCATGCTGGAGGACAGACCAAGCCTGAATCACCGTATCAGTTAAGCGGCAATACTCAAAGACACTGCCATCTCGCACGGCAGCTTTTGGGCCTTCCATATTGACATGAAAACCAGCTTCAAAGCTCGGTGTAAAGGCGGCACTCAACTGCAACTGGTTGACCTTGAGAGGTTGTTTGACAGCCGTTTTAAGCAATTCCATCATCATGGGATTTTGATTGGACACTCCAAAATGACGAACCTTACCCGTTTGCTCCAAGTGATCAAAAGCTTCCGCCACTTCTTCCGGCTCCATGAGGGCATCCGGTCGGTGAAGGAGAAGACTATCCAAGCGTTCAATCTGCAGACGCTCAAGAATACCGTCGACGGAGTCCAAAATATAGTCCTTAGAAAAATCAAAATAGGTAAAGCCGTCCTTGCGAATCCCACACTTGGACTGGATCCACATCTGCTCCCGAAGATCCGGACGACGCTTGAGAACCTTACCCAGCAGGACCTCACACTGGCCATCGCCATAGATATCTGCTAGATCAAAAGTGTTGATCCCAATCGACAAGGCTGCCTCCACCAAGGCCTCCACCTCATCTTCACTCATCTGACTGATCCTCATCATCCCAAGGACAATCGTGGACAGACGCTCATTTTCAGCAAACTCAATATAGTTCATGTCCGCCTCCTTTTCTGTAGTTCTATTGTATTGAAAAGGCTTGCAAAAGTCAATTTGCAATCAAAAAGCCCCCAGCTGTAACTGAGGGCTCTCAGGTTGAAGTATAATTTCTTATTCTTCCTCGTCATCATAAACACGTTCACCATGGATTTTGATGTACTCTACACGTTTTCGATCTAATTCTTCCCAGATGGGATCGTCTATAGCATCGATCGTCTGAATTTCCTCCAGACTCATTTCGTTTGCTTCATCAAAGGTCAGAGATAAAATATCTTGGTGCTTTTCCTTGAATTCCTTGATTGTTAGCCACGTTTTCTTATCATCTTCACTAATTTTTCCATTAAAGATTGTAGCAATCTCAATAGCCATGATATAGAACGCTCTTTTATCAAGAGTGAGCAATCCAAGATGGGTAGAAGCCAAACGCAAACAGTCTCCATTTTCGCGAAAATCTGTTACATAAGCATCTTCATAATCTAAATTCAAATATTCATCAATTTGTGAATAAAAACGGTATTTTATCCCTTCTTGTATCGGGACATGCAACCAACGTTCGTCATAATCCTGTTTATTTAGTTTTAGATGAATGGCTAAATCATTCCCATCTCTGATTTGACGAAAACCAGAATAGGAGAGAGGGATGCTTTCTCCTTGATAACTTTCAAACCACATTCTCTTCGCTAGTTCTAAATAATCAAACGGAATTTCTTTGGTGTAATCACCTTTGATGTATAGTCTCACTCGTCGTCCTCATCGTCATAAATATGTTCACCATGGATTTTGATGTATTCTTCACGAAGGCGCTCTTCTTCATCCCACAAATGATCCTCTACAGGTTTCAAACTTTTCAGTTCCTCCACGCTGATATCGGTTGCTTGATCGTAACTTAGTGATAAGACATCCATGTGCAATTCCTTAAAAGTCTCTACATCCATCCAGGTTTGCTTGTCATCCTCGCTGATTTTCCCATCAATTGCACCTGCAACTTCAACTGCCATAATATACATAGCACGTTTATCAACTGTTAACACATCTGTATGAGAGGTTGCGATACGTAGATAATCCCCACATTCTCTCCCATCAGTAATAAAATCATTTTCAAATTCCAATTGAATATTTTCATATTCCAAAGACAACCAAGGATTACTAGGAATTATAAAAGAAGCCTTCCCCCATCTTTCGTCAACTGAAACCCATTTGCGCAGCTCTACTCCAAAATAAAAATCATCTTGTAGCATCTCATCATCACCAACGTTTGAGAAACTTATTTGCTTACCTTTACGCTCTTTAAACCACATCTTCCAAACAAGCTCTCTTGTCGTAAAGGTTATTTTTTTCTGAAAATCACTTTTGATATATAGTCTCATAAATCCGAGATATCGCCTCCATGTGCTAGTATATATTCTTTTCGACGATTGGCTTCTTCCTCCCACAGAGGGTCGTCTACAACATCCATTGTTTGAATTTCTGCCAAACTTCGTTCATTTGCTTCTTCAAAAGTCAGAGATAGAATAGCCTCGTGCTTTTTCCTAAACTCCTCGACTGTTAGCCATGTCTTCTTATTATCTTCGCTAATTTGCCCGTCAATGACTGTCGCAATTTCTATCGCCATAATATACATGGCGCGTCTATCAACTGTCAAAACTTCTAGATGCTTTGTTAGAATACGGAGATAGTCCCCTTTTTCATTATAATCTGTAGCGAATGCATTCTCAAACTCTAAATCAATACATTCATCAATATGTGAAAAGAGACTTCGTACCCCTTCCTTTAGGGGGACACTAGACCATCTCTTATCCGCATCTTCTTTCCTCAATGATAAATTTAAAGCAAAGTCCTCTTGTAATGCATCATTATTCCCAGCGTTTGAATAAGAAACTTGCTCATCTTCTGGAAACCACATTTTACCAGCAAGCTCTAGATAACCATAAGGTACTCTTTTTGTATAATCGCCTTTGATATAGAGTCTCATTCGTCCTTTTCTCTACTCTCTTTATTCCCCTCCATCATATCATAATTTAATAAAAAATACATGTTAGCATGAAGGAATATCGTTTTAAATAGCCCACTGATAAATTTCAATGCATGCTAAAAGCCCTCAGCTGTATCTGAGAGCTTATCTAATTAACGATAGCTAAGAGCACGTTTGATGGTCTTCCACGGTCCGAGGTCATCGGTCTGGAGGATTAAGCTCGCGTAGATACGAGCGATGAGAACTGTACCCACGATGGTAAAGAGAACCGCAATTCCCAATGAACCCCAAGATTCAAGACCAGTCGCATAGCCATTGATGGTACGGAAAGGCATGAAGAAGGTTGAGAAGAAAGGAATGTAGGAACCGATCTTCAATAAGAAGACGTCACCGGCACTTCCCAAGGTGGTTACTCCAAAGAAGCTAAAGAGAATTAACATCATCAGTGGTGAAATCGCTTTTCCTGAATCTTCAGGTCGCGCAACTGTTGAGCCTAAGAAGGCAGAGAGCACCACATACATAAAGATCCCAAGGATAATGAAGAAGACTGTGTTGAGAGAGATCGACTCTGCTAGGTGTTGGGTAATTGGAGAGTTTGGAGCGAGAATATCCTTGACAACTGGGATATCTGCTCTAAAGATCCAAACGGCTACCAAACCAATCACATAGAAAAAAATATGGGTAAAGATCACTCCGAAGAGTCCGAGCATGCGTGCGAAGAAGTAGTCGGTTGCTTTGATACTAGAGAAGACTACTTCCATGATCTTCGTTCCCTTTTCACTAGCCACTTCTTGGGCTGTGATACCAGAGTAAAACATCAAAATCATATAAAGCAGCATTCCCAGACCACCTGCAACCATGGTTTGCACCATTTTCAAGCCTTCTTTTTTCTCATCAATTTTTTCTTTGAGAGAAACCTGTTGAGATAAGGCTGTCAGTTGCTCTTTGCTTAGATTGGCACGCGCTAGATTGATCCCTTGTTGGACTTGGCTTAATTTCGCAGCGACAAGCGATTTCAAATCTGTTTTCATGGCTTGATCACCCACATAAGTGGCTTCTAGCTGGCCATCTTTTTCATCGACCGTTAGGTAAGCAGCTGCTTTCTCATCCTTGATGGCTTTTTTAGCTGCAGCTTCATCCTTGTAGTCCAAGGTCAAGCCATCAGTTCCTTTGAGACTTTCTTTGACAGCTGGCACTTCTGTCACCAAGGCCACCTGGTTTTTGGCATCTGTAGAAGAACCTGTCAGATAACCGATTCCAATGCTCAATCCTAAAAAGAGGAAGGGACCGAAGACCATGAAGAGGAAACTCCATGATTTCACTTGTCTGATATAGGTTTCTTTCATTACGACAAACATCTGTTTCATACTTCTACTCCTGATTCAAGTTTAAAGATCTCATCAATAGTTGGGGCTTGGTGGTCAAAGGTTGCTAGGTAGTGGCCCTTGGTCAAGCGGTCAAATAATTCTGGACCAGCTGATGCATCATCCAAGATCAACTTCCACGTCCCTTGCTTGGTCATGCTGACCTTGGTCACGTGTGGCAGAGCTTCTAGCTCTTCTTTGCTAAAGTCGTTAGAGACAAAGAGTCGGGTCTTGCCATAGCTATTCCGGACCTCTTGGACTGGCCCTGAAAGGACAACCGAACCATCACGGATCATTAGGATATCATCACACAACTCTTCGACATTGGTCATGACGTGGTCAGAAAAGATAATGGTCGCCCCACGCTCTTTTTCTTCAAAGATGACCTGCTTGAGCACTTCTGTATTGACTGGATCCAAGCCGCTAAAGGGTTCATCTAAAATGATCAATTTAGGCTCATGGATCAAGGTGATGATCAATTGCACCTTCTGTTGGTTCCCTTTTGAGAGACTCTTGATTTTATCGGTCAATTTCCCCTTCACTTGGAGTTTTTCCATCCAGGTCGGTAATTTTTCCTTGACCTCGGCGGTGCTCATTCCTTTTAAGGCAGCCAAATAGCGGACCTGCTCAAAAATCGTAAGTTTTGGCATAAGACTGCGCTCTTCAGGCAAATAGCCAATTTCCTTGTAAGTCTCTTGTGTAATGGGTTTGCCACCTAGGCGAATCTCGCCGCTGTAGTCCAAAAAGCGCAGGATGCTGTGGAAAATAGTTGTTTTCCCGGCACCATTTTTCCCAACTAAGCCAAGGATATGCCCTTGTTGAGCTGTCAGATCTACTCCGAAGAGAACCTGCTTATTCCCAAAGCTTTTTTCTAAATTTCTAATTTCTAACATGGATGACTCCTTTACTCTTTATAATAACGTTTGGTAATCTTGTATTGTGAGACCAAGATATAGAGATAAATCAGTGATACAACTACTAAGGCTAATAAGATATCGGTATGGAAAAAGGTACCAATCAAGAAAATTCCAATTAAAGCAAAAGGCAAGATATAATTGTTTAACTTAATGATAATTTCATAGTTTTCCTCGTAGCTAATCTGCTTTTCTGCTTCATCCATCATACTCATCATAAATTCACGCACTTCCTTGGCATTAGCATTGCGGGGAATTGGTTTTCCATAAATCAGATGGAAGGTCTTGCGAAAGAAGATATCCGATAGGAAAAATAGGGCAAACAAGACAAGAAAGAGATAGAGCATGGTAAAGTCTCCAAAGATAAAAGCCATGTCCCCAGCGCCAGGTCTATCTAAGTCGACCAATTGACTATAAAAAATGACGACTAAAAAGTAGGGCAAGATCATGATGCCTTTAAAAATGGTCGCTAAGCCATATAGTTTTTTCTTTTGAATGTCATAGTGATAGGCTTCATCATCGTCTTCTATTTGGAGCATCTTTTGATGGACTTTTCTCGCGCACATCAGTAAGACCATCGTGAGTATAAATGCGACTAAGAATAAAACTGCTGAGCCCAAAAGGAGTACTTCTTTACTAAAGAAGGATTGGATTTCTAGGGGCTTTTCGTATCCAAACATTTCTGTCAAAAATCCGATAACTCCTCCGATCAAGCCGGAAACTGTAATGATACCTACATTTCTCCAAAAACGGTAACGAGGGGTTCGTTCTTGTTGTTGCTTTTTCATTGTTATTCCTCTTCCTCCACTAGACTAAAGACATTTTCCACAGGTTCCTTGAAAATCTGGGCGATGGTGATGGCAATGATAACCGAAGGGGTGTATTCACCCCGCTCCAAGAGACTGATAGACTGGCGCGAGACTCCAGCTAGCTTGGCTAGCTCGGATTGGTTGAGCCCATCACGCGCCCTCAGCTCTTTCAGTCGATTTTTTAAGATCATGGCTTTCGCCCCCTTATAGTTGAATATCTTGAATATCTTCGATGCGAACTAGTTTTGTCTCGCTTTGTTGTTTATTATTCACACGACTCAATTTGACCCAATCTTCATCGATATCTATAATCTCATATTCGGTTCCAAATCCATTTACTGTCACCTTGACCGTTTGGCCTTTTAATTCTTCTAAAAGTCTAGACATTTCTTGATTTCCTTTCACTTGTTTTTCTAATCTTTTAATACGTTTGTTCAACTTTTTTATCTTCTTTTCTGAGCTTGCATAAATGATAACCAGAAAAGGGATAAATAGAATCCATATAGCTCCCATAAGAATACCTCCTCTTCTTTCAACTAAAATCATTGTAACACTTCTTCTTCTTTTTGACAAGTATATTTGTCAAAAAAATAAAAATATTTGTCAAAAATAAAAATATGATTGACAAGATAATTTGAGGTAAGAAATAAAAGGTCCGTATTTGCACACCTTTTAGCCTTCCTTTTTCCATTGACAAGATTTAGAAAAAATTTTTATAATGAAAAAAATACGATCAAGGAGAACCTAGATGACGATTCGTTTAGCTCAACCAAAAGATATTCCTGCTTTGCTTGGTCTCTTAGAACAAATTCTTTCCGTCCACCACCAAGCCCGTCCCGATATTTTCAAAGGAAGTGGCGGAAAATATAGTAAAGAAGAGTTAAAGCAGTTAATGGCGCAAAAGCAGACACCGATTTTCGTCTACGAAAATGCGGATGGCCAGATCCTAGGACATCTCTTTGTCACCATTAAAGAAGGATCTGATAATCCTGTGCTTCATCCCATTAAAACCCTCTTCATCGAAGACTTGTGTGTCGATCAAGCAGCGCGTGGGCAAAAGATTGGTGATCAACTTTATCAATTCGCTGTCAGCTATGCCAAGGAAATCGGCTGCTACAACCTGACTCTTAATGTCTGGAATGACAATGAAGGAGCCCTTCGCTTCTATCAAAGACAGGGCATGAAACCTCAAGAAACGGTCATGGAAACCATCTTGTAAAATGAATTTTAAAAACCGTTGATGAGTCATCAACGGTTTTTTCTATACACATTTTAACGTACTTCTGCGTCTACTTTTTCTTCGAGAGAAGCTTGGATTTTTTCCATGTAGCGTGCAACTTCTTCATCTGTCAAGCTATCTTCTGGATTTTGGAAGGTCAAGCTATAAGCCATTGACTTCATACCAAGTCCTAGTTTTTCGCCTGAGAAGACGTCAAAGAGTTTGATATCTGTCAAACGTTTCACGCCAGCTGCTTGGATGGCATCGACCACCTCTTGGTGAGTCACTTCTGCTTTGAGGAGAAGGGCGATATCACGGCTCACAGCTGGGAATTTAGTGATTTCCACAAAGGCTGCGGCTGGTTGAAGAGCTGCTTCAATAGCAGATAAGTTCAATTCTGCCACATAGGTTTCTGGGATATCATAAGCCTTAGCTGTTACAGGGTGGACTTGACCCAAGACCCCAATCACTTGGTCACCAAGTGAGATAAGGGCTGTACGACCTGGATGGAGACTCTTGATTTCTTGTGTTGCTGTATAAGTCACGTCAAGACCCAAGCGAGCAAAGAGGGCTTCAAGGATTCCCTTAGCATAGAAGAAGTCAACTGGAACAGCTGCAGTTTGGAAGTCTTTTTCAGCGACTAGGCCAGTTAAAGCAAAGGCAAAGCTGTTGATTTCGTTTGGTAATTCTTCTTTTGGATTGCCTGTCTGTTCAAAGACTTTTCCGATCTCGTAGAGGGCCAAATCTTTGTTCTTACGAGCGACGTTATAAGCTACGGTATCTAAGATCCCTGAGATCATATTTTGACGGAGGACTGAACGATCCACAGTCATTGGCCACATAAGCTCTGTTAAGTTGCTTGGCGATGTAGCAAATTCAACTGCTTTTTCAGGAGTTGTCAGGGCATAGGTGATGATTTCTGTTAAACCAGCTCCTTCAGCAATGGTCCGAACTTGGCGACGCAATTTTTGAGTCGCTGTCAATTCACCTGCTGTCCCGTCATCTTTTGGAAGGGTTGCTGGTAATTTGTCATAACCATAAATCCGAGCGATTTCTTCAAAGAGGTCCGCTTCAATGGTGATGTCCCAACGGCGACGTGGAACGCTTACTGTGAAGCTGTCAGCATTTCCAGAAAGACCAAATCCAAGGCGACGGAAGACATCTTCGACATCTGCGTAGGAAAGCTCAGTTCCAAGAACACGATTGACGTCAGCAAGAGTGGAAGAAACTTCTACATCTGAAGTATCAAGCTGACCTGCTGAAACGATACCCTTACGCACTGTGGCACCAGCCAATTCTGCAATCATGCTTGCTGCCGCATCAAGGGCTTCATTAACAGTTGCCACGTTGATGCCTTTTTCAAAACGAGAAGATGATTCAGAACGAAGGTTGAGGCGACCGCTGGTCTTACGGATCGATTTGCCATTGAAGACAGCTGCTTCAAGAACAACACGACTAGAGTTTTCAGAGATTTCTGTAGCTTGACCACCCATAACACCTGCAAGGGCAACAGGTTTATCCGCAACCGTAATCACTAGGTCACTTGTTTCCAACTCACGCTCTTCCCCATCCAAGGTTACCAATTTTTCACCAGCACGCGCTTCACGCACACGGATATCGTTTCCTTCGAAGGTATCTAAGTCAAAGGCATGCATAGGCTGACCAAAGTAAAGCAGGATATAGTTGGTCACGTCGACCACGTTATTGATCGGACGGATACCTTCGTTCATGAGGAGGTTTTGCAACCATTGTGGACTTGGTGCGATGGTTACATTGTCCAAGATACGAGCTGCATAATAAGGAGCCTTGTCTGTGTCAATGCTGACAGAAAGAGCATCCGCTGCAGCTTGGTCTGTTTCTGAAAGAGCAAAGTCTTTGAAGTTGACTGCCTTGTCATAGATCGCTGCTACTTCGTACGCTACCCCACGCATAGAAAGAGCGTCTGCACGGTTTGGAGTGATGGAAAGTTCGATGATTTCATCATCCAAGTCGAGGTAAGAGAAGACTTCTTCTCCTGGAACAGCATCTTCTGACAAGATTTGGATGCCATCTGCGAATTCTTTCGGGACAACAGAGTCAGAAATACCCAACTCACCCAAAGAACAGATCATCCCAAGGGATTCTAAGCCACGGATTTTCCCTTTTTTAATCTTGTAGTTGTCCGCGATGCGAGCACCTGGAAGAGCCACCATGACCTTGATGCCTGCTCGAACATTTGGTGCTCCACAGACGATTTGACGGGCTTCTTCTTCACCCACATTGACTTGGCAGACATGAAGATGAGTTTCTGGCACATCTTCGCAAGACAAGACTTCTCCGACGACAATTTTTGAGAGACCAGCAGCAGGTGATTCCACACCTTCTACCTCGATCCCTGTGGTTGACATTTTTTCAGCCAACTCTTCTGATGGCACATCCACGTCCACCAATTGTTTTAACCATTTATATGATACTAACATAATTCTGATCGTAAGATCCCACTAGGTGAGACCTTTTCAATTCCTTTCTCTCAATTTGGACCCACAATTAAGTTTGCGGATTCTCCTTCAAATGCTTGCGCAGCAACCAGTCTGTATCCACGGTTTCCCCTGTGATAAAGTGGTGCTCGCTAAAACGTTCAAATCCGAATTGTTTGTAAAAGTTTTGGGCCTTATAATTTCGTTCCCAGACACCCAGCCAGGCCCAGTCAAATCCACGTTTTTGAGCCTCTTTCAAGGCAAAGGTAAACATTTCCTTGCCATAGCCCTTGCCATGATGTTCTTTTTTGACATAGATCCGCTGGATTTCAAAAGCATTGTCCATCTCTACTGGCTCTGTTTGTGCCTCTCCCCAGTTAAACTTGAGAAAACCACAAATTTCCTGATTGTGATCAAGGACAAAATAGGTCTCTGATTCAGGTTCTGCCAAATCCTTTTGGATTTGCTCTAGCGATAAAACCGTCTGGTAATAATCTTCCATATCGGCATCAGCGATGTAGGGACCAAAGGTATCCCCATAGGTTTCCACCTCTAATTCCCTTAAAATTTGAAATTCATTCGGCTTAACTTTTACTAACATGATTATTTAAATTGTTCTGAAAAACGGATATCCCCTTGATAGAAGCCACGGATATCATTGATTCCGTAACGAAGCATAGCCACACGCTCTTGACCAAGTCCAAAGGCAAATCCTGAATAAACTGTTGGGTCAATACCACTCATTTCAAGGACACGTGGGTGAACCATACCGGCTCCCATGATTTCAATCCAACCAGTTTTCTTACATACGTTACATCCAGCTCCACCACATTTGAAGCAAGAAACGTCTACTTCAACCGATGGCTCGGTAAATGGGAAGTAAGAAGGACGCAGACGGATTTGACGTTCTGCCCCAAACATCTTTTGCACGATCAATTGAAGCGTTCCTTGAAGGTCTGCCATAGAAATGTTCTTCCCAACGACCAAGCCTTCGATCTGATGGAATTGATGGCTGTGGGTCGCATCATCAGTATCCCGACGGAAAACACGCCCTGGAGAGATCATCTTCAATGGTCCCTTGCTGAAGTCATGCGCATCCATTGCCCGCGCCTGTACTGGTGAGGTATGGGTCCGAAGCAAGATTTCTTCTGTGATATAGAAGGTATCCTGCATATCCCGCGCAGGGTGATCTTTCGGCAAATTCATGCGTTCAAAGTTGTAGTAGTCTTGCTCTACTTCAAAGCCGTCCACGACTTGGTAGCCCATCCCGATAAAGATATCTTCGATTTCTTCACTGGTTTGGGTCAAGATATGACGGTAACCACTAGCAACCGGACGACCGGGAAGGGTCACATCGATGCTTTCGCTAGCTAGTTTCGCTTGGACTTTCTTTTCTTCCAAGAGTTTGGTTGTTTCTTCAAAGGCAGCCGTCAAGACATCGCGAGCTTCATTGACGTGTTTCCCGATGACCGGACGCATCTCAGCAGAGACATCTTTCATCCCTTTGAGGATCTCGGTTAGAGACCCTTTCTTCCCAAGGATAGAGACGCGTAGCTCTTGCATCTCTTTTTCATTTTCAGCAGAGATCTGCTTCAAGGCTGCCAGCGTTTCTTCCCGAAGCGCTTTTAGTTGTTCTTCAATCGTTGACATATTTCCTCCATCATGGTCTTCACTCAGACATAGAAAAAACCACGTGCCACACCCATATTCGGAGCGTTGACACGCGGTACCATCCGTTTTTATCTGAAACTCAGACCTTAATTTCTAAATCCTTGCGCAAGTGAATTCACTCAACTTTCATGCAAAGAGCTTTCAGTCACGGCTCTTCTCCCTGTTGCACTTCCCTTGAGGTACTAGTCTTGCAGATTTCTATTCAATTACTATCTAGTTTATCAGAATTTTAGTGAAAAAACAAGTTAGATGAGACTGATTTCAATGCAGTGCATTATCTATTGGCAGTGTCACTTTCATCTTCTTTCCTTTCCAAGAGAAGAGTTGCTGCTTGGTTAAAGCCATCACACCAGTTATACCATTTTGCTGCATACTCATCTTGAGGTAAGATATGATTTTTCAAATCCAAAACAGAGCAAATCTTTCTTTCCTCGCAAGCTTGCGCATAAAGATCATACAACTCATCGCCACCATCTCTATCAAACTCAGCAGAAATCGTATCTTGACCTGCCAATAAAGCCTGATAAGCCCTGTGATGCCCGTCTGTAATCAACAAGCGATTTCCAACTGCAAGAATACTAATTGGATCAAGATTGATGATGTCTTCTGACTGATAAAGCAACTGAATACTTTGTAACTTCTTTTCTGATAAGTATAGTTGGGTCGGATGAAGATCTGCTATCTTGACGTTCATTTCTTTCTCCTCAAAGGTCCCGATTAAAAGACCTATCAAAGCCAAATTCTCCTGCCACTCTTGTGATTCGTTTCGTTTTTATTTAATGACTTGTCCAGCATCTTTCAAGATAGATTCTGGAATAGTAATACCCAATTCATCTGCGACTTTTTTATTGATGACAGATTTTCCTTGGCTAAAGATTTCAACAGGTGTGTCTGCAGGTTTTTGACCTTTCAAGATCTTCGCAGCCATTTTACCAGTTGCTACCCCAAGATCGTGTTGGTCGACAACAACTGAAGCAAGACCACCCGCTTCTACCATGGCTGTCGCACTTGGGAAGATTGGTTTTTTAGCTGTTTTGTTGGCTTCAACGACAGTTGAGAAGGCTGATGCGATGGTATTATCGATTGGAACCCAGATGGCATCGACTTTACCAGTCATGACAGAAACTGTTGAAGCAACTTCGTTTGTTGAAGGTACAGAGTAAGGAATCACCTTGAAGCCTGCTTTTTCAGCCAATTTTGTAAATTCTTCTACTTGAGATTTAGAATTGTCTTCACTGGTTGAGTAAAGGGCACCGATTGTTTTTACGTTCGGAGTCAATTCTTTGATCAATTTCAATTGTTGCTCCGTTGGATTGTGGTCAGATACCCCTGTGATATTGCCACCTGGTTTTTTCAAATCTTTGACCAAGTTTGCACCGACTGGATCGGTGATGGCTCCCATGACAATTGGTTTGTCTTTAGTTGCACTGGCCAAGCCTTGAGCAGATGGGGTTGCGATTCCAATCAAGACTTGGTTATCCTTGTCTACCAATTGTTTACTCATGGTTGCAACCTTGTTTTGGTCGCCTTCTGCATTGAGGAAATCAATGTCCACTTTGTCTTTGTCATAACCTTCTTCAGCCAAACCATCTTGAATCCCCTTGTAGATCAAGTCAAGTGAAGGGTGGCTGACCAACTGCAAGACCCCAACTTTAGCTTTTTCATTGCTAGTTGCTACCTTGTTGTCTTTGCCTGCTGTAGCTGAATAGATCGCTGTCCCAATGACTGCTGCTGCAATCAAACCAATAATTCCCATTAACCGTTTATTTTTCATTTTACTACCTCTTCTATTTTTTCATTTTCTTCTATTTTTCATCTTCTAAAGAATGCGACGCCATCGTTTCTTCATATCTTTTCTCCCTTCTCATCTAAAACAAAAAACACGCCCACACATAGCAAAAGCTATGTGAGGACGTGTCATCGCGGTGCCACCTCACTTATGGAAAAAGGATAGTCCCCTCCCATATCTCTATCTTGTCTAGCAACAAGTTGCACGATAAGGTGTGCCAACCGAATTTTTATTGTTTCAAATTCATCTCATCATTAGTCCAATTTCATAAACTGCCGCTACCCACTCTCAGCAACCGTGGGCTCTCTTGAAACTTTCATTTATTACTTTTCTAATTTCTTACATTTTAAAGTTTTCTTTCAAAAATGTCAATACTTTTTCAGCATTTTTTGGGAAACGTTCGCATTTTCTATTTTACATGGGCTTGCTTCTTTCTGGGATTTCCGGTCTATTTTTGATATAATTTACTAGAATAACAGCTAGAATGATGAGGAATCCCATGTCTTTTGATGGATTTTTTTTACACCATATGGTGCAAGAATTGAAGGATCAACTCTTGAGTGGTCGCATTCAAAAAATTAACCAACCCTTCGAGCAAGAATTGGTGCTCCAAATCCGAGGAAATCGGAAAAACCAAAAGCTCTTGCTCTCTGCCCATTCTGTCTTCGGGCGAATCCAACTGACCCAGACCAACTTTGAAAATCCTGCCTTTCCCAATACCTTTATTATGGTCATGCGCAAATATCTCCAAGGCGCTGTCATCGAAAGGATTGAGCAATTGGAGAACGATCGGGTCCTCGAAATCCGTGTTTCTAATAAGAACGAAATTGGTGATGCTATTTCTGTCAGCCTCATGATCGAAATCATGGGCAAGCACAGCAATATTATCCTTCTGGATCGCACCAACAATAAAATCATCGAAGCGATCAAACACGTCGGCTTCTCTCAAAATAGTTACCGGACCATTCTCCCCGGCTCGACCTATATTGCACCTCCAAAGACAGATGCGGTCAATCCTTTTACGATTGGAGATGAAGCCCTCTTTGCCCTCCTTCACAAGGAAGAATTAAGCCCCAAAAACCTTCAAAAATGTTTCCAAGGTTTGGGGCGAGATACGGCCCAAGAATTGGCTAAGAGACTGGAGACGGATGAAAAATTAAAGACCTTTCGTACCTTTTTCGAGGCTCCTACGGAGCCTCGCCTCACAACCAAATCTTTCTCCGCTATTCCCTTTGAAAATGTGACCCATCAAACTTTTGAGACCCTTTCAGACCTATTAGATGACTATTACCGAGATAAGGCTGAGCGCGATCGGGTACAACAACAGGCCAGCGAATTGATCCGGAAGGTCGAAAACGATCTTGAAAAGAACCGGAAAAAATTAGCCAAACAAGAAGCTGAGTTGGCAGCGACCGACAATGCGGAAGAGTTTCGCCAAAAAGGTGAACTACTGACAACCTTCCTCCATCAGGTGCCAAACGACCAAGATCAGGTTGTCCTAGATAATTACTATACCAACGAACCGATCACCATCCAACTCAACAAGGCTCTAACGCCCAACCAAAATGCCCAACGCTACTTCAAGCGTTACCAGAAATTAAAAGAAGCCGTCAAACATTTAACCTTCCTGATTCAAGAAACCAAGGAGACAATTTCCTATCTCGAAACTGTTGAAACAGCCCTTTCTCAAGCGAGCCTAGCTGAGGTGGCAGAAATTCGAGAAGAGCTAATCCAGACCGGCTTTATCAAACGGCGCAACCGCGAAAAAATTCATAAACGGAAAAAACCTGAGAAATACCTGGCGAGTGATGGAAAGACTATCATTTTAGTGGGTCGCAATAATCTGCAAAACGATGAACTGACCTTTAAGATCGCTAAGAAAGATGAACTCTGGTTCCATGCAAAAGATATCCCGGGAAGCCACGTCGTCATTACAGGAAATCTCGATCCATCGGATGAAGTGAAGACCGACGCTGCAGAGTTGGCGGCCTACTATTCCAAGGCCCGTCTCTCAAACCTGGTCCAAGTAGATATGATCGAAGCTAAGAAACTCAATAAACCAACTGGTGGAAAGCCCGGCTTTGTCACCTACACAGGCCAGAAGACTCTGCGGGTCACCCCAGAAGAAGAAAAAATCAAAGCCATGAAACTAACGGACTGATTTCAAAAATAAAAGAGAGTGGGACAGAAATCGGTAATTCGTTAGAATTCGATTTCGTCGTCCCACCTCCGCACAGTTGAGTAGGGCTGTAAAAGCTGATGAAATCAGCGTAGTAGAGCCCACTCAACCACTGCGTCTTGCTCGACAATCCAAAAATAATTGAGAGGCTAGGACTTTTGTCCCAGCCTCTTTTTATTCTGCTTTATTGATGTCTTCTTTGACCTCATCAACATTGAATTTGGCAAAGAGGTACTGACGGTCTTGAACTGGGAAACGTTGATCCAGCTGATCGATGGCTCCCACCTCTACAATCCCTTCTGTGATGACAAAATCCATGACATGGCCACCAAAGGTGTGGTCATCTGAAATAAAGTGCAAATGATAACCAGCCACGCTCACGCCATGGAAAATTTCTGGTGTCCAAAAACCGACGATGGTTCCAGTGACATTTTCCCGTGTATACTCTGGCTGATGGGTTGCAACCTCTGCAAACTTCATCTCTGGTGTTGATTTTGGAATCATACGGACATGCATCTTGGCAAAGTCACCACGAATCTTAATGGAGCGGAAAAGATTTTCCCCATCGTAATAAGATTCAATACGGGCTTCCAATTCCTCGTCCGTCATTTCAAAGCGTTGGCGGAAAATGACTTCTGCTTGGTGAGGGACGACTGCTGCATAGGGAACCTTGGCATCCGGAGAAACTTCGACTATTTCAGGATGGTCCCCTGATCCCTTGGCCTGATATGCCTTACCATCTAATACGATCAACTCTCCATCAATAGAATCAAGCGTCCCAACTCCTAGATCTCCGTGTTCCAAGAGTTCTCCAATCGTAAATGAACCCCCGTACAGACCCGCCATTAGGGCACCTAAGGTATTGTATTGAAAAAGTTTCACTGGTTCCATGTTTTTCTCTCCTCATTCTATCTTCTACCAGTATACCACAAACTATTCCGAATCTTCACGATATGGTTTTGATTAGAGGCTATCATAGAGGGTTTGCATCTGCACATCGTCTGGTACGATCGCCAAATACTGATTAGCCACTTCACGCGCCTTCGTCACATCTCCAGCCTCACGCAACAAATAAACATAGGCTTCGAGGAACTCTGGGTTGTCCTTTAAATCCTCATAGAGCTCTTGGTAGGCTGAGACGGCCTCTTCTGTTTTCTCCAAGGCAGCCAAGGCACGGGCAATGTTCCACCGAGTGACAACTGTTTCGACTTCTTCATTTTGCCAAGCCAAGACTTGGTCAAAGCGTTCCTGTTCCAAATAAAGGGTGGTCAGGCGAAGAGCAATCTCTTCGAGATCATCTGCCACTTCTTTAGCCTCTAATAGATAAGCTTCTGCCTGTTCAGGCTGGTGAAGTTCATAAGAAAGCTGAGAAGCAAGAAGCTTCAATTGGGCATCAAAGGGATTCTTCTGGATCCCTTGTTTAGCAATCTCAAGCGCTTTTTCACGGTCATTTTCAGCCTGTAAAGCCAAGGCATAACCGTACTCATAGCCCTCAAAATCAGGCGACAAGGTATCAATTTGTTTGTAGTAGATCAGGGCTTTTTGGAATTCTTCTTGGTCAGACAATAAGGTCGCTAATTCGTAAGCAATCTGGTCATCAAACTCAATCTCCAGAGCCTTCTCTAAGAAAGGAACAGCTGCTTCAAACTTACCAAGATTGGCATAGGCAAAACCAATCCGTTGATAGGTGGAAATTCCTGTTGCTTCCAAAATCTCCCGATTGTCTAATTGAGCATACTCTTGGATAGCCTCTTGGTAGCGTTCCAATTCCAGATCAATTTCAGCTAGCCCTAATTGAATGATCGGATCATCAGACAAATGAGCAGCTTCAACTAATTTTTCACGCGCCACATCTGCTAGGCCTTCCATCTGATAGAGATCCGCCTTAACCAAGAGACTGGCCACATACCAGTTAGAGTCTGGCTCAATTTCTTCTAAATAAGCAAAGGCCTCTTCCATTTGTCCTTCCTCTGCAAGGATAGTTGCCAAACTTAGATACACTTCTGGATAGGTTTCTGCAATCTGTTCATAGATCTCCTTTGCCTGAGGGTAAAAACCGATACTTTCAAGATATTGACCTAAATCCAATAATTGTGCTTCACTATCTTCTAACAAAGCCTGTTGAAATTGAACTTCTGCTTCTTCTAGCTCCTGCCGATCGAGAGCCTCTACCATTTGTTGACTATGACTCACTGTGTGTTTCCTCTTCTACTTCATTATGTTCTTCATACAAACCACTGACGACCTTATACCATTCAAAGATAGCTCCAATCACCACCTTAGCAGATGCATAGACTGGAATTCCAAGGAAAACTCCCCAAATTCCAAACATAGATCCTGACGTCAAGAGCACAAACAAAATGGTAATCGGATGGATATTTAACTGGCTTCCCAAAACCAAAGGTGATACAAAACGTCCTTCAATGGTTTGCTCCACTGCAAATACAATCAAGACCTTGATAAACATCTCTGGTCCTGCTACCAAGCCCAATACTAAGGCAGGTAACATGGCTAAGAAACTACCCAAGTATGGGATCAAATTCAAGATTCCCGCAGAGATCCCCAGTGTCACCGCATAGCGCAAGCCAATGATCTTAAAGAAGATGATGAACATAATGGCGACGACAATGGCTACCGTAATTTGCCCTCGAACGTAGTTGGAGAGTTGGGTATTGACATCTGAGAGAACTTGTTCAGCCGATTTACGAATCTTAGTTGGTAAGAAGCGAACAATGTGGCCCTTTAAATTTTTTCCATCTCGAAGAAGATAAAAGACAATAAAAGGCATAATGATCAAGGCAACAATAACTTGCGAAGCCACTCCGATCAAGTTGCTGACCCAATTGACAGCCCGCCCAGAGATCGAACTGGCCCAAGAAGTAATGTTTGCAGACAGTTCCTTAGTGATCTCATCTAACTGGGGTTTGATATCAGAGGAGACGCGATTATCTAGAAAATCATCGATGGTTGCATTGGCCTTTTCCAAATAAGTTGGCAAGTTATGAAAGAAACTCACCACTTGTCGTTGGACGGATGGAATCACTACAGCTAGACCCCAAATTAAAAGCACTGCAATCAAGAAAAAGACTAAGGAAATCGCAAAAATCCGCTTGAGTCCTTTTCTTTCAAGAAAGTCAACAATAGGGTTGAGCAGGTAATAGAGCAAACCAGAGATAATAACAGGCAGCATGACGGCTCCTGCAAACTCAAAAATAGGAATAAAAATAAAGGTGATTTTACTCAAAACCAAAAGGTTCAAGCCCAACAGCAAGGTAACTAAAAATACGGTAATGGCCTTGTTGTCTAAAAACCATCTAAAAAACCAGGACAAACTAAACTGTTTTTCTTTATTATCCACAGAGAACTCCTTTTCATTTCAATCTGTTTCTATTTTAGCATTTTTTGAGCTTGAAGTTACGAAAAAACTAGCAAAATAAGAAAGAAAGGCCCTCGCCTTTTCAACTAGCAATTGCCTTCCAATAGGACCTTTGATATAATAAACCTAACAAATCATACGAGGTGACCTATGTCTCAAACCATTTATTTCGGTACCTATACCAAAAAAGAATCCAAAGGAATTTACAAGGCACAATTTGATCCTGAAACAGGGACATTGAGCCAACTTGAACTAGTGGCAGCTGAGCCCAATCCAACCTATATCGCTTTTTCTGAAAAAGGCAACCTCTACAGTGTCGGAGCTGAAGAGGGAAAAGGAGGAATCGCAAGCTTTACAGCTGATTTTCAGCCGCTCAATCACGTCGTTGAAGAGGGAGCACCACTCTGCTATGTCTCTGTCGATGACAAGCGTCAACTGGTCTATGGAGCCAACTATCACAAAGGCCAAGTTCTCGTATATCAGCTAGAGGCAGATGGGCGTTTATCCTTTGTCGATCAAGACACCCACCAAGGAAGTGGTCCTCATGCCAATCAAGCAAGTCCACATACCCACTATGCAGACCTTACACCAGATCAGTACCTGATCACGTGTGACCTAGGAACAGACAGTTTGCATGTCTATGATGTCAGTGAGCAAGGAAACCTAACCCTGATCAATCAGTACCAAACAGTTCCAGGGGCAGGACCTCGTCACCTGGTCTTTCATCCTCACTATAAGACTGCTTATCTCATTAATGAGTTAAATGCTACAATCGATGTACTCTTTTATGATGGTATGGGTGAATTCGAACACTTCCAAACTGTTTCCACACTTCCATCAGACTACGATGGTCAAAAATGGGCTTCTGCGATCAAGCTCTCAGCTGATGGAAAATTCCTTTATGCCTCTAACCGTGCACACAATTCCATTGCTGTCTTCAAAGTCGTGGCTGATGGTAGCCTAGAACTGATTGAAATTGTTCCAACTCAAGGGCTCAATCCACGTGATTTCACACTTAGTCCTGATCAAAACTATTTGATCGCAGCCCATCAAGATTCACCTAATGCCACCGTCTTCAAGCGGGATCCTGCTAGCGGAAAATTGACCCTTCTATCCGACGACTTCTATGTTCCAGAGGCTGTTTGTACGGTTTTTCATTAAGTCGTTTTAGTTGTCAAACCTCTAAAAAAATGATTAAATAGATGAGAAAAAGGCGCGAGCCTGACTTCACAACTTATATTTTAGGAGACCCTAACATGAATCCATTGGACTTATTTAACCAAGTGAAAGAAATGATCGAAAAGAAAGATTTCGACGCTGCAAAGAAATTTGTTGATGATAACAAAGACAACCTCGGTGACTACCTTGAACAAGCTAAAGGGCTTGTATCTGGAAATGAAATGGTCAGCGGTGCCTTGGACAAAATCAAAGGCTTGTTCTAATAATACTACTCCTCAACGCTGTAGTTGAGGAGTTTTTATTTGAGCTGATCGCAAAAAAGATCTTTGAGAAAACTCAAGGATCTTTTTAGTCTAGTAAACTAGATTATTTCTTAAGGTTGTAGAATGATTTCAATCCACGGTATTCAGCTACTTCACCAAGTTGATCTTCGATACGAAGCAATTGGTTGTATTTAGCGATACGGTCTGTACGTGAAAGTGAACCAGTCTTGATTTGTCCTGCGTTTGTTGCAACTGCGATGTCAGCGATTGTTGAATCTTCAGTTTCACCTGAACGGTGTGATACAACGGCAGTGTAACCAGCTTCTTTCGCCATTTCGATAGCGTCGAATGTTTCAGTAAGAGTACCGATTTGGTTAACTTTGATAAGGATTGAGTTAGCAGCACCTTCTTCGATACCTTTTTCAAGGTAAGAAGTGTTCGTTACGAAGAAGTCGTCACCAACCAATTGAACTTTACCACCAAGACGTTCAGTAAGAGCTTTCCATCCGTCCCAGTCGTTTTCGTCCATACCATCTTCAATAGTGATGATTGGGTATTTGTTTACCAATTCTTCAAGGTAGTCGATTTGTTCAGCAGCAGTGCGGACAGCAGCTCCTTCACCTTCAAATTTAGTGTAATCGTAAACTTTACGTTCTTTATCGTAGAATTCTGATGATGCACAGTCAAATCCGATAAATACGTCTTTACCTGGAACATAACCAGCAGCTTCGATAGCAGCGATGATAGTTTCTACACCATCTTCAGTTCCGTCGAAACGAGGAGCGAATCCACCTTCGTCACCAACGGCAGTTTCAAGACCACGACCTTTAAGGATTTTCTTAAGTGCGTGGAAGATTTCAGCACCCCAACGAAGAGCTTCTTTGAATGTAGGTGCACCAGCAGGTACGATCATGAATTCTTGGAAAGCGATTGGAGCATCTGAGTGAGATCCACCATTGATGATGTTCATCATTGGAGTTGGAAGAACTTTAGTGTTGAATCCACCAAGGTAGCTGTAAAGTGGGATTTCAAGGTAGTCAGCAGCAGCACGAGCTACAGCGATAGACACACCAAGGATTGCGTTTGCTCCCAATTTACCTTTGTTAGGAGTACCGTCAAGAGCGATCATTGCACGGTCAATAGCTTGTTGGTCACGTACATCGTAGCCGATGATTGCTTCAGCAATGATGTTGTTTACATTGTCAACAGCTTTTTGAGTTCCAAGACCACCATAACGAGATTTGTCACCGTCGCGAAGTTCTACAGCTTCGTGTTCACCAGTAGAAGCTCCTGATGGAACCATACCACGTCCGAAAGCACCTGATTCAGTATAAACTTCTACTTCAAGTGTTGGGTTACCGCGTGAGTCTAGGACTTCGCGAGCGTAAACATCAGTAATAATTGACATTTCTTACTCTCCTTATTGAGTTATATTTTTTACTCCTCTATCATATCGTAATTAGGCTATTTTTTCAAGAAAAAACAAGGAAATCTACGAAAATTGAGAAGTTTTTAACAAGAAAACGGTTCCACTTTCTTTTTTTCTTCTATTTTCCTCCTTATTTAATTTTTTCGCATTCTTCTATTCTTCTGCTACGCTTTATGCTATACTAAGCTTATGACAGATATTAATAAAACAATTTTAGAAAAAGCTGCTGGTCCTACTCGATTCAATCCGGATGAGCAGCGTCGATTTTTGGAGACTTATGAGGAGCGGGTGATTGCTTCATGCACCTTGGAGGAGGCAAGGGACAAGATGTACCTGGAGCAGTATTCGACAATCCTCACTGATATTTCAGATCGCTTTCATCCTGTTTTGGTCAAGATCTCCCCAGCTTTAGATGAAAGCAGCCAGCTACAATATTTGAAAAAAACCAAGGATCTTGGACTTGTGGCAAGCATCGTTTCGGATGACTGTCGCCATTCTCCCTTTGGTCTCATCATCCATACGGATCATCCATCTGGAATTTCACCAACAGACATGAGTCTCCAGTATCCAAATTTATTTGAAAAGAAAGAAGAGACTGCTAGTCCAGAAAAGAAACCATTTTGGAAACGTCTCTTTAGCTAAAGAAAAACCAATGGAAGGGAACATCTCCTTTTCATTGGTTTTTTAGTTTGCTTTTATTTTTAAAAGGTTCCCAATATTTCGAGCGCAGGAAATTAGATTTCTTTCAGCATGAGCGAGTGCATCTGCCACCTCACAAGGACCAGGTACGATAGAGAAGGCAGCTTCAATGTGATGACTAGGAAAAGCAGGCAAATCCTCCGCTAAGCTACCACAAATAGCTATCACTGGGATCTTCTCTGGTGTTCGTTTGGCCACCCCGACAGGTGCCTTCCCAGAAAGGGATTGGAGGTCCATCCTACCTTCCCCAACGACGACCAGATCAGCTTTTTGTACTTTGTGATCAAAGTCAATCAAATCGAGGCTTTTTTCAATTCCTGAGGAAATCTGACCTCCCGCAAAAGCAACCAAGCCAGCAGCCATGCCACCTCCAGCTCCGGCGCCAGGCATAGACAATATTCGTGCATCAGCAAGCTGGTAAAAACCCTGCATAGCCTGATCAACAGCTGGAAACAGAAGGGGATTCAATCCCTTTTGCCCACCAAAGATATAGGTCGCTCCTTGACTGCCACAGAGAGGATTGGTTACATCCGTTAAGACTTGGAGCTCGATGTCTTCTAAAGCTTTTGGAACCGCACTGGTATCTATTCTAGCCACACGACCGAGCGAAGCCCCTACAGGACGAAGCAGATGGCCTTGATCATCATAGAAGGCTACCCCAAGTCCAGCTGCCATCCCAATCCCACCATCATTCGTTGCAGAACCGCCAATTCCCACACAGATTGTTTTAACCCCTTGGTCAACCAATTGCAAAATAAGTTCACCAATGCCTCGTGTTTCCAGTTCAAGAGGATTTCGTTTTGCAGCTGGAATCGACCCTAAACCGACAAGAGACGCCATCTCAAAAAAGGCCATCTCATCTTTTTGGTAGTAAGACATTGAAACAGGCTGTCCAAATGGTCCGGTTACTTGCGTTTGGTACTCAGTTACATCTAGAACTCCAGCTAGGGTTTCCATGGTGCCTTCGCCACCATCCCCTATAGGAAGGAGGTCAAAAGTTACATCTGGTAGAGCCTCTTGAAATCCTTTTTTCAAGGCCTCTGCTACTTGTTTGGCAGATAAGGATTCTTTAAATGAATCCGGTGCTAGTAGGATATGCATGCTGTTTCCTTTCTATGCTGGTCTAGAATTTCAAGAACAAGGCTTAAATCCCTCTTCTCGATACGATATGGGGCTCGCTCAGCGACGATTGGCTTAGCCATAAAGGCAATCCCGATACCGGCTGTTTCAATCATCGGAAGGTCATTGGCACCATCACCCACGGCAATCGTCTGACTTCGTGGGACATGATTTTCTTTCGCCCAGGTCAGGAGAGACTCTTTTTTCATTTCAGGAGTCAGAATTTCACCAAGGACTTTCCCTGTCAAACGGCCATCAGAAGTCTGCAAACGGTTGGCAAGGACCAGATCAATTCCTAAAGACCTCGCGATGGGGTCGATGACTTCATGAAATCCCCCGGAAACAAGACCAACCTTGTAACCTCTTTGATGCAGTTCCGTGATCAAGGTTTCAGCACCCGGCGTGACTTCCATCTGTTCCAAAATTTTCGGAAAGATAGAGGTCTCTAATCCCTTCAATAAAGCAACACGCGCCTCTAAAGATGCTGAAAAATCCAGCTCCCCATTCATTGCTTGGGCTGTAATCTCTGCCACTTTTTCTCCCACGCCAGCTTCTTGAGCTAGTAGATCAATCCCTTCCTGTCGGATCAAGGTTCCATCCACATCCATAACGAGGAGACCTGTTCCTTTTTTCATCGCTTTCCTTTCTTATTTCTCCCTTACTATACAAAAATAGGGTTTAAATTTCAAGTTTCAATGATGATTTGAAGATAAAAAAATGACCTCCTAAAAGGTCATTTTTCTGTTATTAGAAGCGAATTTGCTCGCGGGTTTTTTCATATGAAGTAACAAAGCGATCGGTTACGCCTGCTTCTACCATTTCCAAAGCATCTGAGATGACTTTGAAGGAAGCCGCATAGTCATATTCTCTTTCGAAAATATAAAGGGACTCATCAAAGGCTGCCTGTACATGATCATCAAATGAACGGTAACGGTTCGAGTATTGCAACAATTGTTCTGTCAATGTCGCATTTTGAACAATTCGATACGCCGCTTCTTCCAATTCATTCATATCATTGGTCAAGATTTCCAACAAACGATTGGTTGATTCGATGTTGATTTTATCCCCTTCCAACTCATCCATCAAAGCTTCTGTATTGTTACTTGCAGTGAAGAAAATTTCTAAGAATTCTTGAGGAATTCCTGGCAAGTTCCGTTTGTCCATATAGCGTTTAATGGCATGCAAACGGTTGGCATAGATGTTGACTTTTTGGCGAGCATTGGCATCGTCTTTTTCAATTTTTGAAAGGGAATCACTTAAGCCAATTTGCTCATCTTCGATTTCTTTCAAGCGAGCTTCAATAGCTTCTAACTCTTCTTCTACGATAGAATAGGCCTTTTGTGTTTCAGATGAATCTTTCAAGGCATCTTCTACCACATTTTCTTGTGAAGATAGCTCAGCTTCCAACTCTTTTAACTGTTGGCTGAAGCTTTCATTCAAGACGAATGTTTTACCGAGACGTTCCACTTCTGCCGCAAGCTTGCTATTGTTATCTTTAGCATGTTTCAAATAGCCAGGCAGTTGTTTCACTAACTTCTTCACAACTTTCTGTGATTCAATTTCACGGGTAAAGATGTGATACAATGCATCGATTTCTTCTTGAATTTGTTCATTTTCGTAAATGGCATTGTCCAATTCAAGGGCGGATACATTTGCCATATTGTTCTTCAAGGATGCATGCAACTGTTGGAAACGAGATTCGATATCTGTTTCAGTGAAGTGGTAGCCAGATTCCAAAAGCTTGCGGTAGCCACTTTCCAAATCCTCTAATTGGTCTGGAAGTTTTGCTTGAAGGGCAGTGACAATTTCTGGCACTCGCTCAACAATTTGTTTTAAGGCTACAATATGATTTTCAGCTGTATCAAGGATTTCAGCCGCTTCAACAGGGTCACCTGAAGAATTCAAGGTTACAAATTGTGAGAACTCAGATTGAATATTTCCAATTTGTTTTTCAATTTCAGGAAGCGCACTGCCATAACGATCTGGGTCTGAAGTGACTTCTTTTTGAAGTTCTTCAAACATATCCAAGGCATGAACCACACGACCGCTATTCTTTTGTTCCTGCTCTTCCAGATCAGAAAGGGCTTTGCGAATCGCCTTGATATCTTCGTCGATCAATTGGATCTGACTTTCGATATTGTCAATGGCTTGTTTGGCCTTCATGAAACGGAAAGAATTGTTATAGCCTTCCGCTTCAAACAGATTGTTTTCAATATCAGCAAATGAATTTAAGGATAAATCTACCCATTTTTGATTCCATTCACGAAATGCAATTTGACTTTGACCAATCAAATGCATGTTTTTTACGGCCTCTACTTCATCGTTGACCGGAAGGTTGTATAACTTTTCTTTTCGTTCTTCCAGTGCTGCCAGTAAGGCTTCATTTCGTTTTCTCAAAATGACTGCAACCACATATCCTACAATCAAGATAAGGGCGACAATAAAGATGAGAACAATTAGTCCACTAGACATATAAAAACTCCTTCATCGTATTACTTGAACGTAATCCTAGTAATTATACCATAAAATATCCATTAATGGGAAGCGTTCGGTGAATTTTATACATCGAGTGTACTATATTCAGCGTTTTCTTCGATAAATTCACGACGTGGTTCCACGCGGTCACCCATCAACATATCAAAGATCTTATCTGCTTCCGCAGCATCGTCTACTGATACTCGTGCCATCAAGCGGTGTTCTGGATTCATGGTTGTTTCCCATAATTGGTGATCATCCATTTCTCCAAGACCTTTATAGCGTTGGATGGTTGGTTTTGAGCGACCTTCTGAATAACGTTCCAAAGCTGCAGCTAATTCGGCTTCTTGGTTGGCACCAGGTTGGATATATTCTTTGATTTCACTACCGACTTTGACCCCATAGATTGGTGGTTGCGCAATATAAACATATCCCGCTTCCAAGACTGGTTTCATATAGCGATAGATCAAAGTTAATAGAAGGGTTCGGATATGAGCGCCATCGACATCGGCATCGGTCATGATCACTAATTTTTGATAACGCGCTTTTGTAACATCAAATTCGGCACCAAATCCAGTTCCCATAGCAGTAAATAAACTACGGATCTCTTCATTGGCTAGAATTTTGTCCATACTTGCTTTTTCAACGTTCAAGATCTTACCACGGATTGGGAGAATCGCTTGGAATTCCCGATTTCGACCAGATTTTGCAGATCCTCCGGCTGAATCCCCTTCGACGATAAAGAGTTCTGTTTCTTGTGGATTATTTGAAGAACAATCTGCCAATTTACCAGGTAGGTTGGAAATCTCAAGCCCTGATTTCTTACGGGTCACCTCACGCGCTCGCTTAGCGGCTACTCGAGCTTTCGCTGCTAAAATTCCTTTTTCGACGATTTTCTTAGCAATTTGCGGATTTTCCAAAAGGAAATCCGAAAAGGCATCACTAAAGAGTCGATTGGTAATCTTAACAACTTCTGAATTTCCAAGCTTGGTCTTGGTTTGTCCTTCAAACTGTGGATTTGGATGTTTAACCGAGATCACTGCTGTTAACCCTTCTCGAACATCTTCCCCAGTTAGATTGTCTTCGTTTGCTTTTAAGAGTTTATTTTTCTTAGCATAATCATTGATCACACGAGTGAGAGCTGTACGGAAGCCCTGTTCATGCGTCCCACCTTCATGGGTATGAATGTTATTCGCAAAACTCATGACCGTCTCATGGTAGCCTGTGGTATATTGCATAGCTACTTCAACTGTAATATCATCCATTTCACCATCTGTGTAGATTGGTTTTTCAAAGATGACATCTTTGTTTTCATTGATGTATTCGACGTAACTAGAGATCCCACCTTCGTAGTGGTAATGCTTTTCTTGCTCCAGGCCTTCTCGCTTATCCGTCAAAGAAATACGCAAGCCACGATTCAAAAAGGCTAATTCTTGAATCCGTTTATTTAATTTTTCAAAATCATACTCGGTGGTTTCCGTGAAGATTTCTGGGTCTGGAATAAAGTGGACGGTTGTCCCTGTCCGATCTGTCTCCCCGATGACTTTCAAATCATCCACAACGTGTCCACGTCGATACTCTTGGTAATGGATACTGCCATTTTTATAGACGCGAACATCGAGGGATGTGGAGAGGGCATTCACAACGGATGATCCTACCCCGTGAAGACCACCAGATACCTTGTAGCCGCCTCCGCCGAATTTCCCTCCTGCGTGAAGTACGGTAAAGACAGTTTCGACGGCAGGTCGACCTGTCTTTTCTTGGATATCCACTGGGATCCCACGACCATCATCGACAACCGTGATCGAATTATCTGCTTCAATGAAAACTTCAATATGGCTAGCAAAACCAGCTAAGGCTTCGTCAATCGAGTTATCTACGATTTCCCAGACCAGATGATGAAGACCTTCTTTTGAGGTAGAACCAATATACATCCCCGGACGCATCCGAACGGCTTCTAGTCCTTCCAAGACCTGAATCTGACTGGCATCATATTCTTGCGCTTGAATTTCTTGCTGTTTATCCTCTGTCATAATTTCCCTTTTCTATTCAAATATAAACTGGTGTAAGTGGGGCATGGTATCAAATAAATAGGTTGAAAGCCCTGCAGCCTTCCCAGCTTCAATATCGATCGGACGATCTCCGATGACCAGACCGTCTTGAATGCCATATTTTTCCTTCAAAAAAAGCATAGAGGCTGGGTCTGGTTTTCGAGGAAAGCCCTCGTCTGCTGTTACAATCTCCGTAAAGTAGGGTGCAATGCCTGTCTGTTCAATAAGGGTCAAAACTTGGCGATCCCGATGAGATACCAAAAAATGGCGTCCTCCATGTGCTTGGATCTCTTCTAGTAACTCTTTTGCTCCCTCAAATAAGACCGGCTCTTGCAAGCCCAAGGCTTCTTTTTTCTTGTATTCCGTACGAAAATTGGAAATATGAGGGGCAAAGGTTTGAATTGCATCCTGTGTTGAGATTTTTAATGCTGCATAAACAGAATCATGATCGGCTTGGATGTGAAAGTCCTTCAATGTCGCTACAAAGGCATTTGTGGACGTTTCGTAATTATCCAATAGCGTCCCACCAAGATCCCATATAAAATCATGATAATTCATAGTCAATATTATACCACAAATGGACAAAAAAAATAAGCTAAAACCCTCATTTAGGGGGGATTTTAGCCATTTTTTACGGTCATTTCATTTTAAATCATAGAGAAGTCATTTCCCGTCATAGAATGTAAACTTTCACCAGAAAATATGGTGTCCAAAAGAGCTCTTTTAAGCATCTCCAAAGACATCTTGATAGAGCATTCCTTGACGAAGGCTTTGGGCATCTCCTCCAAATTGCTCTACCAAGGCATAAGCCAAGGCAAGCGCAGTTGAAGGACCACGACTGGTCAAGAGATTCCCGTCTTTCACCACTGTTTCTTTCTGATAGTGCCCATCTTGAATCTCTTCTTCAAAACCATCGTAACAGGTATAGTGTTTATCTTTTAAGAGGCCGGCACGTGCCAAGACAATTGGTGCTGCACAAATCGCAGAAATGATTTTTCCTTTTCTACTTTCTTCTTGAAGAGCTGCAATCAATTCCGGATTATCCCGCAAATTCGCAGCTCCTGGCATCCCACCTGGTAAGAAGATTCCATCATAATCTGACAGGTCCCCATTCCAGAGGCGGTCGACTTCCACTGTGATCTGGTGAGAACCTGTGACCGTTTCTTCCATCCCAACGAGGTCACAGTCGATCCCAGCACGTCTCAAAACATCGACAATGGTCAAGGCTTCAATTTCTTCAAAACCGTTTGCTAAAATCGTTGCTACTTTTTTCATTTTCATTCCTTCTTTCTATCTATTGCGCCTTTTTAAGGACTACTTTTTTACGGATTGGAGGCCCTTCTTCTGGCTCTTTCTTTTTGCTACTATGATTATATATTGAAAGGACCAGACCAATACCAATCAGATTACTAATAATAGACGATCCACCTTGAGAGATAAAGGGGAGGGGAATTCCCGTCAAAGGGAGAAGCCCTGTTACCGCTCCAACATTTTCAAAAATATGAAAGACCAGCATCATAATAAATCCAATGGAAATATAGGTATAAAATTGGTTATTGGACTGGAGGGTAATTTTTAAAATGCGGTAAATCAGGGTCACATATAAAATCAACAGCACCAGAGCTCCAACAAAGCCAAAGTCTTCTGCTACTACTGTAAAAATCATATCACTTTCCCGTACGGGAACCAATAAATTGGAGACATTAAAACCTTGCCCAAAGAGGCCACCACTTGCAATGGCTAGCTGTCCTTGCGCCTGCTGGTAGGTGGTGGTTTGTGCATAGTCAAAAGGATTTAACCAGGCTAAAATACGGTTCATCTGATAGGTTGGCATCCCTAATTGTTGGTGCAGAAAAGCCCGTCCCCCTTCTGAAAGAAAGAGGAAGAGAAAGCCTGCTAGCCCACCTGCTAGAAGCAAGATGACCGGCAAGATAATTTTCCAGGAAACTCCTGAAACGAGCACTAAGCCCGCAAAAATGGCCAAGAATACTAAGGCCGTTCCCAAGTCCTGCTGGAGAGCCAATAAGGCAAATACAGGAATCGTATAGATGGTCAACTCTAGAATCAAAAACCAATCTTGTCGTAATAATCGCTCACGCCCCTTATTTCTTTGCAAAAATCGGACAATAGAGCGTGACAGCATCAGGATGAAGGGGATCTTCATAAATTCTGAGGGCTGAAATAAGGTGATGTTCCCATAAGCCACCCAGTTTTTAGCTCCTGTTGAAGCTACCAAGTTGGGATTATAAAACACAAGAGGAAGAACCATCAAGGCTAGGCCAAGCAGGTAAAGAAAGGGAGTGATTTTCCAAAGAAATTTCGTGCTAAAAATCGTCACAATCAGGCAAATGACACATCCCACACCAATCCAGGCCAATTGCTGCCCTAAAAAAGGCCACACCATTTGGGGATAGTCATGAGAAACTGCTACATAAACAGATAAAATCCCAATCATGAGAAGGGCGAAGACAATCCCAATGATCGAATAATCCAGGTGAATCGTCCAAAAATGATGTTTCTTCATTCACGTTCCTTTCTGTGAGAATCATCAAATCAATTAATAGAACAACATTTGTAGAATCAAGCTAGATCCTGCTACACAAAACCAAGCAATCAACCCTACTAGAAGGGGGGCTGCTCCTGCTGCACGGAACTGTTTCCAAGAAACCTTGCTTCCAATTCCGACCAAGGCCATGGCCATAAAGAGGTGAGAAAGGTCCTTTAGGTAAGGAAGAACCACTTTAGGTACCAAGCCGATAGATGAAAGAATAGAAGCCACAATAAACCAGATGATGAACCAAGGAATAATTTTCTTTAACATTCCTTTGTTTCTTCCTTGTTGCTTGCTCCGATACCATTTTAAACCGATCAAGCCCAAACAAACTGGTACAATCATCAGGGCGCGTGTCAACTTAACAATGGTCGCCATTTCACCCGCCGCTTTACTGTAGGAAAATGCTGCTGCTACAACTGATGACGTATCGTTAATAGCTGTTCCTGACCAGAGGCCAAATTGAAAATTAGACATATGCCATACATGCCCTAATACTGGAAAGATAAAGACAGCCAAAATGTTGAAGAAGAAGATGGTTGACATAGATAGGGCAATTTCCTCTTCGTCTGCTTCAATGATCGGTGCTGCTGCTGCGATAGCAGATCCACCACAAATAGCTGTTCCAAACCCAATTAAGGTCCGTAGGTGAGATTTCAGATGGAAGACTTTCCCAAAAATCATCGCTGCAAGAAAGGCAACTGTTATCGTTGGCAGACTAATCTTCAAAGAAGACAAGCCTGTAGAGGCAACTGTCGCAATCGGCAAGCTAAATCCCATGAAGATAATCGAATACTGCAATAATTTCTTACCAGACCAGTTCAGTCCTGGTCGTGAATTCTCTGGTAAATCTACTAATTCGTTGAGGACAATTCCTAAAATCAAAGCAAAGACACTGGAGCCAATGATGGGAAAGAAAGTTCCCAATAACATGGCGCAAAGAGCCAGTACAAATGCAATTGCAAGTCCAAATCCTTTATTTTTCATTCTCTCAATTCCTTTCAAAAAAATCAGCTGCTTGCTCAACAAGCCGCTCTCTCACTGTCGTGTGAAGGGGCAACACTTGTTGCAAGCCATCTAAAATTTGTTTTCCATATCGTTTGGTCACCACCCGCTGATCCAATAAAAGGACCAACGATTCCTGATCTTGAAAACGGCTGGTTCTCCCAATAGCCTGTTTGAGCCTTAAAATTGCGACTGGAAGACTATAGTCATAAAAGGGATTTTTTCCCTGTTCTCTGAGTTGGGTATTCAGCTTTTGAACCATATAATCTTTAGGGTTGTCAAAAGGAAGGCGCGTGATGATTTGAATCACTTCTTTTTGTCGGGAAAAATCGACACCCTCCCAGAAGCTTCCTGTTCCCAATAAAATATAGCTTTCTCCTCTGTCAAATCGTCGCTTAATATTAGCTGCATCGCCATTTCGATACTGGGCTAAATGAGGAAACTTCAAGGCGTTTGACGTCTCCAGTAACAATTCTTTTGAGGTAAACAAAAGAAAAATTGGTTTTCTTAGAGGAAGGAGTTCATCGATGAGCTGACAAATCTCTCCTGCATACTCCACGGAAGATAAAGAAACGACATCTGGAAAATCTATCGGCACCAATAATTCCTGGTGTTGTTTGACTGTTATTGGCACCCGGTAGATCTGCTGCTCTTGGTATCCCAAAAGGGCAGGTAAATGCACCTTTTTGCTGATCGCGATCGTCGCTGATACAAAGAGCACGGGCACTTCTTCAGGAACAAACTCCTTAAAGGATAGCAAGTCCTCAACTCCTCCGTGGAGACGAAGAATCTGGTAGCTTTCGACCACTTCCTTGTCCATCCAAAAGGTTTGGTAGCGCTCATCAAACAATTCCCTTAGATTCTCTAAAGATTCGTTTTTTAATTCCGATACATCCTGTCGAATTTTTGCCACTGTTTGATCTGATAAGATCGCTGTTTTTCCTTGTACAACTTCCTTAGAGCAGGCATTTAACTCAAATTGAATACTCTCCAGCAAACGCCGCTGCAGCAGATCTTTTTCCTCTTCGATGGCGTGTTGCAAGCTTAGAAGAAGAGATTGCAGCGTTTCTTCTCTCTGTGAAAACTGTTCTAAAGCAAAGAAGAGTTTTTGCGCTTCATCCACTACCAGAACAGACTCTTGAAGTAGACTCTTATCATCCTCTAGACGGGTCAACAGATAGGCATGATTGGTCAGAATTACCCGGCTGGTTTTCACTTTTTTCTGGCCCAGACGCCAAAAATCTTCTTGATAAAAAAGCGAACGCTTTGACAATTGGCCATCGTGGCATATTTCAGCTACAAAATGAAGATGACGATAGAGTTGACCAATTTCACTGAACTCTCCCGTTTCCGTCATGGTCAGCCAAACCAACAGTTGCATTTTAAAGCGTCGGATCATCCCATTATCTGACTCACTCTGTAAGGCCTCATAAAATTTATCGAGTTGTATGTAATCCTTGGGACTTTTCAGGCTATGAAAGGGAATTTGGAAAAGTTCTTGGATGGTTTTTCCTTCCTTCTTCATAATTTGATCCTGAAGAATTTTAGTTGGAACACTGATAAGAATGCGCTTGGAAGTTTTCGCCAAAAGCGTTAATAGATAGGCATAGGTCTTCCCGATACCCGTTGGCGCTTCAATAAAACTCGGAAGTGGCTGTTGCAAACTATCCTCGATATAAGCAACAAATTCTCTCTGCTCCGGATAAGCCTCCATTCCCAACAGCTGCATATTGAGTTCAAACTGTTCAGACAAATGCCGACTTTCTAAAAACTGCTGTGGCTTTCGCAGATAGAGACCATGAACTTCTACTAAATGAGCTGGTAAAAAAAGGCTACTGTCTTCAAGCGCATCTTCTATTAAGAGTCGCGATTCATAAATCAAACAATCTGCCATCGAAATAAGTTTTTCGATCAATCCTCTTGGTAAGCTCGCAATTTTCTCTCTCATTTTTATCAGCAGCTGGGCCGTTGCCATAGCATCCGCTAGAGCGGAGTGAGCATGGTGCAACTCAATTTCCAGTTCAGCCGCAAGCGCTCCTAAATTGTAGCGTTCTAAAGTCGGATAGAAAATTTGAGACAATTCAACCGTATCAATCCGAGGAGTCGTTAGCTCAAATCCTTCCCAAAAGAGGGCTTCTGCCAATAAATTCGCATCAAATTTGACATTATGGGCCACAAAGACGGCATCTTCTATTAATTCAAAAATTTCTTTTGCCACTTGTGCAAACTCTGGTGCTTTTTTCAAGCGAGCATCTGTCAGGCCAGTCAATTGTTTGATATGCTCATCCAATCGTTCATGGGGATTCACATCCGTCTCATAGGATTGCATAATCCTCCCATCTTCGATGATGACAATCCCAACCTGAATGATTTTAGCATTGCTTCCAGCACTGGTCGCTTCCAGATCCACAATGGCATATTTCCGTTTCTGTCTTGTCATAATACTTAAAATTATATCACGTTTGAGCAAGCTCTGCAGATTTTTTTCTCCGTTCATGCTGACTTCAATCCTGTTATTTTCCTCGCAATTTGATACACTATTCTAGAAAGGAGTCCTTATGAAAATCTATCGTACTGTTAATCCTGTAGCTTATGAAAACACCTACTACCTTGAAAATGACCACTCCCTCATTCTTGTCGATCCAGGTAGCGACTGGGCGACTATTCAAAAACAAATAGATCGCATCGGAAAACCAATTGTAGCGATTCTTTTAACCCATACGCATTATGATCACATTATGAGTCTTGAAAAGGTTCGTCAGACCTATCATTTCCCACCTGTTTATGTCCATTCAGCAGAAGCCAGTTGGTTGTCTTCTCCTGTCGATAATTTATCTGGTTTGGATCGTCATGCGGATTTAGAAGATGTGGTATGCAAGGAGGCCGACTTCCTTTATGACATTCGCTCCGATTACCAGATAGCTGATTTCCACTTTTATGTTCTGGAGACACCAGGCCACTCTGCAGGAGGAGTCTCCATCGTCTTTCCTGAGGATCACCTGGTTCTATCCGGTGACGCCCTTTTTCGCGAAACCATTGGACGGACCGATCTTCCAACAGGGAACGCGACACAGTTGCTTATCAGTATAAGAGAAGAACTCTTTACCCTTCCATCTTCCTACACTGTCTATCCCGGTCATGGCCCTGAGACTTCTATTGGTCACGAGAAGATGTTCAATCCCTTCTTTAGACAATCCTAAAGAGTCCTTATCATCCTTCCTGTCCTCATAAAAGTAGACAAAAAAAGCAAGTGCGAACTTGCTTTTTTATTATATCTTAAGAAAACGTCTCATGGAGATTGAAGAACCAATCGCTCCAATCAAAATTCCTAATCCAAAGAGGCCACCAACCATGATCGGTACCAAGAGATGAGGACTATAGAGATACAAGTTTTGGTCTGCCAAGTTATTGTTCATTGACGTATAGACAACATTATAAACATAGAAGACCAAAGCGGAAGGAACCAAGGCTCCCAAGAGACCGATCCAAGCACCTTCTAAAAGGAATGGTGCACGAATATAGCCATTTTTTGCTCCTACCAGTCGCATAATCTTAATCTCACGACTACGTGAAATGATGGTAATCCGAATGGTATTCGAAATCAAGAAGACTGCGATGAAGATCAATAAAGCTACACCAATCAAGCCCCAGTTTCGGATGAAGGTTCCAAGAGCAAACAAGCGTTGGGTATCGACCCCACCATCTTTAACCTCAGAAACTCCTTCAATTTTTTTAGCATCTGCTGAGACTTGCTTCACATATTTTGGAGCAGTCGTCTCTACATAATAAGCATCATAGAGAGGATTGGCATCTCCATCAAAAATCTTCCAGTTGTTCCCAGCCGTTTTGATCAGTTTATCATACTGTTCTTCCTTGCTAGAAAAATCAACCTTGTCGACATGCTTCATGGCTGTCAGAGCATCGTAGACCTTATGGTAGTTTTCATTGGTCACGGTTTGACCGTCTTTTTCAATCTGCTCGCTCTGATCTTGAATATCCTTGCGCATGTATACTACAACCCGCACACTGTTTTGAATATCATCTGAAAGCTTGATGGTATTGGCAATAACTGAGGCGAAAATAGCAACCAAGCTAAGGGTAATCATAACCGAGCTGACCGCTGCAATCGTCATCCAACCATTTCGTTTCAAGCTTTTAAGCGATTCGATTAAGTGTCGGAAAAATCTTCTAATCATCGTATCCGTACTCTCCTTCCGCTTCATCACGCACTACACGACCATTTTCAATCGCGATGACACGGTGACGTAAAGTATTTACAATCTGGCTATTGTGGGTCGCCATCAATACTGTGGTCCCTTGCAGATTAATCCGCTCCAAAAGATTCATGATTTCCCATGAATTATCTGGGTCCAAGTTCCCCGTTGGCTCATCCGCAATCAAGACTTTCGGATTGTTGACGATCGCACGAGCAATCGCAATCCGTTGTTGCTCCCCACCGGACAATTCATTTGGGAATGAGCGGACCTTGTGTTTCAACCCAACAAGATCCAAAACTTCCATCACACGCTTTTTAATATTGCGACGGCGCTCACCGATAACTTGCATAGCGTAGGCAATATTTTCATAAACGGTTTTCTTTGGAAGCAATTTATAATCTTGGAAGACCACTCCTACATTGCGTCGCAACATAGGAATATCGCGTTTTTTGATTTTATCCAAATCAAAATCAGCCACTTTTAAGCTTCCTTTATCGTGTTTAACTTCACGGTATAAAAGTCGAATAAAGGTCGACTTCCCTGCACCAGAAGGTCCTACGATGTAGGCAAATTCTCCTGGTTCAATTTGGACAGAGACCCCGCGAAGGGCCGTCGTCCCGTTGTCATACTTTTTGACAACATCTTTCATTTCAATCATTGACATGTAATGAAATTCCTTTCATTCTTTTCTGGTTGATTCCCTCAAGGTTATTGGAGACGCCATTTAAGGTAGGCATCGATAAAGCCATCGATATCTCCATCCATCACCTTGTCCACCTGCGCTACTTCGTAGTTGGTCCGGTGATCCTTAACCATGGTATAAGGGGTAAAAACATAGGAGCGGATTTGACTTCCCCAGGTGATTTCTTTTTTATCCCCTTTTAGAGAATCCACTTCTGCTGCTTTTTTCTCTTGCTCTAATTGGTAGAGTTTAGCTTGCAACATCTTCATCGCACGATCACGGTTCCCGTATTGGGTCCGATCCACGGTGGACGCCACTACAATCCCTGTCGGAATGTGGGTCAAGCGCACCCCTGTAGAAACCTTGTTGACGTTTTGTCCACCAGCTCCACCAGAGCGGAAGGTGTCCATCTTGATATCATCATCACGAACTTCGACTTCGATGGTATCGTCTAATTCGGGCATGACCTCAACAGATGTAAAGGAGGTATGACGACGTTTAGCGGAGTCAAATGGAGAGATCCGAACCAAACGGTGTACCCCCATTTCAGATTTCAGAAGACCATATGCATGTGGCCCTTCAAAGGATAGAGTCACAGACTTGATCCCAGCCTCATCTCCAGCCTGATAGTCCAAGACTTCAACTTTAAAGCCGTGAGCATTTCCAAAACGAGTATACATCCGAAGAAGCATGTCGCCCCAGTCCTGAGCCTCTGTCCCTCCTGAACCAGGGTGGATTTCTAGGATGGCATTATTATTGTCATAGGGTTCAGACAATAGCAAGGTCATCTCATAGCTGGTCATACGTTTATCCAGCTCCTCCAACTTCTCGATCAATTCTTCTTTGACCGAATCGTCTTCTGCCAAAAAGTCCAGTAAGATTTCTGACTCATCAAAGAGATCCACCATTTGATGGAAATTTTCATAGGTCTGCTTGAGTTCATTTAATTCTTGAGATGTCTTTTGCGCAGCAATGTTATCATCCCAAAAATCAGGTTCTGTCATTTTATTTTCTAAAATGGCAATTTCTTCTTCCAATGCCTCTAAGTCAAAGAGACCCCCTGAAAGAAGCTAATTTTTCACGATTTGCGTCAATTTTTTGACGAATTTCTGAAATGTCCATAAGTACCTCTTTCTATGTATCTAGTCTATTATATCATAACCTTCACTATTTGCCCACCTTCCAATATTGGATCTGCTGGTTGACCACTGCCAATCCAGCTGATTTTCAGCATTTTTTCTATTCATTTGTAACCTAATTGTTAGAAAAAAAGATCCTCTTATGCTAGACTGGTAGCATGACAACAGTAGCTTTTATGTCCGATTTACATATTGATTCGAACAACTTCGGCAAAGATGAATTAGAGACCCTGATCACTCTTTTCCAGCAACAAAACATTCAACATCTACATATTGCAGGAGATATTGCCAACGGCTTTGAAAAGACCTCACAAGAATTTTTAGCCCAACTCCAATGTCAGCTTCCTGTGACCTTTAGCTTGGGAAATCATGATATGTTGGGTCTATCAGAAGAAGCCATGAGACCTTTTGAATTTCAAAAGATTCCTTTTTCAAAGCATACACTCCTTGCCTTTTCTGGCTGGTATGACTACAGCTTTGTTCCTAATCTCTCTCCCCAAAAACATCTCCAAACCAAGAACCTGTTTTGGTTTGACAGACGTCTCCAACGAATGGGATCTGATCCAGCCATTACCCAACGTCTGTTGCAAGAGCTGGAACAAGAGCTCATGCGTGTAGACCAACCCCTGATCATCGCCATGCACTTTGTTCCTCATAGTCAGTTTCTCCTGCGCCACCCTTATTTTGAACGCTTTAATGCTTTTCTAGGGAGCCAAGCCTTTCATGAGCTTTTTCGGCAATTCCCTGTCAAAGATGTCATATTTGGACACAGCCACCACAGAATTTCAGATAGGAAAATCGACAATATCACCTATCATGCCAGACCTTTAGGCTATGTCCGAGAATGGGAGCTTTGCAAACAATTTTTCGAAGCTTTTCCTGAATATGATTTTCCAAAACGATACGATCCCTACAAACGCTATCGCAGAATCAAAGACCTCCCCGAATTTAAAGCATACAAGAAAAAAAAGTTCGCTCATGAATTTTCTCAAGCCATGACGATCCTTGAACTATAAAAAAATTGGTTCCTTCGGAACCAATTTAGAATGTAGACAAACTATTTTAAAGTAAAATAAGTTAAGCGATTCTGCAAAAAATAAATAAGTTCCAATTTTTAAATCGATCGAGAAAATACCGAAACTTTCCGCTGTGAGAAAAGTGCCTGAAACAATAACATTTCAGGCACTCGGAATTATTGAGACCCTAGGCTCAATAATTAGTCATGGAACTTCGAAGAAGTTCGCTGACGTCCGTACTCACCTAAGGAAAGTTTTTTATATGACTTTGTTTTCAATCTGAATTGGTCCCTCTGGGACCAATTTTTTTACTCTTCTGTATCCAAAAGATTTTTTGCAACGATTGCAGCCAGAACACCGCCAACGATTGGAGCCAAGATAAAGATCCAAATTTGTTGGAGGGCTGCACCACCTACAAAGAGTGCAGGAGCCAAGCTACGAGCTGGGTTAACAGAAAGTCCTGTAATGTTCAAACCAACAAGAATAATCAAAGTCAAGCTCAAACCTATGACAAGACCAGCGATTTTCCCATTACCTTTGGTAGCTGATGTCACTGTCATGATGACTAAGATAAAGATAAAGGACGCAATCACTTCAAACAAGAAACCGCCAAATGGAGTCACACCCTTCGCTAGGGCATTTTCACCAAGACTAGCTGTTGACATACCTGAATTTGACAAGAGGAAGAGAACTGTTGCAGATGCGAGAACCGCACCCACTACTTGCGCTGCAATATAATTAACCAAGTCCTTTGAAGACAAGCGTTTGTTCACAAACATGGCAATCGAAACAGCCGGGTTCAAGTGGGCACCAGAAACAGTCCCAATTGAGTAAGCTGCTGCAACAATGGATAAACCGAATGCCAAGGCAATTCCTAAATGTCCTAGACCTTCTGTTCCATTTCCAAAAACAACTGCGCCAGTCCCGATAAAGACAAGCATAAATGTGCCGATTACTTCAGCAAAAAACTTTTTCATAACTAAGTTTCCTTTCTTCAAACTGTTGACTAGTTTATCAAAAAACCACACGTACCTCAAGAAATATGCCCAGTCTATTTTGCCCGCAAAAAAAGCCATCCGAAGATGACTTTTTTTATGCTTAAATAGCGTTTTTATCTTTTCCAAGTGCACGTTGAACGGCTTTTACAATCTCAACGAGAACAACAATCAAGAGCGAACCAATCATAACAGCTAACCATTGTGTCAAGCTCAAATGAGAGACATGGAAGAGTTTGTTAAATCCAGGGACAATGATGGTCGCCATCAAGAGAACAAAAGCAACTGGAATCGACCAGTTAAAGGTCTTGTTCTTGAAGAGTCCCACTTTAAAGATCGATTGGTAAACCGATTTAACGTTAAAGGCATGGAGCAATTGGATCAAACCAAGAGTTGCAAAAGCCATAGTCAAAGCGTCTGCATGGATTTCGGCACGAGTCGCATGTTCTGGAGAGAGTAAGGCCCAGCCATAAACACCAAGAACCAGCATGGTTTGGAAGACACCTTGATAAAGAATAGCTCCGAAGACTCCGCCATCAAAGAAGTTGGATTTACGTCCACGAGGTTTGTGGGTCATGACACCTGGCTCAGCTGGTTCCACACCAAGAGCGATGGCTGGAAGAGTATCGGTAACCAGGTTAATCCAGAGAAGATGTACTGGTTGAAGAACATCCCATCCAAAGAGGGTTGCAAAGAAGATGGTGAAGACTTCAGCCATATTGGCAGACAAGAGGTATTGGATAGATTTTTGGATATTGGAGAAGACCTTACGTCCTTCTTCTACCGCTACGATAATGGTTGCAAAGTTATCATCTGCAAGGACCATGTCTGAAGCTCCCTTAGAAACTTCTGTACCAGTGATCCCCATACCGATACCGATATCAGCTGTCTTAAGTGATGGCGCATCGTTGACTCCGTCACCTGTCATGGCAACAACTTTACCTTCTTTTTGCCATGCTTTTACGATCCGAACCTTGTGTTCAGGTGATACACGCGCATAGACAGAGTATTGCTTGAAGACTTTTTGGAATTCTTCATCAGTCAGTTCATTCAACTCAGCCCCTGTGAAGACATGGTCTTCTGTATCATTTGGATCGATGATTCCAAGACGTTTGGCAATGGCTTCTGCTGTATCTTGGTGGTCACCCGTGATCATGATAGGGCGGATACCTGCTTCCTTAGCGACACGAACAGCTTCTGCTGCTTCTGGACGCTCAGGGTCAATCATGCCGACCAAACCAGAGAAGATCAGGTCAGACTCAACAATTTCAGATTCCAAGGTAGGGATTTCCTTGCTTGTCTTATAAGCCATCATCAAGACACGAAGGGCTTGTTTAGCCAAGTCTTTGTTGGTAGCAAGGATAGCTTTCTTATCTTCATCTGTGATAGGACGAACTTCCCCATTGACTTCAATACGTGTCACACGTTTGAGCAATTGGTCAGGAGCCCCCTTGACAGCGATAAAGTAAGAACCGTCTGCTTCCTTATGGATAGTAGACATAAGCTTACGGTCAGAGTCAAATGGCAATTCTGCCACACGTGGCTCATCCTTCAAAATTTCGCGAACATCAAAATTGTGATCCAAACCAAACTGTACCAAAGCGGTCTCTGTTGGGTCCCCAATCAACTTGCCAGATGGGTCCACCTTAGTATCATTGGCAAAGTTCATGATACGAAGGGTATTGTTGCTAGCAGCAATCTCAGCTGCTGAGCTTTGCAATTGACCGTTGGTGTAGACCTTCTCAACAGTCATTTGGTTCATAGTCAAAGTACCTGTTTTATCAGATGCGATGATTTCTGTTGAACCAAGTGTTTCAACGGCTGGCAATTTACGAACAATCGAATTGCGTTTGGCAAGGGTTGTTGTTCCCAAAGAAAGAACGATGGTTACAATGGCAGGAAGTCCTTCTGGAATCGCCGCAACCGCAAGGGCTACCGCAACCATCAAGCCTTCCAATGGATGCTCTCCACGAACGAAGACACCAACTAAGAAAGTAATGACCGCAATCACAACAATTAAGTAAGTCAAGGCTTTAGAGAGTTGTTCCAAACTTTGCTTCAACGGTGTTTCCGTTTCATCGGCATTGGCCAACATATCTGCAATCTTACCAACCTCTGTATACATACCTGTGTTGGTCACAACCCCAGTACCACGACCATAGGTTACGTTCGAATTTTGGTAACCCATATTGACACGGTCTCCGATACCAGCATCTGCCTCAACAAGGCCAGTCACATCTTTTTCAACTGGAACCGATTCCCCTGTAAGAGCTGCTTCTTCGATCTTAAGAGAAGCTGCTTCCAACAAGCGCATATCAGCAGGAACCACATCTCCTGCTTCAAGCAAGACGATATCCCCAGGCACCAATTCTTTAGAATCAATTTCAATCACGTGACCATCACGGCGGACACGCGCTAATGGACTAGACATGTTTTTCAGTGCTTCGATAGCTGCTTCGGCTTGTCCTTCTTGGTAGACACCAAAGGCTGCGTTCAAAACAACAACGGCTAAGATAATCATGGCATCTGTAAGGCCGTCCATTCCTTCTGTGATCACAGAGAGAGCTGCGGCGATCAACAAGATGATGATCATCAAATCTTTAAATTGATCGATAAACTTAGACAAGAGGCTACGTTTTTCACCTTCGTCCAGTTCATTATGACCATAAGTCGCTAAACGTTCTTGAGCTTGAACAGTTGACAAGCCTTCAATTGAAGAGTCCAATTCCTTTAGAACTTCTTCTTTACTCTGTGTATAAAACAAAGCTTTATTTTGTTCTTTTGACAAAATAATTTCCTCCTTATAGCTTTCTACTAGGTCTCTTTTGCACAAAAAAGAGACCTGTTTGAAAAAACAAGTCTCGCCGTTTAATATAGTGCCGGAAATAATTTCGTAATGACGACACTATCGCGGAAAACCGCCAGCTACTCCCTTGAGTGGTTTTATTATACCATTTTTATAGAATAAAGCAAGCAGGATCTCGAATAATTTAATGAGGATTATTCTTCCCATTCCACCAGCAATTGATAATTGGCAAATTCCTGTTCGCCATCGAGAGTTAACAAGCGATAAGAGACTTGCAAATGACCTGCTTCTAATTGAAAGAGATCTGTTGTAATCAAAAACTGCTGAATGCCCATTGGAGTTGGGATGATTGCCCCACCATCTTCATTTTTGTAGAAACGCATGATGGATTTAGGACTTGAGAAACGTGTCATGACCAATTCGTCATTGGAAAATTTCAAAGCAACCTTTTCATCTTCTTCATTGGTATACAAGAGATATTGAAAACCTGCTTTTTCCTTCCATTCACCTTGATAGTACTGATCAACGATTTCCATTTCTTCTCCAAATCGAATGGTATTTTGAATGCGAATCTGCATCTTTGTCTCCTTCTCTTCTTTTCTTGCCTTACTATTCTATCAAATTTTACGCATTTTGACTGCCCCTATTAGCCTCTAGATCGCAAAATAGGCTTTTTTTTGCTATAATAGACCCATGAATGAAAAAGTCTTTCGCGATCCCGTGCATGATTACGTTCATGTGGATCATCCCATCATTTATCAATTAATTAATAGTAAAGAATTTCAACGACTACGCCGCATCAAACAACTGGGGACATCTGGTTTTACCTTCCACGGTGGGGAGCATAGTCGTTTTTCTCACTGTCTTGGCGCCTATGAAATTTCAAGACGCATTCTATCCATTTTTGATGAAAAGTATGCAGAGCAATGGCATTCTGATGAAAACTTACTGACCATGACAGCCGCTCTTCTTCATGACATTGGACATGGTGCCTATTCCCATACCTTTGAAGGACTGTTTGGGACCGATCATGAAAAAATGACCCAGCTGATCATCACCAGTCCAGAGACGGAGGTCAATCAAATCCTCTTACAAGTGGCTCCTGATTTCCCAAATCGTGTAGCCAGCGTCATTGATCATACCTATCCCAATAAACAAGTGGTGCAATTAATTTCTAGTCAGATTGATGTGGACCGGATGGATTATTTACTGCGGGATGCCTATTTTACGGGTGCTTCCTATGGAAAATTTGACTTGACCCGTATTTTGCGCGTCATTCGACCGATTGAAAATGGCATTGCCTTCCAACAAAATGGCATGCATGCTGTCGAAGATTACGTGGTCAGCCGTTACCAAATGTATATGCAGGTCTACTTCCACCCGGCTACTCGTGCCATGGAAGTCCTCCTTCAAAATCTTCTCAAACGAGCTAGAACCATTTATCCAGATCAGAAAGAGTATTTTCAACTGACTTCACCTCGCTTGATTCCATTTTTTGAAGAAGAGGTCACCATTCAAGACTACCTAAATCTAGATGACGGTGTGATGAATACCTATTTCCAAGTCTGGATGGATAGTCCGGATACTATCTTGTCTGATCTTGCTCAGCGCTATATTAATCGGAAAGTCTTTAAATCGATTCTATTTACAGAAGATAAACGAAAAGACTTAGCAATCCTTGAAAAACTGATTAAAGAGGTTGGCTTTAATCCAACCTACTACACCGCTATTCATCAAAATTTCGATCTGCCCTACGATATTTATCGACCAGAGCTTGAAAAACCGCGGACCCAGATCGAGATGATCCGAAAAGATGGGAGTCTCGCTGAATTGTCTCAGTTGTCTCCACTCGTCGCTGCTTTAGCAGGAACTCGCTATGGGGACAACCGCTTCTATTTCCCCAAAGAAATGCTGGAGGTTAATGGACTTTTCAGTAAGCAGGTAGAGGAATTCACTTCCTATATCACCAATGATTATTTTACAGGAGAGACGGATGTCCATTAAATTAGTGGCGATCGATATCGACGGTACACTTCTCAATTCAAAAAAAGAGATCACACCTTCCGTATTTGAAGCCATTCAAGATGCTAAAACCGCAGGCGTTAAAATCGTTATCACAACTGGTCGTCCTATCGCAGGGGTCTCAAAACTTTTAAAAGAACTCCATTTGATGGATCCTGGAGACTATGTTATTACCTTTAATGGTGGTCTGGTTCAAGAAACCGCTACTGGAAAAGAACTCATCAAGGACCTTTTAGATTATGAGGACTATCTCGATATCGAGTCTCTTGCTAACAAACTCCAAATCCACTCTCATGCAATTACTAAAGACGGCATCTATACCAGCAATCGCGATATCGGACGCTACACCATTCATGAATCTCAACTGGTTAATATGCCCCTTTATTACCGGACGCCTGAAGAAGTTCGTGAGAAAGAATTTGTCAAGGCCATGTATATCGATGAACCAGACATTCTGGATGCTGCGATTGCAAAAATCCCTAAAGAATTCGAGGATCGCTTCACGATGGTCAAATCAGCTCCTTTTTACTTAGAAATTCTAGGGAAAACAACCAATAAGGGATCAGCTGTTCTTCATCTAGCTGAACGACTTGGAATCCAGCAAGAAGAAACCATGGCCATCGGAGATGAGGAAAATGACCGTTCCATGCTAGAAGTCGTGGGACATGCCGTCGTTATGGAGAATGGCAATCCAGCTCTTAAAAAAATTGCTACAACTATTACTAAATCAAATGATGAATCTGGCGTTGCATACGCCATTAGAAAGTGGGTATTATAAGAAATGTACCATTACCAGCTAGGAATTTCTGCTAGTGAGCATGATGACTTTGTTATTCAGAGTGACCAAACCAATCTCTTACAAAGCAGTTCATGGGCAAAAATTAAAGATAATTGGGGAAATGAACGGGTTGGTTTTTATCAAGAAGACCAATTAGTCGCTGTTGCAAGCATCTTGATTCAACCCCTGCCACTTGGCTTTTCCATGCTCTACATTCCTCGAGGCCCCATCATGGATTACCAAAACAAGGAGCTGGTTTCATATGTGATCCAGTCCCTTAAAAAGATAGCCAAACAATGCAAGGCCTTGTTTGTGAAATTTGATCCAAGTCTTTTCTTGAGTAAACAATTGATTGGACAAGAACAGACGCAAGCTCCTGCCGTGCAAGAAGTGATCGATACCCTAACAAAAGAAGGGATTGAATGGACTGGCCGAACCAGTGATATGGCAGAAAATATCCAACCACGCTTTCAAGCGAATATCCACAAAGAGTTTTTCACCGAGCAAGATCTTTCAAAATCTACTCGACAAGCCATCCGAACTGCTCGAAACAAAGGGATCCAAGTCCAATTTGGCGGGACTGAATTGTTAGAGGACTTTGCTTCTCTCATGAAAAAGACTGAGGCACGTAAAAGCATTCATTTGCGTGGAAAAGACTACTACGAAAAACTACTCACAACCTACCAAGGACAATCCTACATTACTTTATCTACTCTAGATCTCGAGAAACGGAAAAGCTCCCTTACAAAAGATCTTGAAAAGAACAAGGCAGAGGCTGAAAAATTCACAGAAAAAACAAAGCCTGGCAAGGTTGAGAATAACCAAAAAGAAAAAGAGCGGATAGAGGAAGAACTGCAATTTCTTGAACAGCATCTCCAAGCAGGTAGACAGATCGTTCCTTTATCTGGGACCTTAACCCTTGAATTCGGTGGGACGTCTGAAAATGTTTATGCAGGCATGGATGAAGAATTCCGCCGTTACCAACCTGCTATCCTCACCTGGTATGAAACTGCCCAACACGCTTTCGACCGTGGTGCTTCTTGGCAAAATATGGGGGGCATTGAAAATTCACTCGATGGTGGTCTCTATCATTTCAAATCAAAATTTAATCCTGTCATTGAAGAATTTGTTGGGGAATTCAACCTCCCAACTAGTCCACTCTATCCACTTGTAAACAAAGTCTACAAGATTCGGAAAAAATTAAGGAGTAAATAAGTTACATGACTCTTACGACAATTTCAAAAGAAGAATTTACCTCATTTGCAAATACTGTCTCCCATCGCTCTTTTATCCAGTCTACTGAAATGGCAGATCTGCTTGAAAAGCGAGGAAACACGGTCCAATTTATCGCTTGGAAACAAGAAGATCAAGTCCAAGTGGCAGCGATCTTGTACAGTCTTCCTATGACAGGTGGTCTCCATATGGAAATCAATTCTGGCCCCCTTTACCAAGAGGAAGCTATGCTAGAACCTTTCTATGCAGCTATAAAAGACTATGCGAAAGAAAATGGGGCTATTGAACTCGTTATTAAGCCCTATGATACCTATCAAACCTTTGACAGTGACGGCAATCCAACCAGTGAAGAGCAAACCCATTTCATGGATACCCTAAAAAAATTGGGCTATCAGCATGATGGTTTAACAACAGGTTATCCAGGTGGAGAAGGTGATTGGCATTATGTGAAAGATATGGAGGGTATCACCGAAAAAAATCTTCTCAAGAGCTTCAGTAAAAAAGGAAAGCCACTTGTCAAGAAAGCCAAATCTTTCGGTATTGAACTGAAACGATTAAACCGAGATGAACTGCAACTCTTTAAGGATATTACTTCCTCTACCAGTGACCGTCGCGACTATCAGGATAAGACCTTGGATTATTACCAAACTTTCTATGACAGTTTTGGCGACAATGCAGATTTCATGATCGCAACACTGAACTTCCACCATTACTACACGAATCTTGAAAAAGACCAAGGAAAACTAGCACAGAAGATTGAGAAATTACAGAAAGATCTTGAAGTCAACCCCAATTCAGAGAAAAAACAAAATCAACTTCGTGAATTCTCTAGCCAGTTTGATACCTTTGAGGTGAGAAAGAAGGAAGCGAAAGAATATATAGAAAAATATGGAGATCAAGACGTCATTCTTGCAGGAAGCCTCTTCGTCTATATGCCACAAGAATCCACCTATTTATTCAGTGGCTCTTATACAGAATTTAATAAGTTCTATGCTCCTGCTGTTCTCCAAGAATATATGATGCTTGAAACCATCAAACGTGCTATCCCAAGATATAACTTCCTTGGTATTCAAGGAATCTTTGACGGGTCAGACGGTGTTCTTCGTTTCAAACAAAACTTCAACGGATACATCGTCCGTAAGATGGGGACCTTCCGTTATTACCCAAGTCCTCTGAAATACAAACTGATTTCTCTCATTAAGAAACTATTAGGACGTTCCTAACTCAAAGGGAGTGGGAAAGAACTCCGACAAGTTAAAAAGAGTTCGTCTTCCCACCCCCGCACAGTTGATTAGGTCATCTTTAGAGCTTAAAAGGCGAACAAAGATGCCAATCAACCACTGCGTCTTACACTTTCTCCTATCAAACATCAAAGGCTGGACAGTTTTTGCCCAGCTTTTTTCTACTATAAAAAAAAGACGAGAACCCTCTCGCCTTTTAGATGTCATTATTTAACGAAGTCAAGCAATGCCAAGAAGCTTTCTGGATCAAGCGATGCACCACCCACAAGAGCTCCGTCAACGTCTGGACAAGCCATGTATTCAGCAACGTTTTCAGGTTTCACTGAACCACCGTATTGAACACGTACTTTGTCAGCCACTTCTTGACCAAAGTCAGCAGCTACAACGTCACGAACAACTTTACACATTTTTTGTGCGTCGTCTTGTGAAGCTGATTTACCAGTACCGATCGCCCAGATTGGTTCGTATGCGATAACTGTTGAAGCGACTTGTTCTGCAGTCAATCCTGCAAGAGCAGCTGAAACTTGAGCCCCTACGAATTCTGCTGCTTTACCAGCTTCGTAAGTTTCAAGGCTTTCACCACAACAGATGATTGGAAGCATACCGTTCGCAAAAATTGCTTTTGCTTTTTTGTTGATATCTTCATCAGTTTCGTGGAAGTAGTCACGACGTTCTGAGTGACCGATCACAACGTAGTCAGTACCGATTTCTTTCAAAACTTGTGGGCTAGTTTCACCTGTGAAAGCACCTGCATTTTCAAAGTAGCAGTTTTGAGCAGCAACTTTAAGGTTTGAACCTTTAGCAGCAGCAAGAACAGTTGTCAAGTCAACTGCAGGAACTGCGATACCAGCTTCAACAAGGTCAGCTGAAGGAAGTTTTGATGCTACAGCTTCAACGAATGCTTTTGCTTCTTCTGGATTTTTGTTCATTTTCCAGTTACCAGCGATAAATGGTTTACGTGACATTTCACATACCTCTTTTTTCTAATTTTATACTATCTATTTTACCATAATTTTCGTCATAATGAAAGGTTGCACAAGCTCATTTTACTTTTTACCAAAATAAAAACCCCGTCTTCACGGGGTTTTCTGTCTGTCTATATAATTGTTAATCTGGGAACTAGATCGAATTAAGCTTCGATTTCAGTAACCATACCTGAACCAACAGTACGTCCACCTTCACGGATTGAGAATGTAGTACCTTGTTCAACGGCGATTGGGTGGATCAACTCAACGTCGATAGTCACGTTATCACCAGGCATTACCATTTCAGTTCCAGCTGGAAGTTCGATAGATCCAGTTACGTCAGTTGTACGGAAGTAGAACTGTGGACGGTAGTTGTTGAAGAATGGAGTATGACGTCCACCTTCTTCTTTAGTAAGGATGTAAACTTCACCTTTGAATTTAGTGTGTGGGTTGATTGAACCTGGTTTAGCGATAACTTGTCCACGTTCGATTTCATCACGTTGGATACCACGAAGAAGCACACCAACGTTATCCCCTGCAAGACCTTCGTCAAGTTGTTTACGGAACATTTCAACACCAGTAACAACTGCTTTTTGGATTTCGTCTTTGATACCAACGATTTCGATTTCGTCGTTGACACGAACAACACCACGGTCGATACGTCCTGAAGCAACTGTACCACGTCCAGTGATTGAGAATACGTCTTCGACTGGAAGAAGCAATGGTTTGTCAGTATCGCGTTCTGGTTCTGGGATGTACTCATCAACAGTATCCATCAATTCCATGATGATGTCTTCATATTTAGAGTCACCTTCAAGAGCTTTAAGAGCTGAACCTTGGATAACTGGAAGGTCATCACCTGGGAAATCGTATTCTGAAAGAAGGTCACGGATTTCCATTTCAACCAATTCAAGCAATTCTTCATCGTCAACCAAGTCAACTTTGTTCATGAAGACGATCAAGTGTTTAACACCAACCTGACGTGAAAGAAGGATGTGTTCACGTGTTTGTGGCATTGGTCCGTCAGTTGAAGCTACTACAAGGATAGCTCCGTCCATTTGAGCGGCACCAGTGATCATGTTCTTAACGTAGTCCGCGTGTCCTGGAGCGTCGATGTGAGCGTAGTGACGTTTAGCAGTTTCGTACTCAACGTGTGCAGTGTTGATGGTGATACCGCGTTCGCGTTCTTCTGGAGCAGCATCGATAGACGCATAGTCTTTAGGTTGGTTAACTGATGAAGGCAAGCGACGTGCCAAAACAGTTGTGATTGCTGCAGTTAGGGTAGTTTTACCGTGGTCAACGTGTCCGATTGTACCGATGTTAACGTGCGGTTTACTACGATCGTATTTTTCTTTTGCCATTTGAGTAAAAGCCTCCAATAAAATATATTTTATAGATAGACAGTAGGCAATACAGTCTAACTTTCCTTACTATT
>CAJJKY010000013.1 GCA_905188195.1 Streptococcus parasanguinis | reverse complement strand
AACCTGTACGTTTGAAACGTTTAGCTGATGCGCGGTGTGTTTTTTGTTTTGGCATGATATTTTCTCCTTTTTTTAACTTTCTGACAGATTATTTCTTGTCAGTTGCTGGCGCCAATTGCATGAACATTTGACGTCCATCCATCTTAGCTCGTTGTTCGATGATCGCCACATCTTGTGTCGCTTCAGCGAAGTCGGCTAAAACTTTAGCACCAATCTCTTTGTGGGTAATCATACGACCCTTAAAGCGAATGGATACCTTCACTTTATTTCCTTTTTCAAGGAATTTGCGAGCATTGCGAAGTTTTGTATCGAAATCACCCTTGTCAATCACTGGGCTCAAACGAACTTCTTTCACGGTCACAACGCTTTGTTTTTTGCGTTGTTCTTTTTGCTTCTTCTGGTACTCAAATTTGAACTTACCGTAGTCCATAATTTTCGCAACAGGAGGTTTAGCTTGAGGTTGAATGAGAACCAAGTCAACATTAGCGTCGTCCGCAAGTGCTTGCGCTTCGCTAAGTGGTTTGATACCCAATTGCTCACCTTCAAGACCGATTAAGCGAACTTCACGTACACGAATTTCATCATTGATGAATAAGTCTTGCTTTGCTATGGTTTTCACCTCTTTTTTATTATTCGAGAAAAACAAAGAACGGACCTGCAAAACAGGCCCGAACTACATGATGTATTTCATTACTGAAACTTGATCCGTAGGGGCCAGGCAACTTGCGTCACAAGGCGAGAAGTTCTCACTTCTGCTTTTCTCAACTTTTATATGATATCAAGTTTTTTATTCTTTGTCAAGAATTTTTTTTGCTTTTTCTTCAATAAATGCAACAACGTCTGCAATTCCAACACCCGTTGTGTCAAAATGAATGGCATCAGCTGCAGGTTTCAAAGGAGAAACGGCACGGTGGCTGTCCTTATAGTCCCGCTCAGCGATTTCTTTTTTCAACAATTCAAGATCCGCTGTGATACCCTTTTCAACATTTTCCTTATAACGACGTTCTGCCCGCTCCTCAACAGAAGCGACCAAAAAGATCTTCAACTCTGCATGTGGAAGGACGACTGTCCCAATATCACGTCCATCCATAACGATGCCCCCCTCTGCTGCAATTTCTTGCTGTAGAGCGACAAGTTTTTCACGGACTGGCGCAAGTGCTGCAACCCATGAAACATTGTTGGTCACTTTGTTATCGCGAATTGGGTGGGTAATATCCACGTCTGCTACAAAGACAAGCTGCTCTCCCTCTTCCGATCGACCGAAACTAATTGGATACTGATCTAAAAGGGCTAAGAGGTCATCAACCTGTTCAGCTGTCAGATTATTTTGCAAAGCTAGATATGTCGCTGCACGATACATAGCCCCCGTATCTAGATACGTATAGCCTAGATCCTTGGCAATGATCTTTGCAACTGTGGACTTTCCACTAGAAGCCGGTCCATCAATGGCAATTTGAATTTGTTTCATGTTGTCTTCAACTCCTACTGAATCTTAACGACATCACCAGGATTCGCATACCATGATCCTGTAGACATGTGAGATGGATTTAACTGTTCCAATTGGGCAATGGAAATACCAGCACGCGCAGCAATCGCTGCTTCCCCTTCACCTGCTTGAACAGTGATCGTCCCTTCTTCAGCGTTCTCATCTTTTGAACTATCGTCTTTAGCCGCTTGGTCAGTTTGTGCTGCAGGGGCTGATGATTTCTGTTCAACCTTAGTCTCTCCATTGTAGAAACCAGACATTTGTTTTGATTTGTTGCTGCCACCTGTTGAAAGGAAAATCAACAAGCAGACCATCGCCACTACTACTACAAAGAAAATAATGGCTAAAATCGTCAATAGACGATCTGCCTTGATTCCGTTTAACTTACTCGTTCTTTTCAATGTTTCTTCTCCATCATCGTAAATATCTTCTTCCCATGGTTCTTTTGCCATGACTTCCTCCTTGTTTTTTCTCGTAAAAATCATTACAATAGAAGTATGAAAGTTACGTTAATTCCAGATCGTTGCATCGCTTGCGGTCTCTGTCAGACCTATTCTGAATTATTTGATTACCATGACAATGGCATCGTTAAATTTGCTTCTGAAGAGGACGACCTCCTTGAAAAGGAAGTTCCTGTCACAAACGATGTTCTCGACGCTATCAAAGAATGCCCCACTCATGCTCTCTTAAAAGATTAAGAGGGCTTTTTATTTGTTTGCATAATACATCTCGTAGTAATCCACATGGATGAAATTGTCCGTAAGGATTACTTCTCCCTTAAAATAAGGATTTAAGGCAAGTGCATTGATAAAATATTTCTTCGGCCATTTACGCATACAGAATGTCCGACTGCGCGAACCATCATTAAAAATGAGCTTGATCGATTTCTTATTTACTTCGACCTTTTCAATCGAGTCAATCTTCACCTTGATTGGAGTAAAAGGATTAGCTGTAATAATCCGCAAGATCCCATCCTCATAGATCGTGAAGTAACGATGGACCCCAATCGCGAGCAAGACCATAAATAAAAAGAACGAAAACAAAACTAGCGTTGGCACACTAGAGCTCTCATACATCAAGGCCAGTCCAATAAAGACCGGAATCACTGCAATGGACCAATAAGTCACAAGAATAGATAAGTCCGGTTGCCAATGATAATGGACCTTTCCAAATATCTTAATCATGAGCGTACCCCCATCTAATAGTTTAGCATAAAAAACAAAAAAAAGGGAGCCAGACAGCCAAAATCACAAAGATTTTTACCTGCTAGCACTCCTTTTAATTGGATTTGTTGGTTGGGACTTTAAAGAAGTCTTTAGAAAGGTAACCTTTCCCACTAATCAAGTCGTATTCAACCATTTTCAAATCCTCTGCAATTTCTTGTGCTTCTCCTTCCAAGGCCTTTTTATCGACACTTGCTTTTTTCAGTACTTCTGTCAACAAAGCATAGTAAGGCGAAACTTTTGAATTGGTCTGTTCAAAGACCATAGCAGAGAAATCACTTGAATTGACCAAAGGATAGTTCAATTTCGGTGCATCAAAATTACTCCAAATAAAGTAGTCTGTCTGATACTGACTCTCCGGATTATTCTTAAAGGCGGACTCAGGATAAAGACCTGGCAAATGATCCCCATAAAATACCACTGTAATCTTCTTATCTATTTTAGAAAGACTTTCCAGGAAAGATTGGGTGGCGGTGTCGGTTTGTGAAAGCATTCTCACATACGATGATAAAGATTTGTTTTGTCCATCCGAAAATCCTGGATAACTCGCACTCATATCTATAGGATTCAGTTCCGTCCACGGAGTATGGTTCTGCATTGTAATCACAGAGAAAAATTGACTATTCTTATTCAGATTTTCTTCAATTAAGTGATAAGTTGAATCATCACTATAATTCCCACCAACATTATATCCTTTATTTCCTTTGTTTCCATAATGTATAAATTTATTAAATTTTAAATTCCCATATATTACATTTCTTGAATAATTACTAGGACTTGCAATATGAATAACATCTCGATTCTTAGGTTCAAAATAATTACTTATAGAAGGAAAATATTTCATATTAGGTGCTACTTGAGTATATAGAATAGAAATGCTTGGAGAAAGGTTGTACATTGGCAATCCTGTTAACGTTTGAAATTCCATATTAGCAGTCCCACCTCCATACCCATCAGATTTCATCAATCCACTAGTTGTTCTGCTCTTTATTCCTTGAATTTTAGGAATTGGATTTGATGAAACTTGAACTTTTTCTATTCTTGATGGATCTGAAAAACTTTCACTTAATACATAAATTACAGTTTGTTCATTGATGAATTGATTTCGATATTTATTTATTTCTACTGATTTTAAATGGTACTTTTCTTCAATCTTTTTAATAAAAGTTTTACTGTACTTTTCAGGTTTATGCATAATATCGGATGTCATCTGAGAAAACCATACATAGCTATTTGATTTCATTTGCGCATTAACTGTATTTCCAAACCATGCAATATCATACCGATTATTTAAGTTTGCTAATACTGGAATATGTTCACTCATTTTACCATCTTGCCTATTTTTAAAGGAATAGTAGACAGTAGTAAAGAAAAATAGAATAAAAAGAATTGTTATAAATCTAACCAATTGTGCTTTAAATATTTTACCATAAAGAAATATATCTTTAAAAAACCAATAAATTAATGAAAAGAAAACTATTAATACAAAAACATATAAATAAGAACTTGATCCAACAAATCCTAAAAGTGATCCTGGATTTTTCAACCAACTTAAATCACTTGGTAACAATGGTTCTTGGCGGAACTGATATTTTAAATAACTTGAAATTGAAATTCCAATAATAAGCAATATATTTATGATGGTAGTCAACAGATACTCGTTGATAATAGAGTACAGAAACAAAAACACAGCAAAAAAAATGCTAATTTGAAACAGTGTAGCCCCCGGAAAAATGTGTTTTTCCATTACGATTACATCTGTTCGTATACTATATTGAAGAAAATAATTTAATAGTATAGAAAAAACAACACTCGTAAGAACCACCAAGCCAAATCCCGGTTTATTATTTTCTAATTCATTTATCCCTTTTACAATATAACAAGAAATAAAGAAAGCAATGATAACCAAGGTTAATATCAGTTTATCTAGTTCTATTAAAATAGGAGTCGTAAGTTTTATAATATTATTTTCAAGAAATTGAGTAATGAAATTACTCCCCATTACGGCGTTAAAAAATTTACTATCAGTAAAACAAAAAGCTGTTAAAGAAAATGCATAGAAAATAAATGTATATATTTCTCGATCATTCGAAATTGGAATTAGATATTTTTCAAACAATGGGAAAAATACAGAAATCAAATAATGATAGACAAAAGCGAATATAAAAATTAAAGCAATATAAAATATGAAATCTGTTTGAAGAAAAGAGGATTGCAAGCTCTTAAAAAAATTAAACTGTTTTTCATTTACTCTTAGACTAGCATCAAGTATATATGAAAATAATAAATACAATCCATAGATCACTCCTAATTTAATAAAAAATTTCTTATTCCAAATTTTTGACAATATCATTCCCAAATAGAGACTAGAAATACCGATTAATAATATTGAACTATTAAAATAAGAAACCTCTTGTATACGATAATGTGACTTCACTGTAAACTGCATATTAATAATATTTAAAATTAATAATGCAAACGCAAGAGAGAATAGAATAATTTTTAAAATACGTTTTTTAAGATCGTTATTATAAAAGCTATAAATCTTCTTTAAATCCATTATCCTTTTCTTCCTATTGTTCTTTTGATTTTGTTTCGCACTTTTTTTAATAAAGTATATTTTTCTGTTTGTTCATTTTCAACAGAAAAAAATTCTATTGAAGAATAGACACTATTTAAAATTTCAATTGGAAATTCTGAAACTTCTCTTATTTTATTTTTTAACTGATCAGCTTGAAGAGGATGCGCCTGAATTGCTTTAACTTTTAAAACTGGAACACGATGTTCTAATATTTTAAAAGGTTTATAGTAAGAAAAATCAGGATGAACCATTTCATCAGAATTTTCGTGCAAAGTATTAAAAACCACTTGATAGTTAAAACCTGATTTTTTTAATTTAGATGTCAATTTAGTTTCATAGCGATCGATTACTTGTCTAACATTTTCAAAATTTTTGATACTCATCCAAAATTTTTGAAAAACCTTAGATGATACTACCGCTTGAGAATAAGATACAAAGTAACTTTGGACATGTTCTTGAAAATACTTCGTTTTTTTAAAGTTTGTCATTCCCCAAAAATCGCAATCTATAGCAGATTCAAATGATCTAAAATAAGGTTCCAATGACCAAAGAGGGCCTATACAAGTGTCATTCATCAATGTCACAGAATCATATTTTTTCAAATGATCAAAACCAACGTATTCCATTCCATCTCGCCAAGCTGCAAAATCAAATCCAATATTTGCTCTTTGAATAATCTCAGTTATTCCAATCATTTCTAATTTTCTCATGTAATTCTTTTCTAAATGACTGTTGGATATTAAAATTACACGAGAAAAAAGTGGTTTTATTTGCTCTAACTGATAAAGAACATGCTCACTCACCTCATCAAATTTATTATAATGAATGTACAAAAGAATTCTATTCATCAACTAAAGTCTCCCAATGACCATTCCTCTGAATCAATCCAGTAGCAGAGTCTTTTGCAGAAATATCATCATCAGAAATATCTGTTCGATTTAACAAAATTATAGGTGAATTATTCCCCTTTGCAAATGCAAGCATTGTATTCGAACTATCTCGTACAGAAACTTGAAGTTTTAATTTAATATCATTCAAGCTTGATAAACTACATGAGTAACGAAAATTCTTTCTTCCTTTTCCAGCTGTCAAAAAATCTAAAGAATTATCGTTATATACCCAAAGGCCGCGGTCAATTTCAGTTAGTGAGAAAGCTATGTAAGTTTTAATTTCCTGATTAACATCATATGACACCTCAAACTCAATGGGATCTTCAGGACTTGACATTTTATTCGAAAGCAATTTTATATTTAAATTGCTTACAGCTGAATCCTCAACTATAACATCATCATTCGAAACCCTTTTACTTGATGCATTATCATAACTATATTGATTTGCAACATCGTCAGGGTTTCCAACTACTTTAACCAAGCCATTTTCAATTAAAACAGCTTTATTACAATATTTTTTTACGGCATTCATATCATGGGTAACAAGAATCGTCGTCTTACCTGATTTTTTACGTTCCATAAAGTAATCGTTACACTTGCGTTGGAAGGCTTCATCTCCTACTGCAAGGACCTCGTCCAAAATCAAGATATCGCCTTGGGCCTTAATCGCGACCGAAAAAGCTAGACGAACCTGCATGCCTGATGAGTAGTTCTTGAGTTTTTGGTTCATGAATTCATGCAACTCAGCAAACTCTACGATATCTTCATACATGGCATCAATCTCAGCTGTTGAAAAACCAAGCATTGCCCCATTCATGTAGACATTTTCACGGCCTGTCAGCTCGGGGTTAAAACCGACACCAAGTTCGATAAAGGATACCAGTTTCCCATCAATCGTGACGGAACCTTTTTCAGGCACATAGATTTCTGAAATTATTTTTAATAGAGTAGATTTTCCAGAACCATTTCTTCCTACAATACCATAGAAATCTCCTTTTTGAACTTCAAAGGAAATATCTCGCAAAACTTCTTGCTTTTTATAACCTTTAATTCCTTTAAAACGGTTTACTAGTGTTGTTCGTAAACTTTGAGTTGACTCTGTTGGTAATTTAAAAAATTTACTTACATGGTCTACCTTAACTGCTACATTACTTGACATTATAAAATCTCCGCAAATCGTTTCGAATTTTTATTGAATACAATCAAACCAATCACAAAAATGAATACTGGAATACAATATGGAATACAAGCTATCATTTTATTATCAAAGATATCCCAACCACGTGGATTAACTGGATCAATAATAAAATGACGCATATCTTGTAGCATTTGAGCTATTGGATTCATCATCAACATTTTAGCAACTGCCAAATGATTTCGTTGCAATAAATAGGTAATCGAATAAATAATAGGACTGGCGTACATACCTGCTTGAAGAACAACTTCCCAAACCGGACCAATATCTCGATATTTAACAAATAAGGCCGATAGGATAAATGCACACCCCATAGCTAAGATCAACATCTCAATAAATAAAGGAATAATTATTAGAGAATGAATACCAAATGAAACATTATTTATGAGAGCAAATACAAATACTACTAAAAGATTAATAGAAAAATTAATTGCAGCTCCAAAAACTGAAGAGACAACAATTGTTTGCTTAGGAAAATTCAATTTGCGTAGCAAATCTCCTCTTGAAACAATAGACAACATTCCCATATTTGTTGCTTCCGTAAAGAACGTCCAAAAGATCATTGATAAAAGCAATCCAACAGCATAATGCGGTGTTCCATCATCAAATCTTAAAAAGCGAACAAATACCACATACATGATACTAAACATCATCAGGGGCTTTAAAATAGACCAAAGATAACCGATCGCTGATCCTTGGTAGCGTAATTTAAAGTCTGTTTTGATTAACTCTCGTAATAAAATTCGATTTTTCTGACTAAAAACGTCAAACATTATTTTTTACCTCGATATGCAAACTTTGTCAGAATCAAGCTGGTAAACACAACCGTATGAAAAGCCCGGTTCTTCCGGTAACCATACTGACGAATCCGTCTCAAACGTTCTTTTAGTGGAACATCCATAATGGTGACAAAGTTTTCAATGATTTCTTTAGTTTGTGAACTGACAGGCAGATCCAATAAATTTTTTGCTTGTTCTTGACTGGACTCGATGAGATTCCAATATTTAGCAAACAGAACATGAGGGCGAACCCAGTTTTTGACCCGTTTTCTAAGGGTACGAGCTCCCAGAACATTGCTACTGTGCTGACGGTACAATTCTGTCGGCTGATCGATATAGATGAGCTTCCCAAAGGCAGTTGCCAACAAGGCCAAGTACCAGTCATGCATAAGGAGGGCATGTTTTTCTTGACCCATCCATAAGTCAGCCAGAGCGTGGTTAATCATGGCAACTCCGCCAGTTACCGTATTTTCCGTCAACTCTTGAATCAGTTCGGTATTGGCATGATCAGACTGGGTGCGAATCATACTCTCATGCTGCACATTCAAGTTTTCATCGACCACTTTTAAATCTGTGTAGACCAGCAAAGGCACTTCTTGAGGATGCTTCTCGGCTTCTGCTACTTGAAGAGCAATTTTTTCAGGAAGCCAGACATCATCTTGGTCACTGAAGCAATAAAGATCTGCTTTCTCATACTTCAAGAGGGCATGGAAGCTCTTGATAACACCGAGATTTTCGATAGCTCCTTGGTTGATAAAGCGAATGCGCTCATCCTGGGCCACCAACTCTTGAATGATCTCCACCGTACCATCTGTCGATCCATCATCTCGGATCAAGAGTTGCCAGTCTTGATAGGTCTGGTCTTGGATACTTTTGACCTGCTCTTTTAGATACTGTTCACCATTATAGGTGGACAACAAGATATTTACTTTCATAATAAGAATAATTCCTCGTACTCACCTACAATTTTTTCCCAGGTAAAGTTTTGCTTCATATTGGCCTTGGCTCGTTGCCCCCATTCAGATACATCTTCTAAAGAATCAACCTGATCAATTAAATGTGCCAAATTTCCAGTTTCTTTAGTCCAATAGTGAGCCGTATCCTTTGCAACCGTTTGGTTAAAGGAGATCCCTAAAACTAAATTGAGATCCGTCTGGGCAAGAGCCTCTAAGAGACCCGGATTGGTTCCGCCCACTTCATGACCATGGATATAGGCAAAGGCTTCTTTACGGATATACTTCAACAGGTTTTGATCATAGACTGTTCCTACAAACTTAACACGAGGATCCTGATCAAATCCAGTTCGAGCTCGGAGCTCCTCAAAATAAGGATTGCCTTCCTGGTTACAAATGATCACCAAATCCCGTTTGGTGGAAGAGGCCATAAATTCACGAATGGCGGTCTCATAATTATTTTCTGGGACAAAGCGGCCCAAGATCAAATAATAGTTCTTCTCCTGTGTCTGCCATTTCTGATAGAATTCTCGGACCTTATTATCCTGACTGCTTAGGCTGGTTGGAGACAAGTCCGTCCCATAGGCAATATAGGTCGTCTTGGACCAAGGATAGGCTTCCTTGATATAAGACTCAATACCTGGGTTGTCAGAAATCACCAAGTCAGCATGGCGCGTCATGATCTTTTCAGAATACTTGAGATAGGCTTGGATCGGCTTGGCCCACTTGGCCCGCTTCCACTCTAGTCCATCTGGATTGATATAAAATCGTCCGCCTATCTTATGGATCTTGCGCGCAAAAGGCGCCACAAAGGCTCCAATTGTATTGCCCAAGACGTAAAAAATCGTCTGTTCAATTCCTTGTTTCTTAATAAGCTTCAAGGCATAGTTGATGGCCATCATATCATAAGCAATGACACGCGCAGGCCCAAGCTTAGGGGCTTTAATGGTAAAACAATCGACACCCTTGTAGTCAAAATGTTGATAAGCTTGATCATTAGAAAGGCAAGCAACATGGTACTGGATATCTGGAGACACTTGATGCGAAACCAATTGGTCCACAAAAGTCTCAAAACCGCCATATTGAGCCGGAAGTCCACGACTTCCGATAATAAAAACATGTTGCATAGAGTTCCCTTTCAAATCATTCACAGTCTATTCAATTATACCATTTTCTAGCCTTTTTGCCTAATCCAAACAGAAAAGGGAGTGTCACAGAAGGAGCTTTAAATAAAATTCCTTCCGTTATACTCCCACTGTGATAAAGAATTCTAACCCAGTTTCTTCAGTCGAAATATTTTTTTAAAAGCAGATTTTACACTCTTTATTAGAGCTTTTCGGCTGTTTAAAAAATCCGTATCTTTCTGATTTACTTTTTTATGACGCAATTCATCAACCTCAATCTTTTCAGTAATATTAGCATAAACTCTCTCAAGAGAATATCTCTCTTTTAAACTTGGAACAGATTGTACTGCTTCAAATTTCTCTTGATCAAATCCATCAAGGACCTCTGAGATCATTCTAGTTAAAGCATTTAAATCACCCAAAGGGTAGATATGACCTTGCTCATTCATATATTCAAAAGCAGATTTATGCCCCGCATTATCTGATAAAATTGTTGGAATACCATTTAAAACAGACTCAACATAAACAAGACCAAACGTCTCCATACTAGATGGAAAAACAGCTAAATCCTTATCAGTAATCTCCGACCAAGGATCATCTAAATACCCAAAAAATGAGATATTTTTCAAATCTTGCTCTGCTATATAATCATCGCAGAGTTGTTTGTAATCCTCATCCCATGCGCCTAAAAATACAAGTTCGGTTCCTGCTCGATTAAGCATCTGAAAAGCTTTAATTAACTCAAGCTGATTCTTTCTCTGAGTCAAGCGACCAACCGAAACAATACGATGTTGGTCATTAGATTCAGTTTTTACATCTTCTTTTGGTTCAATTTGAGTATAAGGTGCAAAGGAATAAATCTTCCTATTTGGAAAATACTTTTCTAAATCCTCAGTTAAAGCTCCTGTTACAGCAAATATTTCATCAGAAAACTTATCTATAAAGTCTAGTTTTTCTTTGTAGTAACCGAACTCCCCCTCAGGAAATTCATGAATCAACCAAAAATGTTTGACATTCTCAAAAGCGGCAGCAAGTGCTCCTTGAAAGACGTTGACTGTATTACTGATGACAAGTTCCACCTTGTTATCTACAATAATATTTTGAATATCTTTGACATTTTTATTATAAGAATTCACTCGTATAAAATGATTAGCCGGCAAACCACCCGGTGCTTCTTCCCACCACCATTTGACAGCTGAAAGACCATAGGTCTCAATCCCTTTTTTCTGAAGTCCTACTTGATACTCTTCTTGAGATGGAACTTTATAATCAGGAAAAACGTTTAATACACGATAACCTTTTTTCACAAGAAATTCCATCAGATTCACAATTGAAATTTCAGCACCATTATCCAACGTTCCTGTTGGTGAAATGAATAGAATTGTTTTGGCCATAATTTTCTCCTACATCCAATAGAATGGAATTATCAAAAAAATGGAAATTAGAAAATTTAGTAGTAGTGTTATGGTTGAAATTTTTAAAACTTTATTTTGCGAGATTTCAAAATTTCCTAAATTTGCCACTAAAGGTAAAAAGAGGATTAAAAATGGTGTAAAATATCTCCCTTGAGAACCAACTGAAACAGAAGCCCCGTGTCCAAGAACAATCGGTGTCCATTGAAGGTACATAACTGTTACAGTAGCTAGAACTTGAATTGGAAACAACCAGGCTGCAAAAATTGAAAAATCTTTTGAAAAGAAATCTTTTTCATTAGCTAAGAAAATTAAAACCAATACTGCTATATCTATAAAAATCAGCCATAGAGGTAACTGCAATGTAAAGTTTCCTAAATAACCAAAAACTCCTATTGTGAGAATAGAATTTAAATCTCCATTTTGCCTTGCATTTACAAGTGTATTTAAAAGGACATGAATATAATGGACGAGACCACCTTCATTTCTCATTAAAAATTGTAAAATGAAACCTATTGTTATAAGTAGTAAAAGATAAAAGACAAACTTATATCTAGAAACTATAATCTTTAATGACTTAAACGGTCTATTTAAAACTTTTAATACACCCTTAAATTCAAATGATACAAAAGGTATCAAACCTAATAACAAAATATTATTTGGTTTTGTTGCTAGAAGCAAAATCGCAAGGCCGATCACTTGAACAAAATTACGATTGGTAAATCGTTTCGAATAGGCGAGATTCGTTATAAAACCAAAAGCCAACATCACTTCCAAGTAATTCATCACATCATAAGAAAGAGATGAAGCTTGTTGGACCATAATTGGTAATAGTGATATAAACATCAAGGCTGTCTTTCCATACTTAAAATAACGTATTAAAAAGTATAACCCAAGTATATAAGCTAATGCATTAAAGATACGCCCCATATAAATAATCATCCCAACCGAGGGACTAATCCAACTTCCTATCGTCATCCCAATTAATTGAGGTAAAAAAGAAATCGTTTTTAGACTAATACCAAATTTAAATGGCTCATTCTTCATTTCAATTTTGCGTGCTAGAAGTTGTTTATATTCCTTTGGTTTAACCTTATCATTACTTGGTATCTCATCCATCCACTTAAAGGAATTCTCCGTTGGTTTGTGGAAAGTCTCCCAAGTCATACGCGCGTGGTTCATTTCATCTGGCACACGATTAATCGGAAACAGAAACATAAATGAGAAAATAAAAATCGTTGCTAATATGAAAAATAAATTTTCAACTTTTATCTGTTTAATTCTGTTCAAAATAAGTCACCATTTCATCTTTCTTGCTTAAGGTACAATTTTCAAGGACTGCTCGGTATGCTGATTCTGCTAAGTTTTGCCTTAATTCTGGAGATAAAACTAAAGCTTCTAGCTTGTCAAACCACTGATCATCAGTAGCTAACAGACCTGTTTCACCATCAATAACCATATCCGAGAAAGCTCCTATCTTACTTGCTACGGTTGGTACTTTCACCAAAGCAGCTTCAATCCACTTAATCTCAGATTTGGCACGATTAAAGATAGAATCCACAAGCGGTGCTAGGTTAATATCAACCTCGCTAATCAATACAGGTAATTTGTCCCAGTCCACATAATCGTGAGTGACAATTTGATTTTCAAATGGCTTCATATCTTTTGGAATATCAAGAATTCCGACAATATGTAATTGAACATTACTGTATTTTTTAAGCAGTTGCTTAATAGCTGGTTTAATCAATTCAAAATTCTCATTATGACTTATTGAACCAGAGAAATAACCAATCTTAACCACGTCTGAGACTTGAGAATAGTCCTTAAGAAATTGATTACTGATAGAGATTAACTCATCAGAGGCTAGATTACGATTCAGCAAAACCTTGCTTTGATACTTCTTCAACTCTTTTTGCAACTGATTCGTTGAAGTAATAGCACCGTCACAGTTCTCTAGCATGTAACCATAGTTTCGAACATTAGCATCATAATTTTCCTTCTCATGGTGTGGTAATCCTTTAGTATAACTCAATTGATCAGTATATAGCGTATCAAACACCAAATCATCAATATCAAAGAAAATTGGTTTTCCATAGTCCTTTGCCAAATGGCAAAGACGGAGAAGTTCAGGAGAAATTGGTGACCGATATATGATAATATGACTTGCATTTTGAGCTTGAGTCAATTCGAATTCTGATAAATTTACTACCTTAACTTTAAATCCATGTTTCCGTAATTGCTCTGCTTTATTTAAAACACGATAGCGCGTACATTGTTGAATAATATTTTCAACACCATCAATCAATAAAATATATTGTTCACGAGGAACAGCTTTAAATTTATTGACAATATCTTGCAAAATTGACACTGGGTAATCTGTCTTCTCAGCAACATACTCTAGCAAATCCGGAACTTCTGACTCACGCTCAAGACCTTGCCACAAGAATTGATCCTCATCATAATTTTTTAAAGCTGTGTATTTGACCAAAGGGCTACCTGCTTTAAGCATCCTCAACGGGTGAATATACATAGCAGAATCTTCGTATTCTTGCACCACAGCATCGAAACGATAACCTAAATCAGAAAAATACTTGGTAAAACGTGTCTCATGTCGACCAATAGCCTTATCGCGAGAATCTGTGTCTGTCAAATGTGTCCAATATTCATAAAAAGCATCATCATTTAACATGAGCTTTTCAATAACTAGAAAATACGACTGAAGGTGCTTAGGAATATAGCCGTATGGGTTCTCCTTCGTAACATCTTCTTGCTCTTCTCCAAATGAAATACCCCAGAAATCAAGATGCTTATCAGTCATCTCTTGACAAACTTGAGACAGATCCCTCATCGGTCCAATATTGGTATCATTTACCAAGAACAGTTGATCATAATCTTTAAGCTTATCTTTACCAAGAGCAAAGATCCCCTCTCTAAAGGCTGCTGTGTCATATCCCTTATTGTCACGAGTCAAAACTTGTCCATAGGGTTCAAGTGTATTGATATCTTCAACATGAAGCTGACCGTTTACAACAACAATGACATCATCCATCAACGGGGACAAGGCCTGTAAAAAACGTAATTTGTATTCTTGCAACCGATTTTCAGATTCGAAAATGACATAGACTAGCGCTCTTTTACCAGTAAATGTCAGAGCAGACCGTTGACTATTTCTAAGATGACGTAACCGACGAACCTTAAGTGGGGTCACATGACGACGTAATCTAACAATTTTATCCTTTGTAACATTTAAATAAGACTTGATTTTTCGTGGATTTTTTAATAAAACCTTCGTGATTTTAATAGGTTTAATCAGAGAATTCCCTATACGATACGAAAGAGAACTTCGAATCAGTTGTATCTCTTTACGAGCCTCTTTCAATTCTACTACTTGCGTTTGACTCTTACGATAAAGTTGTTTCTGCTTTCTTTGTAATTCTTTTACATATTCAGAAACATCATTATGGTGACTTATTAAACTTTCTAAACGATCTTCTAAAGTCATGAGATTATCACAAACTGCTTTATAAACCTCATGAGGAAGTTTATCCAAATATTTCTCAAGGATCTCAAGATATATTTCATAATGATATTTGACTGAATTACGTAAAGAAATAGATCCTGTTTCAAATACTCGATAAAATAACTTTGTATTTGGTTGGTAACAAGCTTTAGCATTTCTATTAATTACAAGATTCAAGAAAAAATCATAATCTTCCAATTTTTTTCCTGATAAATGTTCATCATATCTGATTTCACCAAGAATATCTTTTCTAACTAACGAACAATTGGAAATATAATTTGCCGTCAAAAAGCTATATATTTCAAAATTTCTAGCTTTTAAATAAATTTCATTTTTTTCAAAATCAAACAAATCACAATAAACAATATCCGCCTGTTGATTTATTGCACATGAATAAAGTTCTTCAACATAGTCATCTGGCAAATAATCATCACTATCAACAAAGAGAAAATATTTTCCATTAATCAGTTCTATACCCTTATTCCTTGTTTTTACAACCCCCATATTCTTATGAGATTCAAACTTTACCTCGAAAGGCGAGTCCTTTAAAGTCTTAAGAATAATCTGCTTAGATCCATCTGTAGACCCATCGTCCAGAACAATTAGTTCGATATTCTGATAAGTCTGTTTAAAAACACTTCGCAAGCATTGCTCAATATACTTTTCGTGATTATAACAAGTTACAATCACAGAGATTAAATTTTTCATTATTTCCGTCCATTTTTTTAATAAAACATAAATTAGTATATGATAACTACTAATACTACTGTACTTCGAGGATTGCCTTTTAGCAATCTTTAAAAGTATAATCAAATTAATTATACTATATTTTAACCAAAAAAGAAAAGCAGCTCTACAGCTACTTCTATTTTTCAAAATACAAAAATTAATTATTCGTCTTCTGACTCTTCACATATTGTCTCATCAGCAACTTGGCAATCCATTTGGGCCAGAAGAGTTCATACATGTATAGATCTTCTTTACTACGCGTATTGTCTGCAATGGTTTTTGATGTTTCAGACTCTCCATGGATACGGTGGCACATGAGCTTGTCAGATACATAAGCGAAACGACCTTTATACTCGCTGATCTTATACCATGCGTACCAATCCAAACTCACTCTCATTCCTTCATCAAAATAGAAATTCTTCAAATTGTCCCGATTATAGGTAACAGCTGGACAACAAATCGGATTCCCAAAAGCCATCACACGGTTTCGCCAAAAGTGACTAGCAGGAAAAAGATTCATGGTTTTTAACATCAAGGTTTTGATCTTCAGATTTGTATTCGCAGGAATTTTATGGCCATCTTTTTCTTCAAAATAATCAGAATACCCAATCAACACATCTTGATTTTTTTCCATCTTAGCCAAAACTTTCTCAGCATAGTCCGGCTCATAATAATCATCCTGATGGGCGATGGTAGCATACTTCGTCTCTACAAAAGACATGGCATTGTTCCAATCCTTACCAATCCCACCACCTTGCTTGGTGTAAAATGGAATAGCATAACGCTGACAAAGTTCCTTGATCGAATCCAGTGGTGTTGAACTATAACAGATAATCTGTGATTGGAGAGTTTGATTCTTTAAAGACTGAATACAAGCTTCCAAGTATTCGCTCTCTCCATAAGCACAGATTACCCAAGTATGATTACTGTTCATCATTCTCCTCTTTCGTTTCTACTTGACTTTTTAAAATAGATAATTCTTGAACTAAATGCTTTATCTGTTCTTTTTGTTTTGACAAAGTCATGGTTTGCAAAAATCCAATGACCAACAGGAAAAAAATAGTAAGAGACAATAGAAAATTGGAGGTCAATTCAAATCCAAGTAATTTAGCAAAGTATCCAGGAATAGAATCAAACACTGAAATTACAATCATGACCAGACTGATGACAATCCACATGAATGCCTGTTCAAATAATATATTATTCTTATTGATATTTCTAATGACTAGGTAAAGGAAAAAGATAGAAGCTATCAACATCACAATAGATAAAACTGACATTATTCACTCTCCTTCATAAAGGCCGCGATAAGAATTGATGAACACACTTCTATCATGTAACGAATAGACTTGATAGGGGTGATGGAGGATACTCCACCTGTACGTTCAAACATATTAGCAGGCTTTTCCAAAACTTTATATTTACGTTTTAAAATGTGAACAATTGTCTCAGGCTCTGGGTACTTGATCGGATATCGTTTGGCAAATTGTTTAATAACAGCTTTATCAGCTAAACGGTAGCCTGATGTTGTATCTAAAACTCTTTGGCCTGTTGTCCATTTGATAAGATTAGAAATCACACCGATTCCAAAGCGTCTCATAAAAGTCGTTTGAAATTCTGATTTAACGTCACCAACAAAACGAGATCCGATAACTAGGTCTGCCTCGTTTTTTTGAATTGGTTCTAGCAAGTCTGATAAGGATTCAATATCATGCTGACCATCGCCATCAAATTGAACTGCTACATCATAGTCATGCTCTAATGCATATTTGTAGCCTGTTTGAACCGCACCACCAATCCCAAGATTCATCACAAGATGAACAGCATTAAAATGATTCTCTTCCAGAATTTGTTTTGTCTTATCTGTTGATCCATCATTGATCACAACATAGTCCAAATCAAAATCAACTTTCTTGCGGTAATTCACAATACTTGTTACCGTATCGAAAATACTTTCCTCCTCATTGTAGGCAGGAATTATCATTAAAACTCTCAACTACTTCTCCTTTCCTTTACAGTAAAACTTCGAAAACAGTGGAACTAACCTCAAATGTTCTAAAGTTCTAAAAACCATTACAGAAATAACTGTTTGAATTCGTTCCCCAGTTATCTCAGATGATAATGGTGTTAAATTTGAATCAATATTTTCTTTAGAAACCCATTCTTTAATTCTTCTATATTGATCCATAAATGACGAACTTGAAGCAGCTCTTCCAGAAAAGAGTAAGTACCAAATGTAATATCGTTTTATAAAATAGCGGATATATTTTGAATCGCCAGCAACTTGAAGCAAGTGACTCAGGAAATACACAATATCTATATTCGGATTAAAGCCTCTTTGAGATGTGTTTGAGATACTCTTCTCGTTAAAAAACCAATTATAGCCATTATAATCAATTATTTTAATTTTTTCTGTTAAATTGTAAGCAGTCAAAGTAAAGATAACATCTTCACCTATTGGATAATCAAAGAACTGGATATTATTATCTGTTAAAAACGAAGTTCGATAAATACGTGCCCAAGGTGCAACGACTATATACTTAGACCATTCAGATTGTGTTAAATCTTGCTTAAAAAGTGTCTTCATTTCCTGATTAACTCGCTTATAACCACCAAGAACAATATCTAGTTGTTCTTGGTCTATTTCATTATAAAAACGCTCTAAATAATCCGAATCAACAAAGTCATCATTATCGATAAAGACAACATATTTCCCTTTAGCAAGTTGTATACCCTTATTTCTAGTTTTAGCAACTCCCTCATTTTCTTTATCTATTACTCGGATAAAATCATTAGCATCCGCATACTCTTTAATAACTTCTAAACTATTATCTGTAGAGCCATCATTTAACAGAATAATTTCAAAATCTGTAAATGACTGATTCAGAAGAGAATCTATACATTGTCTAATTCCCTCTTGTGCGTTATATACAGGAATTATGACTGAAACGGTTAGATTAGACATATTATACTTTTACTTTCTATCTACTATTTTTTATAAAATTTCAGAAGGTAAGAAAATAACCTTGTTGAGATATTAATTCCAAAAATCGAAGTAAAGATACCTGTTATTTTAAATGATTTGTTATTTATATGACTTGAATTTTTCAACAAATACTTATATTGAGTTAGTAAGTCGCGTATTTCTTGATTAAATAGATATGGCTTAACATAAGGTAAAATCGAAATATAAGAAATTGTAAAATAAGTATTCAAGGCTTTACGTTTAACTTCAGAAAGTGACTTTTCATCAGATAAACCTCTACTAATTCCCACAAGAGTATCTAAAACATTTCTTTCTTTCACTACATTTGTTAAACTTCCAGCTCTGTTCTGACGATACATATACTGAGTGCTAGTAATTACAGAAAAACTTTCCATCATTTTCATTATCGATGAACAGTACAAACTATCTTCAGAGACTAAATCCTCAGGAAAACTTAACCCCTTATTAATTAAATCCTTTGAAATACATTTATTCCAATTAGGGCCATTAAATAAGCCAAAATTAGTAGCTTCATCTAAGTCTTTTAACCGAGATATCGGAGATTCTTTAATTTCTTTATCGTAATAATAACTATAACCGAAAATAATAACATCTACAAGTTTTATAGTAAGCTCACTAGCAATCTGTTTTAAAAAATGACTATCACTCCAAAAATCATCGCCATCTAAAAACAAAATATAATCACCCGTAGCTCTCTTCATTCCAGTATTACGTGCTTTCGAAGCACCACCGTTAGATTGGTGAACTACATTAATTTGCTTAGATTGTGTCAATAGTTCATCTGCTACTTTACCTGTCTCATCAGTTGAACCATCATCTACAATTATAATTTCATAATTATCATATGTTTGTTTAAGAATACTCTCTACACAGTTTTCTAGATAATCTGCCACATTATAGGCTGGAATAATGATAGAAAATTTCATGTCAATTATTTTTTCCTTCTAAAAATTGTATATGGGTTTGTTACAAAATAAATTACTAGGGAAGCAAGTAGCCATGCTATCATCGCACAAAGAAATGATAATGAGGCTCCAAAAATTTCAAATTTCGACACTAGAGGCTTAGCAGTTAAGATTGACACAATATAGCCTACAATAAAGGAAATAACTAAAAAATGTTGTTTCCTAAATATTGTCAAAATGTTATCACATACAGTTGAAAAAGTACTTGCAATTCCTCCAAGCAATAAAACAACAAAACTACTCTGATACTGTTTAAGATTAGTCCCATATACAATATCCAAAGTTGGGATGGCTATAAAAGCACCAATTAGAAATATTAATGTACAAGTTCCAAATAAAATCTTGAAGAGATTATTCTTGTAAGTGACAAAATGAGAAATCTTCTTTTCTTCTAAAAAGACTGCAAGTTGCGTAATCATCGGTCTAAGAAATACAATCATAAGATTCATAGCAAAAATTGGTGTAAATAAAATACTAAAATCTCGCTGAACACCATTTCCAATCAAACCTTGATTAAAAATATCATTCAAAGCATATTTAGGCTGATTATAAATTGAGACCAACAAAAAAGCATTTATAAATAAAGGTAAGCAATCTTTCAATACATTGATAATATTACTCGGCTTAACACTCATAAGATTTAAGCGATGGAAGAATTTTGAATAAGGGTAATCGAATAGAGCAATAAAAACAAATGAACTAATAGTTTGTAAAATCACGGACCACAATAGATTTTTTGAGATGACTAGAGTTAAAGCAAATACAATTGTTGAAATAGTATTTCTCAAAAACAGTGATTTTCCGGCAATATCCAAACGTTCCTTCTGCTGAAATAATCCTTGAAAAACATCCGATAAAGCTTCACTAACACGGAAAAAAGATACCCAAAAAATTAACCCTAGATTTGAGTGAGTATTTGTATTAAAAATTAAATAAGTCACTAAAAGAAGGACCATTGCAACATTAGAAATGATTCTTGTGACGAAATAGGTGTCAAAAGAATACTTTTCTCTTATATCCGTCGCTTGAAAATCTCTGACTTGAAAACTTGCTACAATAACAAAGAGATTCGCAATTGCATAAGCAAAACTATAGATATCCGCTGAAGCACTATTTAAAGCCCGTGTAACAATAAAAAGAAGTATAACTGAAACAGCCGCTGAAGACATACTTCCTAAAATATTCCAGAAAAAAACCTTTTGAGCAGTTACTTTTTTCAAATATTTCACTCTCTTTCGATAACTATATTCCATTAATTATATCATATTCTAAGTGAAAAAAGAGAGAACAGCATGATACACGTCCTCCCTTTTAACTAAAAAAGCTCATAAAGTATTCTTATTTCACTTCTTGTTTGTAAAACTCTTTCAAAGCATCCTTCCAGCTTGGAATCACGAAACCTGTTGCTTTCGCTTTTGCCAAGCTCATGGTTGAGTTAAGTGGACGTTTCGCCTTAGCTGGGAATTGGCTGGAATCCACTGGTTTCACTTCTACATCCGTATCTTTGAGGATTTCAACTGCAAAGTCATACCAAGTTGTATCTTCTTTCGCATCGTTAGACAAGTGGTAATAACCATACTCCTTACGGTTTTCAGCCAAATAAGTCATGAACTCAGCAAGGGTACGTGTCCAGGTTGGACGACCATGTTGGTCATTAACGACCGTCAAAGTCTTATGAGTCTTCGCAAGGTTTTGCATGGTGAAGACAAAGTTCTTACCGTAGTTCCCGAAGACCCAAGCTGTACGGATGATATAGAAGTTAGACACATGCTTCTCAACCAATTCTTCCCCCATACGTTTTGTACGACCGTACTCTGTTTGGGGATCTGGTTGATCGTCTACTTCCCATTCTTGACCCACTGGTTTTTTCCCATCAAAAACGTAGTCGGTTGAGATATAAACCAAAGTTGCACCATGTTTTTCAGACGCTTTTGCTACATTTTCCGTACCAGTCACGTTGATGGCATAGTCCAACTCTTTTCCTTCATCTTCTGCCGCATCAACAGCTGTGTAAGCAGCACAGTGGTATACCAAGGTTGGTTTTACTTCCACAAAGACCTCATCTACTTTCTCTGCATTTGTGATGTCCATTTCAGCTACATCAACAGCTACATATTCTTCATTTCGTTCATCTAACAAATGGCGAAGCTCTGTTCCAAGTTGACCATTTGCACCTGTAATTAAAATCATGGTAAAATCTCCTTAAAAATTTATTTTAACATTCGTTAAAATTTAGTGTATTTATTGTTCATTAGCAAACTAAATTCTATTTCATTATAACAAATAATTGATCATCTTTAGATAAAATATCGTATAATTTTGTAGTTTCAACTTTTCTATAACTAGAATCTATCTGATTTATATCAAACATTTTAAAATCAACATCTAGTTTCGTTAAGCTATTAAATCGCATCGTCATATCCCAGGAGATATTTGTATTTGGCATAATTAGGCTACTAATCATGGGGTAAACAAGAGCTGAATTTTCGTATATAGGTGAATTTGATATAAACCTATTAATATTAACCACCCTATTTTCCGCTGAAACATACCTATTAAGTGTACTGCCTAACATGACACTCTGTGTTTCGAATGTTTTATTTTGTTGCTTTAAACTATCAACATAAATGAACGAGAATGACAACACATAGTATACACTCAATAATATTAAGAATTTTTTTGATATTTCAAAGAAATGAAATTTAGTCGAAATCCCTAAGGTTACAATCAAGATAATTGATGAGAAGATTCCCAATCCATATTCATATCTAGGTCTTAAAAGATAGAACTTTTCTAAAAGAATTAGGTAAGAACCATAACTAAAGATACAGCCTAAACATAACCAGGAAATTGCTAAAACTGTTTTTGTCAATTTCTTTTCTTTACTTATCAAATAAACAGATATGATTAAAAAAATAATTAAAATAGCAGCAAGAACTATCCAAATATTCGAACTTTGATTGTAAATATTTTTTAAATACCCCTTTGCGTTATTAAATAACGTAGCTGGAATATCTAACAATCCAGGAATCCTACCTTGGTCTGCGAAAATTGGTGGCTTAATTGTAATTTGAACTTTATATAAAATCATACCTAGAATATACGATACGGATGATATAATAATCCTTTGAATATTCAATTTATTATCATTTAGAAATTCTAAAAATACTAAGGTTAGGACAACCAAAATATAAATCCCTGAAGATGCTTGATAAGAATTACACATTAGAAAAATACATAATATCGAGCTCAAACTAAACAATTTGTTGGACTTCAAAAAAATGAATGGCAAGATAGACACAAATACACTCAAGGACATGAAAGGATTATCGAATCTAAAACTCAATGGCTCCAAGAACCAAGGATTTAAACCGACAATAGTTGATGATAGTGCAGTGAACCAATCTATCTTCTTATAGGGAAATAAGATAAATAATAATAAAATACTTGTAATACTTAAAACAATAGACGAAATAATATTTGTTGTCAAACCAGGGTCAGTTAAGTGGGTTCCACCCTGAATAAAACGAGATGTTATTTCACTAAAATATCGGGAATAATGTTCAGAAAATCCTGTGTAGCCTTGAAGTTGTCGACCAATATCGTCAATATAAGGAAATTCTGCTAAACTAATATTTATATTTACAAGTAAATAGATAACAAAAATGAGGTAACACGCAGCTCTATTTCTTTTTATATACTCAAAAAGATTCTGAAATATTGATTTACAATCATCAACCATTCTTTATTCCTCATCTTTCACAACATAAACTGGCCGTTTCTTAGTTTCCATAAATATTTTACCAACATATTTACCTAAAATCCCGATGGTTAGTAATTGGAACCCTCCTAGGAAAAGAATCACTGTCATGAGGGATGGCCATCCAGAAGTGGGATCTCCAAACACTAGGGTACGGATCACAATCAAAATCACCATGATAAAGGCCAAAATCCAAGACAACAGTCCACCAATAAAGGCAATATTTAGTGGAGCATCAGAAAAATTGACAATTCCTTCGATCGAGTATTTGAAGAGGGACCAAAAATTCCAAGACGTCTCTCCTGCCACGCGCTCAACATTTTTATATTCGAGGTACTCTGTCTCAAATCCTACCCAGGCAAAAATTCCTTTTGAAAAGCGATTGTATTCTGATAACTCTAGAATCGCATCGACCATGGGACGGCGCATCAAACGGAAATCACGCGCACCGTCGACCATTTCTACTTGACTGATATGATTGATCAATTTATAAAACATGCGTGCAAAGAAGGATCGAATTGGTGGTTCGCCATCCCGAGTTACGCGTCGGGTACCGACACAGTCTAATTCTGAATTTTCATCCAATTTTTTCTTCATTTGAAGCAATAACTCTGGAGGATCCTGTAGATCTACATCCATAACTGTGACGAATTCACCATTGGCACGCTCAAGTCCAGCATAGAGTGCTGCTTCTTTTCCGAAATTTCGAGAAAAAGAAAGGTAATGCGCATTTGAATCCGTAACATGTAGCTTTCGAAGAACGGATAGCGTACCATCTGAGGAGCCATCATTTATAAAAATATATTCAAACTTTTCTCCCATCTCCATCCTAACACGTTCCATCGCTTGATAAAATAACGGAATCGATTCTTCTTCGTTAAAACATGGGACTACAACTGATATGGTCATCTCTTACTCCTTGGCTTATTCACTTTCTATTGTAACAAAAAACTCTCATAAACCCTAGTATTTTTCACCCCTCCCCCTTTTCATGGTATAATAGAGTGAATCGATGACGGAAGGACACCTTATGTTAAAGCTGGGAATTATTGGTACGAGTTGGATTTCACATGAATTTATTACAGCTGCTCATCAGACGGGCCACTATCACTTGCAGGCTGTGTATTCAAGAAAGATGAAGACGGCTCAAGAGTTTTGTGAGCCGTATGGGGCGATCTCTTGCTACACGGATTTCATCGACTTCTTAGACAGTGAACTGGATGTGGTCTACATTGCTAGCCCTAATTCTCTTCACTTCGCTCAGGCCAAGCTTGCTATTTTAGCAAAGAAGCATGTCATCATTGAAAAACCGGCTGTGACCAAGCCTTCTGAATGGAAGGAACTGGTCAAGCTTGCTAATGAGCACCAGGTCTATCTCTTTGAAGCTGCCAGAAATTACCAAGAAGCAGCCTTTCAAGTAGTTAAAAACTTCCTCTCTAACCAGGAAATACTGGGCGCCAACTTCACCTTTGCCAAATATTCTTCTAAATTGCCGGCCCTTCTTGCGGGTGAGATGCCCAATATTTTCTCAGATGTCTATGCAGGGGGAGCCTTGATGGATCTGGGAGTCTACTGCCTCTACTTGGCCATTGGCTTCTTTGGAAAACCGATCTCCAGTCACTATTGCGCTCAGCAATTACCCAATTCGGTTGATCTCTATGGTCAAGGTGTCTTGATTTATCCAGAGTTTCAGGTTGCCATTCAGGCAGGGAAAAATATCACCAGCCATCTACCTGCTGAAATCTACACCAAGACTGGAACGCTGACTCTCAATGCTGTAGCAGCCATCAACCAGGCTCGCTTCGTCAGCCATTCTGGGGAAGTCATCGACCTTCCGGTCCAGCCCTGCCCACACCAAATGCAAGAAGAGGCGGAAGCCTTTGCCCTTGCCATCGCTCATCAAAAGCCAGCTGCTTATCTTGAATGGTTACAAACAGGTGAGCAGGTCCATGAAACCCTCTACCAGATGCGTCAAAGCGCTGGAATACAATTTAAGGATGAAAAAGAATGAAAGAACAATTTCCACAAAGCTGGAAAGACCAGTTAGAAACACTCGGATTTGATGCATTCACTGAAATTCAGGAACAGATCTTCTCCCCTATCTATGAAGGAGAAAATGTCCTCGGCATCAGTCCTACCGGTACTGGTAAGACACTCGCCTACCTCTTTCCGAGCTTGCTCAAACTCAAACCGAAGAAGGCCCAACAACTCTTGATTTTGGCTCCTAATACAGAGTTAGCAGGACAAATTTTTGATGTCACCAAACAATGGGCAGAGCCTCTCGGTCTCCAGACACAACTCTTCCTTTCAGGATCTAGTCAAAAACGGCAAATCGAACGCCTCAAAAAAGGACCCGAAATCCTGGTTGGGACGCCTGGTCGGATCTTTGAACTGATCAAGCTAAAAAAGATCAAAATGATGAATGTGGAAACCATCATTTTAGATGAATTCGACCAATTACTGAGCGATTCTCAGTACCACTTCGTCGACAAGATCAGCCACTATGCTCCCCGTGACCACCAATATATCTATATGAGCGCCACAGCCAAGGTCGATCCAGACCAGCTAGAAGAAAATACTCTTCGTGTTACGGTTGATGGAGTTTCTTTGGAAAATATCCAACATTTTTATATGCAAGTGGATAAGCGGGACAAGGTTGAATTGCTCCGCAAACTCGCCTACGTCGAAGATTTTCGTGGTCTGGCTTTTTTCAATAGCCTGTCTGATCTGGGTAGTGCTGAAGAAAAACTACAATACCGTGGTGTTGAGGCCGTATCGCTCGCAAGCGATGTCAATGTCAAATACCGCAAGGTCATTCTGGAACGCTTCAAAGACCATCAGCTGACCCTCTTGCTGGCCACCGATTTAGTCGCTCGTGGAATCGACATTGAACATCTTGAGTGTGTGATTAACTACGATATTCCTCGTGATGTGGAGACCTATACCCACCGTGCCGGTCGAACAGGACGAATGGGGCGTGATGGCTATGTAATCACCTTTATCACCCACCCAGAAGAACTCAAATCCTTAAAAAAATACGCTTCTGTACGTGAACTGGTTTTAAAAAATTCCGAACTCTTTTTAAATGAATAAGAAAATCCTCTGCTAGTGAATGAACTGCAGAGGATTTTTACGTTAATTTCCATTGTAATAAATGCGATGACTTTCAAGTTGATAATCCAACAATTCATCCACCGTTACAAAGGTATAGCCTTGTGATTTGAGGTAGTCAAGGACGGTCGGTAGAGCATCAATCGTGGTTTGATGGATATCATGCATGAGGATAATCGAACCCGGTTTGACTTCTTTTTTCACTTCATTGAGAATAGCCGTCGTATTATGCGTCTTCCAATCTAGGCTATCCACATCCCACATGATGAAGGATTGGTCGACACCGTATTGGATGGCACTATTGATGGCTCCATACGGAGGACGGGTAATCTTGGTCTGCACACCTGTCGCTTTTTGAATAGCTTCTTGGGTATCCAAGATCTCTTTTTTGGCATTATCCAAGCTCAATTTTGGCAACTGAGGATGATCCCAAGTATGGTTCCCGATTTGATGCCCCTCTTTGCGGACTTGTTTAGCAATATCGGGATTCGCACTGACATTTTTTCCGACCATAAAGAAGGTAGCTTTGGCATTGTATTTCTTTAAGATGGCCAGCGCCTGAGGGGTCGTCGTTGGATCTGGTCCATCATCAAAGGTCAGAGCAATCATCTTACGGTGGCGTTCTTCTATATAGGATTCGTAAGAAGCTAGATCATCAGGAAGCAAGCGTTCTGTATCAATCACATCATAGAATTTAGACAAGGGAACAGTGAAGGTATCGTCTCCTTTAACCTTGCTTGGAAATGGAATGGTGAAAATCCCTTTTTCATATTGGAATTCCCATTGACTCAAGTCCAACTCTGAGAAGTGGGCAACCATTTGATCAATGCTTTCCTCATCTAGCTGACGAAAGGCTAGATTCCCTCGTAGTTCCTCCAAAAAGATCTGCTTGGCTCCATCTGGATCCGCAAAAACCTGGCTCAGGGTCAGAGGATTGCTCTCATCATCCAAGTAAAAGAGGGGCAACTTCACCGTCTCATCTTTGATGAATTTCCCTTTTCTGTACTGGTATTCGGCCCGCTTGATTTGGATAGGGTGATAGCCAACAAAAGGCGCTTCTGCTTCTTCACTATGGTAGAAGGTCAAATGCTTAGGCTCCTTGATTTTCTCATCCGATCCTAAACGCTGAAGGTCTTCTTGGATCTTCTCTTTAATAATCTCAACAGGCTGTCCATCCTTAGTAGGATAAAAAGCAGTCACATAAGAAGTTCCTAAAATTCCTTCCTGAGTCTGAACATCTTTTCCTTTTTCAGAGCTTTTCTCTAATTGGGTGACCTTGGCAAACTGATCCTGATAGGCTTTTTGTTCACGAAGCCTTTGAATCTTTTGATACCCGATATACAAAAGACTCAGAAAAAGAAGATTGATAAGGATTAATAAAATAGTTTTTGTGTGTTTGAATCGCATAACTTTATTATAGCAAATTTCTCTCCAAAAAACAGTCCTTTTTTGTAAATGGTTTCATAAAAAAGAGGCCGACTGTCGTCGCCGACAACGGCCCTAATTTTTAATCACTCTTATTTTTCGCGAATGACTTCTACCTTATAACCATCTGGATCTACAACAAAATAGTAATTCGGTTGCGTTCCTGGAAGACCTTTTGGTTCGGTCACTTCATAGCCTTTAGACTTGTGCTCAGCATGTAAGCCTTCAAGATCTGGTGTGCTCAATGCAACGTGGGCATAGCCATCTCCGATGACGTAGGGACCATGATCATAGTTGTAAGTCAATTCCAACTCGTAGTCATCCCCAGGCAAGGCCAAATACACGATGGTGAACTGGTAGTCTGGAAAATCCTTCCGACGTTTTTCCTCAAAACCAAATGCATCTTGGTAAAAAGCAATTGATTTTTCCAAGTTTTCTACACGAAGGCAAGTGTGCAACATTTTTGAACTCATAAGATTTCCTCTTTTCTATTTTTTAGATTATGAACGAATTCTTTTACGACTTTCCGTCTTAGTGGATAACTTCACTTCAAAGATAGTCCCCTTGGGTTTGTTATCTTTGACTTGAATCGTCCCTTTAAAAGCTTCAACGATCTGCTTGGCAAGGGATAACCCCAAACCAAATCCACCTTTTTGACGAGTTCTGGCCTTATCCACCCGGTAAAAACGATCGAAGATTCGTTTCTTATCCTCATCACGAATACCCGGACCATTATCCAGCACTCTTAAATAGAGATTCTTGTCCTTTAACTGGACTTCAAACTGGATCTCACCATCTTCATCGGTGTATTTCAAGGCATTGTCATAGAGAATGGTCATCAACTGCTTGAGGAGTGTTCTATCCGAACAAATAACCTTGTCCACCTGATTGTCTCCTTGGAAGACTTTGCCATTTTCTTCCGCAATGATCTCAAAATTCGAGAAGGTCTGATCGAAAAAGCTTGGTTCGATGTCTTCCATCTCTGGCTTCAAGCCGTCATCCCTTCGGGCAATATTCAGAAGGTTGGTGGTCAAGAGCTTCATATTTCGAACTTCATCTAAGCTAGATGCAATGCTCTCGCTTGACTCCATAATGGTCGCTTCGGGCTTTCTAAAAAGCGTTTCGAGGCGATTTTGGAGGACCGCTAGAGGCGTCCGCAACTCATGTGAAGCATTTTCTACAAAAGACTTTTGCTTCTGCATGCTCTCAAGAAGGGGCTTAACACTAAGACGAGCAAGGAAGAGACTAGCAAATAAGGAGATGCCCCAGAAGCAAATCATGACGAGAGCGATCTGGCTCTCGTGCTCCTCACTGGTCTGCTCTAACTGACTGATATTGGTCATGATGACCGCATACTTAACGTCGCTGTCTCCGTCATCAGACAAGCCCAAATCCGTCATGTAAGCCCGGTAACTTTCTTTTTTCCCGTAACTATTGGTGATTTGGAGTTGGGACACCTTGTTGAGCAGTTTACGACCAAAGGTTACCGTTTTGAAGTTTAAAAACCCATTACCTGTTGTCAGGTTTTGATATTTTTTGTTAAGCAGAACAACAGTGGTATTGGAAGTAACATCTCCTTTTGGTTCCGATTTGTCATGATCAGGCACCATCATCTCATGCTCATCATCCACTTTGGAATTAGACTGTTTCTGATCCCGGTTGGCAATAGCTATAATGGAATAGGGATCCTGACTCAGGGTCCTGAGATTCTCATCGACCGTTGTATAGAGACTGGAGCGCATAACCTGAATAATAATTATAGTCATGGCTGAGAATATCAAGGTGAAAAGACCAAAATATCGGATGAAGTAGGAAAAATCATCTTCTCCGACTGTTTTCTTAATCCTTGTTAGCATCTTTTAAGATATACCCCACACTGCGTAATGTTTGCAAGCTCTCAACAAAATCTGTTCCTTTTAATTTCTTACGGATTTTGGAAACATAGACTTCAACCACTGAGATGGTTGTGTCACTGTCAAAGCCCCAAAGGCGATCGAAGATCTGTGTCTTTGGAAGGATGACATTTTGGTTTTGAAGGAAATAGACCAAGAGATCAAATTCCTTCCCAAGAAGTTCTACTTCCTTATCGTCCACATAAGTCGAGTTAGTGGATAAGTTGACCTTCAAATTGCCATAATTGAGGGTATTTTCACTGACCTTACCTGAGCGCTTCAAAAGAGCTTGAATCCGCATCTTAAGCTCTTCAAGATAGAAAGGCTTGGTGAGGTAATCGTCTGCTCCTAGCTCAAATCCATGCCCTTTGTCATCCAAACTTTCTTTGGCTGTCATGATTAAAACAGGGGTTGTCACGCCTTTTTCACGCAACTCTTTTAAGACATGGAAGCCGTCTTTTTCAGGAAGCATAAGGTCCAGCAGAATCAAATCATAGATCCCGCTTTCTGCTTCGTAAAGACCTTCTTCACCATCAAAGACCTGCATGACGTCCGCAAAGTCATCTAAAAAATCAAATACTGAATTTGATAAACCAAGGTCATCTTCGACCAATAGAATTTTAATCATCGTGGCTTCCTCTTCTCTTTCCTGAGTGAGTCTTTCTAATCTATTCTTAACCATTATAACACGACTTACCTTCATTTCCTATACTTTAGAACCTTGTTTTATCATCACATTCAATCTGCTTGAGGAAAAGGTATTCTATGAGTTTGTCGTGTTTTCCTTGTTACTTTGACTGTCACTCGTCTTATTTTGTTTCTTCGAATTCTTTTTGTTGGACTTGTTAGAGGAATCCTGGTTCCCTTCTTGTTGTCCGCTAGATTGGTTCATGCCACTTTCTGGAGCATTTCCTTGTGGGCCACCCATTCCATCCTGTGGCATCTGACCAGGACCGCCTCCTTGTGGACCACCATGTCCTTGTCCACCACCTTGAGGTCCGCCTTCCTGTGGACCACTGGTTTGCTGGTTTCCTTGTGAAGTATGGCCATTTTGACTATTTTCTTGCTGATTGGATCCTTGGCTTTGTCCCGTTTGGACCGGTTGAGAAAATTGTTGAGAATTGGAAGATTGTGAGGCCATGACACCGACACCAAAGCCACTTCCAGCACCGACCAATAAGCCACCAACTGCTGCCATGCCGATCCACCACTTAGGACTTCGTTTTAGGACGACCATTTTTTCTTTGGATTCTTGCGTTTCTACGACTTGTTTTGTTTCTTTTTGATTCATCTTTTTACCTTTTATCTTTTTGTCCAAGTACTTGTCTTTTAAATTTTAAAGGGAGCTCAATCCTTTAAGTACAGCGATTATACTTTAAGAGTCTTAAGTCTGCCTAAATTTTTACTTAAAAAATCCTAAAACAAGTCTGTACTATTGACAGCATGAGGTCCTTATTGTAGAATAGTTACCATAAAATAAAAAAGAGGTTAACTGTTATGAAGAAAATCTTTCCCTTGGTTCTCATCTCCATCGGAGTGGCTATGATCTCCGTCCTATCTCAATTTACCATTCCATTTGGCCCAATTCCTTTGACCCTGCAAACGCTCATAATCGGAATTATCGGTACCATCTATAAACCCAGTCATGCCTTTGTCACAGTCTGTCTCTATCTGCTTCTAGGCTTCTTAGGCTTCCCAGTATTTGCAAGCGGTGCTGGTGGCGCTTCGCATTTCCTTGGTCCTACTGCTGGTTTCCTCCTCTTCTTCCCATTCCGGGCTTGGATTACGTCTCTATTTACCAATGCCAAATCCAGCCTTGTCACTATATTTTTTGCCAATCTCCTCAGCAGTGCTCTGCTCTTTGTATCCGGAGCTATCGGCTTTATGCTGGTCACGCATACCGATATTCAAAAAGCATTTACTTTGGTCGTTGCTCCCTTTATCCTTGCAGACCTTATCAAACTGATCATTATCACTATCACTAGCAAGGCGATTTTTGCTAGCCTCAAACACCACTGGTACTTCAAATAAGATACAAAAGATCTGAATATACTAAAGAAAGCAACATCTGAACACAGTTGTTGCTTTTTGTTTTAGGGATATCTCTTCAATTGAACTCCTTTTAAATGGATTCCTGTTTTGAAGAAAAGAACTTCTATCTATCCTTCTTCCCTTATTTTTCCTTATAAAGAACTCTCAAGATTAATAGCTGTGTTAGCAAAATCCAGATGACTAGAATAGTTAAGTCAAACAATGAGATGTGGTCATGGCTATAGACACAAGCTCGAAGAAGATTGACAGAAGGGACAAAAGGAAGAATATGGTAGAGATGATTTATCCAATCTGGAAGACGACTTGCTGGGTACATGATTGGCGAAAACATCAAACCGATCATAAGAATCAACTGAGACATCAACGTGACAATATTGGGAGAAAAAGTATAAGCAATGGCAAATCCAAGACTGATCATCGTAAGACAAATAAGAAATAGGATTAAAACAGCCAGAATAGATACATTTAAGCGGATAGAAAAACGAAAATAGCCTAATATAACAGAAATGAACACTCCAGGCAAAATAGCAATCATCCACATCCAAAGATCTGCTAAGGAAATAAGAATTCGAGGGATTGGAAGGGCTCGTACATAGTCTACATGTCCTTCTGACTTCGCATTTGCTATTACAGGTGATGAGATAGTACAGCCAATAGAAATAATTCCTATCAGAACTGAACCAGAAGAAAGATAGTAGGCAGCTGTCGTATCAATCTTACCTATCACTAGTGGATAACCAAAAAGAAGTGAAATGGATAACAGAACCTGAGCTAGCGTAAAGAGTAGAAATAGATCATTTTGACGAAGATAGTTCCAACGAAGTAAGTAAAAAAATTGAGTCATATCAGTTTGTCAACTCCTCTCTATAAAGATCTGAAATGGATATGTTTTTTTGATTAAGTGACAGATTTAAAATATTCTTTCTATCCAATTCATGTGTTATTTTTGGTAGCAGTCTCGTTAACTCCTTTTCTTCTATTTCAATCTGACAAATAGAACCGTTGATAATGGTATAATCTTGAAATAGAACTAAGCTATCTTCATTCCTAAATTCAAAAGATATTTGATACTGTTTTTTATAGGTTATTTGCTGAACTGGTCCTGATTTGATTAACTTCCCATGGTTAAATAAGGCATAGTTGTCAGCATATTTTTCAACTTCTAAGAGATTATGCGTCACGATAATAATAGTATGACCTTTATGCGCCAGCTTCTGTAATAATTGCCACTGTTTTTCACGACGTATTGGATCAACATCGTTCGTCGGCTCATCCAGAAGAATGATGGTCGGAGATCCTATTAAAGCCATTGCAAAAGAAGTTAGACGCTTTAAACCACCTGAAAGGTCCTTTCCTTGTTTTGCCCGATATTCCTTAATCTCTAAATCAGTTAGGAGTTGATCAAGTTCTTTTTGTAAATCTAAGGTGTTTAAGCCTCTCATTCTTCCAAGCATTTCTAGGTTTTGTTCCACCGTTAATTTTTCAAGTGGTGCGTACTGTTGGGACATATAGCTCATCATGGAGCGAGCTTGTTTACGATTCTGTACAAAAGAAATATCTCCATAGCATATGTCTCCTTTATCAGGTTTGGTAAAACCAATCATTTGATTTAAGAGGGTGGACTTACCAGCACCATTGTGTCCTAAAAAGGCTGTAATTTTAGCAGCTTCTATTTCTAAGGAAATATGGTTATTAGCAAAATGTTGCTTATCAAATGATTTTGTCAAATCTCTAATAGTCAATGTCGCAAATGTCTTCATCTCATCACTCCAGACTGAGAAGATTTTCCCAGCTTCCTTCATTTTTGATAAGATTATTGTATAATAAACATATGACTTTCCATGGTTTACGTCATGATTTACCATTTTAGTGTCATAATTAACCAACGCAATTTGATAAGGGGGACTTATGTTAAACGTTGTTATTTGTGATGACTCAACTAGTGATGCTAGTCAGTTAGAACAGTATTTGCTTTCTTATGATAAGGTTCCTGTAGAAACAAAACTATATACAAATCCGCAAAAAATGCTAGAACAGTTAACAACGGATACTCATTGTGTCTTTTTGGATATTGATATGCCACAAATTACTGGAATTGACCTTGCTCGTGAAATTCGGCAGTTCAATCCTTTTATCCCCATTATTTTTGTGACCAGCTATCGTGATTACATGGAACAAGTTTTTGAAGTACAAACTTTTGATTACATAGTAAAACCAATTGAACCTCAAAGGCTAAATAAGGTAGTTGACAGAATTTTACGCTATTTAGATTTAGGACAAACCATCTTTAACTTCTCATTTGGAAAACAAAGTTACTCTATTCCGTTAAGTGACATTACCTATTTTGAGAAGGATAAGCGTTCCGTTTTTATTTACACGCTAGCAGATACCTATAAGTCCTTAATGAAAACCCAAGACATTTTGGATAGACTACCTGATTATTTTATTCAAATACATGCTTCTTATATTGTAAATCCCAAATATATCAAAGATTTTGATGCGAAAACAGTGACTATTTTGCTAAATGGAATCGATGAGCATTCACTTCCAATTAGTCGTAAGTTCCAGTCTTCTTTTAGAGAAAAATACTATAACTACCTCCGTGAAAGGAATTTCTAATGCTAATAGGATTGCGGATCATTAGTATCTTATTTGACTTATTTCTGGCAAGTGTTTTATTTTACAGGCCAAATTCCAAAAGTAAACATTCAAAAGAGACACTTTTAGTCCTTTGTTGTTTCTTTCTTTTTCATGTAGCTCTTGTGTTCATATTTTTAGAAAGTCGCGTTTTTTTAGTTAGCAATCTCTTTCTAAGTATTGTAGAATCCTCTCTTGTAGGACTCTATTTTGGTTACTCCTTTCGTGATTCTTCCTTTTGGATATTCTTACAAACAAGCCTGACATTATTAGCAGGAGCTGTCCTCAATCAAGCTATCCAACTTTTTCTTCCACTGTCAAAAGTATCAAAAAATTTTGGAATAATTAGTGGTTACCTTGTCATCAGTTTTCTTTTTTCAACTGTGATCACTCTTATTCTTCGACAGTTATTTCGAACACATCAAAAGTTAACCATGGCAACGTTTAGAAGAAATTGGCTTTATCAATTTATCGTGCCGATTTTATCGATTATATTTGCCTTCACTGTATCTGCTATTCAAGGACAAGTATTTGGACAAGATTATCTTTCTGTCATTTCACTCTTGTCTCTTATTGTATTGTCTTTTTCCTCGCTTTATTTTACCTTACATCTTTCTCAACAACAGCACGCTTATTATCAAAATAAACTAGATAAAGAACAGCTTCAATTCCAATTAAGAGAAACACAACAGTCTCAAGAGGAATACCAACGATTGCAAAGTCTTCGGCATGACTTAAAAAATAAACATTTAACTCTGTTGGCACTTCTAGAAGAAAATCCTGATGAGGCTAGAGAGTATCTTCACTCGTTAACCGATAGTATTTCAGGAAAACAAACCTTTTACTCCAAAAATCCAACAATTAATTTTTTACTGAATCAAAAACTGCACGATGTGGAAGATGAAATTAAATTGGAAATTGATTGCTTTGTCCCTCAAGAATTATCTATTCAGCCTGATATTCTAGCTGTTATTTTAGGAAATTGTTTAGATAATAGTATTTCAGCCTGTCTTCGATTGACTGATAAATCGGAGAGAAGATTGGCTCTGAATGTACGTTATTTTCAACAAAATCTATTTATTTCGATCAACAACACCTTTAATGAACAAGAACAAGAGACTCGTAAAACACGTCAAAGAGATGGTTGGGGCTTACGAAACGTTGATGCCCTAGTACAAGAATACCAAGGAACTATCAAGCGTTTCAAAGAAAATGGCCACTATCGAACGGAGATTCTCTTACCAAGTCCAATAAACTAATGCTCCTTCTCCTTCAAGGCCTTATTCAGGTAATTTATAAAAAAAGATGCTAGGCAAAATCTGTCCAGTCTTTGATGTTTGATAGAGGTAACAGTGAGACGCAGTGGTTGATTGCTTAAACCGCTACTTTGAGGTGGAGGATAGAGCGTTCCCCAAGTCTTTGTTCGCTTATTTAGCTCCAATGATAAGGGGAACAATGTTTCCTTGATCTGCAACCTCCAACACTCTCCCAGACTGTTGGAACTATACGCAGGTGGAAAAATTTAAAAGGTGTGGGGAACCTTTTTTCAACCTTTTTTTTTGCGGACTTCTTTCCCACTCCATTAGGATATTGATAAACTATTTTCGCGGTCATTCTTTATCGAAATCTTAAACATCTCCCTTAATTCAAAAATGAAAAATAAAAAACTCCTAGAGAGGCTTGCAGATCTGCAAAGCCTTCTCTAGGAGTTTTTTTCTTTATTTTGTAGCTAGAAGCGCTGCTTCAACTGCTGCTTTCTCACGCTCGATAAGATCAATACGAGCGGCGATTTCCTTAATTCCCATCTTGATATTGCGGCTAATCGCCATGTCTTCTAATTGAGGTTCAAAGAAAGCCTTGTATTCATTCAAGCGTTCAAGGGTCTTGAAACAGTTGGCTGGGTAGATAACAAACTTATCAAAACTCATATCACCACCGAGTGCTTTCTTGATCCAATCCCAGTTCTCACGCGCCCAAGTCCAAGTTCTTCCTTGGGTAAAGTCATCGTGCAAGAAGTTGTAGTACCAACTCATAGCCAAGTCCTGAGGTTTCACCACATCCTTGTTCTTCCACTCCTTCAATAGAGCTTCCAAAGTTTCCTCATCCTTGGTATAAGAAAGTGCAGCCGCCAACTGGCGTTTAAAGTTCCCATCTACCGTCTTAACATAAGTATCCAGGTATTGTTGACTAAGTTCCTTGGTTTCCTGGTGCTTGATTTGGTTGACCAAGATTTGCAAGCGGATGGCAGCTGGAAGTTTTTCCAAATCAGCTGCATGCGCTTCAAAGATAGCGCTCGCTTGAGCTTTTGCATCTTCATCATTGGCCTTGATCATATTAGCAATCATTAGCTGACGAACTTTTTCGTCTTCTTCTGTTTCACCAGGCTTAGCTTCTAGACCTAAGCGTTCAAAGTTGTATCGGTTCAAGCGTTTCAACAACTCATGGAAGGCAGCTTCTGTTTCAGTTCCTTCATCCACAAAGAGACTGATTCCAGCTAAGACGCTCGAAACAGCTGAAACAACCAAGTAGGAACTTTCTTCTGTCAAGTGTTCAATCACTGGCAAGAGGCTTGCATAAGAAATTTGACCACTTTCCGCTAAGAGACGACGTTCTTGAACCACTTGTAGTTTTGAAGTACTATCTAAGTTAGCAAGGTCAGCAAGGATGTCTTCCAACAATTCCCCACGGTAGTCACTGATATAGTGGGCCGTATTTTCTGTATTGAAGCGAAGAGCTCCGCTGTTCGCTGCTTTCAAGGCACTGTAGTTTGGAATTTCTAAGACTTCTGTTTCCAAAGTATCTGGAATACCTGACCAGTTACTATTTAGCGGAACAACCCACTTGCGACCTTTTTCTGCTTTTTCTCCGATAAAGAACTGCTCTTGACGGACGATCAAGGTGTCGTTCTCTACAGAAGCTGAAACAACTGGGTAACCAGGTTGCTCCAACCAAGAATCCATAAAGGCTGCTACATCCCGACCAGAAGCTTGACCCAAGGCTTCCCAAAGATCTTGCCCAATGGTATTTCCATATTGGTGCTTTTCAAAGTAGATTTTCAAGCCCTTGCGGAAAGCGTCATCACCTAACCAGCGGCGAAGCATGTGCATGAGACGGCTACCCTTGGCGTAAACGATCGCTGGGTCAAAGAGGGTGTTGATCTCGTCTGGGTGTTTCACTTCCACATGGACGGATTGAACACCATCAGTCGCATCGCGTTTCAAGGCAGCAGGTACACCAGTTGTTTGGAAGTCTTCAAAAATATTCCAGCTTGGTTCGATGGCATCCAAGCAGACATATTCCATCATATTGGCAAAGCTTTCGTTCAACCAGAGGTCATCCCACCACTTCATCGTTACGAGGTTTCCGAACCATTGGTGAGCCAACTCGTGAGCTACCACCAAGGCTACTGTTTGACGGCTTTGAGCTGTCGAGTTCTCATCTACAAGGAGGTAGACTTCACGATAGGTGACTAAGCCCCAGTTCTCCATGGCTCCTGAAGAGAAGTCTGGAAGGGCGATATGAAGGGATTGAGGGATTGGGTAAGCCACTCCATAATAGTCTTCGTAGAATTCAATGGCACGAACTGCAATATCTAATGAGAAGTCCAAGTTTTCTAATGGGTGAGCTTTGGTAGAGTAGACACCGACTAGGGTTCCATTCTTGGTCTTAGCTGTCACACCTTGGAGGTCTCCAGCCGCAAAGGCCAAGAGGTAAGAAGACATGCGAGGAGTTGTGTCAAACTTCCAAATACCTGTTTCTTTACGGTTTTCCACATCAATTTCAGGCATGTTTGAAAGGGCAATTTCACCTTCTTCTTGGTCAAATTTCAAAGAAAGATCAAATGTTGCTTTAGCTTCTGGCTCATCCACACTTGGGAAGGCTTCACGCGCAAAATGGCTCTCAAACTGAGTTGAGAGGACTTCCTTCTTCACACCATCAATACTGTAGTAAGATGGGTAAATCCCAGTCATATTGTCTGTGATCTTACCAGAATAGGTCAGAGTCACTGTCACTTGACCTGTGCCTTCCAATTCAACATAAACCGCTTCATTGGCATCATCAACCGTAAATGGACGAGCTTGACCTGCTACTTCTACTGTTTCGATGGTCAAATCCTTTTGGTGAAGCGAGATCTTGTCCGCCTTGGCTTGACCTGTGATCACCACACGACCGCTAAAGGTCTTGGTTTTACGACTTAAATCCAAAAACACTTCATAATGTTCTGGAACGAATGTTTCTACAAAATGTGCAACTGCTTGCATAATTTCCTCCTTTAAATGTTTCACGCTTTTCCAATCAAAAGCCCTAATAAAACTATTTTATCACAAAGTTGGGATAAAAGAAAAGACAAGCATGACAATGCCTGTCTGAGATCGAAAAGACTCCATGATCTTACATTTCGATAATTTTACCTGTTTCAAAGTAAACTACCCATTCACAGATATTTTTTGCATAATCTCCGATGCGTTCCAAGAAGTTGATCACTTGGAAATAATCACGACCAGTCACGATGGACTCTGGATTTTTCCGAATTTCTTCTGTTGCTAATTCTTGAATGCTATCGAAGTAATGGTTGATGACTTCATCTCGTGAAGCAACTTCATAGGCCAAATCCACATCGCCTTTGAGGTAAACATCTAGTGTCGCTTCGACAAAATCTTTGACTTCACGACCCATCTTGCTGATTTCTTCCTCAACAGATTGAATACGGACTTCCCCCTTCATGCGAATCGTTGCCTTGGCAATTGATACTGCGTGGTCACCCATCCGCTCTAAGTCAGAGACCGCTTTTAAGACAGTCATCACGATACGAAGGTCTTGTGAAACAGGCTGTTGAAGGGCAATAATCTCAAAGGATTTGCGCTCTAACTTCACTTCGTAGTCGTTGATCTCCGCATCATCTTCGATAACTTGGCGGGCCAATTCACGGTCATGGGTCACAAAAGCGCGGACCGTACGGTTGATCTGACTCAACACTTCATTTCCCATTGCATAAAACTGGTTATGCAACTTCTCTAAATCTTCTTCAAATTGAACTCGTAACATTTTATTTTCTTCCTATCCAAATTTACCAGAGACATAGTCTTCTGTTTCTTTCTTAGCTGGGTTCAAGAACATTTCATTGGTGTCATTGTACTCAATCAAATCGCCATCCAAGAAAAAGGCTGTTTTATCAGAAATCCGACTCGCTTGCTGCATGGAGCGAGTCACCAAGAGCATGGTATAACGGTCTTTTAGTCCATACAGGGTTTCTTCAATCTTACCAGCTGAAATCGGGTCCAGCGCTGAAGTTGGTTCATCCAAAAGAATAATCTTTGGACTGGTCGCAAGGACCCGCGCTACACAAACCCGCTGCTGCTGACCACCGGAAAGTCCGATAGCAGAATCATGCAGGCGATCCTTGACCTCATCCCAGATGGAAGCACGTTTCAGTGAGGTTTCAACCGCTTCATCCAAAACAGCCTTGTCCTTGACACCATTAATCATCAAGCCATAGGTCACATTATCATAAATGGACATTGGAAAGGGATTGGGCTGTTGGAAGACCATTCCGATTTCCTTGCGCAATTCGACCGTATCGGTCCGAGGTCCGTAGATATTATGGCCATTATAGAGGATGGTTCCTGTAGTTGTGACCTCATGATTGAGGTCCCCCATGCGGTTAATGGCTTTTAAAAGGGTAGATTTCCCTGATCCTGAAGGACCAATCAAGGCTGTAATCTCTTTTGGAGCAAAGTCCAAGGAGACACTATTCAAAGCCTTCTTTTTATTGTAATAAACCGACAAGTCCTTGACTTGCAAAATTGGTTCTGTCATTCTATTTTCCTTTTTGTTGTCATTTTACTTTATCCAAAGTGACCCGATACATAATCGTTGGTCGATTGCAATTTCGCATTTTGGAAAATATTCGAAGTCTTATCGTACTCAATGAGGTTTCCAAGATAGAAGAAACCGGTATAATCGCTAGCACGGGCTGCTTGTTGCATGCTGTGGGTCACGATGACAATGGTATAATCCTTCTTCAACTCAAGCATGGTTTCTTCTAATTGCGCTGTCGCGATCGGATCAAGCGCTGAAGCAGGCTCATCCATGAGTAAGATATCTGGCTTCACAGAGATGGCCCGGGCGATACAGAGTCGTTGCTGTTGGCCACCCGAAAGTGTCAGGGCTGATTTATGAAGATCATCCTTGACCTGATCCCATAGGGCTGCCTGTTTCAAAGAAGTTTCGACCAATTCGTCTAAGATCTTCTTGTCTTTGACTCCAGCGCGTTCATGCGGGAAGGTGATGTTTTTATAAATCGATTTGGCAAAAGGATTGGGCCGTTGGAAAACCATCCCAATGTGCTTGCGCATTTCATAAACATTGATATCTGGACGATTGACATCGATTCCTTCATACCAAATTTCACCCGTAACACGCGCAATATCGATGGTATCATTCATCCGGTTCAAACTACGAAGGTAGGTGGATTTCCCAGATCCTGAAGGACCGATCAAGGCTGTAATCTTATTCTTTTCAAACTGCATGTCGACGCCTTTAATGGACTCGTTCGTTCCATAATAGACATGCAAATCTTTGGTCGATAGGACCACCTTTTCTTCAGGAAAAGTAATGATGTGTCTCTCATCCCAATTGTATTTTGACATTTCTTCTCCTTTAAGCAGATGTTAGTTTTTTATGGAGGTAACTTCCGAGTTTGCGCGCTCCAAAGTTAAAGATCAAGATAAAGATCAAAAGAACTGCGGCAGAACCGGCTGAGACTTCGATCGAGTCTGGAATAGTTCCTTCACTGTTGACCTTCCAGATATGGACGGCCAAGGTTTCAGCCTGACGGAAGATCGAAATCGGACTGGTCACACTAAAGATATTCCAGTTTGACCAATCAAGGGCTGGAGCCGATTGACCTGCAGTATAGATCAAGGCAGCGGCTTCCCCAAAGATCCGTCCAGAGGCCAAGACGACCCCGGTGATAATACTTGGAAGAGCTTCTGGTACCACGACATGGATCACAGTTTCCCAGCGAGACAAGCCCAGAGCTAGACCTGCTTCGCGCTGCGTATGGTGGACGTGTTGCAAGCTATCTTCGATATTGCGAGTCATCTGTGGCAGGTTAAAGACGGTCAAGGCCAAGGCCCCTGAAATGATCGAAAATCCGTATTTGAACTGGACAACGAAAACCAAGTAACCAAAGAGACCTACAACGACAGATGGCAAAGAAGACAAGATTTCAATACAGGTACGAACCAAATTGGTCAAGCGACCTTTTTTAGCATACTCAGAGAGGTAAATCCCAGCTCCAAGAGAAAGTGGGAAGGAAATCACCAAGGTAATAACCAAGAGGAAGAAGGAATTATACAATTGAATTCCGATCCCTCCTCCTGCTTGATAAGAAGAAGATTTCCCAGTCAAGAAGTGCCAAGATACATGGGGCAAGCCACGGACCAAGATATAAAGGATCAATGAGGCAAGAATCGCAACGATGATCCCTGAAATAGCATACAGCACTCCTGTGGCAATTTTATCCATTCGTTTAGCGTGCATAGTTCTTCTTACCTCTTTCTTTCGTAATCAGTTTAATCACACTGTTAAAGGCAAGACTCATGAGGAGCAATACCAAGGCGAGTGACCAAAGAACATTGTTATTGACCGTACCCATGACGGTATTTCCGATTCCCATAGTCAAAATAGAGGTGAGGGTGGAAGCTGGTGTTGTGAGCGAGGTTGGTACCACTGCCGAGTTTCCGACTACCATCTGGATAGCCAAGGCTTCCCCGAAGGCACGCGCCATACCAAAGACAACCGCTGTAAAGATTCCTGAGCGGGCTGCCTTGAGCGTGACATGCCAAATGGTTTGCCAGCGTGTCGCACCCATGGCCATACTCGCTTCCCGGTAATGACGGGGCACAGCTCGTAAGCTATCGGTCGTCATGAAGGTAACAGTTGGCAAGATCATAACAAAGAGGACAAAGACCCCTGAGAGGATCCCAAAACCGGTCCCTCCAAAGAGACTACGCGTAAATGGGACGACCACTTGAAGGCCAATGAATCCATAAACAACTGAAGGAATCCCCACTAAGAGCTCAATCGCCGGTTGCAAGAAACGAGCTCCTTTAGGAGAGACTTCTGTCATGAAAACTGCTGCACCAATGGCAAACGGCGTTGCCAAGAGGGCAGAAAGCAAGGTTACAATAAAGGAACCTAGAATCATTGGTAGGGCTCCGAATTCCTTTGCAGCAGGATTCCAAGAGCTCCCAAATAGAAAACTAAAGATATTGACTTTATTGACAAAGAAAGTCGATAAACCTTTTTGGGCCACGAAAATCAAAATCATGGCAACGACGACAACAATCAAACTCATACATAGAAAGGTAATGGTTTTGCCAAATTTTTCTAGGCGGGAGTTTTTCGATTTCGTCAGCATTTTTTTTGCTACTTCGTTCATTTTTTACCTAATTCTTTTATTTTTTTGTCACATTCCCTTTTAAGTCACGGGTTACTTTCATGTCATTGATCGGGATATAACCCATCTTGCCAACAACTTTTTGCTGAATCTCATCGGTCATCATGTAGTCAATGAATTTTTTAGACAACTCATTAGGCTTTCCCTTAGTATACATGTGTTCGTAGGACCAGATTGGCCAGTTATTGTTGACGACATTGGCTTTGGTTGGTTGATAGCCATTAAGCTTCATGGTTTTGACACTGCTATCCAAGTAGGTAAAGGCCAGATAAGAGATGGCTCCTGGCGTTTGGGAAACGATATTTTTCACCATTCCATTAGAGTCTTGCTCTTGGGCCTGCTTGGGTTGTTTGCCATCCATGATAATCGTATCAAAGACAGCACGGCTACCAGAACCAACTGCACGGTTCACAATCGTGATTTCAAGATCTGGACCTCCCAATTGCTTCCAGTTGGTATATTCACCCGTAAAGATCTTTCGCAATTGCTCTGTTGTCAAATTATCTACTGAGATATTTTTATTGGCAATAATGGCTGTCCCTGCTACGGCTACCTGGTGGTCGACCAGACTAGAGGCATCAATCCCAGATTTTTCCTCCGCAAACAGGTCACTATTTCCGATATCTACAGCGCCTGATTGAACTTGTGAAAGTCCTGTACCAGAACCTCCTCCTTGTACATTTACAATCTTACCAGGATGTTCTTCAATGTAGCGATCTACTACTCCTTCAACCAAGGGTTGTAAGGCAGTCGATCCGACAGCAGTGATGGATTCTCCGCGATTGATCCAAGAAGCACAAGCAGATAAACTTCCTGCTAATGCGATCGTCGCTAATCCTAGGATCAGCTTTTTAGACTTTTTCAAATCATGTCTCCTTGATATTTCACTATTTCACTTATGATTTTGACAAGTTTTTTTCAAAAAACCTGTACTTCCACTATATCATAGAACGGGTTCTTTGCCCAGCATTTTACCTAAAACGAAGTCCCTTTGGATAGAAATTTTTCAGGGTCTGTCCGGTCACTTTGGCAAAGCCCAAACCATTGCCTTCAACCAGGACCTGGTACCATCCATTTGGATGCGTTTCCCTCAATTGAACCGTCTCTCCCGCCACATAATGAACAAAGTCCTCAGGCGTGATCGAAACGGTCTCTTTGACTTCACTCGGTTTCAGAGCAAGGCCCAAGGCAAAACTAGGTTCAAATCGATTTTTCTTGAAGGTCCCTAGGTGCAAACCATTTCGGGCAATTTTTACTTTGCGCAAATCTGGTAAACCAAGTGGAACCAAGTAGAGTTCATCTCCAAAAGTTTCGAGGACACCTTCTAGAGTGATCTTCAAGTGTTTCTTAGAAAACTCCTGCCACCATTTCTTTTGCTCCGCAGATAATTGGTCCTTTTTGGAAGGGATTTTGGCAGGACGATTCTCTCCTAGATAACGGAACTTAGCAACAAATTGGCCCTCCCCTTTAAAATGATGAGGATACATACGCGCGGTTTCTGGATAGTCAATGCCTTCTGCCATACCATTGATCTTCTCGATCGTTTCCAATTCCAGATCAAAGGTTTCCAAGAGCCAGGATACGATCTCTTCATTTTCTTCTGGAGCCCAGGTACAGGTTGAATACACCAAGGAACCACCTGGAACCAACATCTTGAGGGCATCCTCTAGAATCTCTCTTTGAAGGAGACTGCACTCTCGAGGGTAATCGACAGACCAATAGTCCATGGCATCTGGTTGCTTGCGGAACATCCCCTCACCTGAACAAGGGGCGTCTAGTACAATCAGATCAAAAAAGCCTGAGAAAACCTTTGCTAGACGATCGGCAGACTCATTGGTTACTAGCACATTTCGCGCACCAAAGCGTTCGACATTCTCTACAAGAATTTTCGAGCGGCCCTTGTGGATCTCATTGGAGACCAAGAGTCCCTGATTGTCCAAATAAGACAAGAGTTGGGTGGTCTTTCCCCCAGGAGCTGCGGCCAAGTCTAAGACCTTCATTCCTGGCTTAGGCTGGGCGACTTGGGCCACTATCTGAGCTGCTGGCTCTTGCGAATAGACCAAGCCCGTTGCGTGCTCGATGGATTTTCCTGAGACCTTTCCATAATGTCCCCAAGGGGTATTGGGAATCGGATCGTCAAATGCTTTTTGAGTTTCTTTCAAAGGATTAGTCCGAAAGGCCGATACTGCTTCTTGCTCAAAGGTCGCAAAAAAAGCAGCAGCATCCTCACCTAGAAGATGCTGGTATTTTTCTTTAAAACCATTGGGAAAATTCATTTAACTTCTCCCTTTCTTAAGATAGGTTTGAATTTCTGTTAACTTCACTTTTGGAACCATCATAATGGGTTCCACTGACTGGTAATTAGGTTTATCTCCATTTAGATTTAAAACGGTATAGCCCAACTGTTCCCCCATGATCGCAGCTGCGGCATAATCCCAAGGCCAGATATAGCTAAAATAAGCTAGAATCCCACCTGAGAGAATTTTTGAAAAACTAATACCGGCACTTCCGTAGACCCGAATGCCAAGAGAGTCCATACCAAGATCGGCCATGCCCCAGTCATTTTTCTCAAGCATGCCGACATTTGAAGCAATCAAAAGGTTTTCCAGAGGTTGGTCCACAAAGGGCGTCAGTTCAACCTCATTGCGATAAACAGGGAATTCTCCACCCCCGTAAAAAAGGTGATCCCGCATCACATCGTAGATCAGGCCAAACTGACCAATTCCGTCTTCAAAATAGGCCACCATCACCGCAAAATCTTCCTTTTGGGTCACAAAATTATTGGTCCCATCAATAGGATCAATCACCCAAACGGATCCTTCTGAAATCGGTGAACGAAGGCCATTTTCCTCCGCAAAAATCCGATCTTCTGGGTAGCGATGTGTGATTTTTTCAACCAAATCCTTTTGAACCTGTTGGTCCATCTGGGTTACCAAATCCGTCGGCCCAGTCTTTTTTGAGATCATCAAGTCATCATGGAGATGAAGACGCAAGTAGTCTCCAGCCTCTAAAACGATTTGTTTGGCAAACTCTAATTTATTCTTCAAGAGAAAACCATCCTTCCTCTTTTTGCTTTGCAGCCTGAGTCGCACGATAGAGAGAATAACCGCTCACTTCTTCGAACTCCCGTCCAAGACGCTTTTCTTCTCCGATACTAGGAACGACCTTCTTAAAAGCGCGGTAGGCTTCCATGTATTCTTTGGCCTCTACCTTACTTTCATAGGCTTCTTCAACTTTATTGAAAAAAGAAAGCACTGAAGCAAGCTCTTCAGTGCTCCACGATAAGTCCAGTGGGTAACTATAATTTTTTTGCATTCGACATACTTCTTAGTTTATTTCTGCTCTTAGAGTGGCAGAGCGTAACTCTTGTTTACGATAACTCCGTGGCAAGAAGGCCCGAATTTCATCTTCGTTAAAGCCAATCTGCATGCGTTTGTTATCTAAAATAATCGGTCTCCGCAAGAGACTTGGATTTTCCTCAATCAGACGGATCAAGGCTGAGATAGATAAATCTTCAACATCAACATCCAATTTTTGAAAAATTTTTGAACGAGTTGAAATAATGTCGTCTGTTCCGTTTTCGGTCAAGGCCAATATACTTGTCAACTCCTGTTTGCTCAAAGGACTTGTCATAATATTGTGTTCTTTAAATGGAACATCGTGCTTTTTTAACCAAGCCCGAGCTTTTCGACATGATGTACAACTCGGTGATAAAAATAATGTAATCATGTGGTTCACTTCTTTTTTATATATAACTATCTGACTCTATTATACAAAAAAAATAGGTGCTTGAAAAGCGCTTTTTTGATTTCTCGACGATTTTTCTGAATTTCAGTGGAAAAAAGAAATCCCTTTCATTTTTCCCAAGAAGAGGCCCGAAAAAAGAGAGTGGGACAGAAATCGGTCATTCGTTAGAATTCGATTTCGTCGTCCCACCTCCGCACAGTTGAGTAGGGCTGTAAAAGCTGATGAAATCAGCGTAGTAGAGCCCACTCAACCACTGCGTCTTGTTCGACAATCCAAAAACAATTGAGAGGCTAGGACTTTTGTCCCAGCCTCTTGGTCCAGTTTCGTGAAACTGCTTCATCTTCTTCTAGTTGCGCCACTAGTTGATCGATCCCATCGAATTTGACCATCTCTCGAATCTTATCTAACCAATGAATGGTCAGGGTATGACCGTAGATGTCTCCTGTAAAATCAAAGAGATTGACTTCGAAACGAAGCTCTTTCCCATCAAAGGTGACATTTTTCCCGACAGAAGCCATCCCACGGTAGGTCTGCCCTTTAAAATCGACATCAACTACATAAACCCCATCTGATGGTAGATAGGTCCGATCAATCGGTGCTAGATTAGCGGTAGGATAGCCAATAGTACGGCCACGCGCATCTCCGTGCACGACGATTCCCCGACTGGATAAAGGGTGACCAAGTAGACGGGCAGCTTCTTTGACGCGTCCTTCTAGGACAGCTTGACGAATGCGGGTCGAACTAATCTTTTCCCCCTGATCCAATACAGGAGAAATGACTTCCACTTGACCATCAAAATAAGCAGCTAAGTCAGAGGCCGTTTTCTTATCAGAGCCAAAACTATAATCAAATCCAGCAATTAAAACTCGGGCTCTCAAGGCTGTGACAAATTGATCGACAAATTCTTTCGCAGTTTTAGAAGCAAAATCGGTCGTAAAATCAATGAGGAAGAGCTCATCCACTCCTAGTTCGTTTAATTTTTGGAACCGATCCTCAGGGCTCTGCAAATGAAGTAGTAATTCTGGTTGATAGCGAACAAAGGCTAACTTAGGAGATTCAGGGAAGGTTAACAAAGCAACCTTCAAGCCTTTTTCATCCGCGATCTGACGCGCCTTTTCAAAGAGTTCTTGATGCCCCAGATGCAGGCCATCAAAGTAGCCCAGAACCAAAACTGTCTCATTCTCCAAATGGATCTGATTAGCAGTAGTTATCGTACGAATATTCATGAATTTATTGTAACACACTTTCTGTTAGAAAGACTTTGCGAGGTTTGTAAAGTTCTTCTCTTTTTTCTAAAATGGCTACCAATTTTCCTTGGTAAAAAGCAGCTAACTCTTTGGAGTCACTCTCAACTGGAATAAAGCGTCCCACTTGGACTTCACCGACCTCTTCTACTGTCAGCTCTACTTTTTCCAGATCCCCGGTGCCAATCTCAAGTGGGTAAAGGAAGCTCAAATCTCCTTGGGCTACTTTTTCAGCCACTTCTTCCAAGGTCAGGGCATCATCCAGTGACAAACCGGCAGCACTGGTCCGTGTCAAATGAGACATATGGGCTGCGTAGCCCAGTTTCTGACCAAGGTCCACCGACAAGGTCCGGATATAGGTGCCCTTGCTGCATTTGACTCGGAAACGAAAACGGGCTAGACTCTCTTCATAGCTAATCTCACTGGTGCGCGTGAATTCATAAATGGTTACCTGTCGGACAGGGCGTTCCACTTCTTCTCCTGCCCGCGCATATTCATAGAGCTTACGTCCATTGACCTTGACCGCGGAATACATAGGTGGTACTTGCTCGATTTCTCCCACCATTTGGGCAATCATGCGGTCCACCTCTCCTGCATCTAAAGGGGCTTCCACTGGGGTCCGCTCTACGACTTCACCACTGGCATCCTCCGTCGTGGTAGAAAATCCCAAAGTGATTTCTCCCTCATAGACCTTGCCTTCATCTTGCATAAATTCGACCATCCGGGTCGCCTTTCCAACTGCAATCGGAAGCACTCCCACCACATCTGGATCCAGCGTTCCCCCATGTCCGATCTTCTTAGTTCCTAAGATTTTTCTCAGTTTAAAGACCACATCATGTGAGGTCATGCCTGCTTCTTTTTTTATATTGATAATTCCGTCCATCTGATTTGCTCTTTCTAACTGATTGTGTGACCATCCGGGTCACCGACCCTTTATTATACCATGAAACAAGACTTCTTGTCCCTCTTTCTCCCTCCCCATGAGCTTCCAAAAAATCCCGTAGCAGATTTCAGACTTTTTAAAATGGGTTTGATACAATAGAAAGCGAAAGAAGGTGTAACATATGTTAATGTATGATGTTATTGTGATTGGATTTGGTAAAGCTGGTAAAACACTTGCAGCGAAATTATCAAGCCAAGGAAAAAAAGTCGCTCTGATTGAAAAGAGCAAATCTATGTACGGTGGTACTTGTATCAATATCGCTTGTATTCCCACTAAGACCTTGATTGTTGCAGCAGAAAAAGGCTTGGATTTTGAGCAAGCCATGAATGAAAAAAATGCAGTCACTACTCGTCTCAATGGAAAGAACTACGCAACCATCGCTGGAACTGGTGTAGACATTATCGACGCGACGGCTCGTTTCGTTTCTAACAAGGTCATCGAAATTCAAGCTGGAGATGAAAAGGAAGAATTGACAGCTGAAACCATTATTATTAATACTGGTGCTGTTCCAAATGTCCTTCCGATTCCAGGTTTGGCTGAAAGTAAATTTGCTGTGGATTCAACCGGTATTCAACGTTTGGAAAGCCTACCTAAACGCCTCGGTGTCCTTGGCGGTGGGCCTATCGGATTGGAATTTGCTCATCTCTATAATACCTTGGGCAGCCAAGTAACGGTATTGGATGCTTCTGAAACATTCTTGCCACGGATCGAGCCAAGCATTGCAGCTCTTGCAAAAAGATACCTTGAAGAAGACGGTATTCAATTCTTGCAAGGCGTTCATACCCAAGTAATCAAGGATGGTGACCATAGCTTAACGGTTGTAACGGATAAGGGAGACTTCGAGTTCGATATTCTTCTCTACGCAACAGGACGTAAACCAAACATCGCTGGACTTGGTCTTGAAAACACAGACATCCAAGTCACTGATCGTGGAGCGATCCAAGTCAACCGTCATTTAGAAACCAGCGTCCCTGGTGTCTTTGCAGTTGGCGATGTCAATGGTGGTCCTCAATTCACCTACATGTCACTCGATGACTTCCGCATTGTCTTCAACTACCTTACAGGCGATGGTAGCTACAATCTCGAAACACGCGGAAACTATGCGACAACCCTCTTTATTGCTCCTCCACTGGCCCAAGTCGGCTTGACCGAGCAAGAAGCACGTGACAAAGGACTTCCAGTTGCTGTTAAAGAATTGCCAGTTGCTGCTATGCCACGCGGTCACGTCAATGCAGACCTTCGAGGTGCCTTCAAAGCCGTTGTCAACTCAGAAACCAAAGAAATCCTTGGAGTGACGCTCTTTGGAGAAGCTGCAGGCGAAATCATCAACCTGATCACCATGGCCATGGACAACAAGATCCCTTATACTTACATCGCAAAACAAATCTTTACCCACCCAACCATGGCAGAAAACCTAAACGATCTCTTTGCGATTTAAATAGAATAAAAACGCTGGAAAATTTTTCCAGCGTTTTTTAGTTTAAGAATTCACAGACAGCCTCTTGAAATGCTTTATTTTCTTCATAAAGAGCATGCCCAGAGTGCTTAAGAATGAGGAGTTGACAACCTGAAATCGCTTTTGCTAGTTCCTTAGATCCGTCCACACCGACCACATCATCTTCAAGGGCACCAAGGATCAGGGTCGGACAATGAATTTCTTTTAAGGCCTCAAGGCTATTATGTTCCAGGCAAGACTGAGCCTGAATGGCTATTCTATTTTCATCTTTGATTCGCCCCAAGCGACCCATGACATTATAAAGCAACCGCCACTTTTGATAGCTCTTTTGCGTGTAGGAATGCTTTGCAATATCCAGCATGAGATGCTTAAAATTTCCAGATTGACTAAGTTGTTGCCAATGCTCAATTCGTCCTCTAGCAAGTTGACTAGGTTTTGCAGTGGTCACGGCTAAGATGAGCTTTTGAACCTTTTCAGGGAAATCTGCAGCTAGCCATTGAGCAATCATTCCACCTTGTGAAATCCCCATGACATAGGCTGTATCTAGGTTTAGTGTCTCCATTGCTTCTGCTACATCTGCTGCCATATCCCGCGTCGTATAGCCCTGCCTCAACTCATTGATTCGAGAAAAAACATAGATTTTATAACACTTAGCAAGTAGACGATAAGAGAGGGAAAAGAGCTGGGCCTTTCCTTTAACCGTCTGCAACCCATCTCCCAAGCCTGGTATGATCACTAATAGCTGTTTACCTTTACCAAATGTCACATAGTCCATGCTCTTTTCGTTAAAATATAAGGTTTTCCCTTTTGTTGAAGACATTACTTCGTTCCCTCTACTATTTTTTCATGATTTATTTAGGTTGAGTTTTTAAATGCAAGGCAAAGCCAGCAGTCACTTTTTCAAATCCAACTGCCTGATAAAATTGATGTGCAGCATTTCGTTCAGCGGTTAATCCACTATTTAGAGCCAGTGCCTCAACTCCTTCTTTTACCGCTTGTTTTTTCAATTCATCGATTAGCCTACTGGCAATTCCTTGTCGTCTTGTTTCTTTTGCAACTGACAAAGCCAAAATACGATAGTAAGATCCATCTGCTTCAAAAAAGAAGAGCTTTGCATAACCTAAGAAACCTAAAATTTCTCCGTTTCTTTCAGCTAAAAGACAGCCATAATGCGGCTGAGAAAGAATCATTTCTAAACGTCGAGACAGCTTAGAAGCGGTCGTTGGATAGCCCAAGTCTTCGTATAGAGACAGTAGGGCTTCAGCATCTTTCATGGTTGCTTTTCGTATCTGCATAGGATTCTCCTATTCTTCCTTCAAGGCATCAAATTTAGCCTTCATGGTTGGATTCTTCCGAGTCAATTTTTTAACGGAAACATCATCCAACTTGTTGTTAGCGAGACGAAGTTGATTTTCTGATGTGGTCAGGAATTTCTTGACTTCTTCCATTCGCTTGATGGCCTTGTCGATTTCATCGATAGCTTTGCCAAAGTTGACCGAAGCCGAATTGTAGTTCTTAGCAAAGGCTACCTTAAATGCATCCAGGTCTTCTTCAAAGTGAGTAATATCGATATTTTGTTCACGGATTAGTGCTAGTTCCTGCTTGTATTTAAGGGAATTGAGGGCCGCATTACGCAGAAGCCCAATAATCTGGATAAAGAACTGAGGACGCACCACATACATCTTCTCATACTCGTGGCTAACATCGACAATCCCTGTGTTAAAGTAGTCGTTATCTGCTTCAAGCATGGTCACTAAAACCGCATATTCACAGTTCTTTTCTCGACGGTCCTTGTCTAATTCCTTGTAGAAATCCGCGTTCTTATGCTTCTTCTCGGTTCCGTCGGCTTCATTCTTCATCTCAAACATGATGGAGATAATCTCTACCCCATTTTCATCGCACTCACGGAAGATAAAGTCGCCTTTAGACCCACGCGCAGAGACCTTATTGTCCTTTTCAAAATAGGCATTTGGGAAGGCAAAACTGCGAACCTTGTTGAATTCGCTTTCCGCATACTGTTCCAGACTTTCACCGATAGCTTTTGTAGATTGTTGGGCCTTGAAATTCTTGTAGAACTCGACCTGTTCATTGGCTGCCTTAAGCTGGGCTTCGTAGTTTTGCTTGACAGAAGCTAGGGACAGTTCGTTTTCCTTCTCTTGAAGGAGCAATTGGTTTTGTACCTGATCACGCTCCTTCTCCAAATTAGAAAGCGTCTTTTGCAGTTGATTCTCATGCTCCAAGCGCAAGGTGGCCAACTGATTTTCCAGTGCTTGCACTTCTTTTTCTTTCTCTAGCAGGCTTTGGCTAGCTGTTTGCTCCACCTCTTTTTTGGCCAATTCTTTTTCGGTATCAAACTGTTGAATTTGGTTCTGTAATTGGGCAATTTCTTGGTCCTTCTTAGCTAACTTCTCTTGTTGCTCATTAAGGGCCTTTTGCTCAGCTAAAGCCAACTCTTGTCGAATCCGCTCATGAATTTCCTTGTCAAACTCAGCTGTCCGTACCTGTGACAAGAGTTCGCTGTATTGACTTTCATTGACTGTAAAGACTTCCCCACAGTTGGGGCACTTGATTTCGTTCATAGCATGCCTCTTTCTCTATTCTTAGTATATTATATCATGCCACCAGTAAAATCAAAACCAACAAACGAGGCTTGCTCCTACTATTTCCCTAGTTTATGACAGTGAATAGAGTAAATGAGAGAATTTAAGAAAGAAGAACAATGACCATTAAAACTTCCCGCCGTGAGAAAAGCAGTAGAAACAAATTTGTTTCTGCTGCTCGGTAGATTTGAGACGGAAGGCTCAAATCTAAGGTATGGAATCCCAAAGGGAGTCGCTACCGTCCGCCCTCACCTAAGGGAAGTTGATAAAAGGACAAAACCAGCAAGCTTAGCTTACTGGCTTTAGTTTATTTCTTTTCAATCGGAGCGACACTGGCCAAGAGTTTTTTGAGACCCACTTCTGGGAAGTTGATCTTGAGCTCTTGGGTACTACCACTACCAGATACTTCAAGAACGGTTCCTTCGCCCCACTTCTTGTGAATGGCAATGTCGCCAATAGACCAAGCGACGCTCTCTTTGGCACTAGAACGGTTGCTATTGCCAAAGGGTAGGCTTGATGACGTGAGAGCACTTGGAGCTGCTTGTCTCTTGCGCTCTTGAAGGGCTTGTGACAGACTCATGCCTTTTCCAAAGGTTGTTCCGCCACCATTACTATAAGAAGCCTTAAAGCTAGTGTTGGCAGGACGCGCTAATCCTTGGTAGGTTAACAAATCTGAGCTAATTTCATTGATAAAGCGCGTCGGACGGTTGTAGCTGGTCCGCCCAAAGAGCAAACGAGAATTGGCATTGGTCAAAAAGAGAACCTTCTCTGCCCGCGTGATCCCCACGTAAGCCAAACGACGTTCTTCCTCCAATTCATCTGGATCCTCTGCTGCACGACTAAGAGGAAAGACGTTTTCTTCCATCCCAATCAAGAAGACCACTGGGAATTCCAAACCTTTGGCCGCGTGAAGGGTCATCAAGGTGACTTCTGAGGTCTCTTGCGCTCCATCGTCTGTATCGGCAATCAAGGCTAAGTCGTTCAAGAAACGACTCAAGGTGTCCACACCTGATTCGTCTTCGACGGTTTCCCCGTTTTCATCAAAATTTTTGGTAACAGACAGGAACTCTTGGATATTCTCGATGCGGGCCTGACTTTCCAAATTTCCCTGATTGGTTAGGGCTGTCATATAACCTGTCTTGTCAAGGACTTCTTCAACCAACTCTGTAATAGTCAGCTGGTCCAATCTTTCTCTCAAATCAAGAATGAGATTGGCAAAGTCCCAGATGGCTTGAGCGGCCTTTCCTTTGATGCCAGAGAGCATGATATTGGCTGAAGCATCCAGGAGTGAGGACTCTTGCATTTGAGCAAAATCACGAATCTTATCCACTGTACCTGGCCCGATTCCTCGCTTAGGTTCATTGATAATGCGCTCAAAACTGATATTGTCACTGAGGTTGGCAATCAAGTTCAGATAAGCAATGACATCCCGAATTTCCTTCCGGCTGTAGAACTTGGTGCCCCCTACCATGGTGTAGGGAATGTTGGACTTGAGCAGGGCTTCTTCAATGGTCCGGGACTGGGCATTGGTCCGGTAGAGAACCGCAAAATCACGGTGTTTGTAACCCGCTTCGCGACTCAGCTCTTCAATGGTTTTAGCAACAAAGACTGCTTCATCCTGCTCATCATTGGCCCGATAATAGACAATCTCTTCCCCGTCTTCATTTTGTGTCCAGAGATTCTTCGGACGGCGGTGGCGATTGTTTTTGATGACATCATTGGCTGCTTGCAGGATCGTCTTGGTCGAGCGGTAATTCTCTTCCAGGAGGACGACCTTAGCTTCCTTATAATCCTTCTCAAAGTCCAGGATATTCTGCATATCTGCTCCCCGCCAGCCATAAATAGACTGGTCCGCATCCCCAACGACACAGATATTTTTAAAACGTGAAGCCAAGAGTTTGACCAATTGGTATTGGGCATGGTTGGTATCTTGATACTCGTCTACGTGGATGTATTGGAACTTCTGCTGGTAATAGGTCAGCACATCTGGATGCTGATCAAAAAGACGTAAGGTCAGCATGATCAAATCATCAAAATCTACCGCTTCTGACTGCCGGAGTTCCTTTTGGTAAGCCTCATAACACTTGGCGACGATCTGAGTATACATATCTCCCGCTTGTGCAGCATAGGCCACTTCATCGATCAGGTCATTTTTAGCATTGGAAATAGTCCCCAAGATGGTCCGTTCATTCCATTTCTTAGGATCCAAATTTAAGGACTTCAAGATCCGCTTCATCAAGGTCCGTTGCTCACCTGGATCAACAATGGTAAAGTTACGATTGTAGCCAATGTGATCCGCATCTCGGCGAAGGATGCGCACACACATGGAGTGGAAGGTGGCAATCAAGCAATCTTGGGTGGCTGGATTCAATTGATAAGCCCGCTCCTTCATCTCCCGAGCGGCTTTATTGGTAAAGGTAATGGCCAAAATATTCCAAGGATTGACCATTTTTTCATCGATCAAGTAAGCGATGCGGTGGGTCAAGACACGTGTCTTACCAGAACCAGCCCCCGCCATGATCAAGAGGGGACCTTCTGTCGTTTGGACCGCCTCTGCTTGGCGATCATTCATACCATTCAATAAAGGATTCATCTCATACTCCTCATTCATTCAATCGTTCTATTATACCACAAAAACCTGCCTAGCTTCTTTTAAAAAAGGACTCATTTGAATTTCCCTTCCAAAAACGATATAATAGTAGCTTAAAGAAAACAGGTTCATATCCGAGGTTGTAGGAGGAAATTTTGGAAAAACCATACAGTAACTTAAAACTGGCCGAACGTGGTGCCATCATCAGTATTTTAGCCTATTTACTACTTTCTTCAGCAAAATTAGCTACTGGCCATCTGCTTCACTCCTCTAGTTTGGTAGCCGATGGATTTAACAACTTATCAGATATTATCAGCAATGCTGCCCTGCTCATCGGGATTCGTCTCGCTCGCCAACCAGCTGACCGTGATCACAAGTTTGGTCACTGGAAAATTGAGGATCTAGCTAGTCTAGTTACCTCCATCATCATGTTTTATGTCGGTTTTGATGTCTTACGCGATACCCTCCAAAAGATCTTCAGCAATGAAACAGTTAGCATTGATCCACTCGGTGCTGGTGTCGGAGTGGTTTCAGCCCTTGTCATGCTAGGCGTTTATTTCTACAATCTTCGCTTAGCAAAACGGGCCAAATCAAAAGCCTTAAAAGCGGCCGCAAAAGACAATCTTTCAGACGTCGTCACATCTCTTGGGACGTCGATTGCGATTGCTGCTAGTGCTTTTAACTATCCAATTGTCGATAAAATCGCAGCCATCATCATCACCTTCTTTATCCTCAAAACAGCCTACGATATCTTTATGGAATCTTCCTTTAGTCTTTCAGACGGCTTTGACGATAGTCTCCTCGAAGATTACGAAAAAGCTATTTTAAAACTCCCTAAGATTGCGCGTGTGAAATACCAACGCGGACGGACCTACGGAAGCAATATCTATCTGGACGTTGTCTTGGAGATGAATCCCGATCTTTCCGTCTATGAAAGCCATGCGATCACAGAAGAAGTCGAGGATCTCCTGAAAGAAGAATTTGGAGTCTTTGACATTGACGTCCATGTAGAACCTAGCTCAATTCCTGAGGATGAGCTGCTCGAAAACGTTGAAAAGAAACTCTTGACCTACGAAAAACGACTCTATGCTAAGCAAGAGTTTGATACATTGCTAGCGGATAATTATACCTTGATTGACGATACCGGTCACGAACACAACAAGGCAGAATTAATAGAGGCTCTGGCAAGCGACCAAGTTCAATTCCAAAACTTTGAACTGGAATCCATCAGCCAAAAAACCAAACTCATACGCTATGAACTAGACGGTCAAATCCATACCAGTCTCTGGCGTCGCCATGAAACGTGGCAAAAGATTTTCCATCAAATTACTAATAAAACCGACTAAAAGAGGCTGGGACAAAAGTCCTAGCCTCTCAATTATTTTTGGATTGCCGAGCAAGACGCAGTGGTTGAGTGGGCTCTACTACGCTGATTTCATCAGCTTTT
>CAJJKY010000012.1 GCA_905188195.1 Streptococcus parasanguinis | reverse complement strand
TTTTTTGATTTTCATAAGGAGGAAATCACGAATGGTAGTTAAAGTTGGTATTAACGGTTTCGGTCGTATCGGACGTCTTGCTTTCCGTCGTATCCAAAACGTAGAAGGTGTTGAAGTTACACGCATCAACGACCTTACAGATCCAGTTATGCTTGCACACTTGTTGAAATACGATACAACTCAAGGTCGTTTCGACGGTACTGTGGAAGTTAAAGAAGGTGGATTCGAAGTTAACGGTAAATTCGTTAAAGTTTCTGCTGAACGCGATCCAGAACAAATCGACTGGGCTAACGACGGTGTAGAAATCGTTCTTGAAGCAACTGGTTTCTTTGCTACTAAAGCAGCTGCAGAAAAACACTTGCATGCTGGTGGTGCTAAGAAAGTTGTTATCACTGCTCCTGGTGGATCAGATGTTAAAACAGTCGTATTTAACACTAACCACGATATTCTTGATGGTACTGAAACAGTTATCTCAGGTGCTTCATGTACTACAAACTGCTTGGCTCCAATGGCTAAAGCTCTTCAAGATAACTTCGGTGTTGTTGAAGGATTGATGACTACTATCCACGCTTACACTGGTGACCAAATGATCCTTGACGGTCCACACCGTAAAGGTGACCTTCGTCGTGCACGCGCTGGTGCTGCTAACATCGTTCCTAACTCAACTGGTGCTGCTAAAGCAATCGGTTTGGTTATCCCTGAATTGAACGGTAAATTGGACGGAGCTGCACAACGCGTTCCTACTCCAACTGGATCAGTTACTGAATTGGTAGTTGTTCTTGAAAAGAACGTTACTGTTGATGAAGTAAATGCAGCTATGAAAGCAGTAGCTAACGAATCATACGGTTACACTGAAGATCCAATCGTTTCTTCAGACGTTGTAGGTATGTCTTACGGATCATTGTTTGACGCAACTCAAACTAAAGTTCTTGACGTTGACGGTAAACAATTGGTTAAAGTTGTTTCATGGTATGACAACGAAATGTCTTACACTGCACAACTTGTTCGTACTCTTGAATACTTCGCAAAAATTGCTAAATAATTCATGCGTATGATGAGAGGAGGGAAACCTCCTCTTTTTTTGTACTTTTTTTAGGGCTTTCTCATCATATTATAGGAATTGCTAAAATTGATTGACAGTGCTAAATAGATTAGGGTATCCTATCCTTGATTGGAGATTTCTAATACAACGAAATGAAAGCGATTACAGGTCGTGGAGAAAGGAGCCAATGGAAATCGCTCAAGAAAAAGAAAAAAACCATACAAGGAGGTCAAGATGAAGGGTCATCTATTTGAAAAGAAAGAACGATTTAGTATACGAAAATTCAGTGTGGGAGTTTGTTCCGCATTGATTGGGTTAGCATTTTTAGGAACAGGCGCTGTCTCTGCAGATGAGACGGTTTCTACTAGTGAACAACCCTTGGAAACCTCTTCAGTAGCGACTGAAGATGTTAATCATCTAGTGAGAGAAGCTGGCGTCTATACTGCAGATGCGGCCTTACCTGCTGCAGAAACGGAAAAACCAGCCGCAGAAGCGGTCACTCCGGAGGCTAGTCCTACGAGTACAGAAGCTAGCTCGACGACTACAGATCATCCAGCTGTTTCAGAGACTGAAAAACAGAAAGCTACTGCTGAAAAAGTGGCTGATTTACCAACCAATGAAGAAAAACAATTAAGACCCAAAGAAGTTAAGTTCGATACCTGGGACGATCTCTTGAAGTGGGAACCAGGAAAACGAGTGGATGACGATATGAATAGAGCAAGCGTTCCACTTGCGAGTCGTTTTCAAGGGAAACAAATTAATGAACAAGCTAACCCTGAAGCGAAGATCCAAGCACTGTCAAACATGAACTCCAAAGCAAAGGATCATGCGTCTGTCGGTGGGGAAGAATTTAAGGCCTATGCTTTTGATTACTGGCAATATTTGGATTCCATGGTCTTTTGGGAAGGACTGGTTCCATCAGCAGATGTGATCGATGCTGCCCACCGAAATGGGGTTCCTATTTATGGAACACTCTTTTATAACTGGTCTAGCAGTATCAAGGATCAAGAACATTTTGCAGAAACCTTGAAAGAAGATAGTGAAGGCTCTAAAACTTTCCCGATCGCCCGTAAATTAGTTGAACTTGCCAAGTACTATGGCTTTGATGGTTACTTTATCAACCAAGAAACAACCGGAAATCTTGTAGAACCATTGGGTCCAAAATTGAGAGATTTTCTTCTTTATACCAAGGAATATGCGAAAAGTCTGAACTATCCGATTAAGTATTCTTGGTATGATGCTATGACCTATGAATATGGCCGTTACCATGAGAATGCGCTGGGAGAATACAACTACAATTTCATGCAGCCAGAAAATGGGGAAAATCCAGTGGATACCTTCTTTGCTAACTTTAACTGGGGCAAATCAGAAGTGGATTATTCCATCAGTACAGCCAAATGGATTCATCGGAATCCTTATGATGTTCTAGCTGGACTTGAGCTCCAAAAAGGAGGCTCTTATAAGACTAATGTAGACTGGAATGCCATTTTAGATGAACATGGCAAGTTGCGTCTATCTCTTGGTCTTTATGCGCCAGATACAATTACAGGTCTAGGAAAGACTGGTGAAGGTTACCATACCCATGAAGATCTATTCTGGACAGGTTTCCAAGGAGATCCGACTAAAGGAAAACCAGCAGACCAATCTTGGTACGGTATGTCCAATCTAGTAGTGGACAAAACTCCTATTACAAGTGAAAATTTCAATACTTCCTTCAATACTGGACACGGAAAACACTGGTTTGTGGATGGCAAGATTTCTAAAGAAGGGGAGTGGAACTACCGTTCTGTTTCTGGCTACCTTCCAACCTGGCGTTGGTGGGTAGAGCATAGTGAGGATAGTGCGCCATTGAAAGGTCGTTATGATTTTGATCAAGCCTACAATGGAGGAAATTCTCTAGCCTTTGAAGGAGATTTAAAAGCCAATAGCAGTCAAAATGTCATGCTCTATTCGACCAAGATTCCTGTGACAGAAACGACAAAATTGAGCGTCAGTCATAAAGGTGGGATCGGAGCAGCTGCCTGGGTAGCTGTTGCCACCAAAGAAGACTACTCTGAATACGAATGGAAAGAATTGACACCGAGTGCGGATTGGTCTACTCAAACCTTTGATTTGGGAAGTTTGGCTGGCAAGACCATTTATGCTGTGAAGATGTTCTTTGACCATGATACGGATGTCAAAGACTACAAATTTAATCTCGGCCAATTGTCGATTACGTCCAACCAAGAGAAACCAGCGACTCCAGCAGAGGTATCCGTTCGGACAAAACGCCTACAAAATGCGCAAGAAGCAGAAGCAGTCCTCAATTTTAAAGGGGTAGCAGATGCGGATTATTATGAAGTCTATGAAAAAGATGGCGACAACTGGCGTCTCTTAACAGGGTCTTCTGCGACAACTGTCTATCTACCAAAAGTTAGCCGTTCAGCAAGTGCTGAAGGAACCACTCAGGAACTCAAGGTTGTGGCAGTTGGAAAGAATGGTCAACGTTCGGATGCGGGAACTGTAGCCTTTGATTGGGGCATGACCGTGTCAGATACCAGTCTACCAAAAGCTTTAGCGCCAAACGTGGTCATCGGAGCCAAAGTGATCGGTTCGAGCTTCCCGGATGCGGATGGTAGTGAAGGCATCGAAGGTATGTTAAATGGTACCATTACCAGTCTTTCAGATAAATGGTCTTCTGCTCAATTGAGTGGAACCGTCGATATTCGTTTGACACAACCACGGACCATTGTTCGTTGGGTCATGGACCATGCCGGTGCGGGTGGAGAATCTGTCGACGATGGCAAGATGAATACCCGTGACTTCGACCTTTACTACAAGGATGAAGCGGGTGAATGGAAGCTTGCTAAGGAAGTTCGTGGCAATAAAGCCCATGTGTCCGACATTACACTCGACCATCCAATCAAGGCTCAAGACTGGCGTCTCCATGTCATTACGGCAGATAACGGCACCCCATGGCAAGCCATCCGGATTTACAACTGGAAGATGTATGAAAGTCTGGATACTGAAACGGTCAATATTCCGATGAAACATGCTGCAGCGCAAAACTTAGGTAATCATTTTGTCCAAGTCGGCTTCAAAGATGTTCCGGCCGATACCACTCTGACTCTTTATGCCGATAAAGAAGCCACTAGTCCAATTGCGACCATGACAGCCGATCAAGCTGGAAATCTCATCTTTAAACCGCTGGCTTTTGAATCAACCCCGTCTCTTCTTTACTATCGTGCACAAGTTCCTGGTAAAGATATCAGTAATGTTTTGGCGATCGAAGTTCCAAAGAATGATAAAGAAATTGCGGGACTCCAATTTGAAGATGGATTGACCAAGAAGGTCTACCGGGAAGGCGATGCCCTTTCCTTGAAAGGGGCGACTCTCCGCGTTCATTATAAAGATGGCCAAGCAGATCAACTGGTCAACCTCACCAACTCAGGTGTAGAGATTCATGGATTTGACAGTAGCAAGCTGGGAGAACAACACCTAGAAGTCTCTTACCTTGGTCAGAAATTGGATAAGACCCTCACTGTTTTTGTGGTCAGTGCAGAAGAAGCAGGTGAAAAAGCAGTTGCTGGTCTAGAATTGACCGACAAACCAAAAGTGGAATATATTGTCGGAGAAGCATTGGAAAAAGAAGGTGGACGCTTTACAGTCGTCTTTGAAGATGAAACGACCGAAACGCATGCCTTGACAGATGAAGGGGTGGAAGTGACTGGCTTTGATACGACTAAGGAAGGACGTCAAACCATCACTGTCCATTACAAAGGAGCTAGCACAAGCTTTGATGTCCTCGTCAATCCAAAACCAGCTCTCAACGATGAATACCTCAAGCAAAAATTGGCTGAAGCCGAAACAGCAAAAGCCAAAGTAGACTTTACTTTTGCCAGTCCTGAAGTTAAAGAAGCCCTGCTGGCTGGAATGGCTGCTTCTGAAAAAGTCTTGAAAGAGCATGATACCAGCACACAAGATCAAGTCAATGAGCAGTTGAACCAATTGACCGCTCTCTTGAAAGCCTTGGATGGTCAAGCTAATCTAACAAAAGAAAAAGAAGCTCTCTCTGCCCTAACAACAGAAGCGACTGCTCTATTAGCAAGCAAGCCAAATCACCCTTCTGGTGAGGCTTTGCAGGCACTCTTGGAGAAAAATAAAGAACTCCTAGCTTCTTCAGAGCTCACTCCTGAAGCGCTTGAAACAGCTAAGACAGGTCTAGAGACCTTGATTGCGCTCCTGAAAGAAGATAAGCCGGCGGTCTTTGTAGACCCTGCGACTGGAGTCGAAGTTCAATTCTCTAACTTGGAGACTACTGCTATTAAGGGACTAAAAGTCGCGAAAGTTGAAGCCAATCAGGCAGAAAAAGAAGAGCTGAAGGGACGAGAAGCGACTATCTTTGATATCGAAGGAGTCGATGCAAGTGGTCAGGATGTCGATACCCAGCATCCATCCCTTGTGAAAATCCCTGTGGATAAGGATAAAGAAGTAGAGCAAGTTCTCTTCTTCCCAGAAGGTCAAGCTCCTCAATCCTTAGCCTTTGAGAGAGTTGGAGATGTGGTCATCTTTACAGCTCCTCACTTCACCCACTATGCGATTGTCTATAAGTCAGCAAAAACGGAGGGACCAGATCAACCGATCCAACCAGAAGAACCGGCTAAACCAGATCAGCCTGTTCAACCAGCTCAACCAAATCAACCAGTCCAACCAGCTGCCCCAGTGACTCCGGATCCAGTTAATCCATTGAAGCCTACAGAGTCTTCTCAAGTGGATCAGTTGGCCCCAACGACTTCTACTCAACCGGGTCATCAAGAGGAAGAACACAAGGATATGGTTGATCAAGAGATCCATCAGTTGTTAAGTGCCCACCAAGGAGCGAACTCACAGCCAACGGTTCAGCAAGGAATAAAAGATGCAAGTAAAGAAAGTCAATCGGAACACCTACCAAATACGGCAAGCCTAGAAGCTTCCTTTGCAGCTGAAGCTGTTCTTCTAGCAGCCTTAGGCGGCTTCCTCTTGGCTGGTAAGAAGAAGGAAGAGTAAGTCTTCTAAAAGATTCTTTTGTTCACTTAAAAAGTCACTCTCAAAAAAACCTCTCTGGTGAAAACCAGAGAGGTTTGATCTTGTATTTAGAAGTGTCGTTCGGATCCTGTGAATTAGAGGGGAAAAGCATTGGATTTTTCTACCTCTTTTACAGCTTTTGTGATATAATTATCATGTATTAAAAAAAGAAGGAGTCATATCTAATGGCAAAATTGACTGTTAAAGACGTTGACTTGAAAGGGAAAAAAGTTCTCGTTCGTGTTGACTTCAACGTTCCTGTAAAAGACGGCGTGATCACTAACGATAACCGTATCACTGCAGCTCTTCCAACTATCAAGTACATCCTTGAACAAGGTGGACGTGCAATCCTCTTCTCTCACCTTGGACGTGTAAAAGAAGAAGCAGATAAAGAAGGTAAATCACTTGCTCCTGTAGCTGCTGACTTGGCTGCTAAATTGGGTCAAGAAGTGAAATTTATCCCAGGTGTTACACGTGGTGCTGAATTGGAAGCAGCTGTTAACGCTCTTGAAGATGGACAAGTTCTCTTGGTTGAAAACACTCGTTTCGAAGATGTTGATGGCAAGAAAGAATCTAAAAACGATCCTGAACTTGGTAAATACTGGGCATCACTTGGAGATGGTATCTTTGTAAACGATGCCTTCGGTACTGCTCACCGTGCACACGCATCTAACGTTGGTATCTCTGCAAACGTTGATAAAGCTGTTGCTGGATTCCTTCTTGAAAACGAAATTGCTTACATCAAAGAAGCAGTTGAAGCTCCAGAACGTCCATTCGTAGCCATCCTTGGTGGATCTAAAGTATCTGACAAGATCGGTGTTATCGAAAACTTGCTTGAAAAAGCTGATAAAGTTCTTATCGGTGGTGGGATGACTTACACATTCTACAAAGCACAAGGTATCGAAATCGGTAACTCACTTGTAGAAGAAGACAAATTGGATGTAGCTAAAGCTCTTCTTGAAAAATCAAACGGCAAATTGATCTTGCCAGTTGACTCAAAAGAAGCGAACGCATTTGCTGACTACACTGAAGTGAAAGACACTGAAGGTGAAGCAGTTGACCCAGGATTCCTTGGTCTTGATATCGGTCCTAAATCAATTGCTAAATTCGACCAAGAATTGACTGGTGCGAAAACAGTTGTATGGAACGGACCTATGGGTGTATTTGAAAACCCTGACTTCCAAGCTGGTACAATCGGTGTGATGGACGCTATCGTGAAACAACCAGGCGTTAAATCAATCATCGGTGGTGGTGACTCAGCAGCTGCTGCGATCAACCTTGGCCGTGCAGACAAATTCTCATGGATCTCTACTGGTGGTGGTGCTTCTATGGAACTCCTTGAAGGGAAAGAACTTCCAGGATTGGCTGCTCTTACAGACAAATAATCTAAATAGAATGAAAGAGGCTGGGACACAAGTCCTAGCCTCTCAATTATTTTTGGATTGTCGAGCAAGACGCAGTGGTTGAGTGGGCTCTACTACGCTGATTTCATCAGCTTTTACAGCCCTACTCAACTGTGCGGAGGTGGGACGACGAAATCGAATTCTAACGAATTACCGATTTCTGTCCCACTCTCTTTTTTCTTTCTATTGATAACTGTTCTCTCCTTTCTGAAAATATGGTAGAATAATAGAAATAGAAAGATAGGTGACCATGGATTACTTTAAACGACACAAATTTGATTGGTCCAAATTCCGTTTGGGGATGAGAACCTTTAAAACAGGGATTGCCGTTTTTATTGTACTACTTATTTTTGGAATATTTGGCTGGCGAGGCCTTCAGATCGGGACTTTGACAGCTGTTTTTAGTTTGAGGGAAGACTTTGATAAGAGTGTCCATTTCGGGGCTTCGCGTGTCATGGGCAACAGTATCGGAGGTTTTTATGCCGTATTGTTCTTCCTTTTAAAAACGCTCTTTCATGGGGCGTATTGGGTGACTCTGATTTTTGTACCCATTGCGACCATGTTAACCATTATGACAAATGTCGCTATGAATAATAAAGCAGGAATTATTGGAGGAGTTTCGGCAATGCTGATCATTACCCTCTCAATTCCAAACGGAGAAACCTTCTTGTATGTTTTTGCCCGAATATTTGAGACCTTTATTGGCGTTTTCGTTGCGATTTTGGTCAATTCGGATGTGGATCGCATTCGCGATTTTCTCAAGAAATACAAAAAACCTATGTAAGATTATGTAACATTTGATCTTGACATAGATTTTTTTTTCGATATAATAGAATAGAAAGAGGAATGGTATGAAGGAAAAGGAATTACGACGCTCGCTGGCAGTCTTTCCGATTGGAAGTGTTATGAAGCTGACTGACTTGACAGCTCGCCAGATTCGTTATTATGAAGATCAGGGTTTGATTTCTCCGGATCGTACAGAAGGCAATCGCCGCATGTATTCGTTGGATGATATGGACCGCCTGCTTGAGATCAAAGATTATATCTCAGACGGCTTAAATATTGCGGATATTAAGAAGAGATATGCGGAAAAAGAGCAAGAGCAAGAGCAAACCAAGGTTGTCAGTCAAGAAGAGATCCGTAAGGCTCTTCATCGTGACATTCTTCAGCAAAGTCGCTTCACATCTTCCCCATCGCCATATGGTCAATTTCGTTGATCATTTCATAAGCTTGTAATCTATTTTAAGGAGACAAAAATGTCAATTACTGCTGCAGATATTCGCCGTGAAGTAAAAGAAAGAAATGTTACTTTTATTCGCTTGATGTTCTCTGATATTTTGGGAACCATGAAGAACGTCGAAATTCCAGCTACCGATGAGCAACTGGACAAGGTTCTTTCAAACAAAGCTATGTTTGATGGTTCTTCTATCGAAGGATTTGTCCGTATCAACGAGTCAGATATGTATCTTTACCCAGATTTGGATACATGGACAGTTTTCCCTTGGGGAGATGAAAATGGTAGCGTAGCTGGCTTGATCTGTGATGTCTATACGACAGAAGGGGAACCATTTGCAGGGGACCCGCGTGGCAACTTGAAACGAGCCCTTCGTCATATGGAAGAACTTGGATTCAAATCCTTTAACCTTGGACCAGAACCAGAATTCTTCCTCTTCAAGTTGGACGAAAATGGAGATCCAACTCTTGAAGTAAACGACAAAGGTGGCTATTTTGACTTAGCTCCAACAGACCTTGCAGATAACACTCGTCGTGAAATCGTCAATGTCTTGACCAAGATGGGCTTTGAAGTTGAAGCCAGCCACCACGAAGTAGCCGTTGGTCAGCATGAAATCGACTTTAAGTATGACGAAGTTCTCCGCGCTTGTGACAAGATCCAAATCTTTAAACTCGTTGTGAAGACTATCGCTCGTAAACACGGCTTGTATGCAACCTTTATGGCCAAACCAAAATTTGGAATTGCCGGATCAGGTATGCACTGTAATATGTCTCTCTTTGACCAAGATGGCAACAATGCCTTCTTTGATCCAGAAGATCCACGTGGAATGCAATTGTCAGAAACTGCTTATCATTTCTTGGGTGGTTTGATCAAGCATGCCTACAACTTTACAGCCGTGACCAACCCAACCGTCAACTCTTATAAACGTTTGGTTCCTGGATATGAAGCACCCGTTTATATCGCTTGGGCAGGACGCAACCGTTCCCCATTGGTACGTGTGCCAGCATCACGTGGTATGGGAACTCGTTTGGAATTGCGCTCCGTAGACCCAATGGCCAATCCTTATGTAGCCTTGGCAGTCTTGCTTGAAGTCGGCCTTCACGGGATTGAAAATAAAATCGAAGCACCTGCTCCGATCGAAGAAAATATTTATGTGATGACACCGGAAGAACGCAGAGCAGCTGGAATCACAGATCTCCCTTCTACCCTTCACAATGCCTTGAAAGCCTTGACAGAAGACGAAGTGGTGAAAGCTGCCTTGGGTGAACACATCTACACCAGCTTCCTTGAAGCCAAACGAATCGAATGGGCAAGCTATGCGACCTTCGTATCTCAATGGGAAGTAGACAACTATTTAGATCTTTATTAAGAAACAAGAGTAAAGAGGCTAGGACAAAAGTCCTAGCCTCTCAATTATTTTTGGATTGTCGAGCAAGACGCAGTGGTTGAGTGGGCTCTACTACGCTGATTTCATCAGCTTTTACAGCCCTACTCAACTGTGCGGAGGTGGGACGACGAAATCGAATTCTAACGAATTACCGATTTTTGTCCCAGCCTCTTTTTGATCCTCAAAAAGTCATCATAAAACCAGTTGAAACAGTGGTCTCAACTGGTTGTTTTGTTAATTTTCGTCATCTGGTGTGAGAATCATTGGGATAATGATAGGTTCACGTTCCGTGCTCTCGTATAAGAATGGGCGAAGGGCATTGACAATCGCACCATTGACGGTTTGGATATTGGCATCTTTGTTCTTCAAGGCGATACGAATAGCATTGAAGAGAATGTGTTGGCTTTCACGAATCAGATCTCCTGATTCACGCATATAAATAAAACCACGGCTCAAGATGTCTGGCCCAGCCAGGATCATCTTCGATTTGAAGTCAACAGTCGCAACAGCAAGCACAACACCGTCTTCAGAAAGGTCTCTCCGGTCACGAAGGACGGCAGCCCCGATTTCACCGATGCGATTTCCATCGACATAGATATCTTGAGCATTGAAGCTTCCTGCGATCCGAGCAGAGTTGGCTGTAAGAGCGAGGACATCACCATTACTCATGATGAAGATATTGTCTTTTTCCACTCCGCAATCACGCGCAAGTCCTGCGTGGATCTTCTGCATCCGGTATTCACCATGGACAGGCATGAAGTATTTTGGTTTGATCAAGCGGAGCATGAGTTTTTGTTCTTGTTGCCCCCCGTGTCCAGAAGTATGGATGTTGTTGATCTTTCCGTGAATGACCTCTACACCCGCTTCAGAAATCGTATTGATCAATTTATTCACACTGGTTGTATTTCCAGGAATTGGACTAGAAGAGAAGATCACGGTATCTCCTGGTTGGAGTTGCACTTGGCGGTGCGTTCCGTTGGCAATCCGAGAGAGGGCTGCCATTGGCTCCCCTTGGCTTCCTGTACACATGATCAGGATCTCATTGGCCGCATAGTCTTTGATCTCATTTGGCTCGATAATGGTTCCAGCAGGGACCTTGATGTAGCCAAGCTCAATTCCGTTGACGATGGCTTTTTCCATCGAGCGTCCAAAGACGACGATCTTGCGACCGGTCTTGACAGCAGCCTCAGCAGCTTGTTGGAGACGGAAGATATTTGAAGCAAAGGAAGCAAAGATGATGCGCCCGTGGATCCCTTCGATGATCTTCATGATGGATTGGCCAACCACTTTTTCAGAGTTGGTAAAGGTTGGAATTTCCGCGTTGGTTGAGTCTGAGAGCAGACAGAGAACGCCTTCTTCTCCAAGAGCTGCCATGCGATGGAGGTCAGCTGGTTCCCCAACAGGTGTGAAGTCAAACTTGAAGTCTCCGGTACAGACAATCTTTCCTTGAGGGGTGTGGATCACAATCCCCAATGGTTCTGGAATCGAGTGGGTCGTACGGAAGAAGGTTGCTTTAAGATTTTTAAATTGAAGCTCAGTGTTTTGGTTGATTTCGTAGAGTTTGGCATCACGAAGAAGGCCATGCTCTTCTAATTTTCCACGGATCAAGGCAAGCGCCAATGGTCCAGCGTAGATAGGGACATTGGCTTGCTTCAAAAGGAAAGGAATCCCACCGATGTGGTCTTCGTGTCCGTGGGTAATGAGGACCGCTTTGACGCGATCAATATTGTCAACGATATAAGAGTAATCTGGGATTACATAGTCGATCCCAAGGAGGTCATCTTCTGGAAATTTGATCCCGGCATCGACAATGATGATTTCATCTTGGTATTCGATCCCGTAGGTATTTTTTCCGATTTCTCCAAGTCCACCAATGGCAAATACACCAACTTCTTCAGGTTTTAAGGTATAAGCCATGGATTAGTACTCCGTTAGTTCAAAAGCACCTGACTCTTTCTCGTAAGCAAGGTGTTGCTCAGAAAGTGGTGTGATAAATTCAATGTTGAAATCTGTGTTTGCTTCAACCAATTGACGAGCTTGGATGCGTCCTTCGCGTTCATTCGGTGCATCAATATCGAGATAAAGTGCATGCGTGGTTTCACGACGAGGGTTGCGGTCTTTTGTTTCCTGATAAAAAACTTTGTAAATCATGAAGTAATTTTCCTTTCATTATTTCGGCCCATTTGTTAGCTGCGAAGGAGTGCAATCACTAGAGTTTCCTACTCGCAACTAGTGGACCTGATTCGATACAATTAATTATTATTATATCATAAATTCGCCTGTAAGTAAAAGATAGACTGGAAAAGTCAGAAAGGCAAAGACCTATAATAGAGAAGCTTTTAAGCGGTTTTGGATATGAAAATCCTGCGTTCTAGAGGAGAGTTTCGCTGGGATTTGAAGGGAATTTGTAGTATAATATAATCCAGTTCAAGAGGAGTAGGAAATGAAATTATTAGCATTTGATACCTCGAGTAAGGCTCTTTCTGTAGCGATTTTAGAAGATGAGACTCTACTTGCAGAAACAACATTAACCATTAAAAAAAATCATAGTATTACCTTGATGCCGGTCATCGATTTTTTGATGCAACAAATTGACTTGACACCCAAGGATTTGGATCGTATCGTAGTGGCAGAAGGTCCTGGGAGTTACACTGGACTGCGCATTGCGGTCGCAACGGCAAAGACCTTGGCTCATACCTTAGGGATTGAGTTGGTCGGGGTTTCGAGCCTCTTAGCCCTAGTGCCAGATGATCTAGAAGGTTTGGTAGTGCCTGTCATGGATGCCCGTCGGAACAACGTTTACGCAGGTTTTTACCAAGATGATCAGCTGGTCGCACCAGAAGGGCATTTTCCATTTGAGGAAGTCCTAGAGCGTGCAGCGACAAGTGAGCAGGTCACCTTTGTCGGAGAAGTCACTGCCTTTAAGGAGCAGATTGCCTCTAGCCTGCCAAGTGCTACTTACTATGAAACGCTGCCAGATGCAGTGAAAATCGGACGTCTCGGTCTCAAACAAGCGCCTGCTAGCCTCCATGATTTTGTCCCTCATTATCTCAAACGGGTCGAAGCAGAGGAAAGTTGGCTCAAAGACCACACGGAAACAACGACCTCTTACATCAAGCGCCTATGATGAAAGGAACAATCAGGAAAGGGAGCAGCCAGGATGCGGCTGCCATTCTCGCTGTGATGAAAGATGTCTATGAAGCTATCCCTTGGAAGTTGGAGCAGATTGAAGCCGATTTAGAGCAGGAATCGACCTCCTATTTCCTAGCTGTGGATGAAGGACAAGTCCTTGGTTTTGTCGCTATTCAAGAGACTCTCTATGAAGCAGAGGTTTTACAGATTGCGGTCAAGCGCGCCTTTCAAGGCCAAGGCCTAGCTCAGCAGTTACTCGCGCAGTTGCCGGGCCAAAAAGAGATTTTCTTAGAAGTACGCGTGTCGAATCTACCGGCCCAAGGCTTATACAAAAAAATGCATTTTGAAGAAATTGCACGGAGGAAGAACTACTATCACGATCCCATAGAGGATGCTGTGATCATGAAGAGGAACCCGAATGAAAGATAGATATATTTTGGCTTTTGAGACATCTTGTGATGAGACCAGTGTGGCTGTCTTGAAAAATGACGACCAACTCTTGTCCAATGTCATTGCCAGTCAAATCGAAAGTCACAAGCGTTTTGGAGGGGTGGTGCCGGAGGTAGCCTCTCGTCACCATGTGGAAGTCATCACCGCTTGTATTGAAGAAGCCCTGGAAGAAGCTGGCATCACTGAAGCTGATGTCACAGCTGTGGCTGTCACCTACGGTCCAGGCCTGGTTGGGGCTCTCTTGGTCGGCCTAGCAGCGGCCAAGGCCTTTGCCTGGGCGCACGGCCTCCCTTTGATTCCTGTCAATCATATGGCTGGGCACTTGATGGCCGCTCAAAGCGTCGAGCCCTTAGAGTTTCCGCTTTTGGCCTTGCTGGTGAGTGGAGGACATACCGAGCTGGTCTATGTCAGTGAAGCTGGTGATTATAAGATCGTCGGAGAGACCCGTGATGACGCTGTCGGAGAGGCTTATGACAAGGTCGGGCGCGTCATGGGCTTGACCTATCCAGCAGGACGTGAGATTGATCAGTTGGCCCACCAAGGATCTGATATCTATGATTTCCCACGGGCCATGATCAAGGAAGACAATCTGGAATTCTCCTTTTCAGGGCTCAAATCGGCCTTTATCAATCTGCACCATAATGCCGAGCAAAAAGGAGAAAGCCTCTCCAATGCGAACCTGTCAGCGAGTTTCCAAGCAGCCGTCTTAGACATTCTCATGGCCAAGACCAAGAAAGCTTTGGAGAAATATCCAGTCAAGACTCTAGTCGTCGCTGGTGGCGTCGCAGCCAACCAAGGCCTTCGTGAACGCTTGGCTTCTGAGATCACCGATGTTAAGGTCATCATTCCGCCTCTGCGCCTCTGTGGGGACAATGCAGGGATGATCGCCTATGCCAGCGTCAGCGAGTGGAACAAAGAAAACTTCGCAGGCTGGGACCTCAATGCCAAACCAAGCCTGGCCTTTGAAGGAATTGAATAAGAAAAAGGAGCCAATTGGATGTGCAATTCCAATGGCTTTTTTGCTGGGATCTCACCAACTAGTAGCGGATTTGCGAGTCGAAAGAAAATTCGGTATGATAGAAGGAATGAAACCTAGGTGGAAGAGAGGGAAGATAGATGAAAAAAGAAAAGAGATCCAGATATAGAATTGGCACGATGCTTGTCTTTGCGGTCTGTTTGCTACTGGTTGCAGGATGCGAATCACAAAAGAAAATTGAAAAAAGTGATAAGAGTAAAGAGTCCTACGAATTTTCGGTCTATAATGCGAAATCCGACATTAAAGACTTTCAATTTATCCATGCTAAAAATGGGCTTGTGGTCGAATGGAAGTTTGATGAAAAAGAACGGAAGAAATCTTTACAGTCTCCCGATTCATCAGATTGGGTTGAGGTGAACTCTAATTATTTGGTTAGGCAAAGAAACAGAGTAAGGGGTATTATTCCATCGAAAAAAATGAAGTCGGATGAATTTGCCCATTTAGAGATTTATGATTTAACAGGGAGTAAGGCGAAACGAAAGGAAGTCGACCTTTGGAAGATGATGGTAGAGTATGTAAAAAATGATGATTTTGAGCTCTATGGATCTTTTCCAACTCTTCGAAAAATGAATGGGAAGGACTACGCTATCATTAAAATTATGAAGCAAACTCAGCCACGTTATTTCTTACTTAATCTTAAAACCCTTAAAATTGATAAAGAAATAACGGAAGAAGACGTAAATGAGAAAAATAGAGTGTATCTCTCCATTTCTACCCTTAAAGGCTACACTGCTGGAGTTCATCCCTTTTATAATGGTTTTTGGAAGGAGGAATCTTACAAAGGGAATATCAATTTAAAGGCATCCTATCCGACTGCATTTAACCTCTTTTCAAAACCAGAAGGTTTTGCATATAAAGTGATTAATTCTGAGAATGGTGTGATTACGAATGGGAAAGAACTGATAGATCTAGAAACAGAATTTCTTAAATTAGGTTCCTCTGTGTACGATTATGCCTATCTACCTAAAGAACTGAGTGTAGAAAATAAAGATACGAAAATCTCTCAGTTCGATGAGATTCAAAAGTATTATAACGGTAAATCTATTTCAAATTGGTACTGAGAGAATATTTAGAAAACATACAAGGAGAGTGAAAAAGAGGTTGTTATGCAAACAATAATTAATTTAGGGATATGGGAGAACAAGAATTACCATTTTGATTGGGAGGAAAAAGTCATACTAGAAGAGACATCTTCTCCTAACTACTGGTCTTATGTACTGCTCCCTATTACATTATTTATTATTAACAAAATTTCGGATGGATTAGCGGAGTATGGAATATTTGACAATCAGTTGGTCCGATTTGGAACGATTCCGATTTTAGGTGTTATCTCCTACTTCCTAGCTGCGTGGATCATTCGATATTACCATGCGAGCTTGAAATTACAACCATCCAAGTTGGATGAGGATCAGTGCAAGAAGTTAATCAAGGCATTAAAGAGACGGAAGGTGTACTTTACATTTCTGGTCAATCTTTTTAGGTTCCTAACTGTAGCCGCTATTCTTTTGTTTGTCATCGGAAATGAAACCATTGCAGCACTCTTTTTGCTCATTAGTTTTTCAGTGATTTTTATGTTTAAATTTGATTACCAACTTCATAAATGGAATGATATGATAGAGTTCATTGCTAAAAACGTAGAAAAGGGAGATAAGGAAAGTTTCTGAAATAGCATAGGTGGGGAATTGGCTGAGTAAAGCCTTATCTGGAAGATTGGGAGAAGAAAGTTGGATTGGATCGGGTTGGTACCGTCTAGGATGCTATGTTGAAAGCATGTAGGAAGTAAATAGGATGTTAGAATATAAAGAAACAAGTATTTTCTGTCACCAACTGGTGGAGTACGATGGTAAAAAATTTCTGTTAGATGCTAGTACCATGAAGCCTAAGCTCTATTATTGGGGGTTGCCAACGGAAGCTATCACTGTTGAGATGATGGAAGTAGATAAAAAAGTTGAAATCCCAGGCACACCCATCAATAAAATAAATGGGGGGATAGCAGCTATCATAGTCCAGCCATTTGTTGGAGTGGTTTATAGTCTCTTAAAAAAGCTATTCAGTGAGTATGCTATTAGTCAGCAAATTTTCCTAAAGATAGTCTTATTTGTGGTTGCCATGCTAATATCTTTTGTGCTCTTTCGATTTTCTATAGAAAAGGCTCGTAAAAAGGTTAAGAATCTATTTCCTACAGCTACTAAGAGATACAGGGTGACTTTCAAGCCGATACCAGAAAGAAAGCAAATTTTTGATGCCCATCTATTAAATCTTGTTTTACTGGCCTGTTTAGCTATGTATTTATTTAATAATAATGGTCAAGAAGGGATCTTTTTAGTAATAGGCGGTATTCTTACAGCTTTTCTATTGACCTTCGAATTTGGTAAAGTTCCAGTTCTTTTAGGAGCAAAAACAGGAAATTTAAGGCTTGATAGTGTAGAAGAGATAGTCATCGAAAAAAGTAACTAGAATGAAATGGATAAGAATAAAGAAGTAGAAATGATGAAAAAAACGATCGTTTTGTTCATAGCGCTTCTATCATTAACAGCATGCGCCCAGTCTCGACATGAATCAAAAGATTCTTCGCCGAGTAAAACAGATCAGACTTCAAAAGAGTCCTCATCTGTTAAAAATGAGACAGGTTTGCAATTTGTATTACCCCCACAGTATGAAGGGAAAGAAACAAATGTAATTGAATTGGGGAAGAAATTAACCAAGGAACATCCAGAACTAGGAAATCAAGGAAGCCTATCGATCAACTATACGGGAGCAACTTTCTCATCCAATCAACAAGAATATGCCGTTTTTCTATTGATTAACAAAGCTGGATTTCAAATTGATAAGGATTTTGACTTTTCATTGAATTGGAAATATGATGGGCAATTCATTTATCAGAATCAACGGATTGGCTATAAAATTAGTGACAGTGGAGTATTGCCGGATCAATCTGCTACGATTTTGACCTTGCCAATATCAAGTGAGCAAAAACAAATTGTCGAGACCATGACACAAGAAGAGAAGATGACATTAGAAATGTCGGATTTAAAAGTGAATAAGTAGTGGAGAGATAGGAGTATAATGAGGGATTATCCTTTCTATACCAGATCTTCTTTTTCAACCTTTTTTCTTGTGTTATAATAGAGGTCAATGATTCAGAAAGGAGTGAGAGAGTGGAAAAAGATTTTTGGCAGGGGGTGAGGGACGCGCTACCGACGGCTTTGGGCTATATCAGTATTGGCCTAGCTTGCGGTGTGGTGGCGTCTCCCTATCTTTCTCCTTTGGAGATGGCCTTGATGAGTGTCTTGGTCTATGCTGGGGCGGCTCAGTTTGCGATGATCTCTCTGATTGCGGCTCATTCTTCGATATTGAATATGGCCTTGACGGTGTGTTTGATCAATCTCCGTAATATGTTGATGAGCCTACATACGTCGTCTGACTTTAAGGATGCTAGTCTTGCTCATACCATTGGGATTGGCAGTCTCCTGACTGATGAGAGTTATGGGGTCTACTTGAGTGAGAAGTTAAAGACGGACACCATTACAGTTCCTTGGATGCATGGGAACAATCTAGTAGGCTATGTGGCCTGGATCAGTGCGACGGTTATCGGAACAGCTCTAGGATCTCTCCTACCTGATCCAAAGGCTTTTGGGCTTGATTTTGCTTTGGTGGCTATGTTTATTGGGATTTTTGCAGCCCAGTTTCAAGGAATGCAACTGACAGAAAAGACCAAGACCATGCTCATGGTGCTGTTAGCAGTAGCAGTGAGTTTCTTTCTCTTACTCTTTTTTGTTTCGCAACCGCTAGCTGTGCTAGCTGCGACCTTGATCGGCTGTTTTGTGGGGGTGGTCTGTGATGCGTGTGAATAGTTATATCTTCATGGCCATTCTGGCCTCAGCCCTCGTTACCTGGATTCCTCGGATCTTGCCCTTCCTCTTAGTCAAATACAAGGGACTGCCGGCTCCTGTGACCCGCTTTCTCAAATACCTGCCCATTTCCATTATCTTTGCCTTGGTTTTATCAAGCTTAGTAGATGGAAAAATTGGAAGTCTCCCGCAGCTCCACTGGTTGGACCTAGTAGTGACCATTCCCAGTCTCTTTGTAGCCTTTCGTTACAAAAACCTGATGGGAACCGTTTTGTTTGGGATTGTCTTGATCGCCCTATTACGATTGGCATTTTAAATGGAAAAATATGTTACAGAAAAATTACAATTATTACAAAAATACTTGATTTTTGTAATAATTGAGGTATAATGGGAGTCAGAAAGATAAAGAGGTAATCGTATGAAAAAATCAATCTTCCGTTGGAGTGCCGCTGTTCTGGTGGCTGCTTCACTTGGTCTAGCTCTCGGTGGTTGTGGTGCAAAGGATAAAAAGACAGCTACCTCATCCGCAAAAGCATCTACCAGCAAGGTAGAGAAAAAAGCCAAAAGTACTAGCAAAAAGAGTGCAGCATCTTCCTCTCAGGCAAACGATACAGCTAGCTCTTCGACTCAAGCAAGTAGCGCGACAGCTTCAAAAGACTCTGGTAAGACTGAGAATGCGTCTACTACGACGCAAGCTACTGTCCCTGCAGAATTGGTGGGAACTTGGGTAGGATCTAGCCCACAAGCAGATGCGATTAAAATGACAGTGGATGCCAATGGAAATGTGACAACAGTGGTTAGCTTCAAAAATGATAGCGAACCGACTCGGACAGCGACCTATACAGCAAGAGCAGTCCAAGCAACAGGCAATATCTATTATTGGAATGTTGAAGGCTTTGATGGAGCTGATGCCTTGCTTCCTGGGATCACAGGGCTAGGTGGAGCAAACTTCCGATTTGAACCTGGTTTTATCTTGGAAGAAGGACACTATACACCGATTGTGTTTACAACGGATCTCAATACAGAATTTGACTACACCAAATACAACGATTTCCGCTTTTCATTAACCAAAGAACAATAAAAAGACGAACTCGATGGAAAATCGAGTTCGTTTTTTTTAATAATGAAGGCTCCCTGCTACCCAACCGGTACAGAGGGCGGCTGTAATATTAAAACCGCCTGTATGGGCATTGATATCGAGGACTTCTCCTGCAAAGTGGAGTCCAGGAACGAGCTTACTTTCTAGGGTTTTAGGATTGATTTCTTTAAGGCTGACACCACCCTTGGTGACAAAGGATTTGGCTAGTGACATCTTCCCAGTGACGGGGATAGGTAGCTCTTTGATCTTTTGAATGAGCTCTTCTGTTTGAAGAGGAGTGAGTTGCTTGGCTTTTTCAGGGAATCCTTGCGCCAAGAAATCAGCTAATCGTTCAGGAAGCAGGGCTTTGAGGCTATTTTTAATGGCCTTTTCTCGATGCTCTTCTAGAAAGTCTTTTAAGTCTTGAGAAGAAGTAGTCGGAAGGAGGTCCAGAGATAAGATTTCCCCGCCTTTAACAAAGCTGGACATCCGAAGGGCTGCAGGGCCAGAAAGTCCAAAATGGGTAAAGAGAAGGTCGTGTGTGATGATGTGTTTACCGTAGCTGAGGGTCACATCTGTCAGAGAGATCCCTTGGAGGGCCTTGTGTGGGAAATCTGTCAAAAGAGGGCTTTCTGCCGCTTCTAGATCGGTGATGGTGTGTTTGAAGTGACGGGCAATTTCGTGTCCGTAGCCAGTAGAGCCGGTAGAAGGGTAGGATTTGCCTCCAGTCGTAACGATCAGCTTATCAGCTGTCCAAGTGTTTTCAGCTGATTTGACGATGAAGACGTCTTCTGGCTTGGTGACAGAGACCACTTCACAGTTGGTGGCAATGCTAGCACCAAGCTCAAGAATCTTATTTTCTAAGGCTTGAATAATGGTGCGAGATTGATCACTAACAGGAAAGACCCGGCCATGGTCTTCGACTTTTAACTTGACGCCATTATCGGTAAAAAATTGGATGATATCATGATTATCAAATTGGGAAAACACACTGTAAAGGAAACGGCCATTTCCAGGGATACCGGCCATCAAATCGTCTAAGGTCCCGTTGTTTGTGACATTACAGCGACCCCCTCCGGTACCTGCAAGTTTCTTACCCAGCTTTTTATTTTTTTCGATCAGTAGCGTAGGTTGGCCATAAGAGGCGCTGGCAATGGTCGCCATCATACCTGCTGGGCCACCACCGATGACAATGGTGTGAAAATGAGTCATGTCGTTCTTCCTTCTTTTGTTTCTTTCATGATTTGCTTTGTCCATTATATCATTTTATGGACGGCTTCGGAAAATGAAGGAATCAAAAAACAAGCACCTTTCGATGCTTGCTTTTGAATGATTCTTTGATCAACTCATTACATGATTCCAAGGAAGTAACGGATGAAGAAGAAGGCAAGGACAGCACCAACAAATGGAGCAGTACCTGGTACAAGAAGACCATATTGCCAGTCGTTGTTTACTTTATCTTTGATTGGCAAGATTTGGTAAGCGAAACGAGGTCCAAGGTCACGCGCTTGGTTCATCGCGAAACCTGTAGTACCACCAAGACCCATACCGATAGCCCAAACGATCAAACCAACAGTGAATGGAAGCATTGCTTCGTTGGCGTGTTCAGCAGCCATGATTGATGTCAAGAAGATAAATGTTGCGAACGCTTCGACGAAGTAGTTACGTGGAAGGTTACGGCAGTTAGGGTTAGTTGAGAAGATGTTACGGATAGCAACACCATCAATTTGACCTTCAGAAATCTTGAAGTGGTCAGCATACATAAAGTAGGCAATCAAAGCTCCAAGGAAAGCACCGATCATTTCAGCGATTGCGATTGGGAAGAATTGAGCGATTGTCAATTTACCAAGAAGGACTTTAAGCAAAGCCATAGCAGGGTTCATTGAAACACCGCCAAAGACGAACAAGCAGACAGTGATACCGAATGCCCATGTAGTGATCGCGAATAAGTGTCCAGTTCCAGCATATTTTGTTTTCTTCAAAACGTCGTCACAGTGTACGCCAACCCCGAAGATAATCATCAAAGCTGTACTCATAACTTCTGCAAGTAATTGATGTGTCATGTTAATAAATGTCTCCTAAATTAATAAATATATTTTTGTAATTGGTGATAAACTTCTTGAATCGGCAACTGCATCTCCTTAGCAATACGCTGACAGTCTTCGTATTCAAGAGTCTTCTTAGTGATGGATCCGTACTGATTGATTTTAACCGTAACGGTTCCAAATTCCGTATCGATTTGTTCAAATCGACGTTGCATGACCTTGCGGTCAACTTGTTGGTATCGAAAACCAATGGTACTGGTTTCTTTGAACAAAAGGGTTGAAAAATCTTCCAACTGACTTCCTTGAATCAAGAGAATCAACTCAAAGCCAGGGCGATTCTTTTTCATTACGACGCTACGATAGTAGACATCTAAAACTCCAGCATCCAGGAAACGGTGAATAATATAACCGAGTTGCTCTGGAGTTTGATCATCGATCGTAGTAGTGATCTCAACAATTTGATCTTCCGTGCGATGAACAACAGTGGTGCTGTGAGAGGTGTCTTCTCTCAATAGCGAACCGCGTAAAGCATTGAATTTTCCAGTCTCTCTTTTACCAAATCCATAGCCAACACTTTCGATGGAAAGGTGAGAGGGGATTGGTTCAAAGATTGGGGACAATGCTTTAAGGAGGGCTAACCCTGTTGGAGTAATCAACTCCGTTTTGACTGTGAAGTCTTGAGTAATCGGAATGGTTGATTCCTTTCTCAACTGCATGACAGCGGGAACCGGAACAGGCATTTCCCCATGGGCCACTGAAATCGTTCCACTTCCTTCAGTAAGAGGAGTGGAGTAGACTGTGTCGATCCCGAGCGATTCCACTAGGATGAAAAAGCTAACGATATCGACGATCGAGTCAATGGCACCGATCTCGTGGAAATGGATCTGCTCAACAGGCATGTTGTGCACAGCTGCTTCAGCCTTTGCAATGTCGAGGAAGACTGCAAGGCTCTTTTCTTTCACAAAAGGACTCAACTGAGAAGCGACAATCAATTCGTGGATGTCTGCATAACTGCGGGCATCCGCATGGGAATGGTCATGATGGTGTTCATGATCGTGATGATGTTCGTGATCGTGATGATGTTCGTGATCGTGATGATGTTCGTGATCGTGATGATGTTCATGATCGTGATGGTGTTCATGATCGTGATCAAAATCACCTTCAATCCCCGTATCTTTCTCCCCGTGGTGAAGGTGAACATCGAAATCAGTTCCCCAAATTGCACTTTTTGCGACGCGATGAACGTGGAGGTGAAAACCATCCACTCCCAGTTTTTCGAGTTCTGTGTGAAGAAGTTCGACATCTGCCCCAAGGTCCACAAGAAGACCGTTGAGCATATCGCCACTTATTCCAGAAAAAGGTTCTAAAAATAGACTGGTCATCAGTTTTCCTTTCGATTGTGGTTGAGTCGATTGATCATACATGCTGAATAAGCTGCACCAAATCCGTTATCAATATTGACGACGGTGACTCCAGAAGCACAAGAGGTCAACATACTCATCAAGGTCGTTAGCCCTTGAAGGTTGCTGCCGTATCCAACACTAGTTGGAACGGCAATCACAGGCACATCCACAAGACCTCCTACGACACTGACAAGAGCTCCTTCCATACCAGCAATCACGATGATCACACTGGCTTTTTGGATCTCTTCTAAGCGATTGAAGAGGCGATGGATGCCGGCGACTCCCACATCATAGATTCGGCGAACCGAATGGCCAAAGGTTTCTGCAGTGACTGCAGCTTCTTCTGCAACAGGAACATCACTTGTCCCTGCTGTGACGACCGCAATGTAGTGTTCAGGATCGGCTTCTTCTTTTTTAGAGTTGAGAACGAAGCAGCGAGCTTCTGGATAATAGTGGCCAGTCGGAAAGCGCTGAGAAAGAGCCTCTCCCTTTTGGAGAGAGACCCTTGTTGTGAGGATCGGCAATTCTTTTTCTGAAAGAAATTGCAGGATCCCTTCAATTTGCTCAACTGTCTTTCCTTCGCCGTATACGACCTCAGGGAAGCCGTTGCGACGTTGCCGGTCAGTATCAATTGCTGCATACCCTAGTTCTTTAACTCCATTGATTTGCTCAAGCGCATCCTCAACGGAGAGATGACCTGCTTGTAAAGAACGGAGTGTCTGTTCTAGATTGGGTTGAAAATCCATGTTTGATTCTATTCAACAACGACAGAAAGTCCGTCGCGGATAACTGTTACTTTAGCATCTTTTCCTTCACGTGCAAAGGCTTTTTCAAGTGCTTCATCAAATGAAGTTGCAAGTTCCATGTGCATACCTGTAATCAAAGCAGGATCTACAAGGTCAGATACAAAGATAACATGGTGGTGTACCAAAATACGTGCCAAGATTTGAGAAGTCCATTGGTCTGGGACAGTCTCTAAACGAGGTGTATTGATAGCTTGTTCCAAGAATTCTTTTGGATCTTCTACGTCAGCAAGGTTGCGATAGAAACCTTCTCCACCGTGACCGTCTGCACATCCAGCAACCATGATGATTGTTCCGCCTTCTTTGTTAGAAGCTTCGGCTGCAGTCATCCCTTTAACAGCTTGGTAGATGTTTTGGTCAAGTGGGAAACCACCGTTTGTAGAAATTGTGATGTCGCTTTCGATCTTAGATACATGTGCCAAGTCTGCAACGAAGTCACAACCAACTTTGTGGGCTTCAACCATGTCCCCAGCGAAAGATCCGATGATGTGTTTCTCGCCGTCCAATACAACGTTGACGATGAAGGCCAAGTTTGCAGTACGAGCAGCATAAAGCATATCTTCGTGGATTGGGTTATGGTCAAGGTTACCAGTACGTGCTTTATCAGAGTTGATGAAGTCACCTGAGTGGTTCGCCATGATAGTCTTGTATGAGGCAATACCTGGAAGGACTGATTTACGTCCACCTGAGAATCCAGCAAAGAAGTGAGATTCGATGAATCCTTCTGCTATCAACAAGTCAGCTTCAGCAGCGATCTTGTTGATGATACAATCACCACCTGAAGGAAGTTGACCGATTTTAACCATATCATCGTCATTTGTTGAAATGTGCATAACGATTTCTTCATTGTCAACGATTTCTTGGCCGTATTTGTTGATCAATTCTTCACGAGTTGAAGGACGGTGGAAACCAGTAGCAACCAAGATACGCACACGTGCATCAGGGTTAACTGAGCGAATACGACGCAAAATGATTGGAGTGATGATGTGAGAAGGAACGGGACGAGTGTGGTCAGAACTGATCAACACGATGTCTTTTTTGCCTTTAGCAAGTTCTTCCAAAGTAGGGCTGCCGATAGGGTTATCCATTGAACGTTCAACAGTTTCTTCTTCAGACAGTGGGTTATGGAAGTTTTCCGCTTTTGACTCTAACAAACCAGCAAAGTTTTCATCTGGAATCTTTGCAACAATCGTCTTTTTGTCGTACGGTAATTTAATTTCTACCATTATTTGCGATCTCCTTTATTAATACTGATACTTATAGTATAATTCTTTTTTAAAAGAGGTGTGTGCCATTTGTTGTCAACAAATGATGACATAAAAAAACAAGAACAGGTGTATCATTAGTGTGATTTCAAGAAAGAGCAGATGGGGAGGAAAAACCGTCGTGAATTCAGAATTTTTAGTGAAATTTTTGGAAGAGAGGCGAACGCCGATCGTCAAGAAAAAATACCATAGTTACCTCTCCTATCGTGGGATCAAAGAGGATTACATCTACATCTTGAAAGAAGGTGTGGTCAAGACCAGTGTCATCATGCGTGATGGACGTGAGTTTAACTTTTCCTATCTAAAAGCCATTGACATTGTCTCTTTGATTCGTGATGAGGTATCCAACTATACAGACTCACCTTTCAATGTGCGAGTGGAGACAGAAGAAGCAAGTTTTTATCGTATTCCTCGGGTCAAGTTTTGGAATTTTGTCAAAGAGCATAAAGAGCTGCAGGACTATGTGAGGGACTATTATCGTAATAAACTGTCTGAAAGTATGGAGTCTCAGCAGTATATGATGATGAATGGTAAAAAAGGGGCGGTTTGTTTTCATTTGCAAAAACTAAGCAGTTTGTTTGGTGTGGAGCAAGAAGACGGCTTCTTGATTGATTTCAACATTACCAATGAAGATATTGCCGGTTTTTGTGGGATTTCGACGCGAAACAGTGTCAATCGCATTCTCAATGAATTAAAACGAGAAGGTGTTTTGGATATTCGACAGCAAAAGATCGTGATTTTGGATAATGAACGGATTGAAGAATTTATCGGAAGGGAGCTATTCTAAGATGGCAACAGAAGCACAAATCAGAAAAGAAAAAGAAGAAAAATTACAAGATATTTTACGAAAAATCGGAAAGGTAGCCGTTACCTATTCAGGTGGGATTGACAGCTCTTATCTCTTGAAGGTGGCCTTGGATACCTTGGGACCTGACAATGTTATTGCGGCCGTCGTGAACTCTGAGATGTTTTCAAATGAAGAATTCGATCTAGCGCTCGACTTGGCCGATCAGCTAGGAGCACCTGTGCTTGGACTGGAAATGAGAGAATTGAGTGATCCACGGATTGCTGCCAATACGCCCAATATTTGGTATTACACCAAACAATTGATGTACCAAACTATTAAGGATTCAGTTACAGAACTGGGCTTTAAGCAATTGGTAGACGGCAATATTATGGATGATATCGACGATTTTCGCCCTGGTATCAAGGCTCGGGACGAAGCGGGTGTCCGCAGTGTCTTGCAAGAAGCCGGCCTCTATAAGACAGAAATTCGTCAATTGGCCAAGGAAAGAGGGGTCTCCAATTGGAATAAGGTGCCATCTTGTAGCGTTGCCTCACGCTTCCCATACGGAGTGAAAATCACTTCAGAAAATGTACAACGGGTTTTTGAAGGGGAAGAGTTCCTTGTAGGACTTGGCTTTGAGCAAGTCCGTGTGCGTGTGCATGGAGACTTGGCGCGCATCGAAGTGGAAGAAGACCATCTGCTTAAAGCCATCCAACTGCATGACAAGATCAATGACTACATGAAAAAAATCGGATTTACCTATGTAGCCTTGGATTTGGCTGGATATAAGTACGGCCGGATGAATGATGCATTGGATGAAAAAACAAAAGAAAAAATTATGGCAGGTTAAGCAATGAAGGAAGTGATAAGGTTCTGGTTCGAAGAGTTGAAGCCAGAGGATTGGTTCAAAAAATCAGAAGCACTGGATCAAGAAATGCGGGAGCGCTTTGAGGAACTTTATTGGAAGGCCAGTCGTGGGGAATTGTTTCACTGGCGGGCTACGGCAGAAGGGCGTTTAGCAGAGATTTTGCTCTTGGACCAAATTCCTCGCAATATTTTTCGAGGGACTGCCCAAGCTTTTGCGACAGATTCCCTGGCCTTGGTCTTGGCCCAAGAAGGCCTAACACAAGCTCAAGAATTACCAGTTGTACAAAGAGGCTTTTTCTACATGCCCTTTATGCATTCGGAATCTTTAACCATTCATGAAGAAGCTCTGCGCCTATTTGATCAACCGGGCTTAGAAAAGCGTTTGAAGTATGAGAAGATGCACATGGACATTCTTCAACAATTTGGGCGTTATCCACATCGGAATGCCATCTTAGGACGGCCTTCGACCAAGGAAGAAGAGGAGTATTTGAAAGAACATTCTGGCTTTTAAGGGAAGATGAGGCCCACAGATTTCAAAACTCTTTTCTCTCTTCATGAAATTGCCTGAAACAGCAGGCATGATGTCAGAGTTCCCTCACCTAGGCTTTTCCAAGCGTCTAAAAAATGGTATAATGAACTGTAAATTTCACAATTTGGAAGGAATGTTATTGCTATGATGAATATGCAAAATATGATGAAGCAAGCTCAAAAATTGCAAAAGCAAATGGAGCAAAGCCAAGCGGAGCTAGCTGCAACTCAATTTGTCGGAAAATCTGCTCAAGATTTGGTTGTCGCGACTCTTACAGGTGATAAGAAGGTCGTCTCCATTGATTTCAATGTTGCAGTGGTCGATCCTGAAGATACAGAAACTCTTTCTGATATGACGGTTCAAGCCATCAATGCTGCCATTGAAGAAATTGATGCGGCAACCAAGAAAAAACTCGGTGCTTTCGCAGGGAAATTACCATTTTAAGCTAAAGAAGTTTTCATTAATTCAAAAGAGGCTGGGACAAAAGTCCTAGCCTCTTAATTGTTTTTGGATTGTTGAGCCAGACGCAGTGGTTGAGTGGGCTCTACTACGCTGATTTCTTCAGCTTTTACAGCCCTACTCAACTGTGCGGAGGTGGGACGACGAAATCGAATTCTAACGAATTACCGATTTCTGTCCCACTCTCTCTTTTTATTCATCAAAAAATCCGGATAAGTCCAAGCCTCCGAAGGGGTTGGTGGAGAAGTTCTCTTGTTCTTCAAGGAGGGTGCGGCCTTGATCAAATTCGAGGAATTGTTCGTAGACAAGAGCTGTCATGCGGGCGTCTTCTAAGCTATCGTGTGATTTTCCTGCTACCCCCAAAAATTCTGCAACGGTGTGGAGTTGGAGATTTTTAATGCCGTGGAGGTCAGATGGACGACGTTCGAAAGCCTCGTCAAAGACATCGACAGCGTACTGGTCTTCTAGATCCAAGCCATTTTCAAGTAGGATGGGTAGGTCGCTCTTTTTGGCATTGTATCCGATCAAGGGCCGGTCTCCTACAAAGGCCTTGAATTCACTGAGGACCTGCTCGAGTTGAGGGGCATTTTGGATCTTGTCCTGGGTAATGCCAGTCAAGCCGTTAATAAAGCTTTTTAGGGGCTTATCGGTGTATACGTAGGAGTCGTAGTGGTCGACTTCTTTACCGTCCGTAAAACGTACGGCAGACACCTGGATGATCTGATAGGCGCCTTCGTATTGGTTAAATTCGAGATCAAAGGCGATATAATCTTCTAATGCTTTCATGGGAAATCTCCTGTGGTAGAAAAGAAAAGGGACTGGTAGGATCCAGCCCCGGATTATCGACGGAAAACGCGTGCCCAAAAACCTTTGCTTTCTTGCTCTTGAACTTTTTCATTGGCTTGTTCGAGTTCAAGTTTCAAGGTATCGCGGTCGTTCATTGCTTGTAAAGTCAATTGTTGTTGTTGGTCCAATTGCTTGTCTTTTTCAGCAATTTGAACATCTTTCACGCGCAACTGTTCATCTTTCTTAGCGAGTTGCTCGTCTTTGGCTTTGAGTTGCTCGTAGAGACGGACGATTTCAGCATTTTTTTCATCTACCAAAATTTCCATCAATTCGCGTTGCTTCACATCATCGCTGACTGGCTCATCTTCAAAAATAGTTTTTTTGTAGATTTCTTCGAGCTTAATCAAGCCACTACGGGTTACAACGGTAACCCCTTTTTCGTTTTTTTGGGTATCTTCTGGAGCCAGCGCCTTGACACGGTTATTGACCGCCTGGCGGCTGACTCCTAAAATTTCAGCAATTTCGCTGACAGTTTTTTCAATCGCCATAACTTCCTCTAATATCTTTTTCTATGAAATACTCTATTAGATAGTAACATAAGTAGGCTAAGCTGTCAAATGAAGCAAAGAAAGGCTAAGCCTTGATACCACGATTAGTGGACCTCTGTCATTTCAGGAAGATGGAGGCTTGATTGTGCTAAGTCAATGGTGAGTTGGTAATCGGTTTGATCACGCACAGTGATTTCAAAGTCCGTTGTGTAAAGGACCAGGCGAAGGGTCGCTCCTTTTTCGAGCTTGTAGATGGTTGGTTGGAGATCAAAGTCAAATTCCATCCACTCGCCTGGCGTCACGTCCTCAACCTCTAAGAGATCATGACGATTTTGGAGGTTGAGATAACCTTTCGAAATGACTCGTTGGCCCGCTTCCTTAAATGGCAACTCGGTCAAGTTGTCTAGCATATGGTAGCGACCGTTATCCAGTGTACGGACCGATAAGACTGCAGGATAGGGTTGGAGGTATTTCTTGCTTCCAAGCTCTAAGAGTTGGGCTGAGAGAAGGCCTTTATTGGTGCTGGAGTGAAGTCGTAGGTGAAGGCGAGCTTTCCCGTTGAGGTGCAGGTCTTCTTCGATTGGAAGATCGATGGTTACCTGTTGGGCCTTGTCTTGGTAGAGATCGCTTAAGAAGGTCGGATAAGCCTTGCCATAGCGCTCGTAATCTTTTGTCTCGTAGCGGTTTTGGATGACTTTTTCACCGTCTCCCAGCGAGAAGGTCCGCTGACTTGTTTGATTGCCAAAATCATCCAAGGAAGTCCAACTTTGTTCTCCTGTATTGTCCTGCCAAATGACAGTAGGCAATTCATAGCTTGAATCGTAGCCCAGCAATTTTTTAGAGAGAAGGGCATTCATGCTCTCACGGAAGTCAATGGACTGCCAGTTGTTGAGGTAGACATGGGCACCATTGTGGTAGAAGAGGTGTTTCTTGATGCTTGCTGGAAGGGCTTGGAACATGTTAAAGACGTGAAGCGGTTTGACGTTCCAGTCTTGGGAGCCATGGGTAAAGACCACCTCTGCTTGGACTCGATCAGCATGTAGGAGATAATTGCGATCGTGCCAGAATTGATTGTAGTCTCCGGAAGCGCGGTCCAGCTCTTTTTTGACGCGATCAAGATCGGCTTGGTGGGCCGCATTGTGGTGTAAATAATCCCCACCTAAAAGGTTGCGTGAATAGGTCAATTCGGCAAGGGAATCAAAATCTTCACCTGGATAGCCGCCAGGACTTGTCACGAGACCATTTTCGCGGTAGTAGTTGTACCAAGAAGAGATCCCAGCCTCTGCTATGATGACTTCTAGACCGTCCACACCTGTGGTCGCAAGGCCGTTAGACATGGTTCCAAGGTAAGAGATCCCGGTGGTTGCGACCTTTCCATTAGACCAATCAGCTTTGACTTGGCGTTTGCGTGTGTGATCTGTAAAGGCCCGGCAACGGCCATTGAGCCAGTCGATAACGTTCTTGTAGGCTTCGATTTGTTGGTAATTTCCATTGGTCATCAAGCCTTGCGAATCTTTTGTCCCCACTCCAGATACGTAGAGATTAGCGTAGCCGCGTGGAAGGAGGTAGTCGTTGAGGGTATAGCTGGAATTGATATGGGTGAGAGTTTCTTCAGCTTCATCGACTAGCTCAGCTGAACCGACAGGATCCACCAATTCTAATTGAGGTACTTCTACTTGAATGGTATGAGGTTCTTTGACCTCGAGGTCGACATTCATATTGTAGAGGGCCTTGTCGCTGGCCTTATCGTTGGTCCCTTGGTGATAAGGACTTGCGGTCATAACAGCTGGAATCTTGCCTTCATAGCGAGGACGGATAATGCTGACCTTGACCAAGTCTGGCAGACCATCTTTGTCGGTATCGACCCGACTTTCCACATAGACGACCTCGCGGATGGCATCATGGCTCGTAAAGGTTGCGAGGCTCTTGCCGTTAAAATAGTGATACTGGTTATCTTCAGGAATCAAGCCATCGCTGACCAACTGATCGATGAGTAAATTTCCTTTTACTGTTCGAGTATTGAGAAGGTGATAGAGGTTTTCTACCAAGTTTCCATACTCAATCGGAAATTGGACTTCTTTCAAGAAGCTATCCGTATCTTCAAAATCAATAAAATAGCGGAAACCGAGTAATTGGAGGGCTACTGTGTAAAAAATGTTCGGAGACCATTCGCAGTCAGATTGGATATACGTTAAAAAGTCTGTTTTAGAATCCACCACTAGGTTAGAGAGGGGATAATCTGTATCTTTATAGGTGAAGTAAACCTTGCGGACAAACCATTCAAACAGTTCTTTTTCTGGGAGGTGGGTGGGAAGGTCAAACCCAATTTCTTTTAGTTCCTTAAGAATGTCTTTTTGGTCAACAGATAGATAGCTATATTGATTGTATTTCATAGACTGCTCCTTTTATCAGTTTCTTTTTTCTTTACTTCTTATATTATACTTGATAAAATAGTATTTGTCTAAAGACCTTTCGTCTATAAGGAGAAGGAATATTGAAAAAAATATCTTTTGAACAAGTTGCAAGAAGACGGACCTTATTGTTTGGGGTTCTTGCCGTCATTTTTGGGATTCTCATTTTTCGAAACGGCGTTGGTTTCACCAAATTTTCCTTGGATCTATTAGCCATTTACTTTTTAGTTGATGGACTAGGAAGCTTTCTTCTTCGCTTTTTGTTACGTAGCAAGTCTATTTCCTATAGCCACTCTATTTGGTTTATTTTTCTTTCACTTGCGTTGATCTGGTTGAATCGACTGAGTAGTCTGCCCGTAAACTTAGTTGTGATTTGTTTAGGGGCATATCAGTTGGGGAGTGCCATTGTCTATGGGATCACATTTTGGCTTTATAAGGCCAATCGGGTAAAAGGAGGCTGGCTCTATTTATGGGATGCGCTTTTAAACGGTGGGCTTGGTCTAGCAACTGTCTTGGAACCTGGTTCAGATGGGCACTTCCAATTTATCCTCTTGGGGGCTTATCTGGTCTTGTTGGGGATTTCTAATATTCGAGATGGTATTTTATTTGACAAAGACCAACAAGGCCAAGAGTTAAAACGTCGCTTTCGTATTAGCCTACCGGTTATCTTTGCAGCCTTTATCCCTGCTAAGGAGTTAAAACGGTTTAACCAGTTTCTTCAAAAAGGGAGCTCGGCGGGACACACAGGCCCTTATCGATTGGTGAAAAAAGAAGAAGAGGCAAGGGAATTAGAAATTTTGGTTCATACTTCTGACAGCAACTTATTTGGAGCGATTGGGCATGTAGATATTTGTTATCAGGGGAAGGTCATTTCTTACGGAAGTTACGATCCCTTTTCAGAGCGTCTATTTGGGACGATTGGGGATGGCGTACTGTTTAAAGTGGATAAGGAACCATACATCGAACTATGTAAAAAAGAGAGTCAAAAGACGCTGTTTGGCTACAGCCTATCCCTTACCGAAGAAGAGAATCAGGCAGTAGAGAAGCGTCTAGCTGAAATTGATCAGTTGTTAGAACCTTGGGATCCACCTAGGAGGTTACTGGAAGACGGTCAGCCGACCTACGCTTACAAATTGAAATATGATTTAGGGGCTGAGCTATATAAATTTACTTCTTCGCGTTTTAAATCTTACTTTGTTCTGTCTACTAATTGCTGCCTGTTAGCAGATTCCATTGTGGGACAGGCAGGAACGGCTGTATTAGATGTGCGTGGAGTGATTGCACCAGGGACCTATCAGGATTACTTAGAATACGAATTTGAAGCTCCAAACGGGCGGGTCCATACACGAACAGTATACTAAAAAAAGAAAGACAGATTTTTATTTTTGAAAAATCTGTCTTTTTTGCACAAGATTTCTTGTAAAAAGCCAGAAAATCTTTTACAATAAAAAGTGCTTGGAGGAAAGTATGACAGCAAATCAGATCGTAAGAGTGATCCCAGTCTTGAAAGTGAATAACCGAAATGTCAATCAACGCTTTTATGAAGAGACATTGGGAATGAAAGTATTAGTGGAAGAAGGAGCTCTCCTATCTTTAGGAGATGCCTCAAAAGTAGAGAAAATTGTCTTAGAAGAGTCACCGAGTATGCGTTCGCGTAAGGTCGAAGGTCCAAAGAAATTGGGTCGCATCGTGGTGAAAGTGGCACAAGCTCAAGAAATTGATTATTTGTTGGCCCGCCAGCCAGAAACAAGCGCCCTTTACCAAGGAGCTAATGGTCGCGCCTTTGAAGTTGTGTCTCCTCAAGGAGATACCATTTTCGTGCATGCTGAAGAAAATCTTGAAAGCCTAGAACCGTTGGAGAAAGCGCCTCTTGTTGACGTGCCAGAAGATTTCAAAGGTTTGACCAGCTTTGATGTGGACTTTCTTGAGGTCAATGTGGCCGATTTTGCTGAGGCTGAGAAGTTCTATAGCAACTTGCCAGCTTTGGCCCACTTTATCCATTTGCAGGAAGCTCAAGGAGAAGATCTCCAAGTGGAGAACAAGGTGACTTGGGATTTGAGCATGATCAAGGTCGAATTGGCATCTTTTGATGTGGAAGTCGTGAAAGAACGCTTGGGAGAAACTGTCGATTTTGTGCACCGTAAGGGAACTTTCTTGATTGCCAAAGATCCAAGTCAGATTGAACTCTGGTTTGAAGCCAATCAAGATCAGGTCCATATTTCTTATGAAGAATAAGAATGGAGTGATGAGCGTGAATGCAATCATCGAAAAAATTACCGAACAAATCCAAGAAGGCATCTATCCAGGTGCCTCTCTTGCGCTTTACCGCAAGGGTCAGTGGAGTGAGCACTATCTGGGACTAGCGGATCCTGAAAAAGGAGAGTCAGTAGTGGCTGACCTGGTCTATGATTTGGCCAGTGTCAGTAAGGTCGTCGGAGTCGCTACCATCTGTGCTTTTTTGTATGCGAAAGGGGAGCTTCCGCTCGATCGTCCCTTTAAAGAGTTTTACCCGCGTTTTGCTCATGAGAAGACGACCATCCGGGAACTCTTGACCCATACTTCTGGGCTGGATCCTTTTATCCCCAACCGGGATCAATTGGATGCGAGACAGTTGAAAACAGCTCTTGAAAATTTGCAGTTGAAAGAAGACAAGAGTTTTCATTACACCGACGTCAATTTTCTTCTGCTGGGCTTTTGGTTAGAAGACAGGTTTCACCAGCCCTTGGATCGTTTATTTGAAGAGCTGATCTTTACACCTTGGAAGATGACAGAGACACGGTTTGGACCGGTCGAAAAGGCGGTGCCAACGGTCCGTGGCCTTGCTTCTGGAAGTGTTCATGATCCCAAAGCGAGAGTATTGGGCTGTCATGCGGGAAGTGCTGGACTTTTTTCAACTGTTGCTGATCTAGAGCGCTTCTTAGAGCATTATCTGAAGGATGATTTTGCGCGTGACTTGTCTCAGAATTTTGCGCGTGAAGAGGGCAAGACCCGCGCTCTCGGATGGAATCTAGAGGGTGACTGGTTGGATCATACGGGCTATACTGGAACCTTCATCATGTACAATCGAAAGAGGCAGGAAGCTGTGATCTTTTTGTCTAACCGGACCTATGAGAAGGACGAACGGGCCCAATGGATCTTAGACCGCAACTCTTTGATGGACTTGATCAAACAAGAATGTGAAAAATAGAAATGGATGGCTGGGATGACGGATCCCGGCCTTTTCTTGTCTGTCCATAAGAAGGAGCTCTTCTGGGTGATTCATTTTTGGACTCCGTCTTAGGTTGGATTTCCTTCAAAAGCATCGCTTTTTTGGCTGATTTATATTAAAATAGTAATGACCTTAGTAGAGCGAGATGAATATGCATAAAGAGATAGGCGTCGGAAAGGCGCATAGTAAAATTATCTTAATTGGAGAGCATGCGGTGGTTTATGGTTATCCGGCTATTGCCCTGCCACTCCATCATATCGAAGTGATCTGCCAGATCATCCCGGCAGACAGTCCATGGATTTTGTTTGAAGATGACACATTGTCCATGGCGGTTTTTGCGTCTCTTGAGCACCTCGGGATTCGTGAGGCCCGGATTCGCTGTCGGATTCAGTCTATGGTACCGGAAAAACGGGGGATGGGGTCCTCTGCGGCGGTCAGTATCGCAGCTATTCGTGCAGTTTTTGACTATTATCAAGAGGAGCTGGACGATGAGACCTTAGAAATCCTGGTCAATCGAGCAGAAACCATTGCCCATATGAATCCAAGCGGTCTGGATGCCAAGACTTGTCTGAGCGATCAAGCCATTAAATTCATCCGGAATGTCGGCTTTTACCCGCTGGAGCTGGGTATAAAAGCGAGTTTGGTGATTGCGGATACGGGGATTCACGGCAATACCCGTGAGGCGATTCAAAAGGTTGAAGCCAAAGGGCAGGAAGTTTTATCCCATTTCCATGAGATTGGTCAGTTGACCCAGCAGGTGGAAGAGGCTCTAAAAATGAATGATCTAATGAGCCTAGGACAGGCTCTGACTACTTGTCATGACCACTTGAGAGCCGTAGGGGTCAGCTGTGAAAAAGCAGACCACCTGGTCGCCGTTGCCCTTGAAAATGGGGCCTTAGGTGCTAAAATGAGCGGAGGCGGCCTTGGAGGCTGTGTGATTGCCCTCGTCAAGGATTCTCGTGAAGCAGCAACCATTGCCCATGCATTAGAAAAAGAAGGAGCGCACCATACATGGATCGAAAACCTGTAAAGGCTAAGTCCTATGCCAATATCGCGATTATCAAATACTGGGGAAAAGAAGATGCCAAACAGATGGTCCCTTCGACCAGTTCGATTTCGTTGACCTTAGAGAATATGTATACAGAGACGAGTCTCTCTCCCTTACCAGCAGATGCGACTGCGCATGAATTTTACATCGATGGGGAATTCCAAAATCCAGCTGAGCAAGCCAAAATTGGAGCTGTGATTGATAGCTTGAAGCCAGCAGATGAAGCAGGATTTGTTCGGGTGGATACCAGCAACAACATGCCAACTGCAGCCGGTTTGTCCTCTAGCTCAAGCGGCCTCTCTGCTCTCGTCAAGGCTTGCAATCAGTACTATGATTTGGGCTTGAGTCAGGAGGAATTAGCTCAAAAAGCCAAGTTTGCTTCGGGTTCTTCTTCACGTTCTTTCTTTGGACCCTTAGCAGCTTGGGACAAAGAAAGTGGAGAAATTTATAAGGTCAAAACAGACCTAAAACTGGCTATGATCATGCTGGTCCTCAATGACAAGCAAAAGCCCGTTTCCAGCCGGGAAGGGATGAAACGTTGCATGGAGACCTCGACTAATTTCAAAGAATGGATCGAAGAGTCTCGACAAGATTACAAGGACATGCTGGACTATCTAGCTGGCAATGATTTTGAACGGGTCGGTCAGCTGACAGAGCGCAATGCCCTTGCTATGCATGCGACGACTAGAACAGCCACTCCAGCCTTTAGCTACTTGACAGAAGAAAGCCACAAAGCTATGGAATTTGTCCGTGAGCTTCGAGCTGCAGGCCATGCTTGTTACTTCACCATGGATGCAGGGCCAAACGTTAAGGTTCTCTGTTTAGAAGAAGACTTGGATCAGCTGGTGCCTTTATTTGACGCCCGCTATCGGACCATCGTATCTAAGACAAAGGACCCTCAAGATGAAGACTAAGTATCAGGTACAGACTGGAGGCAAGCTCTATCTAGCTGGAGAATACGCAGTGCTAACGCCTGGCTATGGAGCCGTGATTCAGTTTATTCCCATTTATCTGTCAGCTACTATCCAAGAATCTAGAAGCTATCAGCTAGCCTCAGATCTCTTTGGTTACCAGGTGGATTTGACCCCAAATAAGGACTACGCCTTGATTCAAGAGACCATTCGGCTCATGGAAGAGTGGCTGAAAGATCAGGGAATAGCCCCTAAACCGTTTGATCTTCACCTTAGAGGGACGTTGGGCGAAGAGGGGAAAAAGTATGGGATTGGTTCCAGCGGAAGTGTGGTCTTGCTCGTGATCAAGGCCATGGCTGCTCTGTATGAACTAGACTTAAGTCCAGATCTGCTCTTTCGACTAGCAGCAGTGGTCTTGGTGCAAAGAGGGGACAATGGTTCCATGGGCGATTTGGCTTGTATCGCCTTCGAGGACTTGATTTATTACCAATCCTTTGATCGGGCTTGGTTGCATGAAGTCTTGACTTCTCAGCCTCTTTCACAAGTTTTAGACCTGGATTGGGACTACCAGATCTGCTCGATCCAGCCAGCCATCTCTTATGATTTTCTGGTTGGTTGGACCAAGGAACCAGCGATTTCAAGTGATTTGATCCGCCAGGTCAAGGGAGCGATTAATGAAGTCTTTCTCAAAGAAAGTCAGAGCGCAGTGAAGATTCTTGAAAAAGGTCTCCGTGAAGGGAACAAAAAAGAAATTGAGACCAGTATCAAACGTGCCGATAAGAACCTAAAGTCTTTGAACCCTTTGATCTATACCCCAGCTCTAAAAGAGCTGCAAGAAGCGACAGAGGGCCTTTCTGTCTGTGCCAAATCCAGTGGTGCTGGAGGAGGCGACTGTGGAATCGCCCTTATTTTTGACCCAGTTGAGACTCAGACCTTGATAGAGCGCTGGAAGGAAAAGAATATTGAAGTCATTTACCAAGAAAGGATGGGAGATTCGTGAGCGAAAATCGAAAAGACCAGCATATTCGCTATGCCTTGGAGCAAAGCTCCTCCTATAATAGCTTTGATGAGATCGAGCTGATTCACCGATCCCTCCCCCTTGTGGATCTAGCGGAGATTGATTTGACAACCCATTTCGCAGGGCGTGATTGGGAGGTCCCTTTTTATATCAATGCTATGACAGGCGGGAGTAAACGGGCCAAAGAGATCAATCAAAAGTTGGCAGCAGTAGCCGAAGCCTGTGGGATTCTCTTTGTGACTGGCTCTTACAGCGCAGGGCTGAAGGATCCGAACGATCAATCGTATGCGGTCAAAAAAGACCATCCTCATCTTCTTTTAGCAACCAACATTGGCATCGATAAAGAGCCAGATTTGGGCTTGCGGACAGTGGAAGAGCTACACCCCCTCTTTCTTCAAGTCCATGTGAATCTGATGCAAGAGTTGCTCATGCCCGAAGGGGAGCGGATTTTCCACACTTGGAAAGACCATCTCAAGAGCTATGGGCAGGGCTTTCCAGTGCCTGTAGTCCTGAAGGAAGTTGGCTTTGGTATGGATCCCAAAACAGTTCAGGCAGCGCTAGATGCTGGGATCAAAACCGTCGATATTTCTGGTCGTGGTGGCACTAGTTTTGCCTATATTGAGAATCGTCGTGGTGGCAATCGCGCTTATCTGGATGATTGGGGACAATCAACTGCGCAGTGTCTCTTACAGTTACAGGATCAGATAGATCAGGTTGAGGTCCTAGCAAGTGGGGGCATTCGTCATCCCCTTGATATGGTCAAGGCCTTGGTCCTTGGAGCACGTGGCGTAGGACTTTCCCGCGTTTTTCTTGAGATGGTAGAGACTAAGAGTATTGAAGAAGTAATCGTCCTTGTCCAAGGCTGGAAAGAAGACCTCAGATTGCTCCTTTGTGCGCTCGGTTGTCAGAACCTGAAAGAGCTCCGTGAAGTCGACTATCTCCTCTATGGAAAATTGTGGCAAGCGAATCAACAGAGAAAATGAAGAAAAATCATTTTAGAAACTTTCCTTAGGTGAGTACGGACGTCAGCGAACTTCTACGAAGTTCCATGACTTAGTTTTGAACCTAAGGTTTCAAAACTCCCGAGTGCCTGAAACAAAAACGTTTCAGGCACTTTTCTCACAGCGGAAAGTTTTCGTATATTATGATTCATTTTGAAAATTAGAACTCTTTTATAGTTCTTTGAAGAATCACTTAACTTATTTTACTTAAAAATTAGTTCCTATTCGTTTAGGATTGGCAAAATAAGCCAATTCTTTCTTTTTTTTAAAAAGTGTTCTCCTCAAAAATTCTGATAGTTTACGAATTGTTTACGGTTGCTGGAATCGCTTGCAAAATAGGCTTGTAAAAGAGTATACTAAATAAGGAAAAACATTTTTAAAAAGGAGTTTAGGATGAAGAAGCACTATTTTCGATCAGCTGTAGCAGCCTTGCTTCCGCTTTTGTTGATTGCTCAACCTGTTGAGGCTTGTACAGGGTTCATCATCGGGAAGAAACTGACGGCCGACGGTTCGACCTTGGTAGGTCGTACCGAAGATTTAGAGCCCAACCATAATAAAAATTTTGTGGTCAGAGAGCGTGTCTACAATAAAAAAGGAGCCATCTTTGAGGATGCTGCCAACGGTTTTCAATATCCCTTGCCAGAGATTAGCTATAAGTATACAGCGGTTCCAGATGTCACCCCTGATCAGGGAATTTTTGACGAAGCAGGATTCAATGAATATGGGGTTTCCATTTCTGCCACTGTATCTGCTTCAGCAAATGACAAGATCCAAAAAGTGGATCCCTACGTCAAGGATGGCCTCGCAGAATCGGGCTTGACCAGTATCGTTCTCCCTAGTGTGAAAACCGCAAGAGAAGGGGTTGAACTCATTGCTAAGATCGTCGAAGAAAAAGGCGCTGCAGAAGGAAATATTGTGACCATTGCCGATAAAGAAGGCGTCTGGTATATGGAAATCCTATCTGGCCATCAATATGCAGCGATTCTCTTCCCAGAGGATCGATTTGCGGTCTTTCCAAATACCTTCTTCTTAGGGCATGTCGATCTATCAGATACCGAACGCACGATCGCTTCAAAAGATCTTGAAAAAGTCGCCAAAAAAGCCAATAGCTATAAGGAAGTGGATGAAAAATTCCACGTTTCTCAATCCTATAATCCGCCTTTGCAAGAAGCAGATCGCTCTCGGGTTTGGTCGGGAATCAAATCGCTAGACCCAAGCTCTCCTGTTAAATATGACGATGCGTCCTTTGACCTTCTTCATACAACCGATCGAAAATTAACCCTCCGCGATGCCATGAATCTCCAACGCAATCGTTTGGAAGGAACCAAATATAAACCACAGGATCAAATGGAGTTGGATGGAAAAGGCATTCCGAAAAAAGGAGAGTTTGATGCGGTTTATAAATACCCTATTTCCAATCCAAATGTCATGGAGGCCCATATTTTCCAACTGAAAGATGATGTCCCAGCAAGTGCAGGTGGAGGCACCATGTGGCTGTCGATGGGTAGTCCACGAAATGCTCCATACCTACCCTACTATGGCAATATTCTCAACACCTATCAAGCCTACCAAGAATTAGGGGATCATTACAATGATCGCTCTTGGTATTGGACCATTTCAAGAATCAATGACCTTGTGGCCAAGTATCCAGATTTATTCGAAGATGGGGCGATTCGTACTGAAATGGAACGATTGGAGTCTCAGTGGATGGTCGAACAAGATCTGAGTGATCAGGAACAAATCGCCCTTGCTTCTCAGCCTGAAGAAGCTAGTAAGAAGGCAACAGAGGAAAGCTTGGCGAGAGCTGAGAAAACCTTCGAACGCTTGCAAGAAATCAGAAAAGAAGCAGAACAAAAGGTAGCAGATGAACACGGAAAAAGTGCCCTGCAGGATCTAGATGACGAAGAAGATGCTGCTTATGAAGAAAAGATTGATCTCGTTGATTTTGACTATGATTACATTTTAGCAGCAGGCTTGTTCGGAGCAACCCTTCTAGCGATTGTGATCTACTTGATTCGCTCAAAGAAACAAAAGGGAGGAAAACAAGATGACTAAAATTCAAAGAGCCTCGATCTATCTTTTTCTACTGTTTGCAGGAATTGGCTTGGAGTTTGAACTCGGTCATCTTTCTCAACAAGAATTTAGCCAGTCTGCAGGCAGAGACTTGGTCTTAAACTTGTCTGTTTTAGCTGCTATTATTATCCCGCTCTATCTCTTTTCAAAACGATTGGCCAAGCAGTTGACTGTCCCAACCTATCTCTTATGGATTGCCATGTTTGGAGGAGCCTTCATAGCAGGCTGGTTGAGCTTTTCAGGCAATAGCTTGATTGATATTATGAATAGCCATGTGATCAAGGATGCCACTGTCTTTAACAAGTGGACCGATGCCTTGACGGCCCCATTTTCAGAGGAATTCTTTAAGGCTCTAGTTGCCTTTTGGGTTGTCTTGATGGTTGGCAAGAAAGATCTAAAAGCGATTCTAATTGCAGGCTTGGGCTCTGGCTTTGGTTTTCAAATCATTGAGGATTTAGGGTATGTTGCCCGCCAAACCAAAACCAGCCAATTAGCCGCTGTCACTGAGGCCATCAACCGGATCTCTGGTGGATTAGCTTCACATGCCCTCTATACAGCTGTTGTATCAGTTGGTGTCTTCCTCTTGTTGTCTCAAGTGACCCAGCAAAAGGAAAAACTTTTTGGGCTCTGGTGTGTTCTCTCAACAGTAGCCAATCACTTCTTATGGAACTCTCCGTTTTATGAAACAGACCATCGGATTAATCTTCTCGTCGGACTGCTCTTTGCCGTCCAAGTAGGGACCTTTATCGAAGTGGTGCTCTATACCAAGAAAAAGCCTGATCTGCCATTTTTAAAACAATAAGAAATTTTTTTCAAACACAAAAGAACTAAGACGTGGGTCTTAGTTCTTTTAATGTATACAAACTGTTTTTTACATAAAACAAGCTAAGTGATGCAGAATAATTAAAACTGACACATACCAATAGGCTCATTCAAACATACACTGAAACTTTCCGCAGTGAGAAAAGTGCTAGAAATAGGATTGTTTCTAGCACTCGGGAGTTTTGAAACTTTAGGTTCAAAACTAGGTCATGGAACTTCTTCGAAGTTCGCTGACGTCCGTACTCACCTAAGGAAAGTTTCAAAAATGACTTTGTCTTCAATCTGAAAACGAAAACCTTGTCTTAGTTCTTTATTTTCTCAATTCTTGTAAGAGTGTTTGTGCCTTCTCTAAGTTAAAGGGTTTGTTTTCAAGGAGTTGGCTGACCAATCGGGGAACTTCCTCTTCTTTAGCACCTGCTAGAAGGGCTAGGGAGCGTGCTTGGAGTTTCATATGTCCTGCTTGAATTCCTGTGGTGACAAGGGCTTTGAGGGCCGCGAAATTCTGCGCCAAACCGAGCGAAGCAATGATACCTGCTAATTCAATAGCAGAAGGCTCTCCTAGCAAACGGTGGCTGACTTGAACCGTTGGGTTGAGGCCAATCGAGCCTCCTTTTGTCGCAACCGGCATTGGTAGGGTGATCTCTCCATAGAGTTTTTTCTCTTCCGGCTGACTTGTCCAGTGACTCAAACCCTTGTAAGAACCATTTTGTGCAGCATAGGCATGGGCTCCTGCTTCGATGGCCCGCCAGTCATTGCCTGTTGCAAGGACCAGGGCATCAATCCCATTAAAAATTCCCTTGTTATGAGTGGCTGCACGGTAAGGATCCACTTGGGCTAGTTGGCTAGCTAGCTCCATCCGGTGGGCAATCTCAATGGCTTCCTCAGGATTTCGACTCAGTGCTTTAAAATCGATGGCACACCTTGCACTCACCAAAGAGCGAGTGGCCAAGTTGGATAAAATTGCCATCAAGGCCTGACCACCAGAGAGTTCCTGGATGCGATCAGTCAGAGCTTCTAACATGGTATTGAGCATATTGGCTCCCATGGCTTCTTTAGGATCGACAGCCAAGTAGACAATAAGAAAGTCCCCCTTGTTTTCGACCCAAAGATCTCTCGCTCCACCTCCACGCTTAACGATAGAAGGATAGGCTTTATTAGCCAACTGAAGAAGGGTTTCCTTGTCTTCTAGGATGCGCTTGCTAGCAACTTCCACGTCTTCAACCTCCGTCAGAGCAATCTCTCCGATCATTTGGCGCTGGTGCACCTGGGTGGTGAAGCCGTCTGAACGTTGGATGAGCTTGGCTGCAAAGCTGGCAGCCGCAACCACGGAAGGCTCTTCTGTGACCATGGGAAGTACATAGTCACGACCATTGATCAGGAAATAAGGAGCGAGGCTAAAAGGCAAGTCAAAAGTCGACAAGACATTTTCTGTCAATTGATCTGCAATAGAAAGGGGAAGTCCCTTTTGTTCTTTTAAGATCTGTGCTTCATCCCAAGTTAAGAGGCCTTCCTTCAGTAAGGCCTCTATGCGTTCTGTGGGAGAAAGTTTTGCAAAACCTGGTAATCGTGCCATTATTTTTCTACTTTCTGGTAAGTGCGTTGGTGTTCCTTGATCTCTGTCAAAGCAAAAGTTTGATGCGTAGCAGGCTCAAACACTTGATTGCCACTAGGATCTAGATCTACTTCCTCATAAAAGAGTCGTTCGTAGTCAGCAACACTAAGAACCGTACGTTGGTCCAGTTTTTCCATGCGTTTGTGATCTAAGAGTTGCTCAAAACCAGGAACAAGGTTAGCACTAAAGATCTCAGAAACCGCTCCACTTCCATAGCTAAAGAGGGCGATTCGGTCCCCAGCTTTGAGTTGGGGGTCATTTTCCAGTAGTGATAGCAAGCCTAGGAAAAGAGATCCAGTGTAGATATTTCCCACGCGTTGGCTGTATAGAATCGATTGATCAAAGTTGTATTGTAATTGATCTTTTTTCTCTTCTGATAATGACTTATCCAAGATTTTTTTCAAGCCCTTGAGAGCTAATTTTGGATAAGGTAAATGGAAGCAGACGGACGCAAAGTCTGTCAAGGTAAGGCCAGTCCGTTTCTGGTATTCCGCCCAGGTTGTTTTCAGAGAATCTAGATATTGTTGCGTTGAATAAATCCCATTCACGAAGGGAGTTGTCGCATAATTTGGACGCCAAAAATCCATGACATCGCGTGTTTGGGCAACATTATCATCGTTAAAAGATAGAATACGAGGATTTTGGCTGATCAGCATAGCAACCGCTCCAGCCCCCTGTGTTGGTTCTCCAGGAGTTCCAATTCCGTATTTAGCAATGTCACTGGCAATGACCAAAACCTTACTCTGTGGAAATTTTTCAACATGGAGTTTAGCATAATCCAAGGCAGCAGTCGCAGCATAGCAGGCTTCTTTCATCTCAAAAGAGCGGGCGAAAGGCTGGATATCTAGTAAGCCATGGACAAACACAGCAGCAGCCTTACTCTGGTCAATTCCAGATTCTGTCGCAAGAATCACCATGTCGATCGCTTCTTTATCTTCGTCTGTTAAAATATCATCTGCTGCAGTAGCAGCCAATGTGACGATGTCTTCTGTGATCGGTGCAACACTTTGTTCTTTTAAGAGAAGACCCTTGCTCAGTTTTTCGGGATCAGTATCACGAGCAGCAGCCAAATCTTTTAAACGCAAGACATAAGGACTCGTCGCAAAACCAATCTTATCAATCCCAATTGTCATTCTTAACCTCTTTTTTATTTGATATCTACTAGTATATTTCGTTACTATTTTACCATATTTAAGGGTAAAACTCCCTTGAAAAAGCTAGATCAGCAAGGAAATCATTCTCGGGACCGATTTTGCAATGTTTCATAGAAAAAATAGAAAATCTATAAAAAAAGCCATCCTTAGATGACTTTTCAACTCTTATCCTTGCTTATCTTTTTTAGGATTGCTCATGATTCGTATGAAGAGTTCTTTGCATTTGTCTCTTAGAACTTTTTCGTAGAAGACGATTAAAGCGATGTACACAATCAGAAAGTTCAAGGTCAGATAGAACAAGTCAAATGAATTACGGGCATAGTAAGTCGCTGATTGATAGGAGGGGAAGGCTCCTAGGATCATCCAAGGAAGATACTTGATATACTTGTTTACCATCCTACAGCACCTCGCATCCTTTAAAGGATTTGTTATTTCACTATCATTGTACTACTTTTAAACAAAAATACAAGCGATTACATAGATAAGTTTTGAAAAACCAATGCTAGTTGGCATTGGTCATTTTTCTTTTTTGATGGCGTTGGTAAGAATGGTAGAGTTTCAAGACAACGGAGCCGCTAGCCATCCCGATGGAGATCACCAAGGCCAGAATAACCACCAGTGTCACGCTGGTTACTGCCTGGCGATATTGCCCACTGACAAAGAAGGAAGTGGTTCGATAGGAAATATATCCAGGAACCAATGGGGCTAGAATGGACAACATAAAGACCACGACAGGCGTCTTGAGAATAATACTTAAAATCTGACTGATACAGGAGCCGACAATGGCTGCGATAAAGGTTGCAACGATGACATTGGTAGGCCCTTTCAGGATATAGTAAAGTAGCCAGATGCCCATACCGAGGATTCCTCCAGGAATCAACATGGAGCGCTGCACATTTAGGACGATTAAAAAGGTGATGATGGCAATCAAACTGGCCACCGCTTGGATTAAAAATTCAGTTAGGTTCATCATTTTATTTCATAAGGACGAGGGCGACCGTTGTACCGGCACCAAGTGCAAGAGTAATGAGGAGAGTCTCAAAGAGTTTGCTCATCCCAGAGTTGAGGTGGTAATTCATCAGATCTCGGACGGCATTGGTCATAGCGATTCCAGGAACGAAGGGCATGACACAGCCTGCGATAATGAGATCGGTATTGGAAGGAAAACCACTATAGCGCGTCCAGATATGGGCCAAAAAACCAAAGACAAAGGCGGCCGCAAAGGCAGTGGCAAAAGGAATGCGAACGTATTTCTCAACGACAAGAGAAAAAGCAAAGGCAAAGACAGTCGCAATACCCGCTCCAATCGCATCATAGAAATTTCCTCCAAACATGATGGAGAAGAAAGGCGCACTAAGAGTTGCCGCAATGGTCAACTGGAGATTAGTATAAGGAACGCGCTTCATTTTCAACTCGCTCAGGGCCTGGTAGGCTTGCTCGAGATCGATCTCTCCAGAGACGAGTTGACGAGAGATCTGATTGACATCACAGACCTTTTCGATATTGTAATTGGTCCGCAAGATCCGTTTCATGCGCGTGACATTGGCATTCTCAATTGAAAAGAAAATAGCGACTGGCATCGCTAAAACATTGCAATCGACGATTCCCTGTGAATGGGCGATCCGGATCATGGTATCTTCGACCCGGTGAATCTCAGAACCGCTCTCTATCAGGAGGGTTCCAGCTAACATCAGGACGTCGATCACTTGGTTGATCTGTTTTGACTCTTCCATAATTTCCTTCTTACTAAATAATCTGTTTCTATTATAGCAAAAAAGGACGAGAGACAGAACTAAAATTTGACAATTCTAGTTTGTTTCTTATCCTTTCTGAATTCGTTTAGAATAGCTATTGTTTAGGCTTATCATTCGCTAACTCGGGTGGTGGTGCTGCACGGTGCTATCCTGGACGAGAAGGGTTGCTAAAAAGATCAGTGCAATCAGGATAAAGAGCCAAATAATAGCGAAAATAAATGTTAAAAACATAGGATCACCCCTTCTATATTATTTACAGCTCTACTATAACACTTGGAGAAAGCGCTGTCAAACTCTATATGGTAGGCTCTTAAACTCTTTCAAAATTCAGAATACTCTTGCGATGGGGATGAAAAAACCAGCCGTTTCCGACTGGTTTTTAAGACCTATTTGAATCTTAGTTCAAGGCATCATCCATTGAAAGAACTTCGTGGAAGACACGTTGTGTCAATTCAGTTTTTTGTTCAGGAGTGAGATATTTAGTGTTTACACAGTATCCAGAGATACGAACGATAACGTCTTCACCTGACATGATCTTTTCGTAAACATCGTTCAAGTCCATAACGTTCAAGTTACAGTGTTGTCCACCGTTTTCGAAGTATCCATCAAGGATGGTTACCAAGTTATCAACTTGTTCGTCACGAGTTTTACCAAGAGCACGTGGTGATACTTGAGTAGTGAGTGAGATACCATCAGCTGCGTAACCAAAGTCAAGGCTAGCAAGTGAGTTCAAGTTTTGCAACCATCCACCTTTAGCTTTGTTAGATGGGTTAGCACCTGGTGAGAAGAATTCCAATTTAGACAAGTTCACAGAACCATCTTCGTTGAGGTATACCCCTTTGTGGACTGGTGAGTTACCAGTTTGTTTAGAGTAAGCAACGTTAGAAGTGATGGTAAGAAGTGAAACAGTTGCTTCAGCGTTCTTGTAAAGTTTGTGGCTGCGAAGACGAGTAGTGTAAGCTTCGATCAACCATTCTGCCAATTCGTTAGAACGTGGGTCATCTTCACCCCAACGTGGGTATTCACCGATTGTTTCGTAGTCGTAGATGTAGCCATCTTCGTCACGGATTGGTTTAACAGTAGCGTATTTGATTGCTGACAAAGTATCAACAGTGTTGGCAAATCCACAGATACCGAATCCCATGTTTGCGCGTTGGTGAGTTGGCAAGAAGGCCATTTGAACAGCTTCGTAGTTGTACTTATCAGTCATGTAGTGGATGATGTTCAAAGCATCTACGTAAGTGTCTGTCAACCAGTCAAGAGATTTTTCGAAGTTTGCTTTAACAGATTCGAATTCAAGAACTTCGTCACGGATTGGATCGATGTCAAATACTTTATAGTCTTTATGAACATCGTCGTAACCACCGTTCAAACCAGTAAGAAGAGCTTTAAGAACGTTAACACGAGCACCGAAGTATTGGATGTTGTGGCGTTGTTCTTCGTTTTCTGGGTCAAGTGGAGATACACAACATGAGATACAGCTCATTTCACCGTATCCGTCTTTCGCCATTGTTGTTACACCTTCGTATTGGATAGAAGAGTGTTTGTGGCTCATGTGCATACAGTAGCGACGGAAGCTGTATGGCAATTTGTCAGTCCAAAGAACTGTCAAGTTTGGTTCTGGAGAGTTACCGATGTTGTCCAAAGTGTTCAAGAAACGGTAGTCCATCTTAGTAACACGGTGACGTCCGTCGTTACCCATACCAGCCATAGAAGTTGTGATGAAGGTTGGGTCACCTGAGTACAATTGGTCGTAAGCTTTTGTACGAGCAAATTTAACAGTACGCAATTTCATAACGAAATCGTCAACGAATTCTTGGATTTCTGATTCAGTGTAAGTACCACGAGCCAAGTCACGTTCAGCGTAAATATCCAAAACGATTGGCACACGTCCAAGAGAAGTAGCAGCACCGTTGATCACACGGCAGACAGCCATGAAGGCGATGTTTGTCCATTGGATTGCTTCTTTTGTATCGAAGGCAGGACGACGTACGTCTACACCATAAAGGTCACCCAATTTAACAACTTCTTGAAGTGCTTGGTATTGAAGGTTTACTTCTTCACGAAGACGGATTGATTCTTCATCGATTTCAGTGATCGCATTCCAGTCGTTTGCTTTTTCAGCCATCAAGTAGTCAGCACCGTAAAGAGCCAAACGAGCATAAACCCCGATGATACGTCCACGTGAGTATGCATCTGGAAGACCAGTTACAGTGTGAGCGTGACGTGCACGACGGATGTTTGTAGTGTAAGCACGGAAAATACCATCGTTTACAGTTGTCACATATTTTGTGAAGATTTCATGCACAGCTGGATCTGGTTCATAGCCATTTTCTTTCAAAGTAGTTTCCGCCATACGGATACCACCACGAGGCATGAAGTTCAATTTGAACAATTCATCATTTTGAATACCGAAGATCAATTCGTTTTCTTTGTCGATGTATCCAGCATCAATATCAGCGATAGAAGTTGGACGTGTATCGTATGGGAAACGAGTTTCTTCATAATGAGCTTTCGTTTCTTCAACAATTTTTTTGATGTGAAGAGAACGTTCAGTTGGACCAGCTAGGAAGCTTTCATCTCCATCATATGGTGTGTAGTTAGCTTGAACGAAGCGAGAAACGCTTGCTTTTTCTTTCCAATCTTCACCTTTGAAGCCTTCCCAGGCTTTGTCAAAAATATCTTGTGCTTCAACGACTGTTTTAACAACCATTTTTATTTTCCTCTATTGTCTTTCTAGCAACTATATCTGTTGCACTTACAATAGTAGTATACCATACAGAAATCGGTTACACAAAGACAAATTGCGAAAAATAGCAGATTCTTTTATAATACAGTTTCAACTCTTCTGCGATACTGTACTACATTTTTGAAAATGAACACGAATTTCCATCAATTTTCATGTTTTTAGGAGGGGCCGATTTTTGCAATTCTAAAATTTTCTTCTTATAATAGAAAAAAGGAGGGTGAAAAATGCTGATATTTCCATTAGTGAATGATACCAGTCGCAAGATTATTCATATTGATATGGATGCATTTTTTGCTGCTGTCGAAGAAAGAGACAATCCTAGTTTAAAGGGGAAGCCTGTCGTAATTGGCCAGGACCCTCGTCAATCAGGAGGGAGAGGTGTGGTCTCGACCTGTAACTATGAAGCACGGAAATATGGCATTCATTCGGCTATGAGTTCCAAAGAAGCGCTGGATCTTTGTCCCCACGCGATCTTTATCTCTGGAAATTATGAAAAATACCGAGAAGTGGGTGAGCAGGTTCGTGAGATCTTCAAGCGCTATACAGATGTGATCGAGCCCATGAGTATTGATGAAGCCTATCTAGATGTGACGGAAAATAAAATCCAGAGCAAATCAGCTGTCAAGATTGCTCGCTTGATTCAGCATGCGATCTGGGAAGAGCTGCATCTCACAGCTTCAGCAGGTGTCTCTTATAATAAGTTTTTGGCCAAGATGGCAAGTGACTACCAAAAACCTCGTGGCCTAACGGTGGTCTTGCCGGAGGATGCCGAGAATTTCCTGAGCCAGATGGACATTGCCAAATTTCACGGGGTAGGAAAGAAGACAGTGGAGCGCCTGCATGAGATGGGTGTCTATACTGGCGCGGATCTTTTAGCCATCCCGGAGATGACCTTGATCGATCGATTTGGGCGCTTTGGCTATGATCTCTTTCGTAAGGCGCGAGGGATTCACAATAGCCCTGTCAAGAGCCATCGTATCCGCAAGTCGATCGGAAAAGAGCGGACCTACCGCAAGCTCCTCTATGCTGAAGATGATATTTTAGAAGAAATTGCCAATCTGTCCAGTAAGGTAGCCAAATCGCTGGAAAAACATGGCAAGCAAGGAAAGACCTTGGTTTTAAAAGTGCGCTATGGAGACTTCACCACCCTGACCAAGCGGATGACATTGACGGAGCCAACACGAGAGGCTGAGCGGATCAATCGTTCCGCTCGCCAAATTTTTCAAGAAATTGAATCGACAAATGCTGGAATCCGCCTCTTGGGTGTCACCATGACCAATTTCGTCGATCATACTGAGCTGCCTTTGGTGGAAGAAAAAGAAAACGACTAGTTTGTTCACTAGTCGTATTTTTTGATGTCAAAAAAGGCTGCAATTTCTTCTTCAGTCAGTCCGATCATAGGAGAGATGGTGTGGAGATTGTCTTCAGTCAGTCGATAGACAGTCGGTTCATCAGGCTCAGTCTTCCTTTCAACAGTTTCTTCCTTGCTTCGCGCAGATTCGACAGAAGCGGTGGCAACGGATGAAGAATAGTCTGTGGTTGCTTCGCCTCCGTCTAGGTCCTTGAAGCGTTCAACCAAATAGGTCTTGCGCGCTGTACCTGTATTTTTAGTAGCGAAATCAAAGGCGCTGTATTCTCCTAAGAGAATCAGCTTGCTCTTTGAGCGCGTGATGGCGGTATAGATCAAATTACGCTGCAACATTCGGTGGCTTTGATTGGTAATGGGTAAAATCACCACCGGGAACTCGCTTCCTTGCGATTTGTGAATACTCATCGCATAGGCTAAGCGAATCTTGTACCATTCATTGCGCGGGTAGACGATTTCATTGCCATCAAATTGGATAGTCAATTCATCTTGCTTCGATTCTGTATATTTTCCGGGGAGAAGATCGGTAATGTAGCCAATATCTCCATTAAAGACATTGCTTTCTGCATCATTGACCAGATGGATAACCTTGTCTCCATCGCGGTATTGGCAGTCTGGCGTGTCAAAGACGACCTGGTCTTTGACAGCCGGATTGAGAAGGTCTTGCATGAGTGTATTGATGTTGTCAATGCCGGCCTGGCCCTTGTACATCGGTGCCAAGACTTGGATATCTTGAGCAGGGATCTGGCTGCGAAGGGCAGCAGAGGTGATCTGTTCAATCATCTTAGGGATGTGTTCGCTTCCGGCTTCGAAGTATGAGCGGTCGGCTTTTCGTTCCGTGAAGTCATGGGGAAGCTTACCCTGGCGAATGTCTCCTGCTAGGGAGACAATGGTCGAATCTTCACTTTGGCGGAAAATATGTTCGAGTTTGGTCTGAGGGATGCTTGGGATCTGCAAGAGATCCGCTAGGACCTGACCAGGACTGACAGAAGGCAATTGGTCGGCATCTCCCACAATCAAGAGTTTGGTATCGGTTGCGATATTGCTGAGCAATTGATTGGCCAGCCAGGTATCGACCATAGAAAACTCGTCCACAATAATAAAATCAGCATCTAAATAGTCATCCAAGTGACTGGTGTCATCATCCCCTGTCATCCCCAAATGGCGGTGGATAGTGGCGCTCGGAAGCCCTGTCAGCTCATTCATGCGCCTAGCTGCCCGTCCTGTTGGGGCAGCCAGCAGGATCGGCAGGTCTTTTTTCTTACGCAGATCCAGCTGGTGGAGTTGGGCATAGACACTGATCATTCCATTGATAACGGTGGTTTTTCCTGTTCCCGGTCCCCCAGTGAGGATAAAGACCTTATTTTGGATGGCTTGGTGAATGGCCTCTTTTTGGATGGCATCGTAGTGGATCCCCAAATCATTTTCAACCTGTGCAATAGCCTGGTTGATTTTTTCCGGTTCATACGAGGTTTGTTTTCCTTTTTCTAGAAGGCGGCCGATGTGGCTTCGAATTCCTTCTTCCGCAAAGAAAAGGCTGTTGTCAAAGATCTTGGTATCAATATTTTGGACCTTGTCTTCCTCAATAAGGTGGCCTAATTCTTGGGCGACAGTGGAGGGATCCACTTCTACTGGACGCGCTGATTCCAAAAGGTCAATGCTATAGCGCAGGAGGTCCTTGGCTTCGATATAGGTATTTCCAGTCTCGATAGAGTAGCTGAAGAGGCTGTGAATCAGACCCGCGCGGAAACGCTCAGGGGCGTCACTTGCGATGCCCAATTCTTCTGCTAGTTGGTCCGCGATTTTAAAGCCCATGCCTTGGATATCTTCCACCAATTGGTAGGGCTGTTGCTCCACGATCTGGAGGGTTTCTTCCTTGTAGAAATCTTGGATTTGAAAGGCTAGTTTATTGGGAATGCCATAATTGGCTAGTTGGGCGAGAATACGCTCTGTTCCGTAATTCTGACGGAGTTTATCCACAAAAGCTAGGCGGTTTTTCTTGGAGAGACCAGTGATTTCTTCTAATTTTTCAGGTGCTTCTAAGATTTTATCAATGGTGTCTTCTCCATAGAGATCAACGATTTTTTGGGCTGTTTTGAGACCAATTCCCTTGAAGTGATCGCTGGAAAAATACTTCACTAAGCCCTTGCTAGAGGGTTTAGCCCGTTCATAGCGACTGATTTTGAGCTGTTCTCCGTATTTAGGATGATGGACCAGCTCCCCCCAGAAGGTGTAGTCTTCGCCTTCCATGATATCTGCCATGGTGCCCGTCACAATAATCTCAAAACCATCAAAGTCTTCGGCATCGGTATCACTAATGTCGAGCAGGAGGATTCGAAAAAAACTACTGGGATTTTCAAAAATAATGCGCTCAATAGTACCAGAAAAATAATATTCCATCATTTCTTTCCTTTTTATAAAGCAAGGCTGGGACATACTTGTCTCAGCCTCAGTCTGTTGATCTATACTAATAAGTTTTGAAAGGATAGATAGGCCATAGTCTAAAGACGGCTTGCCCTTTGATTTGTTCTTTCTTGAAAGCTCCGACCTGACGGCTATCTTTTGAAACGATCCGGTCATCTCCAAGTAAGAGATATTCATCGTCAAGCAACTTCAAAGTAAATTTAGGATTGCCATCCTTGTCCACTGTAAAGGCTTGAGCTGTATTGGCCAATTGGCGGAAGAGTTCTCCGTTTTCTTCAAAGCCTTTTCCAGTGTAGGTCGATTGCAATTTATCTTTTTTGAAACGAGCGATATAGTTTTTCAAATAAGGCTCATTGGTCTTTTTCCCATTGATGTAGAGGGTATCGTTATCATATTGGATGGTATCTCCAGGAAGACCGATGACCCGCTTGACGATGTCCTTGGTTTTGCCATCGTCGTCTTTTTCACTGGCAACGACAATGTCGAAACGATCAATCGAGAGGTGGTTGACCACAAGGAGGTACTCGCTATCGGCCAGAGTCGGATCCATCGAATGGCCATCTACCTTGACCGGAGCCCAGAGATAAATGCGAGAGGCGATGATGAGACCAACAATGATACTGAAGAGGCCCCATTCTTTAAGGAATCTCACCACAGGTGAGCTCGATGTATGTTTTGAACTTCTTTTTGACATGACTTATCTTTCTAGTAATTTCTTTGCTTTTTCTGTGTTTTTAAAATGGAGTTTGGCACAATAATCCAGAGCTTTCATCCCGTAGGTCTGGAGCAATTTAGCCGCTACTTGATCGGACTTGGCTCCTGCTCCACTAGGAAGATTAAAACCCAGTTCCTTGCCCAGATTTTCCAGATTTTGAAGGAAGAGATTGCGGGCGATGATGGAGCTAACTGCCACAGCTAGATACTTGCTTTCGGCTTTTTCTTCCAACTCAATGGCTTGCGTGACCTGATTTTTTTCAGCTTTTACGTATTTTTGGTAATTTTTAGCAGTTGTAAAGGCATCAATCACAATTCGCTCTGCTTGGACTCCTTTATTTAACAGAAGGTAGATGGCCTGATTGTGCAGGGCTACTTTGACCGAAACAGCATTGTAGCCAGAAGCGATCACTTCATTGTACTTCTTTGGAGACAATAAGAGTGCTTGGTGCTGGATATTTTCCTCAAGGAGAGGAGCCAATTGCTGAATTTTTCGATCATCCAAGGTCTTCGAATCTCCAACACCAAGCTTTTTGAGCCAGTCGTGCTGGTCAGGTGTGACAAAGGATGCGACGACGGTGAGTCCACCAAAATAAGAGCCGTTTCCGACCTCATCGGTTCCGATCATGGCTAGATCTTGTCGTGCAGATGAAGTAGAACGCTTAAGGTTCCCAGCATCTTGCCCGAAAAAGGCCAGGTAAGGAGTGAGGTCATTGCCCTGGAGCAGGACCTTTCCAGACTTGTAGATCGAAACGGTCGCCCCCTCTAATCGAAAGAAATAATCCATATGAGGGTTCTTGCTTTGAGTGAGAGAACTGCGATAGGTATGGACAAAATCAAGGATTTGCTCCTGTGTTGGAGTGAGTGTCATACTTTCCATAACCACTATTGTACCACAAATTCAGGGAGAGAGGGAGCAAAAAGAAAGAAAGAATCCACTGGAAAATCCTTGTGAAGAGGGGCTTTGCTACTGACAAAGCTAGCCATTTTTGGTATAATACCGTGAGGTGATTTTTATGGCGAGCTTAAATAGATATAAATTTACATTTGGAAACAAAGCGCTCACTTTAACAACCAACCATGATAATTTGTTTATGGAAGAAGTCGAACGTGTTGCGAAAGAAAAATACCAAGCAATTAAGGAACAAATGCCAGAGGCAGATGACGAAACCATCGCAATCTTATTGGCAGTAAACAGTTTGTCCATGCAACTGAATCGCGAGATTGAGTTTGACGACAAAGAAAAAGAATTAGATGATTTTCGTCGCAAGGCTTTAGACGACTTAAAGGATAAATCATCCAAATAAGAGGAGATACATGTTAACTTTCTTAATCTTATTGATTTTGGCATGGAGCTTTTATATTGGCTATGCAAGAGGGATTATCCTCCAGTCCTATTACTTTCTAGTGACCTTAGTGGCTCTCTTGATTGCAGGTGGCAGCTACAAGGGACTGGCCAAGGTGTTGTCTCTATGGGTTCCTTTTTCGAGTCCCACCCAGCAATCAGTGAATTATTTTTATGCCAACCGCTACCTATTTCAATTGGATGACATCTTTTATGCAGGTTTAGCATATGTATTGATTTTTGCGATGATCTATCTGATTGGTCGTGTGATTGGAATCTTTATGCACTTGGTACCTCAGCCAGAAAAACTGGAGGATCGCAAGTATCAAATTGGAGCGGGTGTGATCGCCGTCGTGATAACTCTCTTGGTCATCCAGATGGGCTTGACTGTCCTCTCAACAGTTCCCATGGCTTCCATCCAAAATAGACTAAATGCAAGTGGATTGATCCGCTTTATCATCCTTCATACCCCGATCAGTTCCAGTCTGTTCCACAACTTGTGGGTGACTGCGATTATCGGAGCTTAAGGAGCAAAAATGAAGAAAGGAGTGAGACAAGTCCGATTCAAGGAAGGACGCTCACTTTTTTTGTAGGAGAAATATGAATAAAAAAATCTTAGATATTCTGGAGTTTGACAAGGTCAAGCAACTCTTTGAACCCTATCTACAGACAGAACAAGGGGAGATGGAGCTAGCAGCCCTTACTCCAACTGATAAAAAAGAAAGCATCGAAACGGCCTTTATGGAGCTAGAAGATATGGAGCAGATCCTCTTGGAAGAGCCTCGTTTTGCCGTGTCGACCATTCAAGATGTTCGTCCAGTGGCCAAGCGTTTGGAGATGGAGGCATCCCTCAATATCGATGAATTACTAGCGCTAAAAGCTGTCCTTCGGGTGACACATGAGCTCAAGGATTTCTACGACAACTTGGAAAATGTCCGTCTGGAAAGGCTTGATCGTCTCTTTGACAACTTGGTGGATCTTCCTCGCCTACAAGGTGGGCTTCAAGCCATCAACGAAGGAGGCTTTGTCGAGTCTTTTGCCAGCGAAAAATTGGCCAAAATCCGTCGTCGAATCCAGGAAAATGAACACCAGGTCAGAGAGATTCTCCAAGACCTGCTGAAAAGCAAGGCCGATATGTTGGCGGATGCTGTGATTGCTAGTCGGAATGGTCGCAATGTTCTACCAGTAAAAAACACCTATCGTAACCGCATTGCAGGGGTGGTCCACGATATCTCAGCCAGCGGGAATACCGTTTATATCGAGCCTCGAGCAGTCGTCAATCTTAATGAAGAAATTGCCAACCATCGAGCCGATGAACGCTATGAAATTATTCAGATTCTGGAGGAATTGTCTGACACCTTGCGCCCTCATGCAGCAGAGATTGCAAATAACGCTTGGATTATCGGTCACTTGGACTTGATCAAGGCCAAGTATCGCTTTATGCGCGATTGTAAGGCAGTGGTACCAGAGGTTAGCAGCAATCGCTCTATTCAGCTCTTGCAACTACGTCATCCTTTGATTGAAAATGCTGTCGCGAATGATCTGCATTTTACCGAGGACTTGACAGAAATCGTGATTACCGGTCCCAATACAGGGGGGAAAACCATCATGCTCAAAACGCTGGGACTAGCGCAAATTATGGCCCAGTCTGGTCTTCCCATCCTAGCGGATCCAGGTAGTCGTGTGGGCATCTTCTCACAGGTCTTTGCAGATATTGGAGATGAACAATCGATCGAGCAGAGCTTGTCGACCTTCTCCAGTCATATGACCAATATCGTATCTATCTTGAATCAAGTGGATACCGCCTCCTTGATCCTTCTGGATGAGTTAGGAGCTGGAACCGATCCTCAAGAGGGGGCTGGCCTTGCTATTGCTATCCTAGAAGACCTGCGTTTACGCGGGATTAAGACCATGGCGACAACCCACTATCCAGAGCTCAAGGCCTACGGAATTGAGACTGCAGGAGTGCAAAATGCCAGTATGGAATTTGACACAGCGAGTCTGCGTCCGACCTATCGCTTCATGCAAGGAGTTCCTGGCCGCTCCAATGCCTTTGAAATTGCCCGCCGTTTGGGCTTGTCTGAGACTATTATCCAGGATGCCATGAAGATGACCAATACGGATAATGATGTCAATCAAATTATTGAAAAATTGGAGGCGCAGACCTTAGAAAGTCGCAAGCGCTTGGATACCATTCAAGAGGTCGAGCAAGAAAATCTTAAATTCAATCGCGCTCTTCGAAAGCTCTATAACGAATTGACCAGAGAGAGAGAAACAGAGCTCAATAAGGCAAGAGAAGAGGCCAAGGAAATTGTGGACATGGCCCTCTCAGAGAGTGACCGTATCCTTCAAGGGCTTCACGCCAAATCCCAGTTGAAACCACATGAGATCATTGAGGCCAAGGCTCAGTTGAAAAAACTCGCTCCTGAAACCGTCGACCTTTCTAAAAATAAAGTCTTGAAAAAAGCCAAAAAGGCGCGTGCTCCTAAGGTAGGTGATGAAATCTTGGTTATCAGCTATGGCCAACGTGGAACCCTGGTCAAACAACTCAAAGATAGCCGCTGGGAGGCGCAAGTCGGCTTGATCAAGATGACCTTGGAAGAAAAAGAATTCAACCTCATCAAGGCTGAAAAAGAAGCAACTCAACCTAAGAAACGCCAGGTGAATGTCGTCAAACGTTCAAACACGAGTGGGCCGAGAGCGCGTCTAGACCTCCGTGGAAAACGCTATGAAGAGGCCATGCAAGAGCTAGATGGCTTTATCGATCAGGCTCTGCTCAACAACATGGCCCAAGTCGATATCATCCACGGGATCGGGACGGGAGTTATCCGTGAAGGGGTGACCAAGTACCTCCGTCGCAACAAACATGTCAAAAGTTTTGAATATGCCCCCCAAAATGCAGGTGGGAGCGGCGCAACCATTGTCACGTTTAAAGGCTAATCGAATCCTAGCTGTTTATCAGCTAGGATTTTTAAAATCTGACATAATGAAAATGATTGAAAGTTGTTGAAAAGGATTCACTTTTAAATCTGATTTTCAGTAGGTCCTCCCTTTTAAAAGTGCTATAATAGAGGCAATGAATGATTTGGGAGGATACGCATGCGTAAACGTGAAAGTGCAGATTCGTGTACAACGATTCTAGTCGGAAAAAATGCTAGCTATGATGGTTCGACCATTGTAGCACGAACAGAGGATTCTCAAAATGGCGTTTTTACGCCCAAAAAATTGATCGTGGTCAAACCGGAAGATCAACCGCGTCATTACAAGTCTGTTTTATCAACTTTTGAAATCGACTTGCCAGATAATCCAGTTCGCTATACAGCGGTTCCAGATGCGATTCCTAAAGACGGGATCTGGGGAGAAGCTGGGATCAATGTCTATAATGTAGCTATGAGTGAGACAGAGACCATTACGACCAATAGCCGTGTGCTAGGGGCAGATCCCCTTGTAGAGAGTGGCATCGGTGAGGAAGACATGCTGACCTTGGTCTTGCCTTATGTCAAGACTGCCCGCGAAGGGGTCTTGCGTCTCGGAAAGATTTTGGAAGAGTATGGAACTTATGAGTCTAACGGGATTGCGATTTCAGATGTGAATGAAATCTGGTGGTTGGAAACCATCGGAGGTCACCACTGGATGGCGCGCCGTGTTCCAGATGATGCCTATGTGACCAACCCGAATCAACTAGGAAGTGATTATTTTGAATTTGGTAATCCAGATGAGTTTCTTTGTGACCCGGATCTTGAACGTTTTGTCACAGAGCACCATTTGATTTTGGATCAAGAAGGGAAAGGTTTTAATCCACGCTATGCCTTTGGTAGCCAAAAAGACAAGGACCGTCACTACAATACACCGCGGGCTTGGGCCATCCAGCGTTTCCTCAATCCTGAAATCGAGCAGGATCCACGGAGCTTCGAGATTCCTTGGTGTCAAAAACCTTATCGCAAGGTGACGATTGAAGATGTCAAATATGTCTTGAGCAACCATTACCAAGACACTATCTACGATCCTTATGGTCCTGAGGGAGATCACGTGAGTCAACGGACCTTCCGGACGATCGGGATTAACCGGACCAGCCAGACAGCGATTCTACAATTGCGTCCCAATAAACCACAAGAAACGACAGGCATCCAATGGATTTCTTATGGCTCCATGCCTTACAATACAGCCGTTCCTTTCTTTACCCAAGTGGATACAACGCCAGACTACTTTGCCAATACGACGGCTAAGGTAACAACGGATTCCTTCTACTGGGCCAACCGGATTATTGCGGGACTAGCAGATCCTCACTATGCTCACCATGTTGGTGATTTGGACGATTACCAAGAAACGACAATGGCCTGGGGACATGCGCGCATCAATAAGGTCGATCGTGCACTTGCAGCAGGTGAGACTGTTGATTTTGAAGCGGAAAACCAAGCTATGAGTGATCAAATCCAGGAAGCGACAGATCAACTCTTGGACAAGATTTTGCTCGATGCTAGCAACCTCATGACCAATCACTTCTCCTTGAGTGATTAAAAACCGCATATTTTCAGATAGTTTACAAGATATTTTCAGAAACGATTGACAAACTTTTGAAAATCGATTAAAATAGAGAAAATTACATACGACCGAATGAAGTTTGCAGGAGCGCGAGTGACTGTGAATGGACGGAACTCTGGAGAGACCAGAAATGGCACCGAAGGGGCAAGGTAGAGGATACCTCTACTCAAACTCTCAGGTAAAAGGACAGAGCGAAAAATAGGGAAAGTCCCCTATTTTAAGCAGGACCAGAGTACATGTTTGACATGTGCTCTTTCTTTTTCTCTTTTCTGTCGAGCGGTCGATGAAAAAGGAGACAGAAAATGGATCATGTATTGCAGTTTTTTCAGCAGCTCGATAATCTAGTGTGGGGCGCCCCACTTTTAGTGCTTTTAGTAGGGACAGGGATCTACCTGACCCTTCGCTTGGGTTTGCTTCAGATCCGCTACCTTCCAAAAGCTTTTCGCTTGATCTTTACAGAAGATGAGGGACACGGGGATATCTCGAGCTTCGGAGCCCTTGCGACGGCTCTAGCGGCTACTGTAGGGACGGGGAATATTGTAGGGGTGGCTACAGCGATTCAGACAGGTGGCCCAGGTGCCCTCTTTTGGATGTGGATGGCAGCCTTCTTTGGAATGGCGACCAAGTATGCAGAAGGGCTCTTAGCCATTCGTTATCGGACCAAGGATGACAACGGTCATATCTCAGGTGGTCCGATGTACTACATTCTTCACGGGATGGGAGAGAAGTGGCGACCACTGGCTATTTTCTTTGCGGTTGCAGGAGTGTTGGTGGCCCTCTTTGGGATCGGAACCATGACCCAGGTTAATTCCATTACGGGATCTCTTCAAGCTAGTTTTGGAACGGCTCCAGAAGTGGCTAGTGTAGTGATTGCGCTAGTGGTTTCGACCATCATCTTTGGTGGGATTCACTGGATTTCCAAAGTCTCTGAAAAAGTGGTTCCTTTTATGGCGGCTGCCTATATCTTTGCGACTGTCACGATCATTGTCTTGCATCTGGACCAATTGCTTCCAGCCTTAAAAGCAGTCTTTTCGGGTGCTTTTACAGGGACTGCAGCCATGGGAGGTTTTGCAGGAGCAACGGTCAAAATGGCTATCCAAAAAGGGGTGGCGCGTGGAGTTTTCTCCAATGAATCGGGTCTCGGATCTGCCCCAATTGCAGCCGCCGCAGCCAAGACCAATGAGCCCGTCGAGCAAGGTTTGATCTCCATGACAGGAACCTTTATTGACACCATTATCATCTGTAGTTTGACAGGACTTTCGCTCTTGGTTTCAGGTGAGTGGACGGCTAAGGGCAGTACTAGTACCTTGACTCAGGATACGTTTACAGGTGTCTTTGGCCCAGTCGGAGGCATCATTCTGACCCTATGCTTGGTACTTTTTGCGACCACGACCATTCTTGGATGGTCTTATTACGGAGAGCGGTGTTTCGAATTCCTTTTTGGCGTCAAGCATATCAACCTCTATCGGACCTTCTTTGTTTTTATGGTTGGACTAGGAGGCTTCCTTAAGCTGGACCTGGTCTGGGTGATCGCGGATATTGTGAATGGGCTGATGGCTTTGCCTAACCTAATTGCCCTTTTAGCTCTCTCACCTGTCATCATCAAAGAAAGCAAACAATACTTTAAGAAATAAGAAAACCCAGATCGCGAGGTCTGGGTTTTCTTGTCTATGTGAGATAGGAACATTTAATAGCGTTTTTCTTTTGGCCAGCTACTCATTTCGGCGATGGCGGTGAAGAGCACATCTGTCGAAGAGTTGAGGGCTGTTTCGCAAGAGTCTTGGATGACCCCGATGATAAAGCCGACGCTGACGACTTGCATGGCCAAATCATTGGTGATGCCAAAGAGGCTACAAGCAACAGGAATGAGAAGGAGAGATCCTCCCGCAACTCCAGATGCTCCGCAAGCAGAGATAGCCGCTACGACACTCAGGATGAGCGCCGTTCCAAAGTCAACCTGAATGTGCAAGGTATTGGCAGCAGCGAGCGTCAAAATATTGATCGTCACGGCTGCACCTGCCATGTTTACAGTTGAACCAAGTGGAATGGAGACAGAATAGGTGTCTGGATTCAGCCCCAACTCTTCACAGAGACGCATATTGACAGGGATATTGGCTGCAGAACTTCTGGTGAAGAAGGCTGTTACCCCGCTGACACGGAGGCATTTAAAAACAAGGGGATAGGGATTCTTGCGGATCATGAAAAAGACGATCAATGGATTGATGACCAGGGCTACAAAAGCCATGGTACCAACCAAAACAAGTAAGAGAATCCCGTAGTTGCTAAGGGCACTGAGTCCTTGGCCAGCGATGGTCGTGAAGACCAAGCCTAAGATCCCAAATGGAGCTAGGTTGATAATCCACTCAACGATTTTTGAAGTGATGTCTGCTAGAGTTTGGAGGAGGTCTTTACTATGTTCACTCGCCTCTCTCATGGCGATCCCAAAGACAGTAGCCCAAGAAAGGATTCCAATGTAGTTGGCTTGCTGCAAGGCGTTGACCGGGTTGTCGACGATCTTGAGCAAGAGGTTACTAATCACTTCGCCAATCCCGTTTGGAGAGGATCCTTCAGCGGCCTTTCCAGTCAGGGTAATGGTGATCGGGAAGATGTAATTGACCAAAACAGCAACGAAGGCAGCAGCAAAGGTTCCTAGGAGATAGAGGACGATGACTTTTTTCATATTAGTCTCTGTCCCTTTTTGGTGTTGGGAGAGGGCGTTTGCGACGAGTGCAAAGACCAAAAGAGGTGCGATCGCACGGAGCCCCCCAACAAAGAACTCTCCTAAGAGTCCAATGCCAGTTGCTTTCGGGAAGAGAAGGGCTAGGATGACACCAAGTACAATCCCGATTGCGATCCTTTTCATAAGGTTGGTTTTATTCCAAGTGGTAATCAATCGATGAATCATGTAAGACCTCCTTAAAAAATAATTAAGGAATATTATACGATAGTTAGGGGGGGAAAGCAATGAAATTTTCAAAAAATAGCCTTATTTCCGAATATTTGATATAATCATACTATTCTTTGATAGAAAGGCCCGAATAAATGAGTCAAGCTTTCCAACGTTATTTCAGTAAAATAGACTGGACGAAGATTTTTGATGATCTGATATCAAAATGTATCTCTCTGATTTTTGTCTTTCTTTTATTTTTTATCGCGAAAAAGGTCATCCATAGCCTGGTTAAGCGGATATTAACACCATCCTTTAAGTATACGGTGCAGGATGAAGCCCGTAAAAATACGATTCTCCGTTTGGTTGAGAGTCTCTTAAACTATTGTTTGTATTTCATCTTGATCTACTGGATTTTGTCGATTCTGGGCCTTCCAGTCTCTAGTCTCTTGGCTGGTGCTGGGATTGCTGGGGTGGCTATTGGGATGGGAGCCCAGGGCTTTCTTTCCGATTTGGTCAATGGTTTCTTTATCCTTTTAGAACGCCAGCTGGATGTGGGAGACAATGTTCGTCTCACGAATGGGTCTATTAATATTGCCGGAATCGTCAGTAGTGTCGGGATTCGGACGACCCAGGTGCGGGATTTTGATGGGACTCTCCACTTTGTCCCGAATCGCAATATCACCGTCGTCAGCAATCTCTCACGTGGCGATATGCGCGTGCTAATCGATATTCCGCTAGATGCAAATACCGATCTCGACAAGATCTATCAGGTGATTACACAGGTCAATCAGTCTGAACAAGACAAACACCCAGAAGTGTTGACAGGTCCTACGATTTTAGGCCCACAGATCGAAAAAAATGGTCGTTATTCCTTCCGCATTGCGATGACTGCTCAAAATGGCACCCAGACGACTGTCTATCATACCTACTATAAACTCTACCATGATGCCTTGATGGAAGCAGGGATTAACCTACCGACAGGAAAGAACGGGATCATGTAATAAGAAAAGCTCAGAAAAGTTTCTGAGCTTTTTTGTGTAGAAAATCCTTATTTAACTGAATATTTTTGGGGTTAGTAAATTTTAGTATTGAGCTAATTTAATATGAAAATGTATGATATAATTATAACTAATTGGTAATAATCTGGAAGCTATCCAGTGAGTATAAATTTTTAGTTTAATATTTACATTTAATCTAGGGGGATTTATGATGAATGGAATTATAATTAAAATTACAGACAAAAATATAGTAATTGGTTTTGAGAATGGAACAGCCAAAGAGTTTCCAATAGAGAATTTGAATTTTGAACCATATATAAATGCACAGGTACTGATTTTTGATGACATTATTACGTTGGCTCAGAATTCTAAAAGAAGAAAGTCACATACAGGAGTTAGATTTAACAATACTTTACTGATTACTAAGATTAATATTTCTTTAATTTTTCTTGTTTTTTTAATTGCTATAATATTTTTTACATTCTCAGTTGTACAACATGGAAAAATCTATTTTGAAGATTTGTTTAACCTATTTTTCCTAGTTGCCATAGTGTTTAGTGTCTTAAATCTATTCTATCTATTAATTACATTATTTAGAAAGAAATTGAAAGATAGAAATGCAACGATGGTATATCTAATTTTTTCTTTGTTATCATTCATTGCAACACTTATCATTGCTTTGATTATTGTTTCTGATAAAGATGTTTTTCCTATGAGAAAGGTTACCACCGAATCAAGTAGTCAAATAAAAACAAGCGACTATGAAGAAACAGCCTCAGCTAGTGAAGAAGAAAATGATGTAGATAAACTTTCGGAAATCGATGTAGATGATGATAAGTCACATTATACTGATGTAGATTATGATGCATGGAATCATGATGAAATTGAAAATGGAACCAAAATAAAAATTAAGGGTAAAGTATTACAAGAATTAGAAGAAGACGGCTCACATCTTCTACGTGTCTCAATTAATGACGACTATGATAAAATTGTATTAGTTGTAATATCAGATTCTCATTATGATAGGGTTATTGCAGAGGGTGATCAGATAACACTTTACGGATTATCAGCTGGAAGACAATCATATACAACGGTTTTCAATAGTTCGAAAACACTTCCATCTATGGTAGCACTAATGTATGAAAATTAGGAGGGGTTATGTATAATAAAATAATTAGTGTTACAAAGACTCATGCGTACATTTTGTTAAATTCAGATGAGACATTGAAAATTCCATTAAGCGAACTAGATTTTAAGCCTAAAGTAAAAGATAAGGTAGAAATATATCGTTCTAAAGAAAAAATTTATGTGACAAAGTTAAAAACTTCTTCAAAAAAATGGCCGTACATCTTTTTATCTGTTATTTTTATTACAATTTGTTGTTCACTTATTTTATTTTCTACTTTAAAAAAACATGGTGAGGAAAATAATATTACAGAGTCAAAAGTGAGTAATCGAAATTCATTTCGAAATAAAAATTCCCATTCAAACAAACCAAGTACTGCATCGTCAAAAGAAGATGGAACTTCAATTTCGGAATCTTCATCTTTATTAAATTCATCTTCGCAATCTTCACAACAGGAATCTTCAGTTTCAAGTACATCAAGTCAAACTTTAGGTTCATCATCTCAACAATCTTCATCAACAGGTAATTTTTCAGGAGTTGTAGGCACTTGGGAGAATGCCAACGGATTAAGGATTGTTTTTGATGAGAATGGATTAGTTAATGGTGGAACTGTTATTAGTTCAGGTCAACATAATGGCATAACGTCATATAATGTAAGTGCAGGCACATCAGGCTACGCTATTTCGTTCTATCCAGCAGGGACTTCCCTACCTTATGTTAATTCTGATATTAACAGAGACCGGATAATAGCTGGTCAAGTTGCTCCATCGAGTGAAAATGAAGTTTTTTATCGAATAAATTAATTTATGAACCAATTTTTTATATTTTTTAACACAAAAAAGAGGCTGGGACAAAAGTCCTAGCCTCTCAATTATTTTTGGATTGTCGATCAAGACGCAGTGGTTGAGTGGGCTCTACTACGCTGATTTCATCAGCTTTTACAGCCCTACTCAACTGTGCGGAGGTGGGACGACGAAATCGAATTCTAACGAATTACCGATTTCTGTCCCACTCTCTTTTTTAGTCTATTTTAAGTGGCAGTATTTGAAATCCAGCTTTTTAATCTGGTCCCAATTTTTTCGAGCCTCTGGTGGCAAGACGATGAGTTGCTGGCGCAGCATAGTCGTGATTTCAAGATTTAAGGATTCGATGGGGAGGGCAATGGTTACGGAACTTTTTGCCCTTTGGATCTTGTTAATGCAGTGTTGGATGTGCTGGCAAGCAGTACAAGTCTGTGCTTGACGGCTTGCTGCAATCTCCTGACGCATATTAGAAAGCAGTTGCATCAATTCAGACTTAAGGAATTCAATGGTAGTTGACTTGTCTTGAGCAAAATGAAACATAAGCGCACCTCCTTTTGCTATAGTTTAATACTAATTTATTAAAAATGCAAGAGGGTAAAGTAAAAAAAATAAAATTTTTTTAGAAAAAGATACAGAAAAAGAGATGGCTCAAATCTCTCACCACGAATGATGGTTAAGATTCCTTTCTTTAAAAATGACTTTCTTCCCTTTAGACCAATTGTCCTTAAAGAGATCAGTAGCTACAAAAAACTCCTGAAACACACTAGTTTCAGGAGTTGAGAGGCTTTGACCCGAAGGTCTCAAAGAAAAATATCGATTGATTATACAAGACCTTGTGCAATCATCGCGTTTGCGACATTTTCAAAGGCAGCGATGTTGGCACCTGCAAGGTAATCTTTACCAAGCCCGTAAGTTTCTGCAGTTGTTTTAGCAGTGTTGAAGATGTTGGTCATGATGTCTTTCAAACGTCCGTCCACTTCTTCGCGTGTCCATGAAAGACGTTGGCTGTTTTGGCTCATTTCAAGAGCAGATACAGCAACCCCACCAGCATTGGCTGCTTTAGCAGGTCCGTAAAGGATACCATTTTCTTTGTATACGTTGATGGCATCGATGTTACTTGGCATGTTTGCTCCTTCAGAGACAACTTTCACACCTTGAGCGACCAAACGTTTAGCAGCATCGCCATCGATTTCATTTTGAGTTGCACATGGAAGTGCGATGTCATAGTTACCAGCGTAAGTCCATACAGAACCTTCGTAGTATGTAGCAGTTGGTTTTTCAGCAGCGTATTCAGTCAAACGTGCACGACGTTTTTCTTTCACGTCTGTAAGAAGGTCGAAGTCAATACCGTTCTCGTCGATCACGTAACCGTTTGAATCAGATACAGAGATGACAGTTGCACCAAGTTCAGTAGCTTTTTGAAGAGCGTATTGGGCAACGTTACCAGAACCTGAGATCACGACTTTCTTACCAGCAAAGCTGTCGCCGTTGGCTTTGAGCATTTCTTCAGTGTAGTAAACCAAACCATAACCAGTTGCTTCTGGACGGATCAAGCTACCACCAAAACCAAGAGGTTTACCAGTCAAGACACCAGCATCGAATTGGCGAAGGCGTTTGTATTGACCGTAAAGGTATCCGATTTCACGTCCACCAACCCCGATATCACCAGCTGGGACATCAAGAGAAGGACCGATGTGCTTTTGCAATTCAGTCATGAAGCTTTGGCAGAAACGCATCACTTCAGCGTCAGTTTTCCCTTTAGGATCGAAGTCAGATCCACCTTTACCACCGCCGATAGGAAGACCAGTCAAGACGTTTTTGAAGATTTGTTCGAATCCGAGGAATTTCAAGATCCCTTGGTTAACAGTTGGATGGAAACGAAGACCACCTTTGTAAGGACCTACAGCAGAGTTGAATTGAACACGGTAACCACGGTTTACTTGGATCTTTCCTTCACGGTCAACCCAAGGAACACGGAAGGAAATCACGCGTTCAGGTTCTGTAATACGAGCTAAAATGTTTTCTTCGATGTATTCAGGGTGTTTTTCGAATACAGGTTCCAAAGTGCTGAGGAACTCTTCAACAGCTTGAAGGAATTCAGCTTCATGGCCGTTACGAGCTTTTACAGTTTCGAAGGTACTTTGAATATATTCTTTAGCAGTTGTCATGTTAATTCTCCTTTGTGAATGAAACGAAAACCAGCAAACCCGCTAGGGGAGTGGTTTTGAGACAGTTGACAAACAATGTCATGTTTTTTTACATGGATCATTATAGCAGACTTTTTTTGGCTTGTAAAGAAAAAAGTTGAATTTTCTGAAAATTTTGTCGCGACTAGGAAAGTCCGAATGTTTGGAAGAATTTTTAGCTTTGATTGTCCGGAAGCTTCCAAGTGATGGTATAATGAAAGAAGAAAATAGAGAGCATCCCGAACGATTCTGTTGATGGGTGTTTCAAAAAGGAGTACAAGATGGTATCGACAAAAACACAAATTGCTGGTTTTGAATTTGACAACTGCCTGATGAATGCGGCAGGCGTCGCCTGTATGACAACTGAGGAATTAGAAGAAGTGAAGAACTCAGCTGCGGGGACCTTTGTAACCAAGACAGCGACCTTAGAATTCCGTGCAGGAAATCCCGAACCACGCTACCAAGATGTGCCGCTTGGTTCGATCAATTCGATGGGGTTACCTAACCAAGGGTTGGACTATTATTTGAATTACTTATTGGAGTTGCAAGAAACGGATCCTGACCGGACCTTCTTCTTATCTCTCGTCGGCATGTCTCCTGAAGAAACTCATACCATCTTGAAAAAAGTGCAAGACAGTGACTTTAAAGGCTTGACAGAATTGAACCTATCCTGCCCCAATGTCCCTGGAAAACCTCAGATCGCCTATGATTTTGATACGACAGATCGGATCTTGTCCGAGGTCTTTGCCTATTTCACAAAACCTCTAGGGATCAAGTTGCCACCTTATTTTGATATCGTTCATTTTGATCAAGCAGCAGCGATCTTTAACAAGTACCCGCTTAAGTTTGTCAATTGCGTCAACTCGATCGGAAATGGTCTCTACATTGAAGATGAATCCGTGGTAATTCGTCCAAAGAACGGCTTTGGTGGGATTGGTGGAGAGTATGTCAAACCAACTGCCCTTGCTAATGTCCATGCCTTTTATCAACGTCTGAATCCAGAAATTCAAATTATAGGGACAGGTGGTGTCTTGACAGGTCGCGATGCCTTTGAACATATTCTATGTGGGGCTAGTATGGTGCAAATCGGAACGACGCTTCATAAAGAAGGGGTGGGAGCTTTTGAACGCATTACTGCGGAACTCAAAGCCATCATGGAAGAAAAAGGCTACCAAAGCTTGGAAGATTTCCGTGGCAAATTGCGCTACATTGACTAATCTTTCGAAAAGAACTTCCTCAAGTGGAAACTTGGGGAAGTTTTTTATGAGAGTGGGACAGAAATCGGTCATTCGTTAGAATTCGATTTCGTCGTCCCACCTCCGCACAGTTGAGTAGGGCTGTAAAAGCTGATGAAATCAGCGTAGTAGAGCCCACTCAACCACTGCGTCTTGCTCGACAATCCAAAAATAATTGAGAGGCTAGGACTTTTGTCCCAACCTCATTCTGTTCCTAGTTTTAGGAATTTTCCATTTTTATAAAGAGAAAAAGGTGTACAATGGAGGTGAAAAGGAAGGTGATTTCTATGGAAGAAAGGGACGTGATTCAAGAGGCAAGAACAACGGTCAGCCTTCTTCAAACAGCCTTTTCTAAAGGATGCACCCCCAGTCCAGATGCCTTTCGATTTCGAGAAAATCTAGATCAGATGTTGAAAGGTTTACGAAAGGCTAGGCGGGTAGACAATCGTCTGTTGATTGAGTTAGAAAAGTTTTATCAGACTGCCAGTCTATTGATTGGTCTGGGTGGGCTAGCTTTGAACGAAGAGGTCTTTCAAGCTTGGCGAGCTTATGATCACTGGCATTACGAGGTTGTGAAGCCCCAGTTACAGGTCTACGGACCGACGGTGGTTTTGTAGTTGATGTGCCTTGAGTTTGTCCACAGGTATTCAGAGGAGGTGTTGGTCATGGTAGTTCTTCATGATTTTCTACATCAGTTAAGCCTATCGTTTTGGAACTTTTATTACTCGCTCTTTTTCTTATTTGAAAAATAAGAAGGATTGAATCCCTTTTACATATAGTAGAAGGGATTTTTGATGCAGAATCCTTGAAAATCTGAGGCTCTTGGATTATGATGGAGCTAATAGATAAGGAGTGTTCCTTTTAGGGAATGCGGAAAGCGAGGAATAAAGATGGCAGAGATTTATCTAGCAGGTGGCTGTTTTTGGGGTTTGGAGGAGTATTTTTCACGGATCCCCGGTGTAGAACAGACGACGGTGGGCTATGCCAATGGCCAGGTAGAGACGACCAATTACCAACTGATCAAGGAAACGGATCATGCAGAGACAGTTCAGGTTATCTACGATCCAGACAAGATCACTCTACGAGCGATTCTGCTCTACTATTTCCGTGTGATCGATCCCTTGTCCGTTAACAAACAGGGAAATGATCGAGGCCGCCAATATCGGACGGGTGTCTATTATACAGATGAAGGAGATTGTGAGATGATCGCCCAAGTGTTTGCGGAAGAAGAGAAGCAATTGGGCGCCAAAATAGCGGTTGAGTTGGAACCCTTGCGCCACTATATCTTGGCGGAGGACTATCATCAAGACTACCTCAAGAAGAATCCTGGGGGCTATTGCCATATCGATGTGACGGATGCAGCCCAGCCTTTGATTGATCCAGCAGCTTATCAGAAGCCAGATCAAGAAACCCTAAAGACAAAACTGACAGCAGAACAGTACCAAGTCACTCAAGAAAGTGCGACGGAGCGTCCTTTCCACAATGCCTATGATCAGACCTTTGAAGAGGGGATTTATGTGGATATTACGACGGGGGAACCTCTCTTTTTTGCCAAGGATAAATTTGCTTCTGGCTGTGGATGGCCAAGTTTCTCCCGTCCCATTGCCAAAGACGTTGTCCACTATTACCAGGACCATAGCCACGGAATGGAGCGGATCGAAGTTCGTTCCCGCTCAGGCAATGCCCATCTCGGCCATGTCTTCACCGATGGACCCAAAGACCAGGGTGGGCTTCGCTACTGTATCAATTCGGCCTCTCTGCGCTTTATTCCAAAAGAAGAGATGGAACAAGAAGGTTATGGATATTTGTTAAAAGCTTTGAAATAAGAGGGTATTTCTCGCAGATCAAAAAACGGAGTTTATGATGAAAAATAGAAATTTATGGCGAACGATTTTTGCGCTTTCGGCTTTGGTGACTCTAATTGGATTAGGATTTATTGCCTATAATCATTTTGTATTTCATCAACCTTTTATGAATCGGACGACAAAAGGGTTGCTTTCGGCCTTTTTCCTAAGTCTTGTCATGGTTGCGATCAGCTTGTCCAAATCAAACGATAAGAAGTGATTTGCGACCATTTATATGAATCAATCAACTGTGCAAGAGCAGGACGATGAAGCGTTTCTAAACAATGGCGCTTCTGTCCTGCTCTCTTTTTTCTCTTCTTAAAAATTGTGATACAATGAAGAGAAAGTATTTCAATGACAGCTCCATCTGTTGGCAGATCATTGGAAAAATCAGATACGAAGAAGAGGTAGGAATGATAGAGAAGTGGGAGAATGTGAAAGGGACCATCAAAACGATGGGAAAAGAGTTGTCAGCGGCCTTAGATTGGGCTTTTGATCGTCTTTTTTCAAGGATTCAGCTGACTAATGAACAGTTTGTCTATGTGCTCTTGTCCGTCGTTTTTATCGTAGCTAATGCCATCTTGTGGGTGCAAAAGTTCCAAGGTTTTCCGATTACGGCAACGGAACGGCCAGAAGTAGTCTACAAGGCAAAAACACCGGCTGACCAGATCCCTCATACAGCGCGGATCATGGCGAATGGAGACCAGCTCTACCACGATCTGGTCTATATGAGTGCACAAAAAGATGATGGCACCTATGATTTCCAGGAAAATTATGAGTATGTTAAACCTTGGCTGCAAAAGGCGGATCTGGCCTTGGGCGATTTTGAAGGAACGATCAATCCCAACTATTATTTGTCGGGTTATCCCCTCTTTAATGCACCAAGTGAAGTGGTGCCAGCGATCAAGGATGCGGGCTATGACGTTATGGATTTGGGACACAACCATATCTTGGATTCTGGCCTAGAAGGGGTTTATTCGACTGCTAAGGCCTTTGAAGATGCGGGTATCACACCAGTCGGGGTTTATACGCATGAAAAGAGAGGGCAAGCCCCCTTGGTCATTAAGGAAGTCAACGGCATCAAGATTGCCATTCTAGCCTATGCTTATGGCTTTAATGGGATGGAAACGACGCTCACTCCAGAGGAGCAAGCAGATGTCTTGTCTGATTTGGATGAAGAGCGGATAAAGGCGGAGATCCAAAAGGCAGAGCAAGAGGCAGATATCACCATTGTTATGCCCCAGATGGGAATCGAGTACCAGTTGGAGCCGACAGAAGAGCAAAAAGAGCTCTATCATAAGATGGTTTCTTGGGGAGCTGATATTGTCTTTGGCGGGCATCCCCATGTTGTAGAGCCTGCTGAAGTGGTCAATAAAGATGGTCAAAACAAGCTCATCATCTACTCGATGGGGAATTTCCTTTCCAATCAGCGTCTGGAAACCATGGGGGATGTGGAGACTGCCCAGTGGACAGAGCGAGGAGTCTTGATGGATGTGACTATCGAAAAGGTTGGCCGCAAGACAAAGATTAAGACGGCTACGGCTCATCCAACCTGGGTTAGTCGAACTCCGAAGGGAACCTATTCTCCTGAAGGCTATGACTTGTACAAGTACCAGACCTATATTTTGGAAGATTTTATCAAAGGTGGCAAATACCGCGATAAGCTAGATGAAGAGACCAAGGAGAGAGTGGACACGGCTTACCGAGAAATGAAGGAACACGTTCACTTAGACTGGCCTCAGAGTGGAAAGGAATAAAGTATGGAAGGAAATGTAAACTGGATCCCACTTGGGATTCTAGGCATGATCGCAGTGATTTGGGCAACCAAATTTCTTACGGCCATTCGCCTCAAGCAAAAGCTGGAAAAAGCTTGGGATGGAGCGCCTTTCTTTCGTAAGAAAGACACGGAAGAAAGTTTGATAGACAGTCTGGCTTATCCAGCTAAGGGAAAGACGATCGATAGCCAAGTGGATGATCAGACCTGGCATGACTTGGCTTTGGAAGCAGTCTTTGATCAGCTCAATTACACCCAATCGAGCCTTGGAGCAGAAGCTCTCTATCAAAAAATGCGCCTGCTGGAATTCCAGCCTCAGGATCAGCTTCATGACTTAGAAGCCTTCTTTGAAGAGTATCCCGATTTGCGGCTCAAGGTCCAGGTCATTTTCAACCAACTGGGCAAGAAGAACCACAACATGGCGCGAAGCATTGTCGCAAATCCTGGCAAGCATTATGCAGGTTTGCCCCTCTACATAGCCTTGGCCTGTCTTCCAATCCTCTGTCTCTTTGCCATCCCCTTTGAGCCAGTTGGGGCGATTACCCTCTTGGTGATCAGTGTGGTCTTTAATATCGTCTTTTCGAGTTTGCGCAATTGGTCCAATAAAATTCGTCTGGACAATGTTAGCTATTTGGTCCGCATCTTTGCTTCGGCAGAACGCTTGAGCCATCTAGCCTTGCCACAACGAGAAGAACTTAAGCAAGCGGTCAAACCCTTTAAGAAAACGCGGATCCTTGCCAGTGTCTTGCAGAGTCCAACGGGGACTTCTGAGATGGAAATTATTTTGCTCTACCTCAACGTCCTCTTTTTACTCCCGCAGATCGCTCAGGTTTATATTTACAATCAGGTGAAAGCTCATCAAAAAGAAGCCCAGAAGCTTCTGGATCTGCTAGGGGAGATGGAAGTTGCTATTAGTCTCTTGCGCCATAAGCGGGATCTAGAAGTTGTCTGTCAGCCAGTCTTTACAGAGACGGGTGGGATTGAAGGTGAGACGCTCTATCATCCCTTGCTGTCCAATCCGATTGCAAATGATGTGCATTTTCAAAAAAATATGGTCATCAGTGGGGACAATGCGTCTGGTAAATCAACCTATTTGAAGACCGTTGCTATCAATGCTATTCTGGCTCAAGGGCTGGGCTTTGCCTATGGAGAAAGCTTGGCCCTGCCTTACGGTCATGTCCTAACGGCTATGGATGTGAGCGATGATATTGAAGTTGGAGATAGCTACTTTATCACTGAAAGTAAAGCTATTTTGCGTATGATTCAGCACCTCAAAGAGCCAGGTTTTCACTACTTCTTTATTGACGAGCTCTTTAAGGGGACTAATACCATCGAGCGGATTGGATCAGGTCTTGGGATTGTCCGCTGGCTGGCTGCCCAAAACTGTCTCTACATGATTTCCAGCCATGATATTGAGCTGGTCGCAGCCTCCGGTGAAGTCAATGATAATTACCATTTTGACAGTCGCTATGTGGACGGCAAGATCGTCTTTGACTACCAGATCAAGCCAGGATCAGCCGTAACCAAAAATGCGGTCAATACTCTAGAAAGCTTGCATTATCCAGAGGAAATTACGCAAACAGCCAAGGACTTGATTGACCAGTATGAAGAGACGGGACACTGGTCTTTGAAAGAAATTGAAAAAGAATGAAAAAGAATGAAAAATGAATGAAGGAATTTGTAAATGATCGGTTTAGGGACCTTTTATAATGCCTTAGGAGTTGTATTTGGTGGGCTTTTAGGACTGCTCATCGGTCAACGTTTATCAGAGGATTTTCATGAGACCCTTCTGAAAGTGACAGGAGTTGCTGTTTTTGTCTTGGGCATTGCGGGTACCTTGGAAAAGATGCTGGTGGTGCATGGAAGTCATGTGGAAAGTCACGGCAGTATGATGTTGATTCTGAGTCTAGTAATCGGGACCGTTATCGGGGAACTCTTGAAGATTGAGGAGGGTTTTGAGCGCCTGGGAACCTGGCTGAAGGAAAAGACGGGCAACCAAGGCGATTCCAGCTTTGTTGATGCCTTTATGACCACGGCCTTGACCATTTGTATCGGGGCTATGGCGGTAGTCGGAGCTGTCCAGGATGGCTTGACAGGGGACACTTCGACCTTGTTGGCCAAGGCTATTCTGGATATGGTCATCGTTCTGGTCTTGACTGTTTCGAAAGGAAAGGGTGCCATTTTTGCGGTGGTCCCACTCGTGATCTTTCAGGGTACGATTACGCTGTTGGCCCATTTGATCGCACCGATCATGACCCCACAAGCCCTGTCGAATATCTCACTGGTCGGCTCCAGCCTTATTCTCTGTGTCGGGATCAATCTCATCTGGGGCAAACGAATCAAGGTCGCTAATCTTCTTCCAGCAGTGCTGATTGCCATTATTTGGGCCTTTCGATGGATTTATTGATAAAACAAAAGTGTTATTTGAATTTGTTGAATTTAGCAAGGTATAAATTTCTATGAAATGAAACCTACAAAACTTGTACGGATATTGTAGGGTAAGAAAAGAAAGCTTCCTCTATACTAAAATAAACTGAAGGAAAGGGGGAACGAAATGAATATTATCAAGTCGTTTAACAATACGATTGATTACCTTGAAACAGTTCTTGATGATGAGATTGATGAAAAGAAAGTAACTCAGTTATCCGGATATTCGTATTCAATGTTCAGTCGCTTGTTTTCTATTCTGACCGAAACAACGCTCTCAGAATATTTAAGAAGTAGAAGATTAACGGAAGCAGCCGTTATATTAAGAAATACGGATGAAAAAATTATTGACGTTGCTTTCAAATTTGGATATGAGTCATCGGATTCATTTGGGACTGCTTTTAAGAATTTTCATGGATTTACTCCTTCGGAGGTGAGAAATGGGAAACCATTCAAATTAGTTTCACGTGTGCAATTAGCACTCAGTGTAAGAGGAGGAAGAAGCATGAATATTACAATTCAAAAGAAACAAGCCTTTGCAGTCGCAGGGGTAAATGAACACAGCATCAATTCATCATTATGTCCAAGTGTCTGGGATAAGCTGTATGAAAAATATAGCCACGATGAACTTGCAAGTTTGGGAAACGGTCAAAGTATTGGCGTTTGCCATGATGTGGAAAACCCAAGCACAATAAACTATATGGCAGGCTATATTGTTAATGATGTAGATAAAGCAAGAAGCATGGACTTAGATGTTTTAGAAGTTGATGAAGCAGAGTATGCCGTTGTAGAGTTAACAGGATGTGTTCCAGATTGCATTCATACCGGATGGAAATATGCGATGGAGGTATTCTTTCCTGAGCATGGCTATGTTCATTCAGGAAAGCCTGACTTTGAATACTACTATGAGGGTGATTTGCATAGCAAAGACTATAAAATGGAGCTGTGGATTCCGATAACTAAAGCTTAAAAACCATATTGAGATATAGCGTAAAGTAAGAGGAAATATTATGCCAAGACCAAGAACAAAAGAAGATTTAATGATTGCAGCGAAAGAAAACTATGATAAGTTGAACGTATTAATTGCTAAGCTATCTGACGAAGAATTAAACACACCTCTTGACTTTTCAAGTGATGAAAAAAAGAAAGAGGCTCATTGGAAAAGAGACAAAAATTTAAGAGATATTTTGATTCATTTATATGAATGGCACCAACTTCTTTTGAATTGGGTAGATACAAATTTAAAGGGAGTGGCAAAACCTTTTATTCCATCTCCATATAATTGGAAAACTTATGGAGATATGAATGTCGAGTTTTGGAAAAAACATCAAAATACTTCTCTTGAAGATGCAAAAGAAATGTTTCATAAATCCCATAAAGATATTTTAGAATTAGCTGAGAGATTTACAAACGAAGAATTGTTTTCAAAAAATGTCTATAAGTGGGTAGGAGGAAGTGTACTTGGTTCGTATTTTGTAAGCACTACTTCAAGTCATTATGATTGGGCGATGAAGAAATTAAAAGCACATCAAAAAAATTGTAAGAAAAAATAAGCAGATATGGTATCTTTTTGGTAGCTAAACAGACAAAATATCTTGTTTTTTGCAAATAATACTTAAAAAGAATGTTGATTTATCAGCATTCTTTTTCATTTCAAATCAATTCTCGGAATTAGAAAAAGAGGGATATTTTCTTTTTGCAAATATGGGAATTAATTTATGGAAACCAGGATTTTTGGTATGATAGTCGTAATTTCGAATAGGGAGGTTGGAGTCGCCATGAGTGATTTGAATCATACAGTTGAGTTTATTAAAGAAATTGAGAAATTAAAGTCAGTAACAAGGTTTAATAGAACCCTTGATGGACGGTTTGAAAATAGTGCCGAGCATTCCTGGCAGGGTGCGATAGCTGCGATGGTTTTTCAAGATTATTATCCTGAAAAATTGAATATGGAAAAGGTCATGTTTCTGTTATTGATTCATGATTTAGGTGAGATTTATGCCGGAGATACTTGGGTGTTTGATGATGAAAAAAAGGTTCATGCTCATGATAGAGAGCTAGCATCTATAGAAAAAACAATGAGCCTCCTTCCAGAAGCAACCTATTTGAATATGAAAAATTCGTGGTTGGAGTTTGAAAAAGGGCAGAGTCCTGAGGCAAGATATGCAAGAGTGATTGATGCATTGGTACCACTGATCAATCACTTGGAAGTGTCAGAAGTAAATTATAATCCCAATCAAATCCGTTCAGAGATGGTATTAGAAAAGAAAAAATTTATAAAAAGTGAGTCCAAAGAGTTATGGAAACTGACGGAAGAGTTGGTTCAGGAAAGTGTAGAAAAGGGATTATATTTATGATAGCACTTGGTCTTTAGTAGCAACTTTCAGACTAAAAGTAAACCACCTGTTTTCACGGGTGGTTTTGACTTGCTTGATCTGTGGTATAATGGGGAGAGATAGTTTGCACCCTATGAAAGGGAAAAGGTTAGATTGTATGATTAAGTTGATTGCAACAGATATGGATGGAACCTTATTAGATGAGCGAGGAGAGGTGGACCTTCCGCGTCTGGAAAGGCTGTTGGACCACTTGGATCAAAAAGGGATTCGCTTTGTCATTGCGACGGGAAATGAAATCCATCGCATGCGCCAGCTCTTGGGTCCCTTGGTCAAGCGGGTGACCCTGGTCGTCGCTAACGGAGCCAGGATTTTCGAAGACGACCAGATGATTTTAGGAACATTCTGGGATCGAGAATTAGTGGAGGCGGTTCTTGCTTATTTTAAGGGCCGGGAAATTTCAGATCAGTTGGTTGTATCAGCTGTCAATGGTGGCTTTGTCAAGGAAGGCACGGTCTTTACAGAAGTTGAAAAATTCATGCAGCCGGAAGTGATTGAAGCCTTGTACAAGCGGATGAAGTTTGTTCCGGAATTGACAGCCGATTTGTTTGATCAGGTGCTTAAAATGAGCTTGGTGGTTGGCTTGGATCGTCTTGATCAAGTGAGTCAGGAAGTCCAACAGGCTTTTGGAGATCAGCTCATGGCGGTTTCGAGCGGTTTTGGCAGCATGGATCTCTTACAAGCAGGGATTCATAAGGCCTGGGGACTGGCTCAATTAATGGAGAAATGGCAGCTTGATGCTAGTCAGGTCATGGCCTTTGGGGATAGCGGAAACGACATCGAAATGCTTGAAATGGCTGGTCACTCCTATGCTGTGGCCAATGCAGAAGAAGCTGTCAAGGCTGTTGCCAAACACCTAGCACCGAGCCATCAAGAAGGCGGTGTCTACCAGGTGATCGAAGAGTATCTAGGATTGACCCCCTGGGAACAAGTGAAAGGAAAGAAGTAGATGGCGGTACAACTGTTAGAAGACTGGCTCATAAAGGAGCAGGAGAAAATCGTAACCACCTATCGGGAACTCAATCAAGCCCCTCTGAAGGAGCCTGGTTTGATCTTTATCGGAGACTCTATTGTGGAATATTTCCCCATTCATGAACTGCTCCAAAGTCCGAAACATATGGTCAATCGGGGAGTTCGAGGCTATAAGACGGATCTCCTTCGTAAGCACCTAGACGCCCATGTCTTTGGGACAGCGGTGGATCAGATCTTTCTCTTGATCGGAACCAATGATATCGGAAAAGAAATTCCTCAAAAGGAAACCTTAGACAATGTAGAAGCGGTCTTACAAACGATCATGCGGGATTTTCCCCTAACTCACATCAACCTGATCTCGGTTTTACCGGTGAGTCAAGAAGAGCGCTACAAACAAAAGGTCTATGTCCGGACCAATGAAAAAATTCAGGCCCTCAATCAGGCCTATCAAGAATTGGCACAAGCCTACCACCAGGTCAGCTATGTCGATGTGTATTCGTCTTTATTGGATGAAGTGGGGCAGTTAGCAGAAGCCTTTACGACAGATGGCCTCCATCTAAGTGTGGCCGGGTATCGCATCCTAGCCCAAGCTCTGCAAGAGATAGTATAGGGATAAAAATAGGGAGTGAAAAAGCCCAATCAGACAAATCTTCAAAGGAAGATTTGTTTTTTTTAAAATTTTTGGTTGACAAATGTAAATCTTGGGTGTAAAATAACATCATAAGGTTTACAAATGTAGATTTTGAAAGGAGAAGCCATGCAAATTTCTAATGCGGAATGGCGTATCATGAAGATTATCTGGATGGAAGGCAAGCAGACCAGCACGGATTTGATCGCGGTCTTATCTGAACGCTTTGATTGGTCGCAGTCAACCATCAAAACCCTCTTGACCCGCTTGGTGGAGAAAGGATGTTTGACGAGAGAAAAATCTGGTAAAGCCTTTGTCTACTCGTCACTGTTGACGCAGGACCAGAGTTTAGACTTGGTGGTTGAGGATGTGAAAGATAAGGTTTGCTCAAAAAGAATTGTCCAGGTGCTTGAAAACTTGATTCAGGAGAGTGACTTTACGCTGGCAGATCTTAATCAGCTGCAGCAGGTCCTGGAAGAAAAGAAAGCAGAGGCTGTCG
>CAJJKY010000011.1 GCA_905188195.1 Streptococcus parasanguinis | reverse complement strand
CTGCAGCTGAAGCTGAAGAACTTAAAGCTAAATTGGAAGAAGCTGGAGCTTCAGTAACTCTTAAATAATCGAGTATCCAATCAAGATAAAAACCGAGGTTTAGGCCTCGGTTTTTTTGTTGTTAAATATAGTGATGATAGATGTGAATTGAATTCTTCTATAACGCGACCTTATCTGTAGTTCTGATTAATTTTCTCTAAACCCTACTAAATAGTGCAGTTTTAATGATGTTACAATCATTTTACAATTACTTTATGCCCTTGAGATGTTTCTGATTTGTTGCTATAATGGCTTTAAATTATATCATAAAAGGAGAAGATGATGAAAAATTTTAAACGTCTTTTATTAGCTGTTGTGGCTGTCTTTGCAGCAATCTTTTTGGTAGCCTGTGGCGCTAAAAGCGATAATGGGACTTACGTGTTTGAGCCTACTAAAGATGAAATCAAAGAAATTATGCCAAGTGAATTTCAATCTTTGATAGGTGATAATTACTCATTTACTATTTCCATTACAATTAAGGATAAGAAAGGTGAGATGAAAGTAGACACGAATGCAGGTGGTCAAAATGTTAATCAAGTGATTGAGTTGGAAGTAGACCAAAAAGCTAAAACTCTTGTCTCAGAAAATGAGTATGGGAAAGCGGAAATTACTTATCAAGTTTCAGGAAATGTGTTAACGATTAAGGATGTGAAGAATTCTTTAATGGGTGACACAGACATGTTTAATAACTACATGAAAATTGCTAAGTTCAAAAAAGTTAAATAATCCATCAGGGCGGGATTTACATCCTGCCTCTTTATTTTTCTTTGTTTATGAAAGAAATATTACAAGAATATGACATTTATAATCTTTCATTGCAGTGCATTGAAATTGTTGTTATAATAGGTTTAATCTAACTAAAAAGGAGAAGTTATGAAAAACTTTAAACGTATTCTTTTGGCTGTAGTAGCTGTTTTTGCAGTAGTTCTTTTGGTGGGATGTGGTGCCAAAAGTGACAATGGGACTTATGTCTACAAACCTACAAAATCTGAAGTGAAGGAGATCCTTGAAGAACAAGGTGCTCCAAGTTCAAGCGTAGATGCATTGATCGACAATGTTAAATTGGAAGTTTCAGTGACCATTAAAGATAAAACAGGTAGCCTTAAAATTAAAGGTGAAATGATGGGACAAAAGACTGACCAATCATTTGATATGAAAGTTGACCAACAAAAGAAAACTCTTCAATCTAAAACAGGTGAAGGTGAGAAGGTTAAATACAAAGTATCTGGAGATGTGTTCACTTTTGATTTATCTGGTCAGAAGAGTTCAGGTCATGAAGCCGCTTTGGAAATGTTCAAAAACGCTAAATTCAAACGTACAAAATAATATAAGAGAAGGGCAGAGAGTATCTGCTCTTTTTCTTCTTTAAAACATCTTGAATCGGTATTAAAATAGTGGTAAAATCTGATTATAAAATACATTAGGAGATTGATTATGAAAAATATGAAACGTATTCTTTTAGCTTTCGTTGCAGTTTTTGCAGCCGTCCTCTTGGTGGCATGTGGTGCCAAAAGTGATAATGGGACTTATGTCTACAAACCATCAAAAACTGAACTCAAGAAAATTCTTGAGGAGCAAGGCTTATCAGGTAGTCAATTAGAGTCTATTGGAAACGTTATTAATTTTGAAGTTTCTATTAAGATCAAAGATTCTAAAGGAACCCTCAGCATCGCGGGTGAAGTCGCTGGTCAAAAGAATGAGCGATCTTATGATGTCAAAATCAATCAAAAAGAGAAAACAATCTCGTCAAATGATGGTAGTGGAGAAAAGATTACATACAAGGTCGATGGTGACTATTTGACATTTGATCTTTCTAAGTTAAGTAATAGCAACCAAGGGGATCTTATGATTCTTAAAAATGCTAAACTCAAACGCACAAAATAATGAAAGTGAAGAGCGGGGAAACCTGCTCTTTTGCTTTACTTTTATGACTGGTTTGATATAATGAGACTACAGATGGGACTGGGGCAGGAATGATTTTCTTTGAAAATGATTTCGTCTCGCTCCCTCTTTTCTGTGTGATCAAGGTTATTACTAATGGAAAAGGAGAATCATCTATGCTTTATATTTGGTCTTACTTGAAAAAGTATCCCAAGTGGCTAGCCCTGAATCTATTTTCGGCGGTCCTGTTTGTTATTGTCAATTTGGGCTTGCCAACGATTCTAGCTCGCATGATTGATGAAGGGATTAACCCGCGTGATGTGGATCGGCTGTATTTCTGGTGCTGGGTCATGTTTGCGATCATTTTGCTTGGGATTGTGGGTCGGATTATCTTGTCTTACGCGGTTGGCCAGCTAACGACCACCATGGTCCGCGATATGCGCAATGACCTCTATGCCAAGTTACAGGAGTACTCGCATCACGAGTATGAGCAAATCGGGGTATCGTCATTGGTCACTCGCTTAACTTCTGATGCCTTTGTTTTGATGCAGTTTGCGGATTCTATGTTGAAGATGGGGGTCATCACACCCTTGATGATGGTTTCCAGTGTTCTCTTGATTCTGACGACCAGTCCTTCTTTAGCGTGGATTGTAGCGGTTTCTGTACCATTTCTTGCTGTCGTCGTCTGGTATGTAGCAGTTAAGACACGTCCACTTTCCGAGAAGCAACAAAAGACCCTGGACCATCTTAACCAGTTTGCGCGTGAAAATTTGACAGGACTTCGTGTAATTCGTGCCTTTGCCCGTGAAGAATTCCAGGAAGAGAAATTTGCGGCTGAAAATGAAGTCTACGCAGAAAACTCGAATAAATTGTTCAAATTAACTGGTTTGACAGAACCCCTGTTTGTGCAGATCATCATTGCTATGATTGTGGCGATTGTCTGGTTTGCTTTGGATCCTCTTCATGATGGTAGTCTGAAAATTGGGGATCTGGTTGCCTTTATTGAGTATAGCTTCCACGCGCTCTTATCTTTCCTCTTTTTAGCCAATCTCTTTACCATGTATCCTCGTACTGCGGTTTCTAGCCGTCGGCTCAAGGAAATCATGGACATGCCCATTTCGATTGATCCAAATGAGAATGGGATAACAGAAACAGCATCTCGTGGCTATTTGGAATTTGACAATGTCACCTTTGCTTATCCAGGTGAGACAGAGAGTCCAGTTCTTCACAACATTTCCTTCCAGGCCAAACCTGGAGAAACGATTGCCTTTATCGGATCGACTGGATCTGGGAAATCTTCACTTGTGCAGTTGATTCCTCGATTCTATGATGTAACACTTGGAAAGATTTTGGTAGATGGTGTAGATGTCCGTGACTACAATCTGAAAGCTCTTCGCCAAAAGATTGGTTTTATTCCGCAAAAGGCCTTGCTCTTTACAGGAACCATTGCTGAAAACCTTCGTTATGGGAAAGAAGATGCCTCTGTACAAGAGCTAGAACAAGCAGCTGAAATTTCCCAAGCCAAGGAATTTATCGACAGCCGTGAGGAACGCTTTGATACGCATTTGGCAGAAGGTGGTAGCAACCTTTCAGGTGGTCAAAAACAACGCTTGTCTATCGCTCGTGCCGTTGTCAAAGATCCGGATATCTTTATTTTCGATGATTCCTTCTCTGCTTTGGACTACAAGACGGATGCCACTTTGCGGAAGCGTCTCAAAGAAGTTACAGGAGATGCGACCGTTTTGATCGTAGCGCAACGTGTGGGAACCATTATGGATGCGGATCAAATAATTGTCTTGGACCAAGGGGAAATTGTCGGTCGAGGAACCCACGATGAATTGATGGAAAGCAATGAGATCTATCGTGAAATTGCTAATTCGCAGCTCGATAGTCCATCATTGACAGAGGAATAGAAAGGAGAAGCAGATGAAACAAGAACAAAACAGTTTTAGTAGACTATGGACTTATTTGAGAGCCTATCGCTTGGAAGTTTGCTTGTCCATTTTCTTAAAAATCCTGAGTGTCGTCATGAGTGTTGTCGAACCCTTTGTTTTGGGGCTTGCGATTACTGAGTTGACAAAAAATCTCATGGATATGGCAAAAGGCCTTGCGGGAGCTGGTCTTAACACCTCCTATATCGCGATCATTATGACGCTCTATCTATTCCGTGGGGTCCTCTATGAGTTGGGATCTTATTATTCCAACTATTTCATGACCAATGCTGTTCAAAAGACCGTTCAGGACATGCGAAATGATTTGTCCCATAAAATCAATCACATTCCCGTTTCTTTTTTTGACCGGCATCAGTTCGGAGATTTGCTCGGACGTTTTACTAGCGATGTCGAAACTGTCTCGAATGCCTTGCAACAGTCCTTCTTACAAATCGTTAATGCTATCTTTACCTTGCTCTTTGTCATCAGCATGGTCTTATACTTAAACATCCAGCTAGGGCTAGTGGTCATTTTGTCCATTCCGATCACTTATTTCAGTGCTCGATTTATCATGAAAAAATCGCAGCCTTACTTTAAAGAGCAGGCAGATGTTTTGGGGGCAATGAACGGCTTTGTGCAAGAAAATTTAACAGGCTTTAATGTCCTTAAGCTCTACGTCCGGGAAAAATCTTCTCAGGAAGAGTTTCATGATATTACCCATCATCTTCAAAAAGTAGGATTCAAGGCTAATTTCATTTCTGGCTTAATGATGCCGATATTAAATGGGATTTCAGATTTGACCTATCTCATTATCGCTTTGTTTGGTGGCTTACAAGTGTTAGCAGGTCGTTTGACTGTCGGGAACATGCAGGCCTTCGTTCAATATGTTTGGCAAATCAACCAACCGATTCAAAACTTGACCCAATTGGCAGGACAGCTACAAAGTGCTAAGTCGTCTCTAGATCGGATTTTCCAAGTCATGGATGAACCAGATGAAGTAGCAGATGTGACAGAACCCCTTTCTGGAGATTTGACAGGGCAAGTCAGCTTTAAAAACGTTGATTTCCAATATGTAGCGGACAAACCCTTGATTCGTGATTTCAACCTAGAAGTCAAGCCAGGTGAAATGGTGGCCATTGTCGGACCGACTGGAGCAGGGAAAACAACCCTGATTAATTTGCTGATGCGCTTTTACGATGTGACTGCAGGATCGATTACAGTGGATGGTCATGATATTCGTCATCTATCTCGCCAAGATTACCGCAAACAATTCGGAATGGTGCTTCAGGATGCTTGGTTATATGAAGGAACCATCAAAGAAAACCTTCGCTTTGGTAATCTCGAGGCAACGGATGAGGAAATTGTGGAAGCTGCAAAGGCAGCCAATGTCGATCACTTTATCCGGACACTCCCTGGTGGTTACAATATGGAAATGAACCAGGAGTCTAGCAATATTTCTCTAGGGCAAAAGCAACTCCTAACCATTGCGCGTGCGCTCCTAGCTGATCCTAAGATTTTGATTTTGGATGAAGCGACGTCTTCTGTCGATACGCGTTTAGAACTCTTGATTCAAAAAGCGATGAAGAATTTGATGAAAGGGCGGACTAGCTTTGTCATTGCTCACCGCCTGTCTACCATTCAAGAAGCAGATAAAATCCTTGTTCTCAAAGATGGCCAAATCATCGAGCAAGGAAATCACCAATCCTTGTTGGCAGACAAAGGATTCTACTATGAGCTCTACAATAGCCAATTTTCAAATAAAAAAGCCGAATAAGCTTGTGTCATCGAAAGAGGTTTGAGAAAGCATTCTCAGCCTCTTTTTCTTACTCACTTTTATTACTACATAAAAAGGTTAACATTTCTGCAATAAATTGATACAGAATATTCACACAATTCACCTTGTTTGTCATGATAATTTTTATTAGGATAGAATCGTTGTAAAAAATAAAAGGAGAAATGTGTGATGAATCATTTAAACAAAGATATCGTTTTTGGCATTCGCAAGTCTAAGCTTGGAGTCTTTTCTGTCGTGATTGCGATCATGGGGGCTTGTTTTTTGACTGGAAAATCTGTGGCAGCTGATCAAGCTGGAGAGCAGGCACAAGTCCAGACACAAGGGCAAGAAGCGACAACCTCTGATCCCTCAAGCTCTCAAGTAGATACCAGCCAATATGGAGCATCTATGCCTTACACCCGTTATGAGGCAGACAAAGGGAACCTCCTTGGAAAGGCAGAGGTAGAGCAGTCTCAAGACAGTCAATCAACAGCCATTGAAGCTTCTGATCAGACTTATGTCGCTTTAAAAGAAAAGGGAGATGGTGTCTCCTTTAAGGTCAATGAACCAGCCAATGCTTTAACCGTACGCTACACAGTGCCAGATGGAGCCAGTGGACAACTTGATGTACAGGTGAATGGTCATAGTGTTCAACAATTGGATCTTTCGTCCTCATCTAACTGGCAGTACTTGAATGACAAAGGTGTTTATGATAGTGCACAAGCTGATACACGCGCTCGGTTCCAATTTGATGAAGTACATAGCCTCCTTCCAGGACTTCAGCTTCAAAAAGGAGATGTGGTTTCGCTGGTGAAAAACAGGTCAGATGACGTCCATTATGGTCTTGACTTTGTGGAATTCGAGCAAGCTCCTGACCCGATTGCTCAAGGGGACAATGCTATCAATATTGTTTCTAAAGGAGCTACGCCAAACGATGATACTGATGACAGCCAGGCCCTCTATGATGCGATTTATGAGGCAAAACAAACCGGTAAAAATGTCTATATCCCAGCTGGGCGATTTAATCTCAATCGAAAAGTCGGTATCGATGCTTCTGATATGAAGATTTCAGGGGCTGGTATCTGGCATACCCAACTGCATTTTACTAGTGACCAAGCTGGTGGTGGTGGATTTGACTTCCTTCACCAAGACAACCATGTTGAATTTAGCGATGTCTATCTTTCTTCCAACCTTCGTTCACGCTATGGTGAAAATGCTCAGTACAAGGCCATTTCTGGAACGCCAGGGAAGAATTCTCATATTCACGATATTTGGGCCGAACATTTTGAAGTCGGCATGTGGATTGGCGATTATGCTGGAAAAAATGATATGAAGTACACAGATGGTCTAGTAGTAGAAAATGTCCGTTTGCGCAATAACCTGGCTGACGGAGTCAACTTTGCCCAAGGGACTAAGAATTCGATTGTCCGCAATTCTAGTATCCGTGGGAATGGAGATGACGGACTTGCCAGCTGGTCAAGTATTGCGGATGGGACAGAATCGGCAGTAGCAGAAAATAATAAATTCTTGCACAATACGATTGAACTCGGTTGGCGCGCTGGGGGTGTTGGAATCTTTGGTGGGAAAGGCCATGAGATCGCCTACAATCGGATTAAAGACAATATCGGTGATGCTGGAATTCGCTTGACGACTGTCTTTAAGGGTCATAACTTTGATCTGAATGAAGAAGGAATTCGGGTTCACCACAATCTCTTGGAGCGTACAGGGACGAAGAGCGATATCTACAACAAGCATCGTGGATCGATTGATGTTGAAACGCGCTATGGAGATATTAAAAATGTCACCATTGAGGACAATGTATTTGTAGCGCCATTTGATACAGGTGTGACCGATCACCTCAATCCAAATGGAGGTATCCTAAATCATGTCGAAGTCAGAAACAATCAAACCATGAGTCAACTCTCTCATTCAGCTCAAGCAGGACTATCTGCTCCTGCTTCAAAACCAGTTGTACAAGCCTTGAAGGTGAAAGAAAAACCCCTTCAAACAGGCGCAGTGAAAGCTTCCCTTCAACCATCGAAAGTTCAACCGTCTAAAAAACAAACCGGTCTGAATCTTAAACAAGCAAAGACAGTCACTAAAACAGTCAAACCGAACTATGTCTTAAAGGCAACAAATTCCAAGCAAAAGAGCTTTTTGAAAGCTCCGAGCGCTTTATTCCTTTACCGGATGATGGGGTTAACTCAAACGGTTTAAGAAGGATGGAAATCCTGGATACATTTCCAGGATTTTTTGCTTGCTGCTAGACTTTCATTGACAGTGAGAAGGCATATCGGTATACTAGGTATAATCTAATGAGGAGGCCACCATGATGATTCGACCCGTTCAGCTTAGCGATGCAGCAGCTATCCGAGCGATTTACCAACCTTATGTGACAGAGACAGCCATTACCTTTGAGGTTGATGTACCGACTGTCCAGGAGTTTGAAAGCCGCATCACAAAAACGCTGACCCAATTTCCTTATTTGGTTGCAGAAGTGGATGGGAAAGTTGTGGGGTATGCCTATGCCTCGACCTATTATGCACGCGCTGCCTATGATTGGACCACTGAATTATCTATTTATGTCGCAAAAGAAGCGCGTGGACAAGGGATTGGATCGGCTCTTTATACTGCCTTAGAAGAGGAGTTGCAAGCACGAGGCTACTTACGCTTTCTGGCCTGTATCGCAGTTCCGAACGAGGCCAGCATTTCCATGCATGAAAAGCGGGGCTATGTTCAAGTCGCTCATTTCCCAAAGATTGGCTATAAGTTTAACAAATGGCATGATATCGTCTGGATGCAAAAGACCATAGATGGTCCGGTTAGGAAAATACAGTAGAAATCACGCCAATCCTAATCGCAATGGCTAATTATCCCTGCCTTTTTCATAGGCTAAAATGATACTAATAAAATCACTGAAAGAGACCGGAAAGTTGTGATGGTCTCCCCTACATGAAAGGAGCCTATATGACTCGAGAACAAAGTGCTAGGCTGTTACCTCAAAAGCCCTCCAGATGGGCCAAAATTCTACTTAACCGAAAGGTTCCCATTCTTCTGTTCTTCTTACTGGAATTGGCCTTTCTTGTCTTTTCATATCTCAGCCTACAAGAGCATTTCCCATCCATTATCTTATGGGAACACTTGTTGAGTGTCTTTACCTTCTTTTACTTGCTCAATCGTTCCATGGATTCTCGTTCCAAACTGTCCTGGGTGATTATCATTGCCCTCTTTCCAATTTTTGGGACGGCTCTGCTATACTTTTCGTTAGCTGATTTGGGTGTGAGACGCTTGAAGAAGCGACTTGAAGATGCTACAGTGCAGGCTTCCGACTATCTAAGCACCGATCCAGGAGTTGCTGATTATTTATCCCAAAGTGATCGCCAATTACAGAAATTAGCTTATTTTTTGGAGCATAGTCCAGCCCAGTTTCCTATCTACAGCAACACAGAGGTTACCTATTTTCCACTTGGAGATGACATGCTACCAGCCTTGTTGGAGGATTTGAAAAAGGCGGAACGTTATATCTTCATGGAATATTTCATCATTGACGAAGGGATCATGTGGGGTGAGATTTTAGCTATTTTGGAGGAGAAGGCCAAGGCAGGTCTGGACGTTCGTGTCATGTTTGATGGGATGAATGAGATGACTACCTTGTCCTACGATTATATTGAGCGACTACACAAGGTTGGGATTAAAGCTCAGGCCTTCTCACCAGTCAAACCCGTTCTATCAACCTATTACAATTACCGAGATCATCGAAAAATCACAGTGATTGATGGGCAGGTTGGTTATACTGGTGGCGTTAATATCGCTGATGAGTATGTCAATAAACGAGAACGCTTTGGCCATTGGAAGGATACGGCCCTTCGATTAGATGGTTCAGCAGTTCAAACACTAAAAGCTCTTTTTTTGACCATGTGGACAGTGACTGGAATAGAAGATAAAAGGGATATGGAGCACTATCTACAAGAAAAACCACAAAAAAGAGAGGGTCAAGGCTTGGTTCTTCCTTATGGCAATTCACCATTGACCTATCACAAAGTGGCTGAGGATGTTTATCTTCATTTACTGAATACATCGACCGATTATGTTCACATCATGACGCCTTATTTGATTTTGGATGATGAATTGGTTCGAGCCATGACCTTTGCGGCCAGACGAGGTGTGGATGTTCGTATCATTATGCCAGGGATTCCAGATAAACAGTATGCCTTTGATATTGCGACGACCTATTTTAAAGCCCTCTTGGATGCTGGGGTCCGTATTTTCCGTTATACCCCAGGCTTTGTCCATGCTAAGGTTTATGTTTCTGATAGCCAACAAGCGGTGGTAGGAACCATTAATACAGACTACCGAAGTCTCTATCAAAATTTTGAAGATGGGGTTTATCTCTACAAAAATCTGGAAGTGCTTAAGATTGAAGAAGATTTTGAGAAAACCCAGGCTCTCTCAGAGGAAGTTACTCTGGATAGCTTGTCTAAAATGCCTATAGCTCATCGTCTGGGTGGCTATCTCTTTTCTTTGATTGGACCTTTGATGTAAAAAAGGAGGAATCATATGGATACAAAAATTCTTTTGAAATTGTTAGAAGACCAAGCTGATCCAGCGAAAGTCCCAGCAATGGAAGCTTATATGAAAAATAAATTCAGCTTTCTTGGCGTTCAAAAACCAATTCTCAAAAAGATTGAAAGAGATTTTTTTAAGCCTTTCATAAAGGATCCAATTGATTGGGCTTTTGTGGAAGAGTGTTGGCAGCAACCTTACCGTGAGTTTCAATATATTGCTATGGATTATCTGGATAAAAAGAAGAAAGAGCTTAGACCTGAAGATTTTCTAAAGCTAAAGGAATTGGCTCAAACCAAATCATGGTGGGACAGTATAGATCAATTGGACCTTATCATCGGAGAGATTACTTTTCACTATCCAGAAACCAAGCAGGTTATGCTGGATTGGAGTAAGGATCAGGACTTTTGGTTGAGGCGGATTGCCATTGATCACCAGCTTATGAGGAAAGAAAAAACAGATACGGATTTGTTAGAAAAAGTGATCCTCAGTAATCTAGGTCAAAGCGAGTTCTTTATAAATAAGGCAATCGGCTGGAGCTTACGCAATTATTCCAAGGTCAATCCGGATTGGGTAGGGGCCTTTATCGACCGCTATCGAGATCAGTTGTCACCATTAAGCATTCGGTAAGGAAGCAAGTACTTACCTTCTTGACAGTTTGTGGATGTTCATGGTAAACTAGATTCATGCGATGAGTCGATTGGCTCCTTTGGAGCCTTTTGCGCTGAGGAGGTCTACATTCAATTGTAACGCAGGAGCGGACCTTGAACAGTTGTGTGAACCTGCTGTTCTCACCGAAAGGTGCCTCGAATCCTGGTCTTCGGATCAGGATTTTTTTGTTTCCTCAAAGAACCGAAAACTATTATAATACAGTTGCTACAAAGTTATGTTGGTGTTATAATATAGTAAAGTGCCTAGGTCAGAAAGGAGTGGAGTTGATTGGGAGATTTCTATCATTCTAATGATTCAGCATCTACAGACTATTCGCATAAAATTGAGGAGCTTGAAAACTCTAAACAATTTCAGGATGCCATCGGATTGATCCGAGAACAGATGAAGAACAATCTTAAGTGGAATGTTTTGCGATCCTTTGGTATTATTTGCGCCATACTGTCTCTCATTTTATTGCGTTTTGCAGCTATTCCTTTAATCCTTTTAGTTGTTGGTTTGTATTATTGGCCACAATATAAAAAACGAAAAGCCTTGTTTGGGGATCGAATTCGTTCGAACGATGAGATCTATCTTGATGATATCCTTTCGCCTGTATTAAAGGAAGTTTTTCCTCGAGCTTCGATCAAAGAGGACGGTTCCATCCCTTCTGAAGCTCTCTCGCATTTATGTCCTCGGTCGACTGATTTTCTATGTTTCAAAGAACTATCGTTTCATGATGACAAAGAGCTAACGGTGTCAAATCTCTATGCCCATCATACGGAGACTCGTTACCGGACATCTAATGGACATACGAGGACGGAACATGTGGAAGTTACAGATTTCCTTGGACAAGTGTTCTCTTTATGTCTACCGATCAATTTCTCTGGTCATCTTCGGGTGGTTCCGACCAAGAAATCATTTCTTTTTAAGAGGGAGGTGAATGGGGTTTATCCTGGAGCCAGAGGAGATGAAGTTCAGATTGAAACCGAGGATATTCGCAATAACGAAAATTACAATATCTACTGCACGGATGAACTGTCTGCCCGTAAATTTCTCACCCCTAAGATGTTGGAATGGTTTGATCGACAAATTTCTCAAAATGCCATGTGTGTATTTTTGAAAGACAAGAAACTATTTATTTCTTTGTATACCGATCGCTATATCTTTCCGACGCCCCAAAAACCAGAAGATATTGATCAACTATCTTTGGTATCTGAATATCATAAATTATGCAGAGAACTAGCTTTAATTAAAGAAATAACAGCAATTTTTGAAGGAGAAGCATCATGAATCTCATTATCGGCTTAATCATATTTGTTGCCCTATTGGCTATTTGGTTTATTAGTGTAGGAAATCGTCTCAATCGCTATCTAGTGACCATTGAAGAATCAAAGAGAACGGTCGATATCGTTCTCGTAAAACGCTATGATACCATTTCGGAAATGCTAAAAGTAGCCAAAGCTTATGCCAAACATGAGCAACAGATTTTCACTGATTTAGTTGCTTTACGCCAAGGAGCAACTATTCAAGAATCCAACCAAGTCATTACCAATCAAAATGATGTCTTGGCACAAATTCGTGCAGTGGGTGAAAACTATCCAGAGCTCTTGTCTTCTAACCAATTCTTGGCCCTACAAAAGGAAATTGCTGACGAAAATGAAGATCTTGCTGCAGCGAAGCGAATTGTTAACAGTAATGTCAGCCACATCAATCAAGAAATTGTTTCCTTTCCAGCGTCTATCGTAGCAGGTGTAAAGGGGATCCATCAAGTTCCATTTCTTGCTGAAGAAACACAAGGTAAGAGAGATTTAAGTGATTTGAACTATGACCTGAATTAAAGAGCTTTTATGATAAATAACCATCAACAATCCTGGTCTTAGAATCAGGATTTTTTCCTACTGTTGGTACTTTTCATTTATGCCAAAAAATTGTATAATAGTACAAATACTCAATTTTTAGAAAATTTTGAAAGAGGATTTACTATGGGATACACAGTTGCTGTTGTCGGTGCTACAGGTGCCGTTGGTGCTCAAATGATCAAAATGTTGGAAGAATCTACTCTTCCAATCGATAAAATTCGCTACCTTGCGTCAGCACGTTCTGCAGGAAAAGTCTTGCAATTTAAAGGGCAAGACGTGACCATCGAAGAAACGACTGAAGATGCTTTTGAAGGCGTTGATATTGCTCTTTTCTCAGCTGGTGGTTCAACATCTGCCAAATATGCACCTTATGCGGTAAAAGCAGGCGCAGTAGTGGTTGATAACACTTCTTACTTCCGTCAAAATCCGGATGTACCTTTGGTAGTGCCTGAAGTGAATGCCCACGCTCTTGATGCTCACAACGGAATCATCTCTTGTCCAAACTGTTCGACCATTCAAATGATGGTAGCGCTTGAACCCGTTCGTCAAAAATGGGGCTTGGACCGTATCATCGTGTCTACTTACCAAGCTGTATCAGGTGCTGGTATGGGAGCTATTCTTGAAACCCAACGTGAGTTGAAGGAAGTCTTGAATGATGGGGTCAACCCACGCGATGTCAAAGCAGAAATCTTGCCATGTGGTGGTGATAAAAAACATTACCCAATTGCTTTCAACGCTCTTCCACAAATCGACGTCTTCACAGAAAATGACTATACTTATGAAGAAATGAAGATGACGAATGAAACCAAGAAAATCATGGAAGACGATAGCATTGCCGTTTCAGCAACTTGTGTGCGGATTCCAGTCTTGTCAGCTCACTCAGAGTCAGTCTACATTGAAACAAAAGAAGTGGCACCAATTGACGAAGTGAAAGCTGCTATTGCGGAATTCCCAGGTGCAGTTCTTGAAGATGACGTTGCTCACCAAATCTACCCACAAGCGGTTAATGCGGTCGGTTCACGCGATACTTTCGTTGGACGGATTCGTAAAGACTTGGATGCTGAAAAAGGGATCCACATGTGGGTTGTTTCAGATAACCTTCTTAAAGGTGCCGCTTGGAACTCAGTCCAAATCGCAGAAACTCTTCACGAACGTGGACTCGTACGTCCAACAGCTGAATTGAAATTTGAGTTGAAGTAGGGAGCGAAACAGAAATCAGCAACTCGAAGAGTTTGATTTCTTCCTCAGCTTTCTAACGAATCAACTTGTTTTATGAACAGATCATGAGGCAAAGGCAAGGAAGCCCCAGCCTCTTTCTTATATAGAGAAAGGTTTTTCTATGTCTTATAATGATTTAAAAGATTGTAAAATCATCACTGCATTTATCACCCCCTTCCATGAAGATGGGAGCATTAATTTTGACGCTCTTCCTGACTTGATCGAGCACCTCTTGGCTCATCATACAGATGGGATTCTCTTAGCTGGAACGACTGCAGAAAGTCCAACTCTGACCCACGATGAGGAATTGCAACTCTTTGCGGCCGTTCAAAAGATTGTCAATGGCCGAGTTCCTTTGATCGCTGGTGTCGGAACCAATGAAACCCGCGACTCAATTGAGTTCGTGAAAGAAGTGGATGCTTTTGGTGGCTTTGCGGCAGGATTGGCTATCGTCCCTTACTACAACAAACCATCTCAAGAAGGAATGTATCAACACTTTAAAGCTATTGCGGATGCATCCAATCTTCCGATCATTATCTACAATATTCCTGGACGCGTGGTTGTGGAAATGACGCCTGAAACCATGCTTCGTTTGGCGGAACACCCAAATATTATTGGGGTCAAAGAGTGTACAACCCTTGCTAATATGGCCTATTTGATTGAACACAAGCCAGAAGAATTTCTCGTCTATACAGGGGAAGATGGAGATGCTTTCCATGCGATGAACCTTGGGGCTGATGGAGTGATCTCAGTGGCTTCTCATACAAATGGAGATGAAATGCATGAGATGTTCCAAGCGATTGAACACAACGATATTAAGAAGGCTGCGGCTATCCAACGTCAGTTTATCCCTAAAGTCAATGCTCTCTTCTCATATCCGAGTCCAGCTCCTGTCAAAGCTGTCTTGAACTATATGGGCTTTGAAGCAGGGCCAACTCGTTTACCATTGGTGCCAGCACCGGCAGAAGAAGCGAAGCGCATCATCAAGGTCGTAGTAGATGGGGATTACCATGCAACCAAAGAGATCATTACGGGAGTTTTAAGACCAGATTACTAATATTTTATTGTAGAAAATATGTTTGAATAAAAATAACTTAACTTCCCAATCAATGAATCTATTTTTTGAAAGACCTTTGATTCTTTGTAAAAAAATTATATAATAAAGTAGTAGGTCTTCATTTCTTTCTAAGGGAAATGAAGTATTCATGAAAATTTAAAATAAAGGAGACTCCGATGGAAGTCATTAAACGTAGTGGAGAAGTGGTTGAATTCAACCCAGATAAAATTTACCAAGCTATTTTGAAAGCTGCGCAAGTTGTCTATGTTTTGACAGATGATTTGCGACAAAACCTAGCTCAAGTGACCAAGAAAGTTGCTATGGATTTGGATGAAGCTCAGGTAGAACGCGCAACCATCAGTATGATCCAATCACTAGTGGAACAACGCTTGCTGGGAGCAGGTTATATTACCATTGCAGAACACTACATTTCTTATCGCTTGCAACGTGATTTGGAACGGAGCGGCTATGGTGATCACATCGCCGTGCATTTGCATTTTGAGCAAATTCGCTAGAATATAAAATAGAAGTTACTTAGGTAGCTTCTTTTTTAGTATTTTTATTAATCACAGTGATTCAAGAAAACATGGTATAATAGAAGAGATTGAACTGGAAAGGAAGTGAGATTATGGCAACTATTCAATGGTTTCCTGGACACATGTCCAAAGCTAGAAGACAAGTACAAGAAAATTTAAAATTTGTGGATTTTGTGACGGTTCTGGTAGATGCTCGTTTGCCCCTATCAAGCCAAAATCCTATGTTAACCAAAATTGTTGGTGATAAGCCTAAATTAATGATTTTGAACAAGGTAGACTTGGCAGATCCTGTGGCAACAAAAGAATGGCAGGACTATTTTGAGTCTCAAGGCATCAAAACCTTGGCTATCAACTCCAAAGAGCAATCTACGGTTAAGAAGGTCACAGATGCTGCTAAGTCTTTGATGGCCGATAAAATTGCTCGTCAGAAGGAACGAGGGATTCAGATTGAAACCCTTCGGACCATGATTATCGGGATTCCTAATGCCGGGAAATCAACTCTGATGAACCGCTTAGCGGGGAAAAAGATTGCTGTTGTTGGAAATAAACCAGGGGTGACCAAGGGGCAACAATGGTTGAAAACCAATAAAGACCTTGAAATCTTGGATACCCCAGGGATTCTCTGGCCAAAGTTTGAAGATGAAGAAGTGGCTTTAAAGCTCGCCTTAACAGGAGCGATAAAGGATCAGTTGCTTCCAATGGATGAAGTGACCATCTTTGGCCTTAACTATTTTAAAGAGCATTATCCAGCTGTTTTGAAGGAACGTTTTAAACAAATGGATCTGGAACAAGAAGCTCCTGAAATCATTATGGAAATGACCCAGAAATTAGGATTTCGTGAAGATTACGACCGTTTTTACCAACTCTTTGTTAAAGACGTCCGCGATGGAAAATTGGGACGCTATACGCTGGATCGTGTAGGGGAAATTGATGGCAACCATTAAGGAAATTAAAGAACAATTGGCAAGCATTCAGCGGTTAGACGATCCTTTATTGACTGAATTGGAACAGGATAGCCGATCTGGTGTGATCCAAGCGATCGCAAAGCGAAAAAAAGAAATCCAAAAACGTTTAGATGAAGATGAACGTTTGGAAAAAATGCTAGCCTATGAAAAAGAACTTTATACTCAAGGGATTCAGCTCATTGCAGGAGTGGATGAAGTGGGACGTGGTCCATTAGCGGGACCAGTTGTTGCAGCTGCCGTGATCTTGCCGAAAGCTTGTAAAATTCCAGGACTCAACGATAGTAAAAAGATTCCAAAATCAAAACACAAGGAAATCTATGAGGCTGTGCTCCAAAACGCCATTGCGATCGGAATCGGCATCAAGGATAATCAAGTGATTGACCAGGTTAATATCTATGAAGCTACGAAGCTAGCCATGAGGGAAGCCATTGGTCAGCTAGAGCCTCAACCCCAGCATCTTTTGATTGATGCCATGAGGTTAGATCTTCCTATTTCCCAAACTAGTATCATCAAAGGGGATGCCAACTCCTTATCCATTGCTGCAGCATCCATCGTAGCCAAGGTGACTCGGGATCAGATGATGGAAGAGTTTGATCGAAAATATCCGGGTTATGATTTTGCACAGAACGCTGGCTATGGGACAGCTAAGCATCTGGCTGGCCTCGACCAGCTGGGAGTGACCCCTATTCATCGGCGTTCATTTGAACCTATCAAATCAATGTGTGAGGATTAGGCTATGCTATTTACCATCGATATCGGAGGAACCTTTATAAAGTATGGTCTGATGGATGCGGACTATCAATTGGTTCATACAGACAAGATCCCAACACCACCCACGATTGAAGAGTTTTGGCAAGGATTAGAAGAAATCGTTGCACCCGTAAGGGAAGAAATCGAGGGGATCGCCATTTCATGCCCTGGTGAGATCCAAAAGAGCCTTGGCTTTGTCTTTCGAGGTGGTCTCATTCCATATTTACGAGGCATTCCTCTAGCTAGTAGATTGCAACAAACATTTCAAGTACCTGTCACCGTTCTCAATGATGGAGAAGCCGCTGGTCTAGCGGAAGCAAGGCTTGGTAATCTAAAAGATTGTCCTTGCGGTGCGACCTTGGTCTTGGGGACAGGAGTTGGCCTTGCTCTTCTTTCTAATGGTGACCTATTGAGAGGATGGCAACTGACAGAATACATTCGGTCTATTGATAAGTCAGAAAGAACACCAGAAAATTACCGCTTTCATCGCGAACTCTTTTTGCAAGGTATTTCCAATCTTTTGGAAAACACCGGTTCAGCTGTTCAATTTGTTGAGAAGGCTAGTCACATCTTGAACTTAGAAAAGGCAGATGGTATAGCTGTTTTCAAAGCTCTTGATCAAGGAGGCCATGAGGAGCTGACATCCTTGTTTAAGGAGTATTGTCATGATATTGCTATTCTGATTTTTAATCTTCAATCTTTGCTCTTGCTTGAGAAGGTGACGATTGGAGGGGGCATTAGTAGTCAACCACTATTGATCGATGAGATCAGTCGACAATACCATGAGCTACTCTCTCAAAAAGGGCATAAACAATTTGAGGCCTTGCCCATCCAAGCTGCTCGCTTCCACAATGAAAGCAACTTGATTGGTGCCGCATCTTACTTTTATTCTTCGACATATCAAAAAAAGTTCTAGAAATAGAGCTTTTTTCTTTTCTTTTTCGAATAAATAAGTGAGAGGAAGTAGAAGGTGACTATGGAGAAATTTGAAATCTTTAAATTAAAAGAAGCCGGTTTATCAAATGAGCAAGTCTTGAGAGTCTTGGACTACTGTAGGAAAGACCAAGTCTTACCAAGATTAGAAGAGATAGCAAGGATCGCTCGCTGTCGCAGTATTATTCATTTTGTAGACAAATACCGGCAACTGGATGAAGAGCATTTACACAAGGAGTTTGAACGGTTCCCATCTCTATCCATTTTTGATCCTGAATACCCTGAGGAATTGCTACAGATCTACAACCCTCCTGTACTCCTTTTTTACCAGGGAGATTTGGAATTGTTAACCAGACCGAAGATCGCAGTTGTTGGAGCTCGCGAGACCACGCGAGAAGGGGTTCGCTCTGTAGAGAAGATTATTAAGGAACTTGGGAATAAATTGATTATTGTTAGTGGACTTGCAAAGGGGATTGATGCGACCGCTCATTATGCCAGCATTCGCAATGGTGGCAAAACCATCGGAGTGATAGGAACTGGACTGGATGTCTCTTATCCTAAGAGCAATCAAAGACTGCAGGCGCATATGGGGGAACACCATCTGATCTTAAGCGAGTATGGTCCAGGGCAGGCCCCACTTAAGTTTCATTTTCCTGAGCGAAATCGCATCATTGCAGGTCTCTGTCAGGCAGTGATTGTGGCAGAGGCGCGACTCCGTTCAGGGAGTTTGATTACTTGTGAGCGTGCTATGGAAGAAGGACGAGACGTTTTTGCTATTCCGGGAAATATTTTAGATGGAAAATCTGCAGGCTGCCATCACCTGATTCAAGAAGGCGCAAAGCTTGTCACCTCAGGCCAGGACATTCTTGATGAATTGAAATACGATTTGTGATTTTCCTATAGGAGAAGTTCCTAGTTGACATCTTTCTTAAAATGTATTAAACTCAATGAGATTTATACAATACAGAGGGATAAAACGTGGTAACAAAAAAGAAAAGCAGTACAACCAAGAAAAATTTGGTGATTGTGGAGTCTCCTGCTAAGGCCAAAACAATCGAGAAATACCTTGGTCGTAACTACAAAGTCATGGCTAGTGTGGGCCATATTCGGGACCTGAAAAAATCTACGATGTCGATTGACTTCGACAATAACTATGAACCGGAGTATATCAATATTCGCGGGAAAGGTCCCTTGATCAATGATTTGAAAAAAGAAGCTAAAAAAGCCAAACAAGTCTTTCTCGCAAGTGACCCGGACCGAGAAGGAGAAGCTATTTCTTGGCATTTAGCGCATATTTTGAACTTGGATGCTAAGGAAAAAAACCGTGTGGTCTTTAACGAAATCACCAAGGATGCCGTTAAAAATGCCTTTAAAGAACCGCGCCAAATCGATATGGACTTGGTCGATGCCCAACAAGCACGTCGGGTCTTGGACCGGATTGTAGGATATTCAATTTCACCTATTCTTTGGAAAAAGGTTAAAAAAGGACTTTCTGCAGGGCGCGTGCAATCAGTTGCCCTCAAATTAATCATTGATCGTGAAAATGAAATTAATGATTTCAAGCCGGAAGAATACTGGACCATTGATGGTGTCTTCAAAAAAGGGACCAAGCAATTCCAAGCCAGCTTCTATGGGATTGATGGCAAGAAGATGAAGCTCAACACCAATGAAGAGGTGAAAGCTGTTCTTGAACGCTTAGATGGCAAAGATTTTACCGTTGAAAAGGTGGAAAAGAAAGAGCGTCGTCGGAATGCGCCACTTCCATACACCACCTCTTCCATGCAGATGGATGCTGCCAATAAGATCAACTTCCGTACACGCAAGACCATGATGGTCGCCCAGCAATTGTATGAAGGAATCAATATTGGCTCGGGTGTTCAAGGTTTGATTACCTATATGCGTACCGATTCTACACGGATCAGTCCAGTTGCGCAAAATGAGGCAGCTAACTTTATCGTGGATCGCTTTGGTGAGAAATATTCCAAGCATGGAAGCCGTGTGAAGAATGCTTCTGGAGCCCAAGATGCCCACGAAGCGATTCGTCCATCCAGCGTCTTCAATACTCCTGAGAGCATTGCTAAATACTTGGACAAAGACCAATTAAAACTCTACACCTTGATTTGGAACCGCTTTGTGGCTAGTCAAATGACTGCTGCAGTCTTTGATACCATGAATGTCCGTTTAGGTCAAAATGGGGTTCAGTACACGGCAAATGGGAGCCAGGTGAAGTTTGATGGTTATTTGGCTATTTATAATGACTCAGATAAGAACAAGATGTTGCCGGATATGGTAGAAGGCGATATCGTTAAGCAAGTCAATAGCAAGCCGGAGCAACACTTTACCCAACCACCTGCTCGATATTCTGAAGCGACTTTGATTAAGACCTTGGAAGAGAACGGTGTTGGTCGTCCTTCAACCTATGCACCGACGATTGAGACCATTCAAAAACGCTATTATGTGAAGCTGGTAGCCAAACGCTTTGAACCAACAGAATTAGGGGAGATCGTCAATAAACTGATCGTTGAATTCTTCCCAGATATTGTCAACGTGACCTTCACAGCAGAGATGGAAGGGAAACTCGATGATGTCGAACTTGGAAAAGAAGAGTGGCAAAAAGTCATCGATGCCTTCTACAAACCATTCTCTAAGGAAGTCGCAAAGGCTGAAGAAGAGATGGAAAAAATCCAAATCAAAGATGAACCAGCTGGTTTTGATTGTGAAGTCTGTGGTAGCCCGATGGTGATTAAATTAGGACGTTTTGGTAAGTTCTATGCTTGTAGTAATTTCCCAGATTGTCGTCATACTCAGGCCATTGTCAAAGAAATCGGCGTGGAGTGTCCAGACTGTCATCAGGGACAAATCATCGAACGCAAAACCAAGCGCAACCGTATCTTCTATGGATGCAATCGCTATCCAGAGTGTGAATTTACCTCTTGGGATAAACCGATCGGTCGGGATTGTCCAAAATGTGGCCACTACTTAGTTGAGAAAAAAGTTCGTGGTGGCGGCAAACAAGTCGTATGTAGCAATGGTGACTACGAAGAAGAAAAAGTGAAATAAGTTATTAAATGTCTGTTATAACGGCAATTTTTATAAATGTCTGTTATAATAGACATTTTTTGTTTTTTTCGTTATAATAGACATAAGGAGGTGGGCTTATGTATCTTGCTTTGATTGCAGATGTGATTGATTCCAAAATCGTACAAGAACGTTTTGACCTGCAAAAACAATTGGAAAAAACTCTTCAAAAGATCAATGAGCTTTTTAAAAACTGCCTAGCATCGGCTTTTACCTTAACTTTGGGTGATGAGTTTCAGGCGCTTTTAAAAGTGGATGCTCCGATTTTTCAAATCATTGATACCCTGCGTTCAGAACTAAAACCGACTCAACTTCGTTTCGGTATTGGCATTGGGGAGATTGTAACGGATATCGATCCCCTGCAAAGTATCGGTGCAGATGGACCAGCCTATTGGAATGCTCGTGCAGCTATTAATCTGGTCCATCAGAAAAATGATTATGGCAACACCCAGATTTATTTTTTGAGCGGTCATGACAGCCAGGACATGGTGGTGAATACCCTCATTGCTTCTGGAGAGGCCATACGTTCGGGCTGGAGAGAGAGTCAGGAAGAGATCCTGCTCAATCTACTAAAGAGATCTGTCTATAGTGAAAACTTTAGTCAGCAAGATTTGGCCCAATCGCTAGGGCTTAACCCAAGTGCCCTGTCCAAGCGCTTAAAGAGTAGCAGTATTCGCGTTTATTTACGGGGACGAGCAGCAGCACTAGCTTGTATTCAAAGCTTAGAGAAAGGAGAGGCCCATGAGCGGATTGTCTAGTATCGTAATGAATCCATACTTGATCCTCTTGTTGATTTGTCATTTGTTATCGGATTATTATTTTCAAAGTCAAAAGATGGCGGATCGCAAGGATCAGGATAAGAAGGTTCTCGGGCTTCACATTCTATATGTAGCACTGCCTCTGATAGTGGTTTCTCTCTGTCATATAGACTTGTGGTGGATTTGCTTGGTCATTTTACTGACTCATGCTGGAATAGATTTCTTAAAACCGATCGTGCAGAAGCAATTGAAATTACCAACCGCATGGACCTTTACGCTGGATCAAGTCTTGCATATTGGCATCTTGACGTGTCTAGTCCTTTTAGGAGCGAAGAATGGCACGACCTATCTACCCTTGGACATTTTAAATCTAATCTTTTATGCCCTCCTAGTTGGGAAACCAAGCAATATTGCCTTTAAAATTCTGTTTGCCAAGTATCAACCCACCAGCAAGAAGAAAATGGATACGATCACTGGGGCTGGTTCCATGATTGGCTTTTTAGAGCGTTTGGTGATTGGTGCCTGTCTGGTCTATGGGCAATTTGCATCTATCGGCCTAGTATTTACAGCCAAATCCATCGCCCGCTATAATAAAATTTCGGAGAATCCAGCCTTTGCGGAGTATTACTTGATCGGGTCCTTGTTCAGTATCCTCTCTGCCCTCTTAGCAGCTTGGTTGTGTCTATAAGAAAATAAATAGTAAAGTCTAAGACAGGAAGGAAAAGCTTCCCTGTCTTTTTACTTGGCTTTTTGGTATAATGGACCAAGTAGAAAATTAGAAAGATTTGTGGGTGTCTAACAGTTCAGTGAGGTGTTTTGATACCCAAAGAGGTATTAGTGTCATGTCTCAATCTTATATCAATGTGATCGGTGCGGGCCTTGCAGGCTCGGAAGCAGCTTACCAGATTGCCCAACAGGGAATTCCGGTCAAGCTTTATGAAATGCGTGGAGTCAAATCCACTCCGCAACACAAAACAGACAACTTTGCTGAGTTAGTGTGTTCCAACTCTCTTCGTGGGGATTCTCTCACCAATGCTGTCGGGCTCCTCAAAGAAGAAATGCGTCGTCTGGGTTCTGTCATCCTTGAAGCAGCGGAAGCGACTCGTGTACCAGCCGGTGGAGCACTTGCTGTGGACCGAGAAGGTTTTGCTAGCCGGGTGACGGAGAAGGTGTCCCAACATCCGCTCATCGAAGTCATTCGTGATGAAATTACGGAATTGCCGACAGATGCCATCACAGTGGTCGCAACGGGGCCTCTAACCAGCGATGCCTTGGCAGAAAAGATTCACGCCCTTAATGGTGGCGATGGTTTCTATTTTTATGATGCAGCAGCTCCAATCATCGATGTCAATACTGTCGATATGAACAAGGTCTATCTCAAGTCACGCTATGATAAGGGAGAAGCAGCTTATCTCAACTGCCCAATGACCAAGCAAGAGTTTATGGACTTCCACGAGGCCTTGGTCAATGCAGAAGAAGCCCCGCTCAACTCTTTTGAAAAAGAAAAGTATTTTGAAGGTTGTATGCCCATTGAAGTCATGGCCAAACGAGGCATCAAAACTATGCTCTATGGCCCTATGAAACCAGTTGGACTCGAGTATCCAGATGATTACAAAGGGCCACGTGATGGGGAGTTTAAGACACCCTATGCAGTCGTTCAGTTGCGCCAAGACAATGCGGCTGCCAGCCTCTACAATATCGTTGGCTTCCAAACTCACCTTAAATGGGGCGAACAAAAACGGGTCTTCCAAATGATTCCAGGTTTGGAACATGCGGAGTTTGTCAGATACGGAGTCATGCACCGCAATTCCTACATGGATTCTCCAAATCTGCTTGAACAAACCTACCGTTCTAAGAAACAACCGAACCTCTTCTTTGCAGGCCAAATGACAGGGGTAGAAGGCTATGTTGAGTCAGCAGCCTCAGGTTTGGTAGCTGGAATCAATGCAGCTCGCCTTTTCAAAGGAGAAGAAGCAGCGATTTTCCCTGAAACGACAGCTATCGGAAGCCTGGCTCACTATATTACCCATGCCGACAGCAAGCATTTCCAACCGATGAATGTCAATTTTGGAATTATCAAGGAGCTGGAAGGACCACGCATTCGAGATAAAAAGGAACGGTATGAGAAAATTGCCGAACGTTCTTTACAAGATTTGGCTCAGTTTATGGAAAAATAACTCAAGAAAGGAAAAAGTTTGGAGAAAATCCAGACTTTTTCTTCTAAAAATGGTATAATGAATAAAATTTAGAATATAGAGAGTTTTCTGACAATGAACAAATCCTATTTTTATTTAGATATGAAGACACACGAGTTGAAAGTGCCTTATACCGGAAAACTCCGTCGTGTGCGAGTCTTATTACCTAAGAATTATGAAACGGATACTGATAGACGTTACCCTGTGGTTTATTTTCACGATGGGCAAAACGTTTTGTACAGCAAGGAAGCTTATGCGGGTCATTCCTGGAAAGTTATTCCAGCTATTAAGCGGAATCCCGATATTAGTCGCATGATTGTTGTTGCGATCGATAATGATGGTTTCCAACGCATGAATGAATACTCTGCCTGGAAGTACAAGGAATCCAATATTCCTGGCATGCAATTTGGTGGCAAGGGAGTTGAGTACGGCGAATTTGTCATGGAGGTGGTGAAACCTTTTATCGACCAAGAATACCGGACTCTTGCTGATCGAGAACATACGGCCATGATTGGATCTTCCTTGGGTGGGAATATTACCCAATTCTTGGGCTTAGAGTACCAAGACCAAATTGGTTGTCTGGGAGTCTTCTCCTCTGCTAACTGGTTGCACCAAGAGGCCTTTGACCGCTATATCGAGCGCAAGAATCTATATGCAGATCAACGGATCTACATCTATGTGGGGACTGAAGAGGCGGATGATACAGATAAAACGCTGATGGCGGGGAATATCAAGCAAGCCTATATTGACTCATCCCTTCGTTACTATCACGATGTCATTCAACAAGGAGTCGATCTCAATCATATTGCCATTCGGATTCAATCCGGTGCTATTCACCATGAAGAAGCTTGGGCTGAACATTTACCAGAATGCCTTCGTTTTTTGGCAGAAAATTGGGATTAATAGACTGTAAATAAAGAAATAAAGGAAAGAGGAAACTTATGAATATTGAACATTTAAGCCACTGGAGTGGCCAACTCAACCGTGAAATGTATCTGAACCGCTATGGACATGCTGGTATTCCTGTTGTGGTCTTCGCTTCATCAGGTGGAAGCCATAACGAGTACTATGACTTTGGTATGATTGATGCTTGTGCTCAGTTTATCGAAGAAGGACGGGTTCAATTCTTCACCCTTTCGAGTGTTGATAGTGAAAGCTGGCTTTGTGATTGGAAAAATCCTCATGATCGAGCAGAGATGCACCGTGCTTACGAGCGCTATGTGATTGAAGAAGCTATTCCTTTCATCAAGCACAAAACAGGCTGGTTTGATCCGATGATGACAACTGGTTGCTCTATGGGAGCCTACCACGCGCTTAATTTCTTCTTGCAACATCCAGATGTCTTTAACAAAGTGATTGCCTTGAGTGGAGTCTATGACGCTCGTTTCTTTGTTGGTGATTTTGGTGGAGATGAAGCCATTTATCAAAACTCGCCATCTGATTATATTTGGAACCAAAATGATGGCTGGTTTATCGATCGTTACCGTCAGGCTGAAATTGTTGTTTGTACTGGTTTAGGGGCTTGGGAACAAGACGGGCTTCCATCTTTCTACAAACTGAAAGAAGCCTTTGATCACAAAAATATTCCTGCATGGTTCGCTGAATGGGGACATGATGTAGCCCACGATTGGGAATGGTGGCGCAAACAAATGCCTTATTTCCTAGGCCAAATGTATCTATAAGTAAAAAGGGAGGAGACCTCAATGAATTATATCGTTATTTCACCATATTACCCACAAAACTTCCAACAATTTACCATCGAACTAGCTAATAAAGGGATCACTGTTTTGGGAATTGGTCAAGAGCCATATGAACAGTTAGATGAGCCTTTGTGCAACAGCTTAACAGAATATTTCCGTGTTGAAAATTTGGAAAATCTGGACGAAGTGAAGCGTGCGGTAGCCTTTCTCTTTTATAAACATGGCCCAATCGATCGCATTGAGTCTCATAATGAGTACTGGTTGGAATTGGATGCGGCGCTTCGGGAGCAATTCAATGTCTTCGGGGCTAAGCCAAAAGATCTGAAGAAAACCAAGTTCAAATCCGAAATGAAGAAACTCTTCAAGAAGGCTGGAGTCCCAGTCGTTCCGGGTGCTGTGGTTAAAACAGAAAAAGACATCGACAAGGCCGTGAAGAAGATTGGGTTGCCATTGATTGCCAAACCTGACAACGGAGTAGGAGCAGCAGCGACCTTCAAGATCGAAACACCAGAAGATGTGGACCATTTCAAGGCAGAATGGGATGGCCATACCGAGTACTTCTTTGAGAAATTCGTCACTTCTAGCGAGATTTGTACCTTTGATGGTCTGGTCGATCGCGATGGCAACATTGTCTTCTCAACGACTTTTGACTATGCTTATACGCCACTCGATTTGATGCTCTACAAGATGGACAACTCTTATTATGTCCTCAAAGAGATGGATCCAAAATTGCGTCAATACGGGGAAGCGATTGTCAAGGCCTTTGGCATGAAGGAACGTTTCTTCCACATTGAGTTCTTCCGCGATGGGGATGACTATATTGCGATAGAGTACAATAATCGCCCTGCAGGTGGCTTTACCATCGATGTCTACAACTACGCTCACTCGATTGATTTGTACCGTGGCTATGCCGCCATTGTAGCAGGAGAACCTTTCCCAGCTTCTGAGTTTGAGCCTCTTTATTGCTTGGCAACCTCTCGTCGTGCCAATGCAGCTTATGCTCTGTCAGAGGAAGAAGTTTTGGCTAAATACCATGATCAATTCCGTGTCAAGAAAGACATGCCAGCAGCTTTTGCGGAACTTCAGGGAGATTACCTCTATATGCTTACTACACCTAGTCGTGAAGAATTGGAACAAATGATTCATGACTTTGGCCAACGCCAATCATAAGATAACGACCGGTAGGATAGGATCCTATCGGTTTTTTTATATGTATAGCAAAGTCATGAGAGATAAGTTTGTGAAATATTGTATTAGGATTTTAAAAAGCTTATTAAACCTCCTTCCAAGGAATAAAGTTTGTGAAATCATATGAGCATTTTTTTTGACAGTGCTTTCATTTTTGGCTAGAATGAAAGAGAATGAATAAATGCTAAGAAAGGCGAAATGATGGCAACATTAGATAAAAGTCTCTTATTGGAAATGTTCCGTAAAATGGAAGAAATCCGTCGCATGGACTTAAAAATTGCACAGTTAGTAAAAAAAGGGAAAGTGCCAGGAATGACGCACTTTTCTGTTGGGGAAGAAGCGGCTAACGTTGGCGCGATGTTGGCTTTGAACGATGATGATTTGCTGACATCTAACCACCGTGGTCACGGACAAGCCATTGCTAAAGGAATCGATTTGAATGGCATGATGGCAGAAATCCTTGGTAAGTATACCGGTACTTGTAAGGGGAAAGGCGGCTCCATGCATATTGCTGACCTCGATGCTGGTAACCTTGGTGCTAACGGGATCGTTGGTGGTGGTATGGGAATTGCAGTAGGTGCTGCCCTTACACAACAAATGAAAAAGACTGGTAAGATTGTCGTCTGCTTCTTTGGGGACGGCGCAACCAACGAAGGTGTTTTCCACGAAGCGGTGAATATGGCTTCTATTTGGAATCTTCCGGTAATTTTCTACTGTATCAATAACGGTTACGGAATCTCTGCCGATATCAAGAAAATGACCAATATCCAGCATATCCACGAGCGTAGTGCTGCTTACGGCATTCCTGGAATGTTTATTCCTGATGGAAACAATGTTATTGATGTCTATGAAGGATTCCAAAAAGCTGTTGAACACGTTCGCTCTGGTAAAGGACCTGTCTTGATTGAAAGTGTCACCTATCGTTGGCTTGGTCACTCTTCATCTGACCCTGGTAAATACCGGACTCGTGAAGAAGTAGAAGAGTGGAAGAAGAAAGATCCAATCGAAAACCTTCGCAAGTATCTCCTTGAAAATGAGATTGCGAGCGCAGAAGAATTGGATCAGATCCAAGAAGAAGTAAAAGAAGCAGTGGAAGCTTCAGTGAAATTTGCGGAAGAAAGCCCATTCCCTCCACTTGAATCAGCTTTCGAAGATATTTACGCAGACTAAGGGGGAGTAGAGAATTATGGAAACTAAATTAATGTCTTTCCGCGATACCATTATCCTTGCTATGTCTGAGGAAATGCGTCGCGACGAAAATGTATTGTTGATGGGGGAAGATGTCGGAGTTTTCGGTGGAGACTTCGGAACTTCAGTAGGAATGCTTGAGGAATTCGGTCCAGAACGTGTCCGTGACTGTCCGATTTCTGAGGCTGCGATTTCAGGTGCAGCAGCAGGTGCAGCCATGACCGGACTTCGCCCAATCGTTGATATGACTTTCATGGATTTCTCAGTAATTGCCATGGATGCTATTGTCAACCAAGCTGCTAAAACTCGCTACATGTTTGGTGGTAAAGGGCAAGTACCGATGACCATTCGCTGTGCTGCTGGTAATGGAGTTGGATCTGCAGCTCAACACTCCCAATCTTTGGAATCATGGTTTACGCATATTCCTGGTTTGAAAGTTGTTGCTCCTGGAACTCCAGCGGATATGAAGGGACTTCTCAAGTCTTCTATTCGCGATAACAACCCAGTAATCATTCTTGAGTATAAATCAGAATTCAACCAAAAAGGTGAAGTGCCTGTTGACCCAGACTACACGACTCCACTTGGTGTCGGAGAAATCAAACGCGAAGGAACTGACGTCACTGTCGTAACCTACGGAAAAATGCTTCGTCGCGTGATGCAAGCTGCTGAAGAATTGGCAGAAGAAGGCATCTCAGTAGAAGTAGTAGACCCACGGACCTTGGTCCCACTCGATAAAGAGATCATTATTAATTCTGTTAAGAAGACAGGAAAAGTAGTCCTTGTCAATGATGCCCACAAAACAAGTGGCTATATTGGTGAAATTTCAGCTATTATTTCTGAATCAGAAGCATTTGATTACTTGGATGCACCAATCCGCCGTTGTGCGGGGGAAGATGTACCAATGCCTTACGCACAAAACCTTGAAAATGCAATGATTCCAACAGTTGAAAGCATCAAAGATGCTATTCGTAAAACATATAACAAAGAATAATACATAACATAAATTATGTAATATCATTTGGATTAGACGAGGAAACTTTGTATCTTTTTAGGTACAAAGTTCTCTGCGTCCTTAATATCTTAGATTAGAGCACGGGCTAAAAGCTCGGAAAAAAGATAAATCTCCTTGACTTCATCGAAGTCTGCGTCGGTTTCCTATTTTTCGGTCGCTTTTAAACGCCCTTTGCATCATAAATAGAATAGGAGAGGTCATGGCTGATGATAAGCTAAGAGCGACTCCTGCGGCTAGAAAATTAGCGGATGATCTTGGGATCAACCTCTATGATGTTTCTGGTTCAGGCGCAAACGGTCGTGTCCACAAAGAAGACGTGGAAACCTATAAAGACACAAATGTGGTTCGCATTTCACCACTTGCAAAACGAATTGCTTTAGAACACAATATTGCTTGGCAAGAGATCCAAGGAACTGGTCATCGTGGCAAGATCATGAAGAAGGACGTCCTTGCTTTCCTTCCTGAAAATATTGAGAACGAGACCATTAAGTCACCGGCTCAAATCGAGAAGGTGGAAGAAGTTCCAGATAATGTGACACCTTATGGTGAGATTGAGCGGATTCCGATGACACCAATGCGGAAGGTGATCGCTCAACGGATGGTGGAATCTTACTTGACAGCACCAACCTTTACTTTGAACTATGACGTTGATATGTCTCAAATGTTGGCCCTTCGTAAGAAAGTATTGGATCCAATCATGGAAGCAACTGGCAAAAAAGTCACTGTAACAGATTTGCTTTCTCTAGCAGTTGTTAAGACCTTGATGAAACACCCATACATCAATGCGTCATTGACGGAAGATGGCAAAACCATCATCACTCACAACTATGTCAATTTGGCAATGGCAGTTGGGATGGACAATGGACTCATGACTCCAGTTGTCTACAATGCTGAAAAGATGACCTTGTCAGAGTTGGTCGTAGCCTTCAAGGATGTTATCGGACGTACCTTGGATGGTAAACTTGCTCCAAGTGAATTGCAAAACTCAACTTTTACCATCAGTAACTTGGGGATGTTTGGCGTTCAATCATTTGGACCGATTATCAACCAACCAAACTCTGCTATCCTTGGAGTTAGCGCAACGGTTGAAAAAACAGTGGTTGTGAATGGTGAAATTGTCATTCGTCCAATCATGAGCTTGGGCTTGACCATTGACCACCGCGTTGTCGATGGAATGGCTGGTGCCAAATTCATGAAAGACTTGAAAGCCTTGATTGAAGACCCGATTTCAATGTTGGTCTAATCAACGAGAGAGAATAGAAACAAGAAAAAGAGGGAAATAAAATGGCCTTAGAAGTAATTATGCCAAAAGCCGGCGTAGATATGACCGAAGGACAAATCGTTCAGTGGAATAAAAAAGTCGGCGAATTTGTAAAAGAAGGAGAAGTGCTCCTTGAAATCATGACAGACAAAGTCAGCATGGAGTTGGAAGCGGAAGAAGACGGTTACTTGATCGCTATCCTAAAAGGGGATGGAGAAACTGTTCCTGTAACAGAAGTAATCGGTTATCTTGGTGAAGAAGGGGAAAACATCCCAACCGCTGGAGCAGCACCAGAAACGAGTCCAGCACCAACTGCAGCAAGTGCTTCAAACGATGACAATAAGAGCGATGACGCTTATGATATCGTAGTAATCGGTGGGGGTCCTGCTGGTTACGTATCTGCTATTAAGGCAGCTCAATTAGGTGGTAAGGTTGCTCTTGTTGAGAAATCTGAACTTGGTGGAACATGCTTGAACCGCGGATGTATCCCAACTAAGACTTACCTCCACAACGCTGAAATCATTGAAAATATTGGTCATGCGGCAAACCGTGGTATTATCATTGAAAATCCAAGTTTCTCAGTAGATATGGATAAGGTTCTTGAAACCAAGAACAAGGTCGTAAATACCTTGGTTGGTGGTGTTGCTGGACTTCTTCGTAGCTACGGAGTGGATGTTCATAAGGGTATCGGTACCATTACGAAAGATAAGAATGTCTTGGTCAACGGTTCTGAATTGCTTGAAACCAAGAAAATCATCCTTGCCGGTGGTTCAAAAGTTAGCAAGATTAACGTTCCAGGTATGGAATCATCCCTTGTCATGACGAGTGACGACATCCTTGAAATGAACGAAGTACCAGAAAGCCTTGTCATCATCGGTGGTGGGGTTGTCGGTATTGAACTTGGTCAAGCCTTCATGACTTTTGGTTCAAAAGTAACAGTCATCGAAATGATGGACCGCATCGTTCCAGCTATGGATGCGGAAGTATCTAAGAACCTCCGCTTGATCCTTGAACGCAAGGGTATGACCATCTTGACCGATACTAAATTGCAAGAAATCATTGAAGAAGATTGCAAACTCCGTATCAAGGTTGAAGGAAAAGATGATATCATCGCCAACAAAGCCCTTCTTTCAATCGGGCGTGTTCCAGATCTTGAAGGAATCGGTGAAGTCGAGTTTGAATTGGATCGTGGACGGATCAAGGTTAATGAATACATGGAAACGTCTGTTCCAGGTATCTATGCGCCAGGTGATATCAACGGTACTAAGATGTTGGCTCATGCTGCCTTCCGTATGGGTGAAGTTGCCGCTGAAAATGCCCTTAAGGGAAATCATGCTGTTGCCAAATTGAATTTGACACCTGCAGCTATCTACACCCTTCCAGAAGTTGCGGCTGTTGGTTTGACCGAAGAACAAGCTCGTGAGAAATATGATGTTCAAATCGGTAAGTTTAACTTTGCGGCTAATGGTCGTGCCATTGCATCAGATGCGGCTCAAGGATTCGTTAAAGTCATTGCAGACAAGAAATACGGTGAAGTTCTTGGGGTTCACATCATTGGTCCAGCAGCTGCTGAATTGATCAACGAAGCTTCTACTATCATTGAGATGGAAATCACTGTAGAAGAAATGCTCAAGACCATTCATGGGCACCCAACCTTCTCAGAAGTGATGTACGAAGCCTTTGCGGATGTACTTGGCTTGGCAGTTCACTCACCTAAGAAGAAATAATATTTGAAATGATAGAATGGCTGGACAGCAAATGCTGGACCAGTCTCTATCGTATATAAAGGAATCTTATGAAATACATTATTAATTATTCAAATGATACTGCTTTTAATATTGCTTTAGAAGAGTATGCTTTTAAGCACCTCTTGGATGAGGATCAAATCTTCCTTCTCTGGATTAACAAACCATCCATTATCGTCGGTCGTCACCAAAACACCATTGAAGAAATCAACCGTGACTATGTTCGGGAGCATGGGATTGAAGTGGTTCGTCGGATCAGTGGTGGTGGCGCTGTTTACCACGATTTGAACAACCTCAACTACACCATCATTTCAAAAGAAGACGAAAATAAGGCCTTTGACTTCAAGAGCTTCTCAACTCCTGTGATCAACACCTTGGCTCAACTTGGGGTTAAGGCTGAATTCACGGGTCGTAACGACTTAGAGATTGATGGCAAGAAATTCTGTGGAAATGCCCAAGCTTACATCAATGGTCGGATTATGCACCATGGTTGCCTTCTCTTTGACGTGGATTTGTCTGTCCTTGCTAATGCTCTCAAGGTGTCTAAAGACAAGTTTGAGTCTAAAGGGGTTAAATCGGTTCGTGCTCGTGTGACCAATATCATCGATGAATTGCCAGAAAAAATCACGGTTGAAGAGTTCCGTGACTTGCTTTTGGACTACATGAAGAAAGAATATCCTGAGATGACAGAATATGTCTTCTCGGATGAAGAATTGGCAGAGATCAACCATATCAAGGAAACCAAGTTCGGTACCTGGGACTGGAACTATGGAAAGTCTCCTGAATACAATGTCCGTCGTGGCACTAAATTCCCAAGCGGTAAGGTGGAAATCTTCGCTAATGTCATTGAATCAAAAATTCAAGATATCAAGATTTACGGTGACTTCTTTGGTATCGAAGATGTTGCAGCAGTAGAAGATGTTCTTCGTGGCGTTAAATACGAACGTGAAGACGTCCTCAAAGCCCTTCAAACCATTAACCTAGGTCGTTACTTTGCAGGTATCACTGCAGAAGAAATTGCTGAAGCAGTGGTGGAATAAAGTAAAAGATATCCATGTTAAATGGATATCTTTTATCTTAAACTTGATATTTAAATACCATGAGTGTAGAATATAGAGGAAATCTGAACAAAAAAGGGGATCATATTCGATGATGAAAGTTCCAGTTGAAAATCTTGGTCTATTTGAACAGTTAGATCGTACTGTAGTAGCATTTTTTAAGAATCAAGAAATTACAAATCCATATGATTTAAATGTCAGTATTACACAAGAACACCTTGACCAGAAAAAGCAGGAGCTAGAACCTTTAGGCTATCAAGCTGTCCAACTACCATTAGGAATGGCTTTAGATAACGTCATCCAGCAACCTCATTATGAAAACTTAATCATTGGTGGTCTTGCTCCTGAGGAAATAATCGTTAGCAAAGAAGAATTAATACCTTTGAAAGATATCGTGGATAGCTTTTGTATCATGTACGCTGCAGCGAATAACAGATTGGAAAATAGTAAAGCTTATGAATTAATGAAAGATAAGACGGTTTATTTTATTGGTAAACTATTTACAGATTTTCCGAAGGCCGGTGATGAAATTGCTTATTTAGGAATTGATCGAATAGCAAGTGACGGAACACCATATGAAGCAGTTAAATGCTTTTTAACGGAAGAAAGTGCAGAAAAGTATAATAGTGAAAAAAGACCGGTCACCCCTGCAAACCTGGCTTATCTAAAATCATTTTGGGGAAAACCAGTCATTATTGAGCCACACCGTAATTATTGGATCGAGTTTTTATAGAATAATAAAAGAGCGTTAGATAATCAAAAATCTATCGCTCTTTTTCTAATATAAAAATCATTTACATAATTTAAATTATGTAATATCACAAACTATCCAAGGCATTTTTCTGCTCATCATTAACGATATGCGTATACAAGTCGGTAACTTGTGTGCTAGCATGTCCCAGCTGATGGCTGACCAAAACCTGTGATTTGGTTGCATCATAGAGACGGGTTGCTAATGTATGGCGAAGTTTGTGGGGAGTCACACGGACTTTAAAATCTTCTGAATACTTAGCCACCATCTTTTCAACGCTAGAAGCATCAATCCGATTTGGAACACCTCGATACAAGGTCAGAAAGAGGGCTGTATCAGTCTTTTCTGTCTTGTAACGTTTGTCTCGAATAGCAAGATATTGCTCCAGATAAGGCTTCGCAAAGGCAGCAACGTTAACTGAGTCACGTTTCCCACCTTTCCGAGTGACATCAATGACCATCATCTTAAGATTGAGGTCACGAAGGTCCAAGTTGACTGCCTCAGATAAACGGACACCAGAGGCAAGAAGGAGTGCGATAATGGCTAAATCTCGCTCTTTATTCTTATTAAAGGAAGATAAGGCGCGATTTGAGAGTGTTTGCGGGTACTCCTGGTCGATATAGTTAAGAAAACCTTCCGTTTCATCCCCTAAAAAGAGCTTTTGTTTGATATTTTCAGCTCGAGCAGCCAAGGTTTCTTTCTTTTTCTTGGTAGCAACCTTCTTCATGACATTACGGTAGAAATAAGGTTCCCCTTGCTCATTTTCAACCTCCTCAGTCAAATACTTATAGAGACTGGACAGTGCGGAAAGGGTACGGTTAATGGTTGTTTGGGAAACCCCGTTTTTTGTCGTATTGGCATTGAGCAGAGGACGTTCACGTAAGTAAAGAATAAAGGATTCCATGTCTTTCTTGGTCATGTGCTCCAGAACGTCCAAAGGGATCTCGGCAATGGTATCAGCATCCGATATACCAGATTCCAAGACCCAGGTGAAAAATCGATCGTATTCCTTTAAGTATTCGTACAAGGTTGTAAAACTGTAGGGAACGGCCAGTTTCGATTGGTAATATTCCAATACGTACCAGGGCATGACTTGTTTGAGTTTATCAATCCGTTCTAATAAGATCTCGCGTTTCATGTTTTTCTCCAAATCTTTCTATACTAGTAGTATAGCATAGCCAGATATATTTTTCAAGAAAATTATAGTTTTTCGGAAAGATGTCATAGGGTATCTATAGGACTGTTTTGTATCCCTTTCTATACTAGATCCCTTTTAAACACAATAAAATCAGCAAACCTCATGGATTTACTGATTGTTTTCTTCTATAATTTATTTTTCTACATATCGAAATGGAATCTTGCTACCACAGAGCCAATTAAAGACTCGATCATTGACTTGAACATTCATAGCTTCATGCGCATATTCTGGCATAATTAAATGCTCTTTTGGACATTCTAAGCGATTATAAATGGCAAACTGCGTTTCAGGATAACAAACATCATCATCTAGTCCTGTAATCATGTGAACTTGTCCTTTGATCCGATGAGCAAAATTTTTCACATCAATATAGGCTAAAGTCTGCATCAAACGATCTTCCGTTTCATGAAATGGATCATGGAACTTGAAATAACGGAAAAGCTCGTCATAGGCCTCGCTAGTATTTCCAATCTCTAATACCCGTCTGAAATCTGATAAGAATGGGTAAATGGCTACCGTTCGTTGTATACGAGGATTCAATCCAGCAGCCACAAGAGCCAGGGCACCACCTTGAGATGCTCCGTAGCTGGCAAGTTTGCTGTCGTTTACTTGAGGAAGGCTGGCTACAATTTCAATTAACTGGTAAAGATCTAAGTAGATATCCTTATAAAAGAGCTCTTCCGGACCTTCCACAGCTCCACGTATAATTTGTCCTTTAACCGTATTTCCAAGTGGTGAGCGATCTCCATCGGTTGAATAGCCTGACTGCCCTCTCACGTCCATAGACACAACACCATAACCGGCTACTGTATAAGCCAGCATATCAGCCCAATCCCAACAACGGCCCATATAACCATGAAAATGGAAAATAACGGGAACTTTTTGATCTGTTTTTGGGAGAACAACCCGCGCATAAACGGATCCATCTCGTGTTCCTTTAAAGGTTAATTCATAACAAGCAACATTTGGAATGATGAAATCTCGTTCTTCGAGCTTGTATTCTGGCAGTTCAGTAATCTTTGCTAGGGCTTGATCCCAAAAAGCATCAAAATCTGCGGGAACCTCATCCCGTCCCTTGTAAACTTTCATTGTCTCTAGTAATTTAGGATCTTTCATAAAACCCTCCTTAGCTATGTGTAATCGCTACAAAAAATGTACCATATTTACTTAAGGATTGCAAGAGACAAACAAAAATTACATAACCGAAATTATGTAATTTCATTATAGATTCAAAAATAGACTTAATTGTTTCACTAGATCTGGATTAGTGGGTAAAGCTGAATGATGAGCCTTACGACCGTTTAAATTCACTTCTGTATAGGTTTGATTGTCAAAAATAGATTTTGCTGCTTGTGCACTAGAGAGAGGAACGATGCCATCTGATTTTCCAGCAAAGCTACCAACAAAATTAAGGACCTCTACTTCTTTTCCTAGGCGATGCTTCCATGTTTGAAAATCATCATACATTTCTTGATTGAATTGGTAAGGACTGCCAATAATAACGAGCTTGCTTACGGTCAGCTTTTTCTTTTCTAAAAAGCCACTTTCCAATAAACCAGTCAAAACCAGTCCACCATTAGAATGCCCGACTGCCTTGAACTCTGTAAAATGATAGTGATCAAGAAGGTAGGTTAGAGCTATCTTAAGGGATTCGATTTGCTGCTTGATATTGCTGTAGCCGTCTCGATTGTTCTCGAAGCCAATCACAATTATTGGATTCGGCTCTTTCGTATTCAGTCTTCCCTCCATCTCTATAGAATCATCTTTGTTGACTTTTATTTTTAAAAGACTTTGCTTTTTTCTAGAAAAGCGATGGAGCATGCGGATGGTTCCGTTGAATCGCTGGATACTGGCTGAACTCCCAGGTACAAAGATAATCGGTCTAATTGGTGGTTTCTTTGACCCTTTAGGAAATTCAAAGGGCTTTCTGTGGGAAGAAAACAGTCTTACAAAGAAACGAATGACTTGTTGAAATAATTTTTTTAACATGTTTCCTCTAGTAGTAGTTTCTAAAAGAACCCAGAACAGTGTGTTCCAGGCCCTTATTAGAAAGAATTATTTCCGTTTTTTCTTATTTTTGCGCATTTGTTTGGCCATCTTGTTCATCGCCCGTTTCATCATAAATTCGCCGGCTTTTCCTTTGAGACCACCACCAAACATTTGGCTCATATCAGGCATTCCAGCGCCTCCGCCAAGAGCTGACAAGTCAGGCATGCCACCTTGTCCCATCATGCCTTCGAGGGCAGACATATCCGGCATTCCACCAGGCATGTTTTTCGGCATGTTATTTGGATTGAGGCCCATTTGTTTCATCATCTTGTTCATATCGCCAGAGAGGACGCCTTGCATCATCTGCTTGGCTTGGTTAAAGTCTTTGATGAATTTGTTGACTTCGACAAAGCTGTTTCCTGATCCAGCAGCAATCCGACGACGACGGCTTGGATTTAATAAATCTGGATTTTCGCGTTCAGCTGGGGTCATGGATGATACAATTGCACGTTTGCGAGCAATTTCTCGTTCATCGACCTTGAGGTTCTTCATGGCAGGGTTATTTGCCATCCCTGGAAGCATCTTGAGCAGGTCTTCCATTGGTCCCATGTTTTGAACTTGGTCTAACTGATCGATGAAATCGTTGAAGTCAAAGGTATTTTCCCGCATCTTCTCAGCGAGTTCAAGAGAGCGTTTCTCATCGTATTCTTGAGAAGCCTTCTCGATCAGCGTCAGCATATCCCCCATACCGAGGATCCGACCAGACATACGGTCTGGGTGGAAGGTTTCGATATCAGTGATTTTTTCACCAGTACCAGTGAACTTGATTGGTTTCCCAGTAATCTGACGGACAGAAAGGGCTGCACCACCACGGGTATCCCCATCGATCTTGGTCAAAATGACCCCGGTTACTTCGAGTTGTTCATTGAACTCACGCGCAACATTGGCTGCTTCTTGACCAATCATAGCATCGACAACCAAGAGGATTTCATTTGGCTCGGCAAGGGCTTTGACATCCCGCAACTCGCCCATGAGTTTTTCATCGATTTGCAGACGACCAGCCGTATCGATCAAGACATAGTCATTGTGGTTGGCTCTTGCTTGCTCCAAACCTTGACGAACGATCTCTACTGCAGGGACTTCTGTACCAAGTGAGAAGACAGGGACATTGATCTGTTGACCAAGGGTCTTCAACTGGTCGATGGCCGCTGGACGATAAATATCGGCCGCAATCATCAAAGGACGCGCTTTTTCTTCCTTGACTAATTTATTAGCTAATTTCCCAGCAAAAGTTGTTTTACCAGCCCCTTGAAGACCGACCATCATGATAATGGTTGGAATCTTTGGAGATTTGATAATTTCTGCTGTTTCTGAACCCAAAATCGCAGTCAATTCTTCATCGACAATCTTCACGATTTGTTGGGCAGGGTTCAAGGTTTCGATGACTTCATGACCTACAGCCCGCTCGCGGACCCGTTTGATGAAGTCTTTTACAACAGGAAGGGCAACGTCGGCCTCTAAGAGGGCTAGACGAATCTCTTTGGTTGCCTCTTGGACATCCGCTTCAGAGATTTTCCCTTTCTTACGAAGATTTTTAAAGACGTTTTGTAAACGTTCGGTTAAACTTTCAAATGCCATACTCTTTCTCCTAGTTCTGTCTTGTATTTAATCATTAGTCTCGATTATCGATACTGGAAAGTACAGAAATTTGTTCCTGTAAAAAAGGATCTTCAGGGTATTTTTCAGAAATCTGATCCAAAATCTGACTACGAACAATGTAATCGGAATACATATGGAGTTTCATTTCGTAGTCTTCCAAAATCTTTTCTGTACGTTTAATATTGTCATAGACCGCTTGACGGCTCACTCCAAACTCTTCTGCAATCTCAGCCAAGCTGTAGTCATCTGCGTAGTAGAGCTCGATGTAGTTCATCTGCTTGTCCGTCAAGAGCGCTGCATAAAACTCAAAGAGCGCATTCATTCGGTTGGTTTTCTCAATTTCCATACCTTTCATTATATCAAAAAAGCCCGCTAAAGACTAGCGGGACTTGATGCTTTTTGAGCTTGAAATAAGAGGATTCATCATTAAAGTTTCAGCGCCAACATATTGACCGTCATCCCTGCTGCAGTTCCCATCAAGAAGATGGTATCTCCTTCCTTCACATAGCCATGATCCAGTGCATAGGCTAGGCCGAAAGGAACAGCAACTGAAACCATATTTCCATAATCGCTGACAATATTGAGATATTTATCTTTGCCAACTCCCAATTTGTCCATGACCAGTGGCAAGGCCCGGCTAGCTTGGTGGGGAATAATATAGTCTACAGCGTCTTTAGAAATGCCTGATTTCTCTTGGAATTCTTGGAACATTTCTGGAATAACACGAGCAGAAAGTAAGAGAATCTTCTTCCCTTTCATGTCAAACATGAAATCGGTCTTGGTTGCTTCAGAGTATAATTTCGGATGATAAGCTGTCAAACCACCACGAATCTCGGTATCATGGGCTCCCTCAGACCAGGTACGTTGCATGCTAGCAATGATTCCTTTGTCTTCCTTTGTTGCTTCAAAGATAAAGGCTGCAGCGCCATCGCTAAACAGTTCAAAGCTTTCTTTTTGTTTGGGATTAAGCCCTAGGCTTCCTACTTCACTAGATACAATCAGCACCCGTTGGTATTCTCCACCTTCAATCAGATAAGAAACAGTGCTTAAAGCTGATACAAAACTGGTACAAGTGGTGTTGATATCCATAGCAGGAATCGTCAGTCCCTTGGCCACGCGCTCATGGATCAAAGCAGCTGTACAAGGGATGGGCTGAACACCAACTGCACTAGCCGAAACCAGGCAGTCGATGTCTGCCATTTCAAGACCCGCATGGTTTAAAGCAGCTTCGATCGCACGGGCTGCAAGATCAATCTGTGTTTCTTCTCCTTCTTTCACGCGGTAACGAGTCTGGTCTTTGAAAGTCACTGTATGAACTGGAAGCGCTGTTCCATAGCCTTTAATTTGCAAATGTCTTTTTACAGAAGTCATAGGATTCTCCTTTTATTGAAGTCGTTGAACACGTTTTAATTTACGTGTTGGGTCCCATTGGTAATCGATAAATTGAATACTTGGAAGAATGAATTGTTTTTGCTGAGCTAAGAGTTCGAATTGAGCAAAAATCGCTTGCTCAATAGACTCTGTCCGGTGACTCAAGGCAATGGTAATGGATCTATCTGCCAACTGAGTTACTTGATAGTCCTGAATATTTTCGACAAAGAGAATACACCGTCGAATAAAATCCGGATAGATCATCTGGCTACTGCCATCTTCTTTTTTGAAATAGAAGATATCATCTGATCGTCCTTCGATCTTTGCGATTCGAGTAAAGACGGAACCACAAGGGCAAGGAGATTTTTCTTCTACCAAAATATCATTGAGGCGGTAGCGATAGATCGGTTGACTGGTTCGTTTGAAATCCGTAATAATCGGATAAAAGCGGCTATCATCTAGGTACTCTTTTTCGACATACAAAATATCTTCGTTAAGATGTAGATTGCCTTCTGAACAGGTACAAGCTAAAAATCCCTCTGTCGCTTGGTAGACCTGATCAACCGTGTCTAGTTGAAAGGCTTTGGCGATTGTCTCAGCATCTCGTTCCTCTAGGATTTCTGCGACAGAGACAACCTTGACGGGTTGGATCGCAAGTTGCTGATTGCTGACATAGTTGGCTAACTCAATCAAGGTTGAAGCTGGTGCGACCACAATAGTTGGTTGATAGTCTTTGAGACGCTCTAAATGCTCCTTGCTATCCTTGAAAATATCAAAATATTCCAAGCGGATAAGGCCTGAGTTAATGGTTTGATAAAGTTCATTGTCCGCTCGTAAGAAAAAGGCAATGCGATGACCAAATAGTTTTCCTTTCGGAAGCATCTTGGCTAAGATCGCTGCAGCCCACATACTTCTCTCTTTTTCTGTGGTGACAAAAACTCCTCGGTGGCCTGAAGTCCCAGAAGACAAGCCTACTGCTACTTCTCCATTCATCTCAGTAAAATCTCGCGTCTGTTCTCCGCGAATCGCCATCTCTAAAGCCTGATCTCGATCCACCCCTAGGGTATTGAGTTCATTGAAATGTGTCATCATAAACGATTTATCCATGGTTCCAAAGGATTCGGGAGAATGGGTTTGAAAATAGGGAGACTGAGAAGTGATAAAAGCATGGTAGCGCGCCAATTGCTTATATTGATATCGCTTCAAGGCCTCTTTTGAACGGAATCGGTGGCACCATCTGGTTTCAATAAAGGTTTTCAGAAAGACTGTTTTTTTCATTTAAAATCCTTTCAATCCGTTCTTGCGGGTCGTGGCTGACCACAACTTGAATGCCATCTTGCAAGAGTGTTTCCAGCAACTCAGCTCCTTTAAGATAAGCCTTCTTATTATCCTGAACCAAGGAGGGGATGAGACGCATTTGCCCTGTGTAAGGCAAGAGGTCTACTCCCCAAGAAAGGTCTGCTCCGATGAAGAGTTTGAACTCATCCAGATAAAGACAACCTTGCCCTCTCGCATGTCCATCGATGGACGAAACAAGGATGCTCCCATCTCCAAAAAAATCCGCAGTCGGGCGATAGGGGAAAGCAGGATGCCTTTGATCTGCTTTAAGACAAGTCACCCGATCTTTGAAATCAGCTGGCAAAAACTCTTTAAAAATCAGATCTTTAAATTTAGGTTTTTGGTACACCTCATAGACTTCCTGGGTAACAAAGAAATGAGCATTTGGAAAAAGGGCTGCTCCACCGAGATGATCCGGGTGCAAATGCGAAAGAATCACATAAGTAATTTCTGCCGGATCAATTCCACGCTCTTGCAATAAATAATCGATCTGGTCTTCTTTTTTCATCTGCATTGGGGTGGCTAGACGGTACCAGAAATACCGAGCTTTTTTCTTAATCTCGTAGTGATAGCCGGTATCGTACAAAATATAGCCTTTTTCACGGTGATGAATCAAAAAGACACCTGCTGGAAATTGCATTTTTTCATTCGGAATCTCTTTAAATAAGAGACCAGAATGACTACTACAATAGCCTGCTGGGAAATAATCAATGCGCTTGATCATGTTGGACATAGTTGTCAATCCCTTCTTCAATGGTCATTTTTGGATAGTAGCCAAGTTCTGTTTGGGCCTTTTGAATATCGAGAGTTTGGCTATATCGAAGGAGATAATAGGTGTAGCGAGTCAAAGGAGGCTCAGCTTTCAGATGGAATAATCGATATACTCCTTCAAGGCTATAAGCCGCACCTGCTACTAGACCTTCCGGAATTTTCCGATAGCGAATCGGCTCTCCCAATCCCTTTAGTGTTGTTTCGATCAAATACTTAAAGGTCTTTGGTTCCCCATTTGTAATATTATAAACCTGTCCGTGTGCTTCTTTGGCCTCTAGAGCCAAGCGAATGGCTAGGGCAACATTTTCCACACAGGTCATATCCATGAGCTGCTCTCCTCCTCGAATCAAAGGAATTCCAATTTTTCGACTGAGGCGTAAGACACGAGGTAAAATACTGGTATCCCCCACACCAAATAATCCTCTAGGACGCAAGATGATACTTGGCACATCTGGATAGTCAGAAAAAAGTTTTTCAGAAGCCAATTTGCTTCGAATGTAATTGTTGAGGTGATTTTCTTTTGGAGCATCGCTTTCCTTGATGTTTAATTGGTCTTTTCCAGCTGCGTAAATACTGGGAGAAGATACGTAAACCAAGCGTTTTACCGCATATTCACGGCACAAGTCAAGGACATTTTGAGTACCAACTACATTAGCCTGATAGAAGGCCTTCCAAGGTCCCCAGGCAGTGGATAAAGCTCCAGCGTGAACCACAGCATCAACAGACTGAAAGGCTTGTCTTAATTCCTCAATAGAGCTCAAATCCCCTTTGATAAATTGGACGCGCTCACCTTCCAGAGACTTCCCAATTTTTTCGTTTCGGCCAAAGGCTACAATGGAATAATCGTGAGCCAACAACTCATCGATCACATATTTTCCAAGGAAGCCAGTCGCACCTGTTACAAGAATTTTCATAGTTTCCCATCCGTTCCACGTCTTAATAATCGTTGAATCTCAAACTCCAAGGTATCCAATGGCTTGTAGGTTTTTGAAAGTTTGTTTAGTCTCTCTAACTTTTCCCAAGATTCTTTTTCTAATAGGGCATTGAAACCTGCTTGAATCTCTTCGGTGCGATTGCGATGAGCTTGAAAAGCAATTCCTGCTTCTACTCCTCGAATCGCATAGTCAAATTGGTCATAATCATGTGGCAAGATCAAGGCTGGTTTTTTAAATTCGATACACTGATAAAAGATTCCAGCTCCTCCATGGTGAATGACATAGTCCATCTGAGGAATATATTCTTTGTAGGGCAGATAAGAGACGACCGTCACATTTGGCGCTACTTCTTCTTCAGAGAATTCCTTTGCTCCATCTCCTAAGGTGACGAAAAAGTGAAATTCTGGATGCTCTTTGGCCAACTGCTTGGTTTGTTCTAGCAAGTTCTCTTTTGCCCAAGGCAACTGGGTTCCACATGTCACGAGTACCTTCGTCTTATCCTCGTAAGGAATGAGATCTAAAGGATAATCTTCTGCTTTTTCAATAGAAGTACCCAAAGGGCCAAGCCACGCATATTGATGAGGGAAGTGTGTCTTCAACTCTAGCTCCATCATCCCAATTCCAAAGACGGCATAAGGAGAGTAGATGGTCTCCACTCCATTTTGATTGTACAACTTGAAATTGTAACGTTTTAAGCGTTTGCGTAAGAGGAAAGCCCCACAGTATTTTCCAATGCGCGTGAGTTTACGGCATAGTGCCTGTATCTTCTCTTCCTTCTTCGTGCGCGCGACTCCCATCCCTCCGAAGAAGCAAGGAGGACCATAAGGAGTTTCGATTACAAATTGGGTTGCCATGGTGGTAATCCAAGGAATTTCTAACTGTTCTGCCACAAAGCCAGCTGATAGAGTGATGAAATCAGCAATGACAATATCTGGACGATTGACGCGCCACTCCTCTAGCAATTGATCTGATACATGATTAATCAAATCAAGACTTTTGGACAATTGCCGATAAGCTGAAAAGAGATTGAGTTTCTTATCGTTATTAGCCGCACGTTCAAACTCTTCTACTTTGTCCTCTAGAATCGGAACGACTGTGAAGCCGAGACTTTCTGCGACGGCTTTTTTCTGAGGACCCGTGAAAACTCGGATTTCCATAGTTGGATCATCTAATAAGGGTTTAACGAGATTTAAAGTTGGGTACAGATGCCCACTCAAGGGAACAGCTACCACATCGATTTTAATTTTTTTCATTTTTTCCTGCCTTATATCTTTTTTTAGATCTAAAACTAGCTTCTATCTATTAATTCGTAAAAAAAATCAAAAATTGAAGAAAAAATAAAATTTTTTTAAATCTTTTATTTTTGACCGTACTATCACTATTTAGAAAGAATGACTTCAACCTAAAAAAAGCTCCCAAATGCCAAAGAGAGTGAGCCTCTCACACATTTGAAGAGTTTTCTATTTTTACGATTTGCGAGCTTAGTTATTTTCCAAATAAAATTCGAACCGCTCGCCAACATACTGACTTTTTACATACTCAAACGCCGTCCCATCTTCAAAATAGGAAACCTGTGTCAGACCTAAAATAGCCTGCCCTTTTGAAATCTGTAAGTAGTCCGCAATCTTATCCTTGGCCAATCGCGCATAGATGGTCTGATGCGACTTTCCAATCTTATAACCATGACGCTCCAAGGTTTGGAAGAAATGGCTGGTTACCTCTTCTCGATTGAAATTCTTAATAAATTTCTCTGGAATAGAGGCCACTTCATAAACAACAGGGATTCCATCGGCATACCGGACCCGCTCCATCCGAATGATGGTCTCAGTCTTATCAATGCCCAATTTATCCACTTCTTGGAGGCTAGGAATGGTTTTCCGGTAAGAAATCACTTGGCTAGAAGGTTCCTTGCCTTGCGATTTCATAATCTCTGTAAAACTGGTTGTGCCCCGCATTTTTTCTTGAACGCGCGTGCTGGTGATAAAGGTACCACTTCCTACACGTCTTTCAAGCACTCCTTCTTCAACCAGAAGGGTAATAGCCTGCCTAAGCGTCATCCGACTCACCTGAAATTTCTCAGCTAGATCGCGTTCGCTAGGAAGACGCTCCCCGATTTTCCATATTTTTTGATCAATCTCAGACTTAATCTGATCATGAATTTGAATGTAAGCTGGAATCATAACCTTGCTCTTTCTCTGTGTTATCTCTATTGTAGCGTAAAATTCCTAATTCTTCAATCAGAGATTGGTAAAGACAAGGCTTTTGTGTTAGAATAGAGGAAAGTAAATTTCTTTAAGAAGGGGATAAGATGACAAACCTATCAACTGATTTGCATGATGTTGAAAAAATCATCGTGCTTGACTACGGTAGCCAATACAATCAGCTTATTTCACGGCGGATTCGTGAAATTGGTGTTTTCTCAGAGTTGAAGAGCCACAAGATTTCTGCTGATGAAGTTCGTGCAATCAATCCAGTCGGGATCGTTCTTTCAGGCGGACCAAACTCTGTATACGAGGAAGGTTCTTTTGATATCGATCCTGAAATTTTCGAACTCGGTATTCCAATCCTTGGAATCTGTTACGGGATGCAATTATTGACCCATAAATTGGGTGGGAAGGTCGTTCCTGCAGGTGATGCTGGTAACCGCGAATATGGTCAATCTGAACTGACTTTGACAGAATCTTCTGCTCTTTTTGCCGGCACACCAGACAAACAATTGGTCTTGATGAGCCACGGGGATGCTGTTACAGAAATTCCGTCTGACTTTATCCGCACCGGTACTTCTGCTGACTGTCCATTTGCATCCATTGAAAATCCAGACAAGAAAATCTACGGAATCCAATTCCACCCTGAGGTTCGTCACTCTGTTCACGGTTATGATATCTTGCGTAACTTTGCCTTAAACATCTGTGGGGCTAAAGGTGACTGGACCATGGACAACTTCATTGACATGCAGATCAAAAAAATCCGTGAAACCGTCGGAGACAAACGTGTCCTTCTTGGTCTTTCAGGTGGTGTTGACTCTTCCGTTGTTGGGGTTCTCCTTCAAAAAGCCATCGGCGATCAATTGATCTGTATCTTTGTAGACCACGGTCTTCTTCGTAAAGGGGAAGCTGACCAAGTGATGGATATGCTTGGTGGCAAGTTTGGTTTGAACATCGTTAAAGCAGATGCTGCTAAACGTTTCCTTGATAAATTGGCTGGTGTGTCTGATCCTGAGAAAAAACGGAAGATCATCGGTAATGAGTTTGTATATGTCTTTGATGACGAAGCAAGTAAACTCAAAGATGTGAAATTCCTAGCACAAGGAACTCTCTATACAGACGTAATCGAGTCAGGTACGGATACTGCTCAAACCATCAAGTCTCACCACAATGTGGGTGGACTTCCAGAGGACATGCAGTTCGAGTTGATCGAGCCACTCAACACTCTTTATAAAGATGAAGTTCGTGCCCTTGGTACTGAGCTTGGTATGCCAGACCACATCGTATGGCGCCAACCATTCCCAGGACCAGGTCTTGCTATCCGTGTTATGGGAGAAATCACTGAAGAAAAACTCGAAACCGTTCGTGAATCAGATGCTATCCTCCGTGAAGAAATCGCCAAAGCTGGTCTTGATCGTGACATCTGGCAATACTTCACTGTCAACACAGGCGTTCGTTCAGTAGGTGTTATGGGTGACGGCCGTACGTATGACTACACTATTGCTATCCGTGCTATCACTTCTATCGATGGAATGACAGCTGACTTCGCTAAGATTCCTTGGGAAGTTCTCCAAAAAATCTCAGTTCGTATCGTAAACGAAGTTGACCACGTTAACCGCATCGTCTACGATATCACAAGTAAACCACCTGCAACTGTAGAGTGGGAATAAAAAAAAGGTCCAGTGGACCTTTTTTTCACGAGCTTAGAAATAGAAAAGCGAGTTTTAAGGTCCAGTGGACCTTGATTCACGAGCTTAAAAATAGCAAAGCCATATAAAATAAAAGATCTTGAAATAATTATGATTTCAAGATCTTTTATTAACTTAATCAGTTTCTACTTCCTTATCTCGATTTGTTGGTAAGATCATAAATAGAAGCATGAAAAACCAACCTACGTATGGAATAAGCCCAACAAGAAGATATAACCAATGCAATCCTGCATCTCTTAGACGCCGAACGGAAAGGGTTAATGAAGGTAGGAAAATTATGAGGCCAAATACAGAATAAAGCGGGCGCAACGAATAAATCATTTGATAAGCAGACACATCATTAGGATCGATTTGAAGTTGTATTAAAGCGTAAAACAATGGCATTGTAATAAGCAAATGAATGAAGTGTGGCCACCAGTATTCAGATACTGTTGAGTAACCGGTAAAATCTGCATAGCCTTCCCAAAATTTTTTATAAGCTTTTAACATAAGTCCTCCTTTAATTTGCTTTTCAAAGTATAATATCTTTTTCAATTCTTTGCAACTCTTTTCTGCTACGCAGCAACTATTTTCAAATAACCTTCAAGCAGCTAAACACACAAAAAGCACTCTGACTTCTTGTCAGGAGTGCTTTCCTGCTATTTTTAGCCAACTAAACCACTAAAGAATTTGACAATGGCATTCCAGATGGCTCCGAAGAAGCCAGCAATGGCATTCCACGCATTTGTGAAGAAGTTTCCACTGTCTTTTAGAATAGCATTTGTATCAAAATTGAGATTGATATTATTAAAGGTATCGCCTGCCTTGTCTACGATACTATCTTTCAAGTCCGACAAGGTTTTAGTAAAGCTTTTGCTACTGATGACACTACTCTTTGAGAGGTTGACTGCGAAATTCACGATCAAATTAATCTGATCACCTGTCACAGTTGTATCCAGCTTATAATTTTTCAGGGTTTCTTCGACGATCTTTCGAATATCATCCTTGCTTAAATCCTGATTGTTCTGTTTGGCATTGGCTACTGCCGTTTTTATGTCGGTCAATGCTACGTTTAACTTATCCGCATCGAAGTTTTTCTTTCCCGCGTTCTCTTCATTGATCCCTGATAGAGTCTTTAACTCTTCTTGGGCCAGATCTTTGCTTTCTTGAGAAACTTTGGCACCATTTTTTTCAAGCGAGTAATAAATACCAGCCAAGGCACTTTCTCCGGTCACTTGGATAGGAGAAGCTACTGTAATTTGAGCATGCTCTAATCCAAGTGTAACGGCTGCATTACGATACATATCTGAAGTGACCTTGGTGATATTTTGAGGTGTCACGATATTCACTTCTAGTGGCTTATTTTTGCCTAATTTTTGAATTTTAACAGAGGAATAAAGTTCCAAACTATCATCGTTGGCAACGTTCATAATCGAAGAATAAACCTCTGGTGTCATGGTTTTCCACTCTTCTTTATCTTTTGAACTATCGTAGTTCAAGAGACTCAAGGTTTGTTCGATTTGACTTTGGTCCAGCGAATAGCCCAAAACATAGTCTGGCTTGACATAGGTTTCATCAATGACTTTCTGCACATTGCTATCTGCAAAAACACGTGGGACAGCTGTCAACAAGGCCAAAGTCGTCGTTACAAACAGTGCAATCTTCTTTAATTTCATCTTTTTCTTCTTTCTAACTCAAATCAACTTTGGGTATCTCTTATTACCTTTCTCACCTCACTAGAGATGAAAAAAGAAGTAAATAAAGAGTTTACCCACTTCGATTTTCATTATACAGTTGATTTCTTAAAACTAGCTTACAGTTTTTTTAAGAATGCATGACATTTTTATTATCCCTCAAAATCGGAGGCAGAACTGATCAGCTTAAAAAAGAGCCAATCGGCTCTCTGGAAAATGATTAAAACCATGAAAATAACTTCATAATCGTCATATTGGTTTCTACTAAACGAGAATAATAAATGTTCCCCCCATTAATGTAGAGTTCCATCCCGTTTAAAAGAGAGATAGGGTGGAGGTAAAGATAAGTTTCACCGGTTACATTGCCAAGACTTGGCGCTACTACATCCCGCGAATAAGCTCGGGCCAACTCTAGGGAATTTGTTCCACCGTGTTTAGCTACATAATCAATGTAATCTTTCCCGAAATTATAGGCTTGAACGGCTGTCCAGCTATCAACCCCTTTTTTCTTGGCTTCTTTTAACTCATCTGAAAGAGTCTGAATACCTTGACGAATGCTGGCCTTATTATCACTAATGGTATTGGTCTCACCGCTTGCACTCTCACTAGCCTGCATGACATCGTCCTCTCGACCTTTTGTCTCTGTATAGATCATAGCCAGAATGAGGTTTTCATTGGCTGTGGTATCCTCCTCAGCAAGGACTTCTCTAACCAGAGAGCGATACTGCATGACTTGTTTGACATCATGGTGGATCTGGATCCCCTTGTAGATTCCAAATATCAGTAAGATGAATAAGAAGATCTTCACTATGCGTTTAATCATTATTTACTCTGTATATCCTCAATGTTTTTGATCAGAATAGAATAGGTCCCGTTCTCGTTTAGAATAAATTCAACAGATTCTGCATCTTCATAGACATTATTCGGAACGATCAGTTCAATTCCATTTGACAATGACAATTTCTGATTTTCGAACTTCTTCAACTGGCGACTTGCATCGATTTCTTCAAAAGTGACAGGTTCAGGTACAGCTTCTTTGACTTGGTCAATAAAACTGAGGCGAGCTGTCAAATTATCGTCAAAGAGATCATCTGCTAATTTCTCTGGAGAGAGTTTATTTTCTTCCTCGATATGATTGAAAATAGCTGATTTAACCTTTGATTGAAATTGAAAATCATCTGTATTAAAGCTTTCCGCAATCTTCTGGGCTGTTTTTTCTAGTGCCTTGATCGACTTTTTAGGCGAGATCAAGGGTTTCGCTTGCAAGAGATTCTCAGAAAAATAATTCAAGAAGGTCCCGTTATACTTGATCCGTTTTTCAATCAAGTGGTATTTGTGGCTTTGAAGATTAATGACCAAGGCCTCATCAGCACCAGTCCCAAAACCAGGCAGATTGTTTTGCGTCAACTTAATCGGATTGTCCACTTCACCGCCAAGATGGGTCAAGGTTTCTCGTAAAGCGATTCGAAGAAAGGCAAAATGCTCCACTCCTTCTTTCGAGAATTGGACGAATACCAAATCGTTGGTCTTTTGATTCTCAGAGACGACAAATTCTTCCTTCCAGCGATTCGCTACTGCAACAGATGTATCTAACAGATCATCTGAAATCATCTCAAGAAAAGGATTGTCCTCTTCGAAAATACCCGTCTTGGCTTCATCGGAATAAACTCGCTCAATCTTTTTTCGCAAGTATTCCTCAATTTTAGGCGTGATATTGAGGAATTTATCTGCCAGATAGAGATCGGTATCATCTGGGCTGAATTGATGAATGATGGCTTTCTTTACGTAAATATCCATAAGATGATTTAGTCCTCGTAAAGTGGGAAGGCATCTGTCAAGGCTTTGACTTGGCTACGAACCTCGTCTAATACTTCTTGCTTGTCTGAATTCTTCAGCGCTTTGATCATGAGTTCAGCAACGGTGCGACTTTCTTTTTCACCAAAACCGCGAGCAGTGATGGCTGCTGCACCAATCCGAATCCCACTGGTCTTAAATGGAGACAAGGTTTCATAAGGAATAGAGTTCTTGTTGAGGGTAATGTTGACCTCGTCCAGTAAGTTTTGCGCCACTTTCCCATTTTCAACGACTTTAGTCACATCGACAAGGAAAAGGTGGTTCTCAGTTCCGCCTGAAATGACACGGAAATCAGGATCTTGCAAGAAGACATCAGCCATAGCCTGACTGTTCTTAATCACGTTAGCTGCATACTCTTTAAAGGCAGGATCCAACGCTTCTTTGAAAGCAACGGCTTTAGCTGCAACGACATGCTCTAATGGTCCTCCTTGAATACCAGGGAAGATGGCAGAGTTAATTTTCTTAGCTAACTCCTCGTCATTAGTCAAGATCAAGCCACCACGAGGACCACGAAGGGTCTTGTGAGTGGTCGTGGTCGTGATATGTGCATAAGGAACTGGGCTTGGATGAAGACCTGCTGCCACTAGACCAGCAATATGGGCCATATCAACCATGAGCTTAGCTCCTACTGCATCTGCAATTTCACGGAATTTTGAGAAATCAATAATGTGAGAGTAGGCTGAGGCACCAGCAACAATGAGTTTGGGTTTGACTTCTTGGGCTTGTTTTAAGATAGCGTCAAAATCCAAGAGTTCTGTTTCTGGATCCACGCTATAAGATACAAAGTTATAAGTTTGCCCTGAGAAGCTTACAGAAGCTCCGTGCGTCAAATGCCCACCTGCAGCCAGATCCATTCCCATAACAGTGTCTCCAGGCTCAATCAACGCCATATAGGCAGCACAGTTGGCCTGACTTCCTGAATGCGGTTGAACGTTAGCAAACTTAGCCCCAAAGATTTCCTTAGCGCGTTCGATGGCCAGACTTTCGACGATGTCTACAACATCAGTCCCACCGTAGTAACGGCGACCTGGATAACCTTCTGCATATTTATTGGTCAGAATAGCCCCTTGCGCTGCCATAACCGCCTTAGAGACGACATTTTCAGAAGCAATCAACTCGATATTGTTTTGTTGGCGTTCCTCTTCTTTAGCGATCGCATTCCATAGGTCTGCATCATAGGCTTTGTAATCTTCTTTATCAAAAATCATAGGTCTACTCCTTATTAAATAATTTTTTATATACATTATGACAGAGGAAGGTCATCTTCCTCAAAAGAAAGTTCGGGCACTTGTGCAAGCAAGTCAGCTTTCGTAATCGAACCTTGTCGTAAAATCCTTGCTTTGGCCCCAGAAATATCTAGGATAGTTGAATCTTGGCCAGTAAGAAAAGCATCGTCTTCAAAGCCAGGAATTACCTGATCAAATTCTTTTACAATAGCTTCATACTTTGTTCCGCTAGCATGTCCAGATAGATTTGCAGAAGGACCAACTAAAGGACCATATTTACGAATTAATTCCAAGGTCTTTGGATGGGCTGGCATCCGAAAGCCAACCGTAGACATTCCTGAATGAATCCAGTCAGGCACCTTTTCATTTGCTTGAAGAATAATAGTTAAAGGCCCAGGTAAAAATGATTCAATCAGTTTTGTTAAATAGCTAGGCTGGTTTTTCGAATAAATTCGAATATCTTTTTCATCTGCTACATTCAAATTCAGGGCTTTCTCTCTAGGTCTACGTTTTAATTCGTAAATATAATCAACTGCCTCTTGATCCAAAGCTTTAGCGAAAATACCATAGACTGTTTCAGTTGGCAGAATAACCGCACGTCCTGCTTCTAATTCTTTCTCAATGTAATCCATTGTCTACTACTACCATTCTATCTTGTCCAAATTGGTCTTTCAAAACTCGAACTTGTTTGTTGGGAAATGCCTCTTGAAAAAGCTCTTTTACCTTGCTTCCTTGCTTATAGCCAATTTCTAGATAGATCTTTCCTTCTGGTGTTAAAACACTTGGTGCTTGCCGGGCAATCTTTTCGTAGATAGCATATCCATCACGGTCTGCGAAGAGAGCCAAGTGGGGTTCAGAGGCTAAAACGTTAGCTCCAACTTCTTCTACATCGTCCCGTGAGATATAGGGTGGATTGGAAACAATCAAGTCGTAAGGACCTTCTAGATCATCCAGTACATCTGAAGATTTAAAGGAAACGACTGCTTCTAACTGCTGGGCATTTTCTTGAGCAAGCTTCAAAGCCTCTTCTGACACATCGCTAGCATGAATCTGCCAGTTAGGTCTAGCAAGGGCTATGCTAATGGCAATGGCACCACTTCCTGTTCCAATATCCAGAACTCGTAAGGCTTCCCCATCGTTTTCCTCAAGTATGAGAGCGACCAACTCCTCAGTCTCTGGGCGTGGAATCAGCACGCGCTCGTCAACTGTAAAAACATGGCCACAAAATTCTGCGCTGCCAACAATATATTGGGCAGGAACATGATGTTTCAACTGCTCAAAGATGGATAGGAGCAAGGCTTGGTCGTCTGCTTCCACTTCTTTTTGCAAGGCAAGGACAAAGTCTGTAAAGGTCCAGTTTTTTAAAGCTCGATACGCGAAGGAGAGGCTTTCTGCTTCCTCTCCAACGGCTATTAATTCTTCTTCATACTGGGCTAATAATGATCCCAACAACATTATTTATTCAACTCTTCTAGTTTTTGAGTTTGATCATACAAGACCAAAGCATCGACCACTTCATCTAATTTACCAGATAAGATAGTATCCAGTTTTTGAAGGGTCAAGCCAATCCGGTGATCGGTCACACGGTTTTGAGGGAAGTTATAAGTCCGGATCCGTTCTGATCGGTCACCAGTACCGATGGTTGACTTCCGTTCAGCATCTTGCTCGTCTTGAGCGATCTGAGCAAAGTGGTCTGCCACACGCGCACGGATGATCTTCATGGCTTTTTCGCGGTTCTTCTGTTGGGTCCGTTCTTCCTGCATCTCAACCTTGATATTGGTTGGCAAGTGGACGATACGAACGGCTGTTGCGACCTTGTTGACGTTTTGTCCACCCGCACCAGAGGCGTGATAGATGTCAATCCGAAGGTCTTTTGGATCGATGTCGTACTCGACTTCTTCGATTTCTGGCATGACCAGAACGGTCGCTGTAGAGGTATGGACACGACCTTGGCTTTCTGTCACAGGAACCCGTTGCACCCGGTGGGCACCAGATTCATACTTGAGTTTTGAATAAACCGATTGACCAGAAACCATGGCTACCACTTCTTTGATCCCACCAACGCCATTGTAGGAAGCTTCCATGACTTCAAAGCGCCAGCCCTGGCTTTCCGCGTATTTTTGGTACATTTGTAAGAGGTCGCCAGCAAATAACTGGGCTTCGTCTCCTCCAGCTGCTCCACGGATTTCCAAGATAATGTTCTTGTCATCGTTTGGATCTTTTGGAAGAAGTAAGATCTTCAATTTTTCTTCGTACTCTTCTTTTTCAGCCTTAGCATCTTTTAGCTCTTGCTTGGCCATTTCTTCCAAGTCCGCATCGCCGCCTGCTTCCTTAATCATTTCCTCAGCGTCGACAATGTTTTGAAGGACTTGCTTGTACTCACGGTATGCTGTCACCGTATCGCGAGTGGAAGCCTCTTCTTTTGAAAGCTCCATAAAGCGTTTGGTATCAGAGACCACATCTGGGTCACTCAATAACTCTCCTAACTCTTCGTATCGGTCTTCTACAGCTTGTAGTTGATCATAGATATTCATGTTCGCTCCTTAATTCTTGGTTGTTAGATCATAGATTGCTACAATTTCGTTTTCTATGACTTCTCCAGTTTCTTTAAATCCATAATGGAGATAGCAAGATCTCGCTTGATTATTTTCCGGTTCATAAGATAACCAAAGACTTGTTGCTTTTCCAGCTGGCTCTGTTCGAACAAAGTCAATGACTGCATCCATAGTCGGTTTAAAATAGCCTAAACCTTGAAATCGTTTATCGATCATAAAACGAAATAACAAGTAATTTCCCTTGCTGATCCCAATTTTCTGGTCATAGGCAATCATAACAAAACCAACTAATACTTCCTTATCATAAACTGCTAAGGGAGCTATAAAATCACCATTTTTATCATATACATAAGCTTCAGCTAAACTAATGGAATTGGATGCAATAAAATTCCTTTGGTTTGGATGAACTTCTAGATTTAAAACGTCAAAATAATTCTCTATTGTAACATCTTTTAAACAAATAGACATTATTATCCTCTCTATAACATTCTAGACGCTTTCAGTTGGAATGTCTGGATTAAAATAATGCTTGCGGCAAACGGAGATATAGGTCTCGTGTCCACCGATCTGGATCTGCTCTCCATCATAGACAGGTTTACCTGCTTGGGTACGCAAGACCATAGTCGCCTTGCGGGAACAGTATTGGCAGATGGTTTTGATCTCCTCGATCTTGTCGGCTAACAAGAGGAGGTGTTTAGAACCTTCAAAGAGTTCATTTCGGAAATCATTTTTGAGGCCAAAAGCCATGACCGGCACATCTAGTTCATCCACGACTCTTGCCAGATCATAGACATGGTGTCGTTTCAAAAACTGAGCTTCATCGATCAAGACACAGTAGGGTTTGATTGCTTGGTTTTTAATAAAGCCAAAGATATCGGTATCGTCTTCGATCGCAACAGCTTCCCGTTTCATACCGATCCGGCTAGAAACCACTCCTACTCCATCTCGTGTATCGATTGCCGAGGTCATGATGACGACGCTCTTGCCTTGCTCTTCATAATTATGGGCCACCTTCAAAATCTCAATGGTTTTCCCCGAGTTCATGGTCCCATATTTATAATATAATTGTGCCATTTTCCTTTTGTTCTCTCTAAAATGTGTTTCATTATCATTTTACCATAATTTCGCTAAGCTTTGTATCCCAAAATGTGATAAAATAGTCCTATAAAAAATTTAGGAGGTGGCCATATGCCATTTGTACGAATTGACCTATTTGAAGGACGCACCTTGGAACAAAAGAAAGCCTTGGCCAAGGAAGTAACCGAAGCTGTTGTCCGCAATACTGGTGCTCCTCAGTCAGCTGTTCACGTCATCATTAACGATATGCCTGAAGGAACCTACTTCCCTCAAGGTGAAATGCGCACCAAATAATGGTTCCACTAAAAAACCTTTCTTGCTTGTGATATCACATAGCAGGAAAGGTTTTTTCTTATTTTTCTTGGGCTTGACGTTCTGCTTTCCGTTCTTCGAATTCTTCGTCACTCATCAAGGTTCCGCCGACATTAGCTGATTTAGCAAAGGCTGTATAGCGACGCAACCAACCGCTGGAGATTTTTGATTTGAAAGGTTTCAAATGTTTGCGACGTTCTGCAAGAGTGGCATCATCGACAATCAAATCAATAGTACGATTTGGAAGGTCAATCACGATTTCATCCCCATCTTCAATTAGGGCGATATTTCCACCTTCTGCTGCTTCTGGAGAAACGTGACCAATAGCAATCCCACGAGTAGCTCCTGAGAAACGACCATCCGTAATCAGTGCCACATCCTTACCAAGACCGCGTCCGACAATCTTAGAGGTTGGCGCTAGCATCTCTGGCATACCAGGTCCACCCTGAGGACCTTCGTAACGAATGACAACGACATGTCCCTTCTTAACTGTTCCATTGTCAATCAACTCAAGGGCTTGATCTTGTGAATCACAGCAGATGGCCTTTCCACGGAAAGTGGTCACAGATGGATCTACACCACCGACTTTGATAACAGCCCCATCCTGAGCAATATTTCCGTAGAGGATCGACAAACCACCTACAGGTGAAATCGGATGCTCGATTGGGTGGATAATTTCTTCATTTTTGATTTCAGCGCCAGCTACGTTTTCTTTCAAAGTTTTACCAGTAACTGTGATACGATCACCCTTAATGGCACCTTTTTTGATCAACTGATTGATAATGGCTGGAACACCACCAGCTTCATGCACATCATGCATAGTGTAGACACTTGAAGGGGCAATTTTAGAAAGATAAGGTGTCTTTTTGGCAATCTCGTTGATATCTTTGAGATCATAGTCAATGCCTGCTTCACGCGCAATAGCGAGCGTATGAAGTACCGTATTGGTAGAACCACCCATGGCCATATCGAGCGCAAAGGCATCATCGATGGCTTCTTTGGTCACAATATCCCGTGGACGAATATCCTTTTTAATATTCTCTACCAATTGTTTGGCCGCTTGGCGAACCAATTCCCGGCGTTCATCTGAAACAGCTAGGATGGTACCATTTCCAGGAAGAGCAAGGCCTAATACTTCCATCAAACAGTTCATGGAATTGGCAGTAAACATACCAGAGCAAGAACCACAAGTTGGACAGGCATTTTTTTCCAAGAAATCCAGCTCATCCATGCTCATATCACCAGCTTGATAAGTACCTACAGCTTCAAACAAACTTGAGAGAGTCGCCTGATGCCCCGTCATGTCAACGCCACCCTTCATGGGTCCACCAGAACAAAATACAGCAGGCACATTGGTCCGCATGGCTGCTAAAATCATTCCTGGTGTAATCTTATCACAGTTAGGAATATAGAAAACACCATCAAACCAGTGGGCATTGATGACCGTTTCAGCAGCATCTGCGATCAACTCACGAGATGGCAAACTATAACGCATCCCGATATGGCCCATCGCAATCCCATCATCGACACCAATGGTATTAAATTCAAAAGGAATCCCACCAGCCTCGCGAATAGCTTCCTTAGCAACATCTGCTAATTCACGCAGGTGAACATGGCCTGGAACGATATCAATATAGGAGTTACAAATGGCAATAAAGGGCTTTTGCATATCCTTTGCTGATTTTACTTGCCCTGTTGCATAGAGGAGACCACGCGCTGGTGCTCGGTCGATCCCCATTTTGATCATATCACTTCTCATCTTGTTCTCCTTCTAGTTCTTCATTTCTACCTCCTAATCTTACCACTTTGGCATCAATTGTCAAGAACTTTCAGAAAATTTATAATATTCACGGTACACAAAAAGTCTGGTTTCCCAGACTTCTTTTTAGTATGCCTGCTTTTTTTCGATTTGCCAGAGCCGAAGCTGGTAACAAATTCCACTCACGACAAGGCTAGAAATAAGGCCGATCCAATAAGCATAGGGACCAAGGTTGGTCACATGGTCAAGGAAAATCCCTAGTGGGATAGAGATGCACCAATAACTAAAGACACCTAATAAGAATGGAACGGTTGTATCCTTATAGCCTCGCAAAATCCCTTGTAGGGGAGCTGCAAAAGTATCAGCCACTTGGAAAAAGAGGCTATAGGTCATGAAAATCGCTGTTTGTTGCACAAAGACTGGATCCTTGCCGTATAGCCCTGCTAGTTGGAAGCGGAATGTATAGAGAAAGACGAGGGTGACAATGGCAAAGCCAAAAGCTGTCAGTCGTCCCAAACGGCAATATTGTTTGACCACTTCTGGTCTTCCTGCTCCCAGTTCGTAAGATACGATAATCGCCATGGTACTGGAGATACTAACCGGGAAAGCATACATCAGGGTAGAAAAATTCATGGCTGATTGGTGACTGGCGATGGTTAATGATGGGAATTTTGCCATTAACAGACCAACCAGCGAGAAGATAATGACTTCTGCAAAAACAATTCCACCGATTGGAAGCCCAAGTCGCAATACTTCTTTCATCCCTTTAAAATCATAAGGCTGCGGCTTCCACAATTGGAAAGGTGCTACCTTAGGGTGTTTGCACAAGATCAAAACCGCAATAACCAGCAAGACCCAGTAGGCCAGAGAGGTTCCAAAACCTGCTCCTGCTCCCCCCATCTCAGGAAAACCAAATGCCCCATAGATCAGGATATAGTTAAAACAAGCATTTAAAGGCAAGAGCAAGAGCATCAAGTACATCGATAGACGCGTCATTCCCAAGGTATCGAGGAAGGTCCGCACGATACTAAAGAGCAACAAAGGTAAGATTCCTAGAGAAAGGAAATATAAATAGCGAATGGCTATTTGGGCAACAACATTTTCTAAACCGATCTGCCTGAGAATCATGGGCGCAATCCCCCAAACAAAGCCTATTAAGAGAATGGCCATACCAAATGACATATAGAGGAATTGGTAAAAATCGCCAGCAATCCGTTCTTTATTTCCCTTGCCTAAGTGATGCCCAACAATCGGCGTCAGCGCAGAGACGATCCCTGTCAGGAAAGTAAAAAATGGATTCCATAGACTGGTAGCTGTAGAAACACCAGCCAAATCAAGGGTTCGGTACTGACCAGTCATGGCTGTATCGACAAAGCTGGCTGAATAATTGGCCAATTGGTAGATTAAAATCGGTAAAAATAAACTCAAAAACAAGCGCAAGCGCTCTTTAAAGTGATAGGTTACATACATGATTCTAACTCTCTTCTCATCAAATTAGATTTTCTCCTCTTCCACTCTACTATATGTTTCTTTAAAAGTCAAAAAAACCGAAGATCCAAGGACCTCCGGCTCATGTGAGTTTAGTTTTTATTGCGGTTTAAAATAGCATTGAGAACGATCGCTAAGACACTGGCAACGACAATTCCGTTCGCAAAGAACATTTGGAATCCTGTTGGAAGGCCGTTGAAGAGAGTGCTGTTGTTCAATCCTACCCCTGCAGCAATCGATACAGCTGCGATCAAGAAATTGTGCTCATTGTGTTCAAAATCAACACGCGCAAGAATCTGCATCCCTTGAATCGATACAAAACCAAACATGACTAGCATCGCTCCCCCAAGAACTGGACTTGGAATGATTTGTGCCAAAGCTCCAAACTTAGGAAGGAGACCAAGAAGAACAAGGAAACCAGCCGCGTAGTAGATTGGCAAGCGAGTCTTGATACCAGACAATTTCACCAAGCCAACGTTTTGTGAGAATCCGGTGTAAGGGAAGGTGTTGAAGATACCACCGAGGAGAACAGCCAACCCTTCAGCACGGTAACCATTGCGAAGGCGCGTGCTATTAATTGGATCTTTGGTAATATCAGAAAGTGCAAGATAGACACCTGTTGATTCAACCATAGAAACTGTCGCGATGATACACATCATGACGATTGAGGTGATTTCAAACTTAGGAGCTCCAAAGAAGAAAGGTGTTGGAACGTGAACGACTGGTGCTTGAGCCACAGGTGTGAAGTCAACCAAGCCCATAGAAGCCGCAATAGCAGTACCTACGATCAAACCAATCAAAATTGAAATGGATTTAATAAAGCCAGTCGTATAGATATTAACAACTAAAATGATGAGAATGGTCACCACAGCCAAGATCAAGCTTTGAACGGTTGGTTTTGGCGCATTATTTCCCATATTTCCAATTGCTACTGGAATCAAAGTCAATCCAATGGTTGTAATAACGGATCCCGTTACAATAGATGGGAAGAGATTGGCAATCTTAGAGAAGAAACCTGAGACAAGGATGACATAAATCCCTGAGACAATCAAGGCACCAAACATGGCACCACTACCATGGCTAGCCCCGATCATGCTGAGAGGCGCTACAGACTGGAAGGCAACCCCAAGGACTACCGGAAGGCCAATCCCAAAGTATTTATTGAGCTGCACTTGAAGGAAAGTTGCGACCCCACACATGAAGATATCTGTAGAGATGAGATAGGTTAGTTGATGAGCGTTATAGCCCAAAGCTCCTGCGATCATGATCGGCACCAAAATAGATCCCGAATACATGGCCAAAAGGTGTTGCAAGCCTAGAATGGCCGCCTGTGAATGGCTTTCTTGTTTTTGCATTAGATGTCTGCCTCCTTAAATACAACCTGACCATTTTCAAAACGGTCCAAACGTGCGAGGGATACAACTGGATATCCCAACTCTTCTAACAATCCCCGTCCATCTTGGAAGGATTTTTCAATCACAATTCCAATCGCTTCGACTTGAGCCCCAGCTTGTTCGATGATTTGAATCAATCCTTTGGCTGCTTGACCATTTGCAAGGAAATCGTCAATGATCAAAACCTTATCTGATGGATCCAAGAATTTACCCGCAATTGAAACGGTGCTGGTCACTTGCTTGGTAAAGGAATAAACCTCAGCCGTCAAGATGCCCTCATTCATCGTGATGTTTTTCGCCTTCTTAGCAAAGATCATGGGAACATCCAAGGCTTCAGCTACATAAAGGGCTGGTGCAATCCCAGATGCTTCAATGGTCACGACTTTCGTCACACCAGCATCTTTGAACCGGTCCGCAAAAGTCTGACCAATTTCTTTCATCAATTTGAAATCCACTTGGTGGGTCAAAAAAGAATCCACCTTGAGGATATTCTCACCTAAAACATTGCCATCTTTTAAGATGCGATCTTCAAGTAATTTCATACTTCCTCCTACTTTTTTAAAAAATCCTCTACTTCATTCACAAAACACAAAAAGGGCTGCTAAGCAAGCCTTGAAATCTCTCTAGAAAGAGAAATAATCCCGACTTACTTATTGTTAGGTGTTCCGGCACCTTGTAGAAACATCACGCCCATTCGTGAAATAAATAAGTAATTCAATTAGTGTGCATCGCCATTCCAGATAGAATTCTTAACGATCACATAGTCAACATGTTTCAAATCTGCTAATTTCCGGCCTCCTGCATAAGAGATCGAACTTTGCAAATCTTGTTCCATTTCTGTCAAGGTATCTTGCAAATGACCCTTGGCAGGCAATAAAATCTTCTTACCTTCGACGTTCTTATATGCACCTTTTTGGTACTCTGAAGCAGATCCATAGTACTCTTTGAAAGACTCTCCATCAATCTCTACTGTTTTACCAGGACTTTCAATATGTCCTGCAAAAAGCGAACCGATCATGACCATAGACGCCCCGAAACGAATCGATTTGGCAATATCGCCATGGGTCCGAATACCACCGTCCGCAATGATTGGCTTACGCGCTGCTTTTGAGCACCAGCGAAGCGCAGCCAATTGCCAACCACCTGTACCAAATCCAGTCTTCACTTTGGTGATACAAACCTTACCAGGGCCGATCCCGACCTTAGTCGCATCAGCTCCCGCATTTTCTAATTCACGAACAGCTTCAGGTGTTCCAACATTTCCAGCAATGACAAAGGTATCTGGCAATTCCTTCTTGATGTGTTGAATCATCCGAATGACACTATCCGCATGACCATGTGCGATATCAATGGTAATGTACTCAGGTGCATCTGCCTTTAATTGACTAACAAAGTCATATTCGTATTCCTTAACACCAACCGAAATGGATGCGATTAAACCTTGCTCGTGCATGCGTTTGACAAAAGGAATCCGTCCCGCTTCATCAAAACGGTGCATGATGTAGAAGTATCCACCACGCGCCAACTGCTCTGCGACATTCTCATCCAGGATCGTCTGCATATTAGCTGGAACAACTGGAAGCTTGAAGGTATGGTTTCCAAATTGAACGGTTGTATCTGCTTCTGACCGGCTATTGATAATACATTTGTTGGGAATCAACTGAATATCTTCATAGTCGAAAATAGGAAATTCATTTAACATAGATTGAAAAATCTCTTTTCTAAAAACTGACCTACCTATGCGCAAGCGCATCGCTACGTCTCTTGACGTTTCCTTGATAGATTATACCAAAGATACGGACCTAATGCAATGGGAATGATTTTATAGGAAATAACGTTCGGAAATTACAAGACAAAAACCCGTTTCAAAAAGAGAAACAGGTTTTATTTATGAACATTTTGGAGCCAATTGTTGACTTCTCTAGCCACAATTTCTGGCGCCTCTGTATATAGTTCGTGCCCCAAACCATCTAGCAAGACTTGCTTGATCTGGGGATCCAGTTTCGCCAGAGCTTCTTTTCTCCATTCAGGTTCTTCTTGGTACCGAGGTCCAATAAAAAGTACAGGCAGGTCCGCCAGTGGAATCCGGTAAGTCTTGATCTGACGCCGTAGACGCAATATGGCCATGACCTTTTCGAGATCCAGGTTTAATTCATATTGTTCACTCACTGGATTCCAGCGATAGCTAGCCTCTACAGCTTTTCGCGCTATAGGCGTAGGATCTACTCCATCACCAAGTTCTGCTAACACCGCTTTTTCTAAAGTCGCAAAGACTTGCTGCTTCATGAAAGACGCCGTTCCTTCTAGTTCTTCTTCAAGAGGCAGGATCTTTTCCATATCCAGATAACCCCCATCCAGGAGGATCAAAGCTCGAATCTGAGGAAACTCGGCAGCCAAATAACGAGCCAAATCTCCACCCAAGGAATGTCCCAATAAACAGATCTCTTCCACCTGGCCGATCTGACCTTGAAACCAAGCATGAAGATCTTTTTCTGTCCGAATCATTTCCCTATAGGGATCTAGAAAGGTCACAGGAAAGCCTAGCTCATCCATAAGTGGAGCCAGATGGTAGCTATTACCACCTAGGCCACCAATAAAATAATACTGCATGTGTTTTGTCCTTTCTTTTTCATTCTATTTCATTGGTTAGCGCTACTCTCTCGCGTCTCCTTTATGGAGTTCCGTATTATAAACAATTTCTGCACCAGGGCTTCCTTTATCATCCTTTACGACTCCTATTAACTGACCATCTTCTACTAATAATTCAATATTTTCATCTGTACTACTTGCCTCTGTGAGTATAGCTCTCTTAGGCAAATGCTCCTCATTTGAAACGTCTACAGGTTTGCCATTTGAGTCCAGTAACTCAATGACTTCATTGCCACCTCCATCAAAATCAAGAACAATGTCTGAAATCAATCCATAACTTAATGGAATAAATTTCTTTATTTTATCTCCCAGAGTAGCTTTATTTCCATACTTGTCATAGATCGTCGGACGCACATAGGCATTTGAGAATGTTGACCCTTCTTCAGTAACGTAGATTGGGGAGAACTCAATCTTCTCAATCCCAGTATAGTGTTCTTTGATGTAGGTTCCGATTTGTTCTTCTAGCAAAAGAAAACCATGCTTATAGAGCTTTGTTGTTTTCGGTCCAAGATTCGGCTTCGTTAGTTTATTGTAGACAAAGTAACTACCGGATAGGATGAAAATTAAAATAGCAATGATCTTTACCCACTTTCTGCTCATCAGTCGCTCCTCCTTCTATCTACTTCAGTATAGCATATTTGGTTGGCTTTCCATCGCTATTCCTAACGAAACGGAATATAAAGATTTGAAATGTGGCGAAATTTTAAAGCATTTCACAGTCTCATGAAATACTTTTAAACTGTATTATTTTTATATGAATAGAAGACTAGTTCCTTCAGTTTTCTTGGTCTCTTCAATCCAATATTGCTCCTCTTTGGGGATCAAATGATCAAAACGTCCTGAAAAAAACTTCCATCCGTTTGGCACATATCTTTCGTAGTTTTTCATCCCCAGATGGTTTGAATAAAATTCTTCTTTATCAAAATCGATGAAAAGATCCGGAAGCAGGGCTTTTCCTTCCAGAATAATCTCTGAATTCAAGTTCTCCTCTTCCATTGAACGTTTGATCATTGAGATCAATTCTTCAACCGTCACCTTCAGCCAATCATCTTTATACATTTCTAAGTAGCTCTCAAGATTGCTTTTTGTAATCACATGAAGATTCTGCTGAATCTCAGGTAAATAGGAGAAATCAACATCCAGACCTGCTTCCTGGTATGCCTGAATATATTTATCGATATCCATTGTCCACATTTCGTTTGAACAAATATACCAGTTAAACTGATGATTTGCAATAACCCCAACAATATTTATTTCTGGTTTCTCTATCAATTGGTCTTTATTCACTAGTTTTTTCTCCCCTTCTCCTATCTACTTGTTCCGAACTGACAATAGGACTTACTTACCAAACATTATATATCTATGATACCGAATTATATTTTGACAAGCAAGTTAATGACCGAGTCGCTAACAAAAAAGCCAGCTAAAAGGGTTTAGCTGACTGATGTCATATCTAATAAATCTTTCTCTGCTCGATCATCTAGCAGAGAAAGCAAGTATCCCACATTCTCTTATATTCTATAAAACAAAAAAGCACTCTGCAAAAACAGAGTGCTATCGTCTTTAATACTTTATATTCCGTTCGACAAACTTGAAGTTGTTTACTTACAGTACTCCTCTATTTTGTAGCTATATTCTTTTAGAAGTCCCCGTGAATAAATTTTTTTATTTTTTGAATCTCTAACTTCATTCCAAAGGATAGCCGCAACTTTTAACTTGTTGGAGTAATGATTGCTAAATTCATCGGCACAAAAGTCTTTTAGAAATTGATTCCATTGGCAAGCTGAATTATCATACTTGGCGTAGTCTGACTCTCCATAGTATATTTTAATCATATCTTGGATTGTAAAATTTATGTTGTTGTCCCGTTTTACTTTTCTCCAAGCAGTTGCCATATCAGCATTAAACTTAAACGGATTAACACCTGTTACAGCTGAAAAATAATCACGAAATTTCTGATTAAAGGAAAACCCACATTCAAGTAATGATGTATTTAGGGTTATTATTTCGGTTTGATTTTTGTTTCTTTTCCTCAAAACTTTTTCTACTCTATTTCCCCTAAAATATTGTTCTATAATATGATTTAATTCTTTTTTTGTACATCTGTATTCTAATCCAAGGTACTTACAAATTTGTGAAAGCTCTTCTCGATACCAGTAGTATCTGTTAAATTCTTCAAATGATTTTATATCTCTAAAATCAGGTCTATGTTCTTCCAAATGCTCGCCTCTACAACTCCAAATTTATCTCATTATACCATAGATAATAAAAGTCATATCAATTTATACCCATGCCACATAAAGCTATAACAGAATATATTACAATCTTGTAATTACTGTATTTCTATTAAGCTTAACATTCTTATAAAATAAATAAGAAAAACAAACGATATAGTCCATCACTAGTAACAAGAAATACTAGAAGTTGAAAGATATAAAAACATTTAAATGGAAAGCATAGCAATAAACAAAACAGTCAGTAAAACGATGGTTTTGTTGTGTTGTTTCACTTGCTTTCTAATTTCCTCTTTTGACTTTATCCGCAGACGCCCTTTGTATTTTGATTTAGTCATGGAACTTCTAATAAGTTCGCTGACGTCCGTACTCACTTAAGGAAAGTTTTTTATATGACTTTATCTTCAATCTGAGACCGTTAAAACCTCTTTGTTTGAATCTTTCTAACTGAATTGGACACAAAAAATCCACTCACTCGGGGTGAAATGGATTGTTTCTTCATTAACGGTTCAACAAGAAATTGAACAATTTTTCGACAATTTTTACGACCAACCAGCATAAGAATCCGATATAGCTAAAATAGAAAATGAGTGACAAAATCGTAATAATCATGGTTTCCTCCTTCGTCGATTGCAAGTACTTGTCTTATTATACCTTTTTATGCAATCGAACTCAATAGAATTTTGAAAATTGTCTGATTATTCTTTTTCTTCTTTAGCTTCTTTGGCGTCTTGATCGGCTTCTTCACTGCCTTTATTGACAGCTGTCTTAAATTCAGCAAACATTTTGCCGATAGACTGGCCCAACTCAGGCAGGCGTTTTGGTCCAAAAATCAAGAGGGCGCCCAGGATGATGATGATCAAACCTGGTGCTCCAATATCACGTAAAATTCCCATTAGTTTCTCCTTTTTCTTGAATAGATGACTTTACTGATGGCGACACTGACTTCAAATAAGAGGATCAAAGGGAGTGTCATGGCCAAGTCACTGATAAAGTCTGCAGGGGTTAGCACGACGGCCAAGACCAGCAGGACAAAGTAAGCGTAACGTCGGTAGGTTATTAAAAACTGTGGTGTCAAGAGCCCAATCGAGGTCAGAAAAGCGACCAAAACTGGTAACTCGAACAAGACCCCTAAAGGCAAGGTGGTGTGCCATAAGAAGGTTAAATAATTTTGTGCCGTCAATTGGGTATCAAACAGCCCTTCTCCCAAGCGCATCAGGACCTCTAAAATAGCTGGGCTGACAAAGAAATAACCAAATGCAAGCCCCAGTACAAAGCAAATAAAGCTAGCTGGAATGTAGGCAAAGACTGCACGCGCCTCCTTCTCCTTCAAAGCCGGCCTTACAAATTGCCAAATCTGGTAGACAATAAAGGGCAAGGTCAGGCTAAAAGCTGTGAGATTAGCCAGCGATACATAGATCCAGAGGATATCATTCGGTCCCAGTACCAGCAGTTTTTGATGGAGGCTAGCCGTCAATGCTTGGTAGAGTTCTCCACCAAATACAAAAGCCAGCAGAAAGACGATAATATAACATAAGACCACTGCAATCAATCGTTTTCGAAATTCGACCAAATGTTCAACAATGGTCATTTCATCTGCTCTACTCTTTGCCATGTTGTCTCACCGTGATAAGGGCGATCAAAGCCACAAAGATTAGTTGGGGAAGAAGAACTTCCCAGCTTGGATAGATGCCCGCCCAATCGATAGTTGGAAGTCCATTGACCAAATGGCTTGGTAGGATATTGGTCAACTGCAGGGCGTGAATGCTGACACCGAGCATCTTGAAAGCCAAGGCGTAAATCAACCATGTCAGAATGAAAAAGATTCGATGAGGTTGGATAGCTTGACTAGCCTTGGTCATGGCCACTGCAATGATGATGAGGACAGCTATAGCAAGCCCGATTCCCAGTAAGAAATTTGCGGTTGTAATCCGCGGAATGATCCCGACATAAAAGAGAATGGTCTCAGCCCCTTCACGAAATACTGCTAAGAAACTGAGGGCAAACATAGAGACAAAGCTTCCTGTAGCCGTTACGGTCTTCATTTGACGGTCCATAAAGGCATTCCATTGTTTGACAGAGGACTTGCTGTGGAGCCAAATTCCGATGAGGATCATCATGACCACAGCGAAAATCCCAACACCACCTTCAATGATTTCCCGATTAGACCCCGAAGTAACGGCTGGAAATGCTACTTGCAGAACAAGAGCAATCGCTGCACTGGCAAGAACACCAGCGATAGCTCCACCGTAGACCCACTTGAGGCCTTTCCTCATCTTAGCGGCCTTAAGGGTCGTCACAAGCGCCATGACGATAAGAAGAGCTTCCACTCCTTCACGCAGAAGAATCAACATGGCATCAAAAGCGTTGTAAGAAGCTGTCGTATCGATCGCAGACAAGTCTCGGATCAAGGCTTGTAATTTCTCTTGATAGGCCTTTTCTTTCCCCTTGACCATAATAACCGGAGATTCGCTCTCTACGCGCGTGTAGAGACCGGGATTGGTCGTGCTAACATCCCCTTCGATAGTTGGCCAGATCGTGATGAACTGCTTCATAGTCGCTGCAGCAGTTTTATCGTCGCCGGATTGAAATTGGCTTTGCGCCTTCTCCAAAAGCTTGATTCCATCGTTCAACGTCAAATCCGTACTGGCACTGCTAATGGCTTCTCCTTTTACAAAGGCATCAATCCCATTTTTGAGGTCATCATAAGAGGACTGGATGTTGGTGAAATCGGTAGGCTCTGTTACAATGCTACTGCGTAAGAGCGAAAAAGCCGTCTCGATTTTGCCATAGTAGGCTGTGCTGTGATCTCTTACTACCGCTTCGTTTCGCGTCCAGGTGTTATTAAGATCAGCATAGGTTTGACGGGTTTTATCTAGATCCTTAGCTGTAATGGCCTCTTGTAGGTTCTTAAAATAAGGAGCGAGCCGACTGACAAGTTTGTCTTTTTCCGCCTCTAAATCGACCGGATTTTGCTCTTTTTCAAAAGCGAGCAAGGCTGATGAGATCTTGGTAAGATCGTCTTTGGTTACCTCCCCTTTTATAGCCAGGGCTTGGTTAACTTTTTTCCCTGCCTTGGAATCATGGTGATCTTTGGATTCAAAAGCAGCCTGAATCTCAGCGATTAATGCCTTGGCCTTATCCTGGTTCTTATTTTCTACAGCGGTTGTTGCATCTGTAATCTTGATAAAGAGATCGCTATAAGACTCCGCAGCCACTGGATGAGTCCAGAACAAGGCAAGAAGACCGAACAAGATCAAGAATTTATTCAAAGAGTGCTTGACCAAGATACCCTCCTTTCTCAACACCTGCAAAGCAAGCAAAGAGTCCACTTCCGATATGGGTGATGTACTCGTTCATTTTGTCGACTGCGCCCAAGTTGGTTTGGATTTTGACAAAGCTGTTCGGATCCTTTTGAAACGCGATAAAGATCAAGCCGGCATCAAATTGCCCAGTCTGTTCATTGATGCCATCCGAATAGGAATATGACCGGCGTAAAATCGGTCGATCGACTTCTTTGGCTAAACGGACATGTGAATCAACTGGTAGTTTAGATAAATCTACTTCATCAAATTCGTTAGTTTTACCAAAGGGAGCACCGGACTCCTTGTAGCGACCAAAGGTGTTTTCTTGCTCCTGCAAATTGGTTCGATCCCAAGTTTCCAAGTGCATTTGCACTAGGCGAAGAGCCATATAGGAACCACCCTTCATCCAGTCCTTGCTGTCAGTCCAGACGACCTTATCAAAGTCCTTCTCCGTCGTGACATTTGCTGTTCCATCCTTGAAACCAAAGAGGTTGCGCGGCGTTTCTTTTCGGTCGCCAATAGCTGCAAATCCTGATTTGCTCCACTTCATGGTAATGGTATTTCGACCCTTACGAATCAGATTTCGCACCGCATGAAAGGCTACCTGCTCATCATCTGCACAGGCCTGAATGACGATATCGCCACCAGTGTATTTGTCCTGCAACTGCTCCTTTGGAAATGGAGGCAAATCACGAAAAAGTTTCGGACGTTTGGACTCCAAGCCCAGTTTCTTTAGAAAGGAAGCAGAAACCCCAAAAGTCAGGCTCAAGCGATAGGGGTTGAGTCCTACTGTTTCACCTGTATCTGTTGGTGGCAAGAGGGCATTGGCCCCATCTTTTTTGACCAATTCCCCTTCGACTAATTTACTACTGTAATCAGTCCAGTCTTTAAAGAGCTGGATGACTTCTTTTTTGTCCGTCGTGTGAAGGTCTAACACCACCAAGTAGCAAGCCTTCTGCATGGGCGTCGTAATCCCTGCTTGATGCTTGCCATAAAAGGAGATGTCTTCATCCCCATCATAAGCTTTTTTGCTGGAACTGTCCTGATTAGCGAAAAAAGCAGATGCACCAGAGAGGCCCAGCGCTAGACCAGCCCCTCCAATACCTGCTTTTTTAAGAAATTCACGACGGTCCATTTTTTTATCTAAAAATTTTTCGTCAGCCATTTTTCTTATTTCCCATCTAAAATCACACCCATTTGAGATAATGGTTCACCAAGTTTGGTCACAGCTTCTGCCAATTCCTTGGTATCTTCCTTGGATAAATCTGTGTAAGACTTATAGTTTGAATCATCTGTCATGTGTTTGTCCAATAAAGCATTCACATTTTTGAATTCTGCTTCCAAGGTTTTTACCAATTTAGCATCTTTTTTCTCAATCAAGGGTTTAAAGAGAGAGAAGATCTTCTCAGCCCCTTCAATATTGGCACGGAAGTCGTAAAGATCTGTATGAGAGAAGACTTCTTCTTCACCCGTAATCTTTTGCGTTGCCACTTCATTGAGCAAATCGACAGCTCCGGTCAACATGATATCCGGTGTTACTTCTACTGTAGCAATTTTAGCTTTCAACTCCTTGATATCGTTCACTAGTTGGTCAACGTATTTGTCTGTTCCATCTGTGGTATTGTTTTCCCAAAGGATACGTTCAATCCGGTGGAAACCTGACCAGCCATCTTCTGATTTATTTTCATCCACATAATCCACCAAACGGTAGTCGATTTTGACATCCGATTCTCCAAAGGTTTCAGCAATCGGTTCGGAACGTTCATAGGCCATACGGATCAAGGGATATTGTTTTTTAGCTTCTTCCAAATTCCCGTCTTTTAGGGTAGCTCGGAATCCTTCTGTATCCTTGAGCAATTGGTCAATTTGCATTTCAACAAAGTCTTTGTATTCAGCTGTCGCATTGTCCAAGGTCTTCTGGTCAGCCTTTGACAACTGCACCGTTAAGCTGGTTTGCGTCTTTTGACTGGACTGTTTGCTAGTAGTATTTGCACACCCTGCTAAAAGAGCAACACTCAATAAGAGTAGACTATATTTTTTCATGAAAGACTTCTCCTCATTTGTTCTTGCCCTTATTTTACCAGATGTTTTCTCATTTTTCAATAATTGTCTGAAAATTTAATAATAGAAAAACTTTTCTGAGAATCTGTCTTTTACAAAAGAATATCTTTGACTCGTCCGATTTCGGATTCTTTAACCACCACAAAGATGCTATCTCCAAGATACAAGCGGGTTGCACCATTGACCGTATAACTCTTCCCGCTTCGCATTTGCGTGGTGATCAAGATATCTTGAGGGAGGTGCAGTTCATGAACTTGTTTTCCTGCAATCTTTTCTGATACAGGGATCTCAATTAAAGTCAACTCTCCTTCTTCTTGCGCCTTATCCGGCAACAATTGCTCGAGCATGGCTTCATAGACTGGCGCTCCATGGAAGAGATCCATGATCATATATGCTAGCAAGGTCACCATTCCTAGGGGCATTAAACTGCGAATATCACCGACCATCTCTGTCACCAAGATCATCGCTGTTAATGGCGCTTTTGAAATAGCCCCAAAATACCCACTCATTCCTAAAATGATGAAAAGAGGCAGCTGATTTTGAGAGATAAAGCCAATGTTTTGGAGGAAGGTTCCAACGATGGCCCCTAAAAGTGATCCTAATGCTAGTATAGGCAGGAAGATGCCACCTGGTAAGCCACTACCATAGCTCAACATACTCCAGATGAAACGGATCGCAAAATAAAGAAGGATGGTCAGCACTGGATACGGTACTCGAGCTAAATCCAAGACCAATTGATTCCCACCACCAAGAATTTGGGGAAGAAAATAGCCGATTGGAAGAATCAAGACAAAGGCAAATAAAGAAGAATAATGAGAAGGAACATGGAAAATCTTCTCAAGTAAGCGATACAATCGACCGATATTGAGAACCACTATTTCGTAGACATACCCTGCTGCCCCTAAAAAGACTCCAAGAAAAAGATAAATCCAGTACTGAGACAGATGGAGCGGTGGAATATTTTGTGGCATATGAAGCACTGGTGTTTGACCAAAGACATTGAGTGAAATAAAATTAGCAGTCAAACTAGAAGCCAAGGTCGAAATCCAAAAGAAACGTGAAAAATGATGGTAGACCTCTTCAACCACAAATAAGAGCCCCGCTATAGGTGCATTAAAGGCAGCAGCAAGGCCAGCAGCAGCCCCACTTGCAATCAAAGATCGCTCCTCAACCGGGCTGACCTTCAAATGATGGGCCACTCCTTTTCCCCCCATTGCTCCTAATTGAATACTAGGACCTTCACGACCAAGCATCAAGCCACTTCCGATGGCCAAGACACCTAAAATATACTTCTTCCACAGGGTATCCCACCAACTCACCGCCAAGAGCCCCTTGAGTTCTGCTTCGACTTGCGGAATTCCTGATCCCTTGATATCCCGATTGGTGCGAATAAGGCGACCAGCAATCAATACGATCACCCCATAACCCAATAGCATAGCAAGTAAATAAAGTGGTTGACCAGACATCTCCTTGTAAACGCCTTGAACAAAATGAAAAATATGTTCGATCAAAAAACGAAAACTCGAGACGATGCAGCCTACAACAATCCCAACCAGAACACCTCTGACAATATGGGCCACAATCGAACTAGAGGCAAAATGAAATTCCTTTTTTAAGGCTTCTTCTTTTTCAGACATTCCCTAACTCCTTCAAACTCTTATCCTATTCATTATACCTTATTTCACTGCCTCTGAATACATGTAAAGACAGAAAAAAACAAAACTACCCTTGTTAGTTTTGTTTAGAATGTAGACAAACCATTTTATCTAATAAAAATAAGTTAAGAATTTCTACAAAGAAATATAAATGGAACGAATAAAGAAAAATCAAAACTTTCCGCTGTGAGAAAAGTGCCTGAAACTGTATTGTTTCAGGCACTCGGAATTATTGAGACCTTAGGCTCAATAATTAGTCATGGAACTTCTATGAAGTTCGCTGACGTCCGTACTCACCTAAGGAAAGTTTTTAATAGAACTTTAGCTATTATTCAGCAGTTAAAGCTGCCATTGTAATGTAGTTGTAAGGTTTGTTGAAGTGTGGCAAGAAGAACAAGTCTGTCAAAGCCAATTTATCAATCGTTACGTGTTCTTGAATCGCAAGTGAGAACATGTGGATAGCCATTGAGATGGCGCTATCACGTGATACCATTTGAGCTCCAAGGATTTGACGAGTATCTTTATCATAGACGATCTTGATACCAACTTCGTAGTTATCGTGTTTGATAAATTCAGGTTTTTGAAGGTCGTTGAAGCCAGTTTCAGTGGCATTGAAGCCTGCAGCTTTCGCTTTTTCAAGAGTCAAACCAGTTGAAACCATGTGAAGGCCGTAGATAGAGATACCGTTAGAACCTTGAACACCGATTCCTTCCAATTCATGACCAGTCGCATTGTAGGCACCAACAATACCTGAACGAACCGCATTAGACGCAAGAGCGATGTAGCTCATTTCGTTACGAGCGTTATCAAAGATAGTCGCACAGTCACCAACTGCGTATACACCTGGAAGTGAAGTTTCTTGTTTCTTATCAACAAGGAAAGCACCGTTGCGGAAGAGTTCAATCTTACCATCAGCAAGAGCTGTATTAGGACGGAAACCAACAGCCAAGATAACCATATCTACATCGAAGGTTTCTTTATCGGTTACAAGGCGTTCTACCTTACCATCTCCTTCAACCGCTTGAACCGTTTGTCCAAGTGCCAAACGGATGTTGTGGTCTTCCAAGTTTTTCGCCATGATGTCAGTGAAGTCTTTGTCGTAGTAACCATTCAAGACAGTGTCCACGATATCCACCAAGACAACGTCTTTACCAAGACGTTCGAAAGCTTCAGCAAGTTCAACACCGATGTAACCACCACCAACTACAGCGATACGGTTCAAGTGTTTGCTGTTGTCTTTCAATTTTTCGATCACTTCTTCAGCGTTTTGGTACAATTTAACGAATTGAAGATTTTCAAGAGTTGCTTTGAATTCGCGGTTACCAGGAACGATTTCAACTCCTTTAATTGGAGGAATGATTGGTGTTGATCCAGTCGCAAAGATCAATTTTTCGTAAGATTCTTTGTGTTCTTTTCCATCAACTTCTGCAGTCACCACTTTGTTGTCATAGTCAATTGAAAGAACAGGAGAGTTCATGTAGACTTTTGCACCTTTTGCTTCCAATTTTTCTTTGTCAGAGTAGAAAAGACCTTCAGGACCATCGATTTGTTCACCGATCCAAAGTGCCATCCCACATCCAAGGAATGAAATGTTTGAGTTTTGGTCAAAAACCACAATTTCATTTTCATTTCCGAAATTATCTAACATAGTGTTGATACAAGCTGTTCCGGCATGGTTAGCCCCTACAACAACGATTTTACTCATAGAATAAATCCTACCTTTAATTTAATTTACTTCTTGAGTATATCATAAAAATGATATCGGTTACAATTATTTTGCTCAGAATTTGTGATCTTTTTTTCAATTTTCCAGAAAATCACATTTCACATGTTTCAAAAAATGTCAAACAATATGCTTGAAAGGATTGTGAAAACGATATCTTTTTGATATACTGTAAGTAAGTGAAAATAGGAAAGGATAGATTTTTAGTGGACCTAAGTAGTCGATCCGAACGGTTGATGGGAACGACCATCACTGTTTCGATCTATCACCCACAAGCGAATGAACTCTTAGCCCGCTGCTTTGAACTTCTTCGCTCCTACGAACATCGCTTCAGTGCTAATGATGCAAGTTCTGAACTCATGGAGGTCAATCACCAAGCTGGTATTGTTCCTGTCCAAGTTCATCCAGATCTTTTTGATCTGATTGCATTAGGTACCTTGCATAGTCAAGCTCAAAACAGCCATTTAAACATCGCCATTGGTCCTCTTGTACAGACCTGGCGAATTGGATTTTCAGATGCTAGACGTCCCCAGCAAGGAGAAATTGATCAAGCCCTGGCCAAGATCGATCCTCACCAAATCCAGCTCGACCCAGAAAACCATACAGTCTTTCTGATGCGTCCTGGAATGAAGATTGATTTAGGAGCCTTGGCTAAGGGTTATAGTGCAGACTGCATTGCTACCTTTTTAAAGAGCCAGGGAGTAACAGATGCCTTGATCGATCTTGGAGGAAATATCCTCACTGTCGGTCAACACCCCATCAAACAACAGCCTTGGCGGATTGGCATTCAAAATCCAGTCGAAAAAAGAGGTCAGCACCTACTGGTCCTCTCTGTCAAGGATAAATCTATTGTCACCTCTGGCATCTACGAGCGTCATTTAGAAGTTGACGGCCAGTCGTTTCATCACATCTTTGATAGCGCGACGGGCTATCCGGTCGAGACAGACTTAGCCAGTATCACCATCATATCTGATCGATCCGTAGACGGGGAGATATGGACTACCCGCTTGTTCGGGGAATCTCCTGCTTCTATCCTCTACACTGTTGAATCACTTCCTGGTATAGATACCTTATTGGTTTCTCAATCAGGCAAGATCGCCTATACAAGTGGGCTTCAATCTTATTTATAATTCTCCTATCAGAAAGGAATTTTCCATGATAAAACTTATTGCGATTGTGGGGACTAACTCCAAACGTTCTACAAACCGTCAACTGCTTCAATACATGCAAAAACATTTTGCTGATAAGGCTGAGATCGAATTGGTCGAAATTAAAGATATCCCTGTCTTTAACAAACCAGCCGACAAACAAGTTCCTGAAGCTGTCTTAGATATTGTTGCAAAAATTGAAGAAGCTGATGGGGTCATTATTGGAACTCCAGAATACGACCACTCTATTCCAGCAGTATTGATGAGTGCACTCGCTTGGCTCTCATACGGAGTCTTCCCATTGTTGAATAAACCGGTCATGATTACTGGGGCATCATACGGTACGTTGGGATCTTCACGCGCCCAACTCCAACTTCGCCAAATCTTAAATGCTCCAGAAATCAAAGCGAATGTCTTGCCAGATGAATTCTTGCTCTCTCATTCATTGCAAGCCTTTGATCAAAATGGAGACTTGGTGGATTTAGATGTCATTCAAAAATTAGATGCCGTCTTCAATGATTTCCGTGTATTTGTAAAAATTACAGACAAATTGCGCAACGCCCAAGAATTGCTTCGCAAAGATGCTGAAGAATTTGACTGGGAAAACTTGTAAGATAGGAGACAGAAAAGAATGAAATTTGTTGGACTTGTAGGATCGAACTACGATCAATCATATAACCGTAAACTTTTGGAATTCATTCGCCGCCAATTTAAGATCAAATTTGAATTGGAAGTTCTTGAAATCGACGAAGTTCCAATGTTTAACCAAGATGAAAAATGGGACGAAAGTTTCCAATTGCGTCTTTTATATAACAAAATCACTCGTGCAGATGGTGTTATCATTGCCACTCCAGAGCACAACCATACGATCTCTGCTGCTCTCAAGTCTGTTCTTGAATGGCTCTCTTTCGAGGTGCATCCATTTGAAAACAAACCGGTTATGATCGTCGGTGCTTCTTACTATGATCAAGGGACTTCACGCGCACAGGTTCACCTCCGTAAGATCCTTGATGCTCCAGGTGTCAATGCTTACACTCTTCCAGGGAATGAATTCCTTCTAGGAAAAGCGAAAGAAGCTTTTGACGAAAACGGCAATATCATCAACGAGGGAACCGTCAAATTCCTTGAAACCTGCTTGGATAATTTTATGAAATACGTTGAGGTTGTATCGAAATTGAAAAAACCAAAACCAATTGAACCAGAAGACTTGGATTGTAATCATCCAATCGCTACAACTGTTACTGAAGTCGATCCTGACGATCCAGACTGGGTAGAAAAAGTAGCTGAAATCACCGGTGCCGTTTCTGGCGATACCTATGTCAAACTCGACCACGGTATCCTAACCGTTAACCAAATTGATATGTTCTTGAAGGCTATGCCATTTGAATTGACTTATGCCGATGATAACAACCAATTCCTCTACTACAACAATGCCCATCAAGATCCAGATACCATGTTTGCTAAACGCGTGCCACCTCAATCAGGAAGCCGGATGTCAACCGTTCACGGCTCCCTACCACCAGCACGTATGAAAAACGTGGAATGGGTGATTGGTACCCTTCGTAACGGTAACCAAGACTATGTTCGGACTATTGTTCCAGGATCTCCTGAAGGCGTGATCAACACTCACAACTACCAAGCTATGTACTATGAAGATGGTTCATACGCTGGTATCAATGAGATTGTCTTCAACTTCAAACCATGGTTGGACTGGTACCTACAAACAACAGGACAACGTCTAGTTGGCGGAAGCGGTCCATTTGCTCCTGCTGGTGGACACGGTAGTGCAGATGCTACTTCTGGTGCTTCTGATGCTGGAGGACATGGTGACGGAGGGCACGGAGATGCCGATGCCACTTCTGGTGCAAGCAACTAATAAAAAAATGAAGCTTCGTGCTTCATTTTTTTATTGTAAGTCTTTGATAATCTTCTTAGCATCGTCGTTTGAAATAGCCCCTAATTGGACATGTCCAATTTTCCCATGACTGTCTATAAAGACTTCTGTAGGAATAGAGCGAACCTGATAATCTGCAAATGCAGAACCGTCTGGATTGTACAAGACCGGTACGGACTTGTAATCTTGTTGATCAAACCATTTGACGAACTCTTCTTCTGTTTTTTCACCTTGCATCCCTGGTGCCATAACAGTGAGAATCTCAAAGTCCCGGTCCTTTTCTTCGACCAGTTTATTCAGTTCAGGCATACTTTGCCGACAAGGACCACACCAGGTTGCCCAGAATTTCAAATATACCTTCTTCCCTCTGTAGTCTGAAAGTTTAACCGTATTCCCCTTCATATCCTTTAGCTCAAAGTCACTAGCGTCTTTTCCCACCAAAGGATTCTTATTCGTTGTTGTTTTCATTGTTGGCTGATTGTCCATACTACTTTCACTGGATTGATTCATGGAACAAGCTGACAGCAAAGCCAGAGAAAGTACTGAGAAACAAGCGTATTTAAAACCTTTCATCATGCGTTAAACCTCCGATTATTTTTATGAAAAGATAGATGACAAACTGTTCAATTGTCCCAATAGTAAGAGAATTCCCATCAGAATAATGATGGCTCCGCCGATTTTCTTCAGCAATAACAAATGGGGTTTGAGACGATTAAAGTAAGGTAAGACCAGACTAGATGCTAAGGCCAACAGTAAAAACGGAAGAGCCATTCCCAATGTATAAACAAGGAGATAAATAGCTCCCATAAGAGCATCTTGCCCATCTGATGCTGCTAAAGCAAGAACTGATCCTAATACCGGACCAATACAAGGGGTCCAACCAAAACTAAAGCCAAGACCAAGTAGAAAAGCTGAAAACAATTCATTCTTCTGTTTGGCGGCTCCAAAATCTACTGATTTTTGCTTTTCAAGGAAATGAAAATGAAAAACTTCCATTTGATGAAGACCAAGGATAATGATGAGGGCTCCCATCAGATAACGGAACCAATTGGTGTACATGATCTTTCCAAGCAAGCCCGCTCCAAAACCAATGAGGAGGAAAATAACAGAAATACCTGCAATAAAACAAAGGGTTTTCAGCAAGCCATGCCAGCGAATTTTTTTCCCGAACAATCGGATAGCCTTTTCCTGATCACTTCCTAGTAAGATTCCAATATAAACCGGAAGCAAAGGAAAAACACAGGGAGAAAAGAAAGACAGAATACCCGCAAGAAAAACTGTCAATGAAAAAATGATTGGATTCATAGTTCACTCCGTATATTGATATGCTACATTCAGTATAGCATTGACTGACAAAAAATAAAAATTTCTGCTACGTTTTTTTACTAAAGTTTGGATTTAGATACTAGTTTCAAAAGAAAAACCCTAAAGCCAATAACTTTAGAGTCTAAGTTGTGGTGAAAAACTAAAAGAATATATAAGGCACATTCAAGTATACATTGAAACTTTCCGCCGTGAGAAAAGTGCTAGAAACAGTGATGTTTCTAGCACTCGGGAGTTTTGAAACCTTAGATTCAAAACTAAGTCATGGAACTTCTATGAAGTTCGCTGACGTCCGTACTCACCTAAGGAAAGTTTCTAAGAGGATATTATCTTCAATCTATTTCTAAAGCACAAACCTTTAGAGTTTCTAATATAACTTATTCTTCTGCCGTTTGTTTATTTGGTAATACGAGCGATAAAAGAATCCCGATAACTACTGGCACTAACCATGGAAGAGATTGAGCTGCAAATGGAAGCAAAGCAATCCCCTTTTCTACTAGTGAAATTTTAAAGGTACTTGCCAGAACACTTGCAAGAGAGACCAAGCTGGCTAAGAAAATAGTCAATTGCATTCCTGGTTTTGAAAGAGCCACAAATTTATTCACTATCACAATCAATACAATGGTAATGGTGATTGGGTAAAGAATCATCAAGACTGGCAATGAGAAAGCAATAATGGCATTCAAGCCTAGGTTGGCAATTGCAAAACCAATCAAAGTAAAGACACTTGCATAGACCTTGTAAGAGACCTTAGGGAAGGTGCTATGGAAGAATTCACTGGTAGAGACGATTAAACCAGCGGTTGTGGTAAAGCAAGTTACCGTCACCATTCCTGCTAGGAAAATCTGAGCAGTCGGACCAAAGATCGCTTTGGTCGCTTCTGATAATACATACACCCCTTTATTGCTATCAGATGCCATAATAGAAGCTGGAATAGGAAAATGATTCCCCAGATATCCTAAACCGATATACAGCACACTAAAACCAAGGGCTACAACAATTCCAACCAACCAAATAGTCTTGATGTATTCTCTCTTACTTGAAAATCCAAGTTGATTCAAGGTAGTCACTGCGATCACACTAAAGGCAACAGATGCCAAGGCATCCAAGGTATTGTACCCCTCTAAAAATCCTTGTCCAAAGGCAGATGCCTGATAGGCTTTTGTGGCCACCATTGGAGCATGTCCACTGTATTTCACAGCCCCAAGAACGACCAAGATCAAAATGAGAATCGCAAAGATCGGGGTCAATATACGACCGATCCGATCTAGAATCTTAGATGGATTCAAAGCAATCAGAAAGGCTAGCAAAAAGTAGACCAGGGTAAAAATGAAAAGTGCTAAACTGGCATTCATTCCACCTAATAAGGGGGCTATCCCCACTTCGAAAGATACCGTCGCCGTTCTTGGAATAGCAAAGAAAGGACCAATCGAAAGATAAAGCGCAACTAAGTATACAATCGCGAAAACAGGTGAAATCTTACGAGAAATCTCATCAATATATCCTTTGGGATTAAGTGTCCCGATAATCAAGGTCACAATGGCAATTCCCACTCCTGAAAGGACAAACCCAGCAATAGCTGGCCAAAATTGATTACCCGATAAAGCACCAAGAGCCGGTGGGAAAATCAGGTTTCCAGCACCAAAAAAAATACCAAACAGTAATAAACCTGTCAGGGAACCTTTTCGTAACATACGATCTCCTTAAAAAACGATAATCTTAACTTTATCAAATTCATTTGAAGAATGCAACTTATTTGTATGAACAATCCGCTATTTTTATCAGTCATTATGGTACAATGGATGTAAGATTTTACGAGGGGCAAAACATGTATCTATATCTATTCTGGTTATTTCCAGCTCTTATCTTTTTATTGTTCTTTATGAGTGATCGCAGAAGGCTTTTCAATGCTTATCTCTTTTCGATAAACTTGGGGCTTTTTCTACTGATTTCTGCATTTTTACTAGTCGTTCGAACTGAGTTATGGTTTAATCAACAAATTGCAATGATTGTCTTTGTGGTGATTTCCATCCTCGTTTTTCTCAGCATTATTTTCTCATCTATCTTTCTCCTTTTTAACGGACGTCAAATGATGGCTTTTGAAGGAAAAAGGCTGGCCAACCTCCTCTCTCTGCTCTATGGGCTGTTTATTATCGGAGCTTTGGCACTACATTTTCTACCCTATTTCCCAGGGAATGACATCCTCATTTATCTGACTGACTTCGCCCTGTTTTACATGACTTTTCTCTACCTCTCTTATGTATCCTATGGGACTTTTTGCAATCTCTTTCCAGTTCGCAAAGAGCCAGACGCCATCATCATCCTTGGCTCAGGTTTGATCGGAGACAAGGTTCCCCCACTCTTGGCCCAACGTCTTGAGAAAGGAAAGTCCATCTATGAGCAGTTCGAGGGACGACCAAAGCTGATTGTTTCTGGTGGTCAAGGGTCAGATGAGCTGATCGCTGAGGCGGAAGCTATGGCCAGATACTTAATGGAACATGGGGTTCCAGAGGACGCCATTCTCATCGAGAATCGCTCTCGTACTACTTTTGAAAACCTGACCTTTAGCAAGCGTCTCCTTGAAGAAGAGGGGCTTGGCAAGCGAGTCCTTGTAGTAACCAATTCATTTCACGCGCTCCGTGCAGGTGTCTTTATGAGACGATTGAAAATACCTGGTCGAAGTATCGGTTCAAGAACATCTTTTTACTATCTCCCATCCGCTTGGATTCGAGAAACCGTTGGCTTGGTTTCACTTTATTGGAAATGGCATGTTACCTTCCTAGCTTTTCTATTTCTGCCTTGGTTCTTTACACAAATCATGAAACTGATTGAGTTCTTCATTAAATATCTAAACTAAAAGAGAGTGGGACAGAAATCGGTAATTCGTTAGAATTCGATTTTGTCGTCCCACCTCCGCACAGTTGAGTAGGGCTGTAAAAGCTGATGAAATCAGCG
>CAJJKY010000010.1 GCA_905188195.1 Streptococcus parasanguinis | reverse complement strand
CAGCAGTTAAGCCCTAGAACGCCGGAAGTAGTTGGGGGTTGCCCCCTGTGAGATAAGGTAGTCGCTTAGCTTGATTCCGCCATAGCTCAGTTGGTAGTAGCGCATGACTGTTAATCATGATGTCGTAGGTTCGAGTCCTACTGGCGGAGTATAGAATAAAAGAGATCAAATACTTGATCTCTTTTTTACTTTTCATTTTAATGTAAATTAAAGCTCCATTTAGTTAACGGAGCTTTTCTCTATTTAGTTATTTGGGAAAAATGCTTGATATAAGGCTTTAATTGCTTTTTCTTCTTGATCTTTACTTACAACGAACATAATGGAAACTTCACTAGAACCTTGCGAGATCATTTGAATATTCACTTCATTTTCTGATAGTGCTTTGGCCGCAGTGGCGGTAACCCCTACCTGACTCTTCATTTTCTCACCAACAATCATAATGATGGAAAGATCATGTTCAATTTCGGCTGTGTCAACTTCGAGCTTTTGCGTTAATTGTTTTAAAATTTCTTGTTCTTTGATTGGAGTTAGTTCACGTGAACGCAAAATGATGGATAAGTCATCGATTCCTGTTGGCATATGCTCCCAACTAATATTGAGATCTTCTAAAATTTGGAGGACTTTTCGACCAAAACCGACTTCACGGTTCATAAGGTATTTTGTAGTGTTAATGCTAACGAATCCTGAATCACCTGCAATTCCTACAACAGTCACATGATCATTTGAATGTTCCAAAACAATGCGGGTTCCAGGGTGGTCTGGATTATTTGTATTTTTAATAACTAATGGAATTTTACCTCTGTATGCTGGAACGAGTGCTTCATCATGCAAGACTGAAAAACCAGCATAGGCTAATTCACGCATTTCTTTGTAGGTTAATTCGGGAATAGAATGTGGGTGTTTAATAATACCTGGATGTGCTGCAAAGATACCATTTACGTCTGTAAAGTTTTCGTATAAGTCTGCTTTTACACCTGCTGCAATGATCGATCCTGTAATGTCGGATCCACCACGAGAAAATGTACAAATATTACCATCTTGAGTAACACCAAAGAATCCTGGAATGACAATCACTTCACTTGACTCTTTTAGTTCTTCAATTTTATCGTAACTAGATGGTAATATACGAGCGTTGGAAGGTTCTGCAGTGACTGTAATCCCTGCCTCTTTTGGATGGATGTATCTTGCTTCTAATCCATTTTGATTGAAATAAGCAGCAATGAGTTTAGCATTGTTATTTTCGCCTGCTGCTAGGAATGCATCGTATGTGAATGGATTCCCTTTTTTAGGTAAATTTGTTAAATCATAGATATCTTCAGCAATTTCTTGAATAATGGAATCTTTGAGACCCAATTCTTCTGTAATGGCACGATAACGTTCAATAATCCACTGTTGTGTTTGTGTGACATCCTTATCTGAAGTAAATTCTTTATAATACCGGATCAGAGCGTCTGTTACTTTTGTATCTTCAGCGTTGCGTTTGCCTGGAGCTGATACAACTACAAATCTTCTTTCTGGATCATCTTTAATGATATCAAGTACTTTTTTTAATTGAGAAGCTGATGCTAGAGAACTTCCACCGAATTTAGTTACTTTCATATTTTCTCCTTAATAGTTTCATTAATACATTATATCAAAGTTCAGTTATTGATACAATGTATTTACAGATAGGGCATAAAATAATTGATTCTGTAGAGGAGAGAAATTGTAATTATTCAAATTTTACAATTTTGTTACATCTTATAGATATATTTTACTATTTTACTTTTTTGTGGTATGATATGTTATAATTCAAAAGTTTTAATATCAAAATATTTTATATTTAAACAAAAGGAGTCTGTGATGTTTGAAACAATTTTGTATTCTGTCGAAAACGACCTCGCGACAATCTCTTTAAATCGTCCTGAAGTATCCAATGGTTTTAACATTCCAATGTGTCAGGAAATTTTAGCTGCCCTGGAAGATGCAGAAAAAAATGAGGAAGTAAAATTCATTATTCTATCAGCAGAAGGGAAAATCTTTTCAGTTGGTGGAGATTTAAGCGAAATGAAACGCGCAGTCGATGCGGATGACATCGAGTCTCTTGTTTTAATTGCCGAATTAGTTAATACGATTTCAAAGAAAATCAAGCAATTGCCAAAACCGGTTATTATGATGGCAGATGGAGCGGTTGCTGGAGCAGCTGCTAACATTGCAGTAGCTGTTGATTTTTGTATTATTAGTGATCGTACTAAATTTATCCAAGCCTTTGTTGGAGTTGGTTTAGCACCGGATGCGGGTGGGTTATTCTTGTTAGGAAAAGCCATTGGCATGTCTCGGGCTACTCATTTAGTAATGACGGGTGAAGCCTTGACTGCTGAAAAGGCATTTGATTATGGCCTAGCTTATCGTGTTTGTGAATCTGAAAGACTCGATAAAACAGTTGAGCAATTGCTTAAAAAATTAAGAAGAGGATCTTCAAATTCTTATGCTGCCATGAAAGAAATGGTTTGGGAAGCATTCTTGAAAGAATGGGACCAATATGCGGGTCTTGAATTGGATTTGCAAAAGAAACTAGCATTTACAGAAGATTTCAAGGAAGGGGTTATTGCCTACTCTGAGAAACGTCGGCCACAATTTAAAGGAAAATAAATTTGTAATTTTTCTATGTTTTGTGAAAAAATGCTTGCAAATTATTTTCATTTTTGATAAAATTTGACTATCAAAGTAAAATTAGGAGGTGGAGTTTTGAATTACCAATTAGTTAACGACTATTTAACATCCATCTTTAATAATGTTTTGGTTATTGAGGAGTCGAGCCTAAGAGCAAGTCGATTCAAAGATGTTTCTATTAAAGAAATGCATACGATCGATGTGATTGGTTCGACACCGAATGCAACCCCGAGTGATATTTCACGGGAGTTGATGGTGACTTTGGGGACTGTCACGACAAGTTTGAATAATCTTGAGCGCAAAGGGTATATCGAAAGAAGAAGATCGGAAGTTGATCGCCGGGTTGTACACTTGAGTTTAACGAAGAACGGTCGTCTACTTTATCGTCTTCATCAGCAATTCCATAAACGGATGGTCAACCAGATTATTGGAGATATGAGTCCCGAAGAGAAGAAAGTGATGCAAAAAGGATTGCAAAATCTGTATCGTTTCTTGGAGGAAATTAAATAATGGTCTTTGCTAAAATTAGTCAAGTTGCTCATTATGCACCTGACCAAGTCGTATCAAATGATGATTTGGCTGAGATCATGGATACAAGTGATGAATGGATCAGTAGTCGGACAGGTATCCTTCGGCGTCACATTTCAAAAGATGAGACGACAAGTGATCTAGCAACAGTCGTTGCACAAAGATTATTAGCAAAAGCAAACTTAGACGCTGAGAAAATTGATTTCATCCTTGTGGCTACGATTACTCCAGACAGCTTAATGCCATCAACTGCAGCCCGGGTACAAGCTAATATTGGTGCTTCTAGAGCTTTTGCCTTTGATCTGACTGCAGCATGTAGCGGATTTGTATTTGCTTTAGCGACTGCTGAAAAATACATTTCTTCAGGTATGTACCAGCGAGGAATTGTGATCGGTAGTGAGACGCTTTCAAAAGTATTAGACTGGTCAGACCGTTCTACTTCAGTCCTTTTTGGAGATGGAGCTGGTGGTGTCTTGCTTGAAGCGAGCGATCAAAAATCGTTTTTGGCTGAAAATCTTTTTACAGATGGTAGTCGAGGTGCTAGTCTTGAGTCTTGCTATTTGGGTCTGTCTTCCCCTTACTCAGATGAAGTTTCTGATCGAAGGTATCTGACAATGGATGGACGGGCAGTTTTTGATTTTGCCATTCGTGATGTAACGAAAAGTATTCAAAAAATGATAGCAGACGCCTCTATGGAAGCAGAAGAGATTGACTTTTTTCTGTTACACCAGGCGAATGACCGAATGTTAGATAAGATGTCAAAGAAGCTGGGTGTCTCTAGAGAGAAAATCCCAGCAAATATGATGGAATATGGGAACACTAGTGCTGCTAGTATCCCTATTCTATTATCGGAGTGTGTCGAGAATCATCGAATCAAGATGGATGGAAGTCAAAAAATTCTTCTGACAGGATTCGGTGGAGGTTTGACATGGGGCACACTTCTTGTTACAATCTAGTTAAACATGTGGAAACACATTTTAAAAATTTATATATTATTTTTTAAGGAGGCCTATCATGGCAGTATTTGAAAAAGTACAAGAAATTATCGTTGAAGAACTTGGTAAAGAACCATCAGAAGTAACTCTTGAATCTACATTCGAAGATTTAGAAGCAGATTCATTGGATTTGTTCCAAGTTATCTCTGAAATTGAAGATGCTTTTGACATCCAAATCGAAACTGAAGAAGGATTGTCTACAGTTGGTGACCTTGTCGCTTACGTAGAAGAAAAAACAAAATAATGATAGATGAGAGTATCGAAAGATATTCTCTCTTGTTTAGGTAATAGTTTGAGGCTCAAAGAAACAATCTTTTAATTTCAAACTATTACTTAAGCGAAAAAAGAGGTAGGTATAATGCAAACACGAATTACTGAACTATTGAATATTAAATATCCGATCTTCCAAGGTGGGATGGCTTGGGTGGCTGATGGCGACTTGGCTGGAGCAGTATCAAATGCCGGTGGTCTTGGAATCATTGGTGGCGGGAACGCTCCAAAAGAAGTTGTAAAGGCCAATATTGATAAGGTGAAGTCTATTACTGATAAGCCTTTTGGCGTGAATATCATGCTCTTGTCCCCATTTGCAGATGATATTGTCGACCTGGTGATTGAAGAAGGTGTAAAAGTTGTTACAACTGGAGCTGGAAATCCTGGGAAATACATGGATCGTTTCCATGAAGCAGGGATCACTGTCATTCCAGTTGTTCCATCTGTTGCCCTTGCAAAACGGATGGAAAAATTGGGTGCCGATGCAGTGATTGCAGAAGGGATGGAAGCTGGAGGTCACATTGGTAAATTGACGACCATGACCTTGGTTCGTCAAGTGGTTGAAGCTGTTTCTATTCCAGTAATTGGTGCTGGAGGTGTCGCTGATGGTGCCGGAGCTGCAGCTGTCTTTATGTTAGGTGCCGAAGCTGTTCAGGTGGGAACTCGTTTCGTGGTTGCTAAAGAATCTAATGCTCACCAAAACTTTAAGAATAAAATCTTGAAAGCGAAAGATATTGATACGGTAGTTTCAGCATCAGTTGTTGGACACCCTGTTCGTGCGATCAAGAATAAATTGGCTTCTGCCTATAACCAAGCTGAAAAAGATTTCTTGGCAGGTAAGAAGACTCAAGAAGAAATTGAAGAATTAGGAGCAGGTGCCCTTCGCAATGCCGTTGTTGATGGAGATGTTGACAATGGATCTGTAATGGCAGGTCAAATTGCTGGGCTTGTCAGCAAGGAAGAAACTTGTGCTGAAATTCTAGAAGATATCTATTATGGAGCAGCCAAGGTGATTCAAAGAGAGGCTGCTCGTTGGGCAGATGTAAACGTCTAAAAACGTCGAAAGGATTAGGATAGTGACAAAACGTGCGTTCTTATTTGCTGGTCAAGGGGCTCAGAAATTGGGCATGGCGAGCGATTTGTATGCGGCTTATCCCGTTGTTAAAGAGACATTTGATACGGCTAGTCGTATTCTAGGTTATGATTTGCGTGAATTGATTGATTCTAACGAAGAAAAACTGAATCAGACACGCTATACTCAACCAGCTATTTTGACAACGTCAGTAGCCATTTATCGTCTCTTAGCAGAAAATGGTATCACTCCTGATATTGTTGCCGGCCTCTCTTTGGGGGAATATTCTGCCCTTGTTGCGGCTGGAGCTCTTTCGTTTGAAGATGCAGTAGCTTTGGTTGCAAAACGTGGAGAATTTATGGAAACAGCTGCTCCTGCTGGAAGTGGAAAAATGGTTGCTGTCATGAATACAGATCCAAGTTTGATTGAAGAAATCTGTCAACAAGCATCTGAAAAGGGTGTAGTAACACCAGCTAACTACAATACTCCAGCACAAATTGTGATTGGTGGTGAAGTTGCGGCTGTGGACTATGCTGTGGAACTATTGAAGGAAGCAGGTGCTAAACGCTTGATCCCTTTGAATGTGTCAGGTCCATTCCACACAGCCTTACTGGAATCTGCTAGTCAAAAATTGGCGGCTGAACTAGAAAAAGTATCATTTAATGATTTTGATCTTCCTTTAGTTGGGAATACAGAAGCGACTATCATGAAGTCAGAAGATGTAAAAGCACTTTTGGCCCGTCAAGTAAAAGAACCGGTTCGTTTCTATGATTCGATTGCTACGATTCAAGACTTTGGTGTAGATGAAGTCATTGAGATCGGACCTGGAAAAGTCTTGTCAGGATTCTTGAAGAAAATTGATAAAACTCTTCCAACTCATAACGTCGAAGATCAGGCTAGTCTAGATGCTCTTCTGAATGCTTAAAACGAGGTAAAGATGGAACTTAAAAATAAAAATGTTTTTGTAACAGGTTCAACACGCGGAATTGGATTGGCTGTGGCTCATAAATTTGCGAGTCTCGGTGCCAACGTTGTCCTAAATGGACGTTCTGAAATTTCTGAGGACTTGCTTGCACAGTTTGCTGACTATGGTGTGACTGTTGTTGGTATTTCTGGGGATATTTCGAATGGCGAAGATGCGCAACGTATGGTTGCTGAAGCTATTGAAAAGCTTGGTAGTGTTGATGTTTTGGTCAATAACGCTGGGATTACAAACGACAAGTTGATGTTGAAGATGACTGAAGAAGATTTTGAACGGGTTTTGAAAATCAACTTGACTGGTGCCTTCAATATGACACAAGCTGTCTTGAAACCAATGTCTAAGGCGCGTCAAGGGGCCATCATCAATATGTCATCTGTTGTAGGTCTCATGGGGAATATCGGTCAAGCTAACTATGCGGCTTCAAAAGCTGGTTTGATCGGTTTCACTAAATCAGTAGCGCGTGAAGTTGCGGCCCGTGGTGTCCGTGTCAATGCTATCGCTCCTGGTTTCATTGAATCAGATATGACTGACGCTATTCCAGAGAAAATGAAAGATGCCATGCTAGCTCAAGTGCCAATGAAACGTATTGGTCAAGCAGAAGAAGTAGCTGAAGTTGCGGCTTTCTTAGCAGGTCAAGAATATTTAACTGGTCAAACAATTGCTATTGATGGCGGCATGACTATGCAATAATGAATGCTCACTGATCGAAAATCACTTACTTAAATATCCATCCGACAAAAGGAGAATATATATGTCTACAAATCGTGTTGTTGTTACAGGTTACGGTGTAACCTCACCAATCGGAAATACACCAGAGGAGTTCTGGAATAGCCTTCATGAAGGAAAAATTGGAATCAAGCCCATTACAAAATTTGATGCTTCTGAAATTCCAGTCTTTAATGCTGGTGAAATTCAAGATTTCCCATTCGATAAATATTTCGTGAAAAAAGATCAAAATCGTATGGATACTTACTCATTGTATGCAATCTATGCTGCGATGGAAGCTATTGAAAATTCAGGCTTGAACATGGAAGAAGAAGACCGCGATCGTGTAGGTGTGATTGTATCATCTGGTATCGGTGGTTTGCAAGAATTGGAAGACCAAATTATCCGGATGCATGAACGTGGGATGAAGAGAATCCAACCAATGTTTATTCCAAAAGCTCTTTCAAACATGGGTGCTGGAAACATCGCACTTAAGATTGGGGCTCAAGGGGTATGTAAATCCGTGACAACAGCTTGTGCTTCTGCTAATGATGCCATTGGTGAAGCTTTCCGTGAAATTAAATTTGGTATGCATGATGTTGTTTTGGCAGGTGGTGCTGAAGCTTCGATTACTAAGATTGGTATCGGTGGTTTCAATGCCCTTACGGCCCTTTCAACAACGGAAGACCCAGAACGTTCATCTATTCCATTTGATAAAGACCGTAATGGTTTTGTGATGGGTGAAGGTGCAGGGGTTCTTGTCATCGAAAGTTTGGAACATGCCCAAAAACGTGGTGCTAACATTTTGGCTGAGATTGTTGGTTACGGTTCAAACTGTGATGCCTACCATATGACAACGCCAACACCAGACGGTTCAGGTGCTGCCAAAGCGATTAAATTGGCGATCAATGAAGCTGGTATTAAGCCTGAAGATGTCGATTATGTCAATGCACATGGTACATCTACACCTGCCAATGAAAAAGGTGAAAGTGGAGCTATCGTTTCTGTACTTGGTAAAGAAGTTCCTGTATCATCTACTAAATCATTTACAGGGCACTTGCTTGGTGCTGCTGGTGCAGTTGAAGCGATTGCTACTATCGAAGCGATTCGTCACAGCTTTGTACCAAAAACTGCTGGTACCAAAGAATTGTCTGACTATATCGAAGCAAACGTTGTTTATGGTGAAGGTCAAGAAGCGGATATTCAGTATGCTATCTCAAATACCTTTGGTTTTGGAGGACACAATGCTGTTCTGGCCTTTAAACGTTGGGAGGGTTAATTCATGAATATTTCTGAAATCAAAGATTTGTTGGCTCAATTTGATGCGTCAACTTTGCGTGAATTCTCATATAAAAATAATGGCGAAGAATTGAATTTGAGTAAAAACCAAACGAGTTCAGTTGCGGCTACACCGGTTGCTCCTGCACTTGAAGTGGTAGCAGCTCCTCAAACTCCTGTAGTAGCCCCTGTTGTTGAAGCACCAGCAACTCCAGCTGTAGCAGCTGAACCAGTTGCTGCTCCAGCTCAGGCTGCAGAAGGTGATGTGGTTGAAAGTCCATTGGTTGGGGTGGCTTACTTGTCGCCAGCTCCGGATAAACCAGCCTTTGTATCTGTAGGAGATAGGGTCACTAAGGGTCAAACACTCTTGATTATCGAAGCCATGAAAGTGATGAATGAAGTCCCAGCACCAAAAGATGGGGTAGTCACTGAAATTTTAGTAACGAATGAAGAAATGGTTGAATTTGGAAAAGGATTGGTTCGAATCAAATGACAATTGATATTAATGCTATTCGTGAGGCTTTGCCGCATCGTTACCCAATGCTTTTGGTGGATCGCGTTTTAGAAACAAGCGAAGATACGATTGTTGCCATTAAAAACGTGACAATTAATGAACCATTTTTTAATGGACATTTTCCACAATATCCTGTTATGCCAGGTGTTCTCATCATGGAAGCTTTGGCACAAACAGCAGGTGTACTAGAGTTGTCAAAACCTGAAAATAAAGGGAAATTAGTCTTTTATGCAGGGATGGACAAGGTGAAGTTTAAAAAACAAGTCGTTCCAGGAGATCAACTGGTGATGACAGCTACTTTTGTCAAACGTCGTGGAACAATTGCTGTTGTTGAAGCGAAAGCAGAGGTAGACGGTAAGCTTGCAGCTTCAGGAACGCTTACGTTTGCAATTGGAAATTAAGAAAGGCCTATCTATGTTTCGTAAGATTTTAATCGCCAATCGTGGTGAGATTGCAGTGCGCATTATTCGTGCGGCTCGTGAACTTGGCATCGAGACGGTTGCGGTGTATTCTACTGCTGATAAAGAAGCCTTGCATACCTTACTAGCGGATGAAGCAGTCTGTATTGGACCTGCTAAATCAACAGAATCTTATTTGAATATGAGTGCTGTCTTGTCTGCAGCTGTTCTAACAGGAGCAGAAGCTATCCATCCTGGTTTTGGATTTTTGAGCGAAAACTCAAAGTTTGCGACCATGTGTGAGGAAGTGGGCATTAAATTTATTGGTCCTTCTGCTAAAGTCATGGATTTGATGGGGGATAAGATTAATGCTCGTAAACAGATGATCAAAGCAGGAGTGCCTGTTATTCCTGGATCAGATGGTGAAGTGTATACTGCTGAAGAAGCCCTCGAGATTGCAGAGCGTATTGGTTACCCTGTGATGTTGAAAGCATCTGCAGGAGGCGGTGGTAAGGGAATTCGGAAGGTTGAAAAACCAGAAGATTTGGTTGCTGCTTTTGAATCTGCTTCCTCAGAAGCTCAAGCTGCTTTTGGGAATGGTGCCATGTATATGGAACGGGTGATTTATCCGGCACGCCACATTGAAGTACAGATTTTAGCGGATCAGCATGGACATGTCATTCACTTAGGTGAACGCGATTGCTCTCTTCAACGGAACAATCAAAAAGTTCTAGAAGAATCCCCTTCAATTGCTATCGGAAAAACTCTTCGTAATCAAATTGGTTCTGCTGCTGTTCGGGCTGCTGAATCAGTTGGGTATGAGAATGCTGGAACGATTGAATTCTTGTATGATGAAGGCAAGGGTGAGTTCTACTTTATGGAAATGAATACCCGTGTGCAAGTGGAGCATCCTGTCACAGAATTTGTAACAGGAGTTGATATCGTTAAGGAACAGATTAAAATCGCAGCTGGCCAAGAATTATCCGTTACTCAAGAGGATATTGTCATTAAAGGCCATGCGATTGAATGCCGGATCAATGCGGAAAATCCTTCCTTCAACTTTGCACCAAGCCCAGGTAAGATCACTAATCTCTATCTTCCAAGTGGCGGGGTTGGCTTGCGTGTGGATTCTGCTGTGTATCCTGGTTATACGATTCCGCCATACTATGATAGTATGATTGCCAAGATCATTGTCCATGGTGAAAATCGCTTTGATGCACTGATGAAAATGCAGCGTGCTCTTTATGAGTTGGAAATCGATGGTGTCACAACCAATAGCAGTTTCCAGTTGGATTTGATTTCAGATTCACATGTGATCGCTGGTGATTATGACACTGCATTTTTGATGGAACAATTCCTTCCAAATTATAATAAGGAATGATGAAAAAGCCTGGACTTGTGAGGGAAGTATGAACATCATCTTCACAGTTTCAGGCTTTTATAGTAATGCTGCAGATACTGTAGCATATTATAAGGAGTAAGTAATGGCATTATTTTCTAAAAAAGATAAATATATTCGGATCAATCCGAATAGGTCAGCCTGGAAGGAGCCTCAGCCAAAACCTGAAGTTCCTGATGAACTATTTTCACAATGCCCAGGTTGTAAACATACCATTTACCAAAAGGATTTAGGTAGTGAACGAGTATGCCCGAATTGTGGCTATACCTTCCGTATTTCTGCTAAAGAACGCTTGGCGCTGACAGTGGATCCAGCTAGCTTTGAAGAAATGTTTACAGGAATCGAAACGACTGACCCTTTGAATTTCCCAAATTATAAGAAGAAATTAGCAGCAGTTCGGGAAATGACAGGACTGGATGAAGCTGTGCTGACTGGAACTGCCTTGATTAAAGGGCAAAAAGTTGCGCTTGGGATCATGGATTCCAACTTTATCATGGCTTCAATGGGTTCTGTAGTAGGCGAAAAAATTACTCGTTTATTTGAATTTGCGACAAAAGAAAAATTGCCAGTTGTTCTCTTTACCGCTTCCGGTGGTGCTCGGATGCAAGAAGGAATCGTGAGTTTGATGCAAATGGCAAAAATTTCTGCGGCTGTTCAACGTCATTCTAAAGAAAAATTGTTCTATTTGACGGTATTGACAGATCCGACAACTGGTGGGGTGACAGCCTCATTTGCTATGGAAGGTGATATTATCATGGCAGAGAGTCAGGCCTTGGTTGGTTTTGCCGGTCGGCGCGTGATCGAATCAACTGTGCGTGAACAATTGCCAGATGATTTCCAAAAAGCAGAATTTCTACAAGAACATGGATTTGTTGACTTGATCGTGGAGAGAAGCCAAATCCGAGCAACAGTTGGACAATTATTGGCTCTTCATGGAGGTAAACATGAGTAAAATAACACAGATTATAAAAGAGGCACGTGATCAAGGAAGATTGACTGCGCTTGATTTTGCTCAAGGAATCTTTGATGATTTTATCGAATTACATGGAGATCGAAACTTCCGTGATGATGGTGCGGTGATTGGTGGGATTGGACGCTTAGGTGATCAAACCGTTACAGTCGTCGGGATCCAAAAAGGGAAAAATCTTCAGGATAACCTAAAACGTAATTTTGGGCAACCCCATCCAGAAGGTTATCGAAAAGCTTTACGCCTCATGAAGCAAGCGGAGAAATTTGGTCGTCCAGTTGTGACCTTTATCAATACAGCGGGTGCTTATCCTGGTGTTGGTGCTGAAGAACGAGGACAAGGTGAAGCCATTGCCCGTAACCTCATGGAAATGAGTGATCTAAAAGTTCCAATTATCGCGATTATCATCGGAGAAGGTGGCTCTGGTGGTGCCTTGGCTCTTGCTGTGGCAGATAAGGTCTGGATGCTTGAGAACTCCATCTATGCGGTCTTGAGTCCAGAAGGTTTTGCCTCTATTCTTTGGAAAGATGGAAGTCGTGCCATGGAAGCAGCAGAGTTGATGAAGATTACTTCTCACGAATTGTTAAATATGGACATTGTCGATAAGGTGATTCCCGAGCATGGATTTTCAAATGGAGAACTACTGGCTCAAGTGAAGAAGGAATTACAGGAAGAGTTAAAGGTTTTACAAGCTTTACCTCTCGAAGAGCTTCTGGAGCAACGCTACCAACGTTTTCGTAAATATTAAAAAACTGAGCTTGCAATTTGCAAGACTCAGTTTTTTTAAACTTTATTTTGGTGCGATGACTTCTGCGCCACCCATGTATGGGCGAAGGACTTCTGGAATGGTCACAGAACCGTCTTCGTTTTGGTAGTTTTCAAGAATAGCAGCGACGGTACGTCCGACAGCTAACCCTGAACCGTTCAAAGTGTGAAGGAGTTTTACCTTGCCATCTGCTTCATCACGGTAGCGGATTTGCGCACGGCGAGCTTGGAAATCTTCTGTATTAGAACAGCTTGAGATTTCACGGTAGGTGTTTTGCGCTGGAATCCATACTTCCAAGTCATAAGTCTTGGCAGCTGAGAAGCCCATGTCTCCCGTTGAGAGAGCTACCACACGGTATGGAAGGTTCAGTTTTTGAAGGATATTTTCAGCATTGACAACCATTTTTTCCAATTCATCATATGATTCTTCTGGTTTAGCAAATTTCACCATTTCAACCTTATGGAATTGGTGCAAACGGATCAATCCACGAGTATCACGACCAGCTGAACCAGCTTCTGAACGGAATGATGGACTCATAGCGGTGAAGTAGATTGGAAGGTCTTTTCCATCAAGAATTTCATCGCGGTAGTAGTTCGTCAAAGGAACTTCAGCAGTTGGAATGAGGACATAATTGGTATCGCTAAGTTCAAAAGTATCTTCCTTGAATTTTGGATACTGACCAGTACCAAACATAGAATCATGGTTGACCATGTAAGGAGGGATGACTTCAGTGTAGCCTTCCTTGCCATGTTCATCCAACATGAAGTTGTAGATAGCGCGTTCTAAGCGAGCTCCAAGTCCTTTGTAGAAGAGGAAACGAGCACCAGTGACTTTAGCCCCGCGTTCCCAGTCAAGGATACCAAGGTCTTCACCTAAATCCCAGTGAGCTTTTGGTTCGAAGCCAAATTCGCGCGGTGTTCCCCAACGACGAACCTCAACGTTGTCATCCTCATCTGCTCCAACAGGGACACTATCAGCAGGGATGTTTGGAAGAGTAGTAGTGAATTCAGTTAATTTGGCATCGATTTCAGCCAATTCTGTATCCAATGCTTTGACTTCTGCAGAGAGGGTTTGCATGGCAGCAATCTTATCATCTGCATTTTCTTTGTTGCGTTTAGCTTGTGCGATTTCAGCAGATACAGTGTTACGCTCTGCTTTGAGATTTTCTACTTTGACTAAGATATCTCGACGTTTGGCATCGATTTCTTTCATTTCATTCAAAATAGCTGCATCTACGCCACGTGTTGCCAATTTTTTAGCAACCGCATCAAAGTCTGTACGAATCCGTTTAATATCTAACATAGCTTCTCCTTTAACAAAAAACACACCTGTTAGAGTGTTGGAGTGGCAGAGCCACGGTTCCATCCAACTTCACAGGTGTGCACTTGATTCGATATTGTATTTTAAAGAAACGGTAGAATTTCAATTAAGATTTCTATCTGCTCGCAGCAACCGCAGACTTTCTGAAAGAGACTCTTAACTTACTTATCCGTTTGCGTCTATTATACAAGAAAAGATCCTATTTTGCAAATAGATTTTTAATTTTAGCCGTGATGATTTGGATCAACGTAGGAAGTTTGACAATTTTATCATTTCCTAGATGTTCCCGAGCAATCTTTAAAATTTTTCCAGAGTCTTTTGAAGCAAAGAGAAATTTTGATTCTCTGGTATAGATTTCAAAATGGCGGCTAATTTTACGTCCGGATACATTGGCTCCGATTCGCTCGATTTCTTGCCAGGGAATTTGGATGTAGTCTTCTACATTTGCATCCGCATAAAATTCAAAAGCGGCATTCCCGACTAGGATTTTTCCAACCTTTCCCCCCACTCCAAGGTAAGAAACCCCTGTAGTATGGAATTCAACGGTTTTATTCAATGATTGAGCCATGAGATCCTCCTGTATTGCTATTCACTCCATTATATCATAATAAAAAGAAGGTCGAAACCTTCTTTTTTGTTGATCTTTGCTTACATCAAGCCAGCAACGTGTGCCAAGACACCGATTACAAAGAGGGCGATGATGATAGTGATTGGAGATACTTTTTTCTTCAACAACCACATACAAGCGAAAGTAAGAAGCAATCCCATCAAACCAGGAATCAATGAATCCAAGTTTTGTTGGAAAGTTGTAACTTTTTCAGGTGTTTGAGATAGGCCTGAACCAACTTGAGCGAAGGCTTCTTGGATACCCTTGTATCCTTCAGGAAGTTTATCCCAGTGGATATAAGCTTTATCGCCTAATTTGACAGAAGAAACATTGAAGACGAATTTAATAGATACCCAACGTTCTACCAAAACAGCGAGGATGAACATCCCAAGGATAGAAGCCCCTTTAGTGATGTCTTGCAAGATCCCACCAGACATATCTTTGGTAATTTCAGAACCTGCTTTGTAGCCAAGTTCTTGCGTGTACCACAAGAAGGCCATACGAATTGCATTCCATGCGATAAAGAAGATAAGTGGACCAAGGATATTACCAGACGCAGCAAGTGATGCACCAAGGGCACCAAGGATAGGACGTACTGTAAACCAGAAGACTGGATCTCCGATACCCGCCAAAGGACCCATCATACCAATTTTAACCCCTTGGATGGCAGCATCGTCAATCGCAGCACCGTTTGCTCTTTCTTCTTCAAGAGCAAGTGTTACCCCGATGATAGGAGCGGCAACGTATGGGTGAGTGTTAAAGAATTCCATGTGACGTTCAAGAGCAGCCGCTTGGTCTTCTTTCTTTGTGTAGAGTTTTTTGATAGCTGGGATCAATGAGTATGCCCAACCCAAGTTTTGCATCCGTTCATAGTTCCAAGAACCTTGCAAGAAGGTTGAACGCCACCAAACTTTTTGACGATCTGATTTAGATAATTGTAATTTTTCAGTCATGATAGTGTCACACCTTTCTTAATAGTCTTCGAGAATGTCGCCAATTGGATCGTTAGAAGTAGCGGCACCGCCACCTCCATTGCCACCTTTCTTAGAAAGAGTAAGGTAGATCAAGGCAAGGGCAACACCAATTGCTCCAAGAGCGATCAAAGTTAATTGGCTAACGGCTGCAAGAGCAAAACCGATGGCAAAGAATGGCCATACTTCACGGCTCGCCATCATGTTGATAACCATGGCATAACCAACGGCTACAACCATACCACCACCGATTTGCATTCCATCAGAGAGCCATTTTGGCATTTGTTCAAGAGCAGTTTTGACAGTTTCAGCAGGAATCATCAACAAGAGGGCTGCAGGAATGGCGATACGAAGACCTTGAAGAAGAAGGGCCACAAAGTGAGCGCGTTCTACACCTTTGATATCCCCTTTTCTAGCAGCAGCGTCGGCAGTGTGAACCAAACCAACGGAAAGGGTACGGACGATCATGGTCAAGAAAAGACCAGCAACTGCAAGTGGAATAGCGACACTTTGAGCGACAGCGATTCCTTTTGTACTGAAGTCTCCCCCAAGTACCATGATGATGGCAGCAGCGACAGATGCAAGGGCAGCATCGGGTGCAACTGCGGCACCAATGTTTGCCCAGCCAAGTGCAATAAATTGAAGTGAACCACCAAGCATAATGCCAGCAGTCAAATTACCTGTTACCAAACCGATTAAGGTACAAGCAACAAGGGGTTGGTGGAATTGGAATTGGTCAAGGATACCTTCAAGACCTGCTAAGAAGGCAACAACGACCACTAATACCATAGAAATAATAGACATGTTTAAAATCCTTTCGTAAGTAATCGATTATTGAACGTTAGCTTTGTTAATTAAGTCAAACAAATCTTTCTTAGAGTCATTTGGCACTTTACGGACGTCAAATTCAACTCCAAGATCACGCATTTTTTCAAATGTAGCCACGTCATCTTTATCCATTGACAACACATTGTTAACCATGGTTTTACCAGTTGAGTGGGCCATTGAACCAACGTTCAAGGTTTTAATCGGAACACCACCTTCGATGGCGCGAAGAGCATCTTGAGGTGTTTCAAATAAGATCAAAGCATGGGTATTTCCAAAACGTGGATCTTTTGCAACGTCGATCAATTTTTGAATTGGGACAACGTTTGCTTTCACACCATTCGGTGCCGCTTGTTTGATCAATTCCTTACGGAGTTCATCTTTAGCAACAGAATCTGAAGCAACAATGATCCGGTCGGCTTTTGAATCAGGTGTCCAAGCAGTTGCGACTTGTCCATGAAGAAGACGTGTATCTAAGCGGGCAAGGTTAATCTTGAGTTTTCCATCTCCGATAACCGTTCCTTCTGGAATAGCAGCTTGGGCTACAGGAGCAGCAGCGGCTGTACTAGCTTCTTCAACAGGATTCAATTCTTCTGGAAGGGCTTTGACACCGTCTTTTGCTTCCTTGATGATGTTTGCAGCGACTTGATCAACGCCGGCATTTGCATCCATCAAACGTTCTGTATAAGCTTGAATCAACATCGGAAGGTTCAATCCTGTGATGATCGCAAATTTACGATCTGGATTTTCTCCCATGACGCGACTTGCTTGGTTAAATGGAGAACCACTCCAAAGGTCAGCCAAAACCAAGACTTCATCTTCTGCATCAAATGCGGCAACAGCTGCATTGAATTTAGCATAGAGATCATCAGGGCCTTCACTTGGCATGAACGTAACCACTTGAACTTTCTCTTGATCTCCAAAGATCATCGAGCCGGATTGGTGGATTCCAGCTGCAAATTCACCGTGGCTAGCAATAATGATACCAATACTCATTATTGACATTCCTCCTTATAAAATTTGTTTGACTTTCAGTTTAAGAAAACTTTAAGCTACTTTATTATAAATCGTTTTCACACTTAAGTCAATTTTTCTGTCAAAATCTCGATGTAAAAGCATTAATTTATTATATTAAAATATCGTTGAATAAAAATTGAATACTATTGAATGGCTCTTATTTATTAGTTAATGATGGCAGAAGAAAGCAATGATATGTATATTTCATAGGATTTGAATTTCAATAGAAATATTCCAACAATCGATCTATATCCCTAAAAATAAAAAATAAATATATAATAAATTGTAAAATAGAGTGATTGAGAGCACTCAAAAGGACTAGCCCAGTTGGGCTAGTCCTGTAGGTTCAGTTGTTTAGTTTGTAAAGTCAAGTACCATACGTCCTTGAATGGTTCCGGCTTCCATTTCGTCAAAGACTTTGACAGCATCTTCCACTGGACGTTTTTGAACGACAGGGACTACCAAGCCTTCTGCCCCAAATTGGAAAGCTTCTTCCAAGTCTTTACGAGTTCCTACAAGAGAACCAATGACTTGGATACCATCTAATACCGTTTTCACAATGCTGAGGTCCATCATTTCAGAAGGAAGACCAACTGCGATCACGCGGCCACCTGCACGAACAGAATCTACTGCTTGGTTGAAAGCTACTTTAGAAACAGCTGTTACGACAGCAGAGTGAGCTCCACCATTTGTTTTTTCTTTGATTAATCCTGGGACATCTTCAACTTCGCGACCGTTGATGACAAAGTCTGCACCAACTTCTTTTGCCAATTCTAGTTTATCATTGTTGATATCGACAGCGATGACATGTGCGTTGAAGACTTTCTTAGCATATTGAACAGCCAAGTTTCCTAGTCCACCAGCTCCATAGATAACGATCCATTGTCCTGGTTCAGCTTTGGCTTCTTTGATGGCTTTGTAAGTGGTAACACCTGCACACGTAATAGAAGAAGCTTGGGCTGGATCTAATCCTTCCGGTACTTTCACTGCGTAATCTGCAGTAACGATACATTGTTCAGCCATTCCTCCATCAACAGAGTAGCCAGCATTTTTTACAGTACGGCAAAGGGTTTCACGACCAGTTGTACAGTATTCGCAAGTTCCACATCCTTCGAAGAACCATGCAACACTGACACGATCCCCAACTTTTAGGCTCTTAACATCTGGAGCAACTTCTTTAACAATACCGATTCCTTCGTGTCCAAGAACACGGCCTGGAACTTTACCGAAGTCTCCGTGAGCAACGTGCAAGTCAGTGTGGCAGACACCACAGTATTCGATTTGAACAAGAGCTTCCCCTGTTTCAAGTGGACGTACGTCTTTGTTTGCAACGATTTCAACACCAGTACCTTCTGGATTAACAACAACAGCTTTCATTTTGTTCCTCCTTAAGTGAACGAGAAGCGATTTAGCATTTTTGAAAGCGCTTCTTTAATAACTATGTTAATAATATCACAAACTAGATGGCAAGGCAATGAAAAAAATGTAAAAATAGGAGGGTATTGATTAACCGATTAAGTATTTAGGATAGAAAAAGACATGAGGGATAGCTCATGTCTGTTCCTATTATAAGAATAATTGAATGAGTTGGCGCGCTACACCGTCTTCGTTATTGGTGAAATCTGTGATGGAGTCTGCATATGGGAGAAGGACGGAGCTGGCATTTTTCATAGCGTATCCATGACCAGCGAGAGCTAGCATGTCGGTATCGTTGTGCTCGTCTCCAAAGGCAATCAAATCCTTCTGATCCATATTGAGTTTATCCAGAAGGTAGGTCAGAGCAGAAGCTTTGGTCACATTTTTTGGATTGCATTCCAGAATATTTAAGGGACCACCCCAAGTATTGATAGACAGATTGTAGTCATAATGCCGATTCATTTCATCTGCCAGAGCATATTTGTCTTCCGCTTTCGTTTGAAAGAGGATACAGTTTGGGTCGCTCGTTACCCGTTTGGGATTGAATTGATTTTCTGGTTGGAAAGATTCAATACCGAATAGTTTAGGATCTGCAACGTGCTCATTTGGATCGGTAATAAAGAATTTATTGCGGTATTCGCCAGCGATAAAGTCCGCTTGGATGGTATCTCGGTTAGCGACCATATCTAACAGGTATTTTTTATCTAAAGTCAAACATTGTTCATCCGCCCATTTTTTCTCAGGGAGATGCGTTAGGGAGCCGTTAAAATTGATCATCGGAGTATCTAGCTCTAGCTGTTTGTAATAGGTGTGCGCCATACGGTAGGGGCGGCCTGTTGTAATAATAACTTTATGGCCAAGAGCACTAATTTTTTTAATCGTACCAATAGTAAAGTCGCTCAATTTGCTTTCGGAATTTAAGAGGGTGCCGTCTAAATCTAGAGCGATCATCTTTTTATGCATAATTCAGTTCCTTTCGAGAAGAATGAGACCATTATATCAGAAAAATCGGAAAAGCGCTCAAAAATCGAGAAGAGAAGTAGGATTTCTTGAAAGGCGAAAGATCTTTTGGTAAAATAGAAATAACGTTCGCAAATTGATTGGGAGCGAGAATGATGAAAAAGGAGTTTATTCTGAAATGGATAAGTTTTTTAAACTTTCAGAACATGGAACCACTGTTCGAACAGAGGTTCTTGCTGGTTTGACAACCTTTTTTGCGATGAGTTATATCCTCTTCGTAAATCCGCAAATGTTGTCACAAACAGGTATGCCAGCTCAAGGGGTCTTCCTTGCAACGATTATTGGATCTGTTGTCGGAACCTTGATGATGGCTTTTTATGCCAATTTACCTTATGCACAAGCACCTGGGATGGGCTTGAATGCCTTCTTTACCTTTACAGTTGTATTTGGTATGGGCTACTCATGGCAGGAAGCTTTGGGAATGGTCTTCATTTGTGGTGTGATTTCATTGATTATCACATTGACAAAAGTTCGGAAGATGATCATCGAATCGATTCCGACTGCTCTTCGCTCTGCTATTTCAGCGGGGATCGGGATTTTCTTGGCCTATGTTGGGATTAAGAATGCAGGATTTTTAAAATTCACGATTGACCCTCATACCTATACAGTGGTCGGGGAAGGAGCAGATAAGGCGAATGCAACGATCTCAGCCAATGCATCTGCTGTTCCTGGATTGGTTGATTTTAACAATCCGGCGGTCCTCTTGGCTCTTGTTGGTCTTGCGATTACTATTTTCTTTGTTGTCAAGGGGATTAAGGGAGGGATTATCCTTTCTATCTTAGTAACGACTGTGCTTGGAATTCTCATCCATGTTGTTGATATCACTAAAATTGACTTTGCAAGTAACCATCTAGGAGCTGCCTTTAATGATTTAGGCACGATCTTTGGTCAAGCTTTGGGATCGAAAGGATTGGGTTCTTTGATTTCCAATACGTCTCGTTTGCCTGAGACCTTAATGGCCATCTTAGCCTTCTCCTTGACCGATATTTTTGATACAATTGGAACTTTAATCGGTACGGGTGAAAAAGTTGGGATTGTTGCGACAAATGGGGAAAACCATCAATCAGCGAAATTAGATAAGGCCCTCTATTCAGACCTTGTAGCGACTTCAGTCGGAGCCATTGCAGGAACTTCAAACGTAACGACTTATGTTGAATCTGCAGCTGGTATTGGAGCTGGTGGACGCACTGGTTTGACAGCCTTGGTTGTGGCAATCTGTTTTGCTATTTCAAGTCTCTTTAGTCCTTTGTTGGCGATTGTACCGACCGCTGCTACAGCTCCAATTTTGATTGTTGTTGGGATCATGATGTTGAGTGGCTTGAAAAATATCCATTGGGAAGATATGTCAGAAGCAGTTCCTGCCTTCTTTACCTCTATCTTTATGGGCTTCAGCTACTCGATTACACAAGGGATCGCTGCTGGATTTATCACCTATAGCTTGGTGAAAGTGGTTAAAGGAGAAGCCAAAGAAGTGCACAGCATGATTTGGATCCTAGATGTTCTCTTTATTTTAAACTACGTTAGCATGGCCTTGAATTAAGTATCAGAAAAGTGCCAAAAAGGAATGGGAGTTGTCTCCCATTCCTTTCAGATTGAAGACAAAGTTATACCAAAAACATTCCTTAGGTGAGTACGGACGTCAGCGAACTTCTTTGAAGTTCCATGACTAATTATTGAGCCTAAGGTCTCAATAATTCCGAGTGCCTGAAACGTTATTGTTTCAGGCACTTTTCTCACAGCGGAAAGTTTCAGTATTTTCTTAAATCGATTTAAAAATTGGAACTCAAATTTATTTTTTTTTGCAGAATCACTTAACTTATTTTACTTTAAAATAGTTTGTCTATCTATCTAAAAAACAAACCGGAGTCGAACAATTTCTAAAAGAAAGAGCAGATTTTTAAAAAGTTTGGTATAATAGAGAAATGATTAGTCATAATGAAACGGAGCTGATCGCTCTAGGAAAACAGCTAGGAAAACTCTTAGAAAAGCAAGACGTGATTATCTTATCAGGTGATCTAGGAGCAGGAAAAACGACCTTTACCAAAGGAATTGCAAAGGGGTTAGGGATTGATCAGATGATTAAAAGCCCGACCTATACCATTGTTCGTGAATACGAAGGCCGCTTGCCTTTATACCATTTGGATGTTTACCGGATTGGGAATGATCCAGATTCTATTGATTTAGATGATTTCCTATTTGGAGATGGTGCTACCATTATTGAATGGGGAGAGCTGATTGAGCCGAGTCTCTCGGATGCTTATCTAAAAATTTTTATCCGAAAATTAGAAGATGGTCGAGAGTTAGCTTTTGAAGCTCATGGAGCGCGTGCAAAAGCTTTGCTAGCATCCTTTGAGCAGGTGGAAAAAACGGATGACTAAGGAAAATGAAGTAACAGTAGAAATTCGGCAAGCTGACAGTGCAGATGCGGCTCTTGTCGTTGATTTCTTAAATCAAGTTGGGAAAGAGTCAGATTACATGACGCTAGATGAAGCTGGGATTGGCATGTCTCCAGCAGACATGGAGCAATTTCTGATGGTGCAAGAGATGGCGGAAAACCGGATTTGCCTCTTGCTATTTCTAGATCAGGAACTGGCAGCTTTGTTAAATATCACTGCAGCTTCTCAACGGTCCATTCGGCATATTGGTGATGTCTTTATTGTGGTTCAAAAAGCTTATTGGAATCAAGGACTTGGACAGATCTTGTTGGAAGAAGGGATCGAGTGGGCGCACTCGACCGGTGTTCTTCGCAAACTAGTCTTGAATGTCCAAGTGCGCAATAAACGAGCAGTTCACCTGTATAAAAAGTTAGGTTTTGAGATCGAAGGTTGCCAAGCTCGTGGAGCTTGTTCAGCTGAAGGAGAATTCTTAGATGTTTACCTTATGGGGAAACTGATAGATTAGAGAGAGATTCTATATGGTTAAAAAAATTATTTTGATGTTTTTGAGCTTATTGACGGTAACAGTGATTGGGATTGGGGCCTATGGCCTTACCATCCTAAACCAAACGACTGGGACTCTCAGTAAGACCTATAAAGGCTTTGGGAATGAGACCAATGTTATTGCAGAAAACAAGCCGATGACCATCCTTTTGATGGGGGTTGATACAGGTAGCGGTTCTCGGGAAGATCCTTGGGCCGGAAATAGTGATACCATGATTTTGGTGACTGTCAATCCTCAAACAAAAGAAACAACCATGACGAGCTTGGAAAGAGATATCCTAACCAATATTACTTCAGATGGCGAAACGGTCCAAGCAAAATTGAATTCGGCTTATGCTCAAGGTGGTGCCAAGTTAGCCATTAAGACCATTCAAGATCTTTTGAATATCCATATTGACCGCTATGTCATGATCAATATGAAGGGATTGGTTCAATTAGTGGATAAGGTTGGTGGCATCACGGTTAACAATCCATTTGACTTCGATATCTCGATCGAGGAAAATGAGCCAGAATATACGGCTAAGATCGCACCAGGACGTCAGGAGATTAATGGGGACCAAGCTCTCGTTTATTCACGCATGCGCTACCAAGACCCAGAAGGAGACTACGGACGTCAAAAACGCCAACGTGAAGTGATCAAAAAGATTGTTGAGAAAGTTTTAAGCCTCAATAGTTTGAGTCACTACAAAGGAATCATTGAGTCTGTTAGCGATAATATGCAAACCAACATAGCGCTTGACAGTAATAGCCTTCTTCAATTGCTAGGATATAAAGATGCCCTTTCAACGATTCATCAGTACCAGCTGAAAGGAGAAGATGCCACCTTAGCAGATGGCGGAAGTTATCAGATTGTCACTTCAAAACATATCTTGAAAATTCAAAATATCATCCGTAAAGCTTTGGGACTAAAAGAAATCAAAACATTGAAAACCAATGCTTACCTATTAGATGGAGATGAAGAGTTGAAGAATGCTTCTTCTCAAAATGATACGCCAGCGGCATCATCTGAGGAAGCGCCTGTTTACCAAGAGTTTAACCAACTACCAGTTGTACCATCGACCCAGGATACGGGAGTGGTGACGCCTCAAAGTTCTGTTGCACCAGTGACACCAGTTGCTCCTGCAGCTACAGAGTCGAGCAGTGTGACACCTACGGTACCTTCAGAATAAGAAAAAAACGATTGAGTTTTCTCAATCGTTTTTACTTGGTTGCCAGATGTCTTGAATTTCTTTTAGAGAGGCTGTTGCTTGTTGACTAAATAATTTGGTCTTGTATTGGAAATCCGTTACCAATTCTTGAAGATTGGTCTGTTGGGCTTGGATAATATCCAGATTGCGTTGGATTTTTGCTAGGTTATCTTGAATTCCCTTAACCAATTGGCTGGATTCAGTTACCTCTGTTTTGATTTCTTTGCGGTTTTTAACCAGGTGGTAGCTAATGCTAGCTCCTGTTGCAAACCAAAAGAGATTTTTGAGTTTCATATGGCCTCCTTTTTAACTGTTTTTGATGGTTTCTGCGAGAACTGCTAGTTGTTCAAAATTAGGCTCGTGTTCAGTAAATGAAATGGCAAGCTCATCTTGATCGGAATAGCGAGGGATAATGTGGACATGTGTGTGAAATACGGTTTGTCCAGAAACTTCTTCCATGTTGCTGATGATATTCATTCCCTTAGCTTGGGTAACAGCTTCTACTTTTTTAGCAACTTTAGAAACACGTGCAAATAGTTGAGCTGTGGCGGTTTCGTCCATCTCTAATAGATTGCGAGCATGTTTTTTTGGAACCACTAACGTATGACCTGGTGTAACCTGAGAGATGTCCAAAAATGCGAGGACTTCCTCGTCCTCATAGACTTTGGAGGAAGGAATGTCGCCAGCTATAATCTTACAAAAAATACAATCGTCAACCATAAATACACCTCATTTAGACTAAATTTTGTTATAATATAAGAACATTATACCAGAAATCGGAGAAAATATGTTAGAAATCAACAAGTTGACAGGGGGCTATGTCAACATCCCTGTCCTGAAAGAGGTGAGTTTTTCAGTTCCGGATGGCCAACTGATTGGTTTGATTGGACTAAATGGAGCTGGGAAGTCAACCACAATTAATGAAATTATTGGTCTCCTGCATCCTTATGCTGGGGAAGTACGGATTGACGGCCTGAGCCTTCCAGAAGCTCCAACTGACTATCGTAAAAAAATTGGCTATATTCCAGAAACCCCTAGTCTATATGAAGAATTAACCTTGCGAGAGCATATCGAGACCGTAGCTATGGCCTATGATTTAGACATGGATCAGGTCATGGTGCGCGTCCAGCCTTTGTTGGAACGATTCCGTTTGGCTGAAAAATTAGATTGGTTCCCGACCCAGTTTTCAAAAGGGATGAAGCAAAAGGTCATGATTATTTGCGCCTATGCAGTGGATCCAAGTCTTTATATTGTCGATGAACCCTTTTTGGGATTGGATCCTGTTGCGATTGCAGATTTGATTCAGTTATTGGCAGATGAGAAAGCAAAAGGAAAATCGATTTTGATGAGTACCCACGTTCTGGATTCGGCTGAAAAGATGTGTGATGGTTTTGTGATCCTCCATAAGGGTCAGATCCGAGCAAAAGGGACCTTGGACGAGCTGCGTTCAACTTTTGGGGATGAGAAAGCAAGTCTAAATGATATCTACATGACCTTGACAGAAGAGGAAACAGCATGAAAGAGTTGATGAAAAAACGGCAACAAACGTTTCGAACTCAATGTGTAAAATATAGCCGCTATGTTCTCAATGATCATTTCGTCCTCTTTATGCTGATTTTCATAGGATTGTTGGCGGTTCAATACAGCCAATTCTTACAAGATCTCCCCAAAGATACAAGCCTGATCCGCTGGAGTCTCATGATTGGTTTGCTCCTCTTGGTTCCGATAGGCTCTATTGCGACCTACTTAGAGAAGCCCGATGCTTTATTCCTTTTGGTAAAGGAAGAGGAAGTGAAACGTTATATCAAAGGGCAGGCCAAGAAGTCTTTTGTGTTTTGGTTTTTGATTCAAAGTTTTGTCCTTCTGTTATTTGTGCCTCTTCTTCTGGCAATGGGGCTGGATAAACTTGCTATTGTAGCTTATATCCTTGTCTTAGGAGTGGCTAAAGGGGCTGTTTTTAGCTGGAAGGAAGCGCGCTTCTACCAGGATGGAAATTTGAATTGGACCTTAGCCATTGCTCGTGAGAATGCAAGGAAACAATTGATTCTTCGTTTCTTTGCCTTGTTTACAACGGTAAAAGGTATTACCAACAGTGTCAAAAGAAGAGCTTACTTGGATGGTTTCTTAGGGCTTCTTCCTAAAACACATGGCAATACGTGGCTTCACTTATATATGCGCTCCTTCCTACGGAATGGGGATCTTTTCTCTATGACTCTCCGACTCTTGGCTCTTTCCCTTCTCGCTATCATCTTTATTCCCCAACCCCTCGTAGTGATTGCCCTTGTAGCCTTGCTCAATTACTTGGTTATTTTTCAATTACTGGGGCTTTATAGTGCTTTTGATTACCAACCCTTGACCCTCCTTTTTCCGATGAAAAAGGGCAGTAAAAAGGCAGGGTTGAACAAAACGATTCAGCTGGTCATGGGGATGATAACGGTGATAGAAGGGGGAATTGGCCTGGGCTTTATTTCAGATAAAGTCCTGTTGTTAGGCTTATTGGCTTATACAGTTGCTTTAATCCTACTCTATCTTCCATTTAAGATGGCGCGCTTGGTTGACGAAAATCGTTAAAATTAGTAAAATAGATTGGAAACTTTTTACGGAGGAAAAGATGGACTCGAATGAAAAAGAGCTAAGCCTCACCCCAATTCCTGGGAAGAGTGGGAAGGCCTACATGGGGACCTACCCAGATGGTGGGCGCGTTTTTGTAAAAATGAATACGACCCCAATCCTTGCGGGTCTAGCAAAAGAACAGATTGCTCCTCAATTATTATGGAGTCGACGATTGCCAGATGGAAATGTGATGAGTGCCCAAGAATGGTTGAATGGGGAAATTCTCACGCCAAATGGGATGTCAAAAAAACAAGTGGTCAATATTTTAACGAGATTGCACCGTTCTAGACCTTTGATGACCCAATTGAAAAAACTTGGCTATCCTGTGGAATCTCCATTAGAATTGCTCAATTCTTGGAGCAACCGGTTGCCAATTGCCCTACGTCAGAACCATTATATCCAATCAGTCGTAAAGAATTTACGTAAGACAGTGCCTGCCTTTCGGGAGGATTATGCGACGATCGTTCACGGGGATGTTCGTCATAGTAACTGGATTGAGACAGAGAGCGGCTTGATTTATCTAGTCGATTGGGACTCTGTTCGTTTGACAGACCGGATGTTGGATGTGGCGCATATCTTGAGTCACTATATCCCAGATTCTAATTGGCGCGATTGGTTAGGCTATTATGGCTACAAGTACAATCAAAAAGTATTTGATAAACTCTATTGGTTTGGTCAATACTCTTTCTTGTGCCAAATTGCTAAATACTATGAAAATAATGATTTAGAAAATGTCAATCGCGAGATCTATGCTCTGCGCAATTTCCGGTTGAAATATGGAAAGGAAATATGAGAGTTAGAAATCGCAAGGGAGCGACTGAATTATTAGAAGCGAATCCGCAATATGTGGTCCTAAATCCAGAAGATGCCAAGGGAAAGTGGCATGAAATTTTTGGGAATGACCATCCTATTCATATCGAAGTGGGTAGCGGAAAAGGGGCCTTTATTACTGGGATGGCCAAGGCCAATCCAGAGATCAACTACATCGGAATTGATATTCAAAAATCGGTCTTGAGTTATGCTTTAGATAAGGTCTTAGAAGCTGATCTTCCTAACATTAAATTGCTTTGGGTAGACGGAGATAGCTTGACCAACTATTTTGAAGATGGGGAAATTGATCAACTCTATCTGAATTTTTCAGATCCTTGGCCTAAGAAACGTCATGAGAAGCGTCGTTTAACATACAAGACCTTCCTGGATACCTTCAAGCAAATTCTTCCAGAACATGGGGAGATTCACTTTAAAACAGATAATCGAGGTCTGTTTGAATACAGTTTGGTGAGCTTTTCACAGTATGGTATGACTTTGAAGGGAGTCTGGCTAGATCTTCATGATAGTGATTTTGAGGGGAATGTCATGACGGAATATGAGAAAAAGTTCTCAAGTAAAGGCCAGGTCATTTACCGTGTAGAAGCACAGTTTTAGCATATTCCTTGCAATCATTGGGGAATCGTGTTATAATACTTTAAATGAATAGAAAAGGAGAGGCGGGGAAATATCTTCGCCTCTTATCTATGAGGAGGTGGCAACCATCGCAACGATTGTTGATTTAGTAACAGAAGTGATTCAGCCTGCCATCCAGGAACCATTTGAATTGGTCGATGTTGAATATGGCAAAATGGGTGGTGACTACGTCTTAAGCATTTTCGTAGACAAACCAGAAGGGATCACACTGAATGATACAGCGGATTTGACAGAAATCATTAGCCCGCTATTGGATCAAATCAAACCAGATCCATTTCCAGAACAGTACTTTTTAGAAGTTACCAGTCCTGGCTTGGAGAGACCTTTGAAAACCAAGGAAGCACTCGAGGGAGCTGTTGGCAAGTATGTCAATATCAGCTTGTATAAGGCTGTTGAAAAGCAAAAGGTCTTTGAGGGGAACTTGGTAGGTTTTGAAGAGGATGTTTTGACCATTGAGTATATGGATAAAACACGAAAGAAAACTGTAGAAATTCCTTATAACCTTGTGTCCAAAGCAAGGTTGGCTGTAAAATTGTAACAGAATGAAAGAAAGGATGCCTTTATAGTAGAGGCAAGAAAAACATGAGTAAAGAAATGCTAGAAGCCTTCCGCATTTTGGAAGAAGACAAAGGGATCAAAAAAGAAGATATCATCGAAGCCGTCACAGAATCATTGCGTTCGGCTTATCGCCGTCGTTATGGACAATCAGAAAGTGCAGCGATTGAATTCAATGAAAAAACTGGAGATTTCCGTGTTTATACGGTTCGTGAAGTGGTGGATGAAGTCTTTGATAGCCGTTTAGAAATCAGCTTGAAGGATGCCTTGGCCATTAGCTCTGCTTATGAGTTGGGGGACAAGATCAAGTTTGAAGAAGCACCAGCTGAATTTGGTCGTGTAGCAGCTCAATCTGCTAAACAAACGATCATGGAAAAAATGCGTAAGCAAACGCGCACCATCACCTATAACACTTATAAAGAACATGAAAATGAAATCATGAGTGGAACGGTGGAGCGCTTTGACAATCGATTTATCTATGTCAATCTTGGTTCGATCGAAGCTCAATTGTCTAAGCAAGACCAAATTCCAGGAGAAGTATTCCAATCTCATGATCGAATTGAAGTATTTGTCTACAAGGTAGAAGATAATCCACGTGGTGTCAATGTCTTTGTTAGCCGAAGCCACCCTGAAATGATCAAACGTTTGATGGAACAAGAAATTCCTGAAGTCTACGATGGAACTGTTGAGATTATGAGTGTAGCGCGTGAAGCTGGAGATCGTACAAAAGTTGCGGTTCGTAGCCATAATCCAAACGTAGATGCGATTGGGACGATCGTTGGTCGTGGTGGATCGAATATTAAAAAGATTACCAGCAAGTTCCACCCAGCTCGATACGATCAAAAATTAGACCGTATGGTTCCGACAGAAGAAAATATCGATGTCATCGAGTGGGTTCCAGATCCAGCTGAATTTATCTACAATGCGATCGCTCCTGCGGAAGTGGACCAAGTTATTTTTGATGATGAAGATAGCAAACATGCTCTCGTTGTGGTTCCAGATAATAAACTATCTCTTGCCATCGGTCGTCGTGGTCAAAACGTTCGTTTGGCGGCTCATTTGACTGGTTACCGCATTGATATCAAATCTGCTAGTGAGTTCGAAGAAATGGAAGCAGCTCAAGAAACTTTTGAAGACCAAGTAGAAAGTGGCGAAGAGCAAGTCGATTAAGAGAGGGAGGGAAAATGGTAAAAACAAGAAAAATCCCTTTAAGAAAATCTGTCGTTTCAAATGAAATTATTGATAAGCGCGATTTGCTCCGCATTGTCAAAAATAAAGAAGGACAAGTCTTTATCGATCCAACTGGCAAAGCCAATGGTCGAGGTGCTTACATCAAGCTAGACAATGAAGAAGCGGCACTTGCTAAGAAAAAGAAAGTTTTTAATCGTAGCTTTAATATGGAAGTGGAAGAAGCTTTCTATGATGAATTGATCGCTTATGTAGATCATAAGGTGAAGAGAAGAGAGTTAGGCCTTGAATAAGCAAAAGATAAGTAATTTGTTGGGTTTGGCGCAAAGAGCAGGAAAACTCATTTCTGGAGAAGAACTCGTGATCAAAGCAATCCAGGAAGAAAAAGCAAAATTAGTTTTTCTGGCAAATGATGCAGCTAGTAACCTGACAAAAAAGGTGACAGATAAGGGTCACTATTATGAGGTTCAAGTATCTACCGTGTTTTCAACACTAGAATTAAGCACTGCAATTGGACGTGCCCGTAAGGTCGTCGCTGTTGTAGATGCTGGATTTTCAAAGAAAATGAGGTCTCTTATGGAATAGAAGAGGAGGACAGCAATTGTCTAAGAAAAGATTATACGAAATTGCCAAAGAATTGGGCAAGGAAAGTAAGGAAGTCGTCACTCGAGCGAAAGAATTAGGTTTTGACGTCAAGAGTCATGCATCTAGTGTCGATACTGATGTTGCTGAAAAGTTGATCAAGAGCTTTTCAGCGAAAAAAGAAACAGTCGAAAAGAAAGTAGCAGAAGTGGCTGCCAAGACAACGGCTGTCGCAGAGAAAAAAGAAGCAGCGCCCGTCAAAAAAGAAGGAGCAACTGAGACAAAATCAGTAACGCCAGCTGCTAAACCAAAGAGTCGTAACTTTAAAGCGGAACGAGAAGCGCGTGCAAAAGAGCAGGCTGAACGTAGGAAACAACAAGACAATCGTCCAAAACGTGATCGCAAGGACAATCAGCGTCATGGTGACAACCGAAATCAACGACCACAAGAGCGAAATGAACAACGAAATCAAGGTTCTGAGCGTCGCAATAACCGACCAGATCAAAGACGTAGTGCACAACCCCAAGTGGCACCAAAAGTTGATTTCAAAGCGCGTGCAGCAGCACTGAAGGCTGAACAAAATGCTGAATACGCACGTGGAAGTGAAGATCGCTACAAACAACAAGCTGCAAAAGCAGAACAAGAACGTCAACAGCGCCGGAAACGGGTAGAAGCACCAGAAGTGAAAGCACCTGTACAGGAGCCAGCTGTTGAGAACCATACAAAACCAGCTGTTGCTGCTGCTCCAGCTCAAGTCGATACACGTCGGAAGAAACAAGCGCGACCAGATAAGAAACGCGATGATTTTGATCGTGAAGAAGATGGTCCAAGAAAACAACAAAGGAATCGAAATAGTCAAAATCAAGTGAGAAATCAGAGAAATAGTAACTGGAATAACAATAAGAAAAATAAAAAAGGGAAGAACAACCGTAATGATGCTCCAAAACCAGTAACAGAGCGTAAATTCCATGAATTACCAAGTGAATTTGAGTATACGGATGGAATGACGGTTGCAGAAATCGCAAAACGCATCAAGCGTGAACCGGCTGAAATCGTCAAGAAACTCTTTATGATGGGAGTCATGGCGACTCAAAACCAATCGCTGGATGGAGATACGATTGAACTCTTGATGGTGGATTATGGAATTGAAGCCAAGAAAAAGGTTGAAGTGGATAATGCCGATATCGAACGCTTCTTCGTTGAAGATGGTTATTTGAATCCAGATGAGTTGGTAGAGCGTCCACCAGTTGTCACCATCATGGGACACGTTGACCACGGTAAAACGACCCTTTTGGATACCCTTCGTAATTCACGTGTAGCAACAGGTGAAGCGGGAGGAATCACTCAGCACATCGGGGCTTATCAAATCGTGGAAAATGGCAAGAAGATTACCTTCTTGGATACACCAGGACACGCGGCTTTTACTTCTATGCGGGCGCGTGGTGCCTCTGTTACGGATATTACCATCTTGGTCGTAGCGGCAGATGACGGGGTAATGCCTCAGACTATCGAAGCCATCAACCACTCAAAAGCTGCCAATGTTCCAATCATTGTGGCCATCAACAAGATCGATAAACCAGGTGCCAACCCAGAACGTGTGATCGGTGAATTGGCAGAGCATGGAGTGATGTCAACAGCTTGGGGTGGCGATTCTGAGTTTGTAGAAATCTCAGCTAAGTTCAACCAAAATATCGATGAACTCTTGGAAACTGTCCTTCTTGTAGCTGAAATCCAAGAACTCAAGGCAGATCCAACTGTTCGTGCCATCGGTACTGTTATCGAAGCGCGCTTGGATAAAGGAAAAGGTGCGGTGGCAACTCTCCTTGTTCAACAAGGTACCTTGAATGTTCAAGACCCAATCGTTGTCGGAAATACCTTTGGACGTGTCCGTGCCATGACCAATGACCTTGGACGTCGTGTGAAGGTGGCAGGACCATCTACTCCGGTTTCTATCACTGGTTTGAACGAAGCGCCAATGGCGGGTGACCACTTCGCGGTTTATGAAGATGAAAAATCAGCGCGTGCAGCGGGTGAAGAACGTGCCAAACGTGCTCTGATGAAACAACGTCAAGCAACCAACCGCGTCAGCCTTGAAAATCTCTTTGATACCTTGAAGGCTGGGGAAGTGAAATCTGTTAATGTCATCATTAAAGCCGATGTACAAGGTTCGGTTGAAGCCCTTGCTGCCTCCCTTCAAAAGATTGAAGTGGAAGGTGTGAAAGTGACCATCGTTCACTCAGCAGTTGGTGCGATCAACGAATCAGACGTGACCCTTGCAGAAGCTTCAAATGCCTTCATCATCGGATTTAACGTCCGCCCTACGCCACAAGCACGTCAGCAAGCAGAAGCTGATGAGGTAGAAATCCGTCTTCACTCAATTATCTACAAAGTGATTGAAGAAATGGAAGATGCTATGAAGGGAATGTTGGATCCTGAGTTCGAAGAGAAAGTCATCGGGGAAGCAGTTATTCGTGAAACCTTTAAGGTCTCTAAAGTGGGTACCATCGGTGGATTTATGGTCCTCAGTGGTAAGGTTACTCGTGATTCCAAAGTCCGTGTCATTCGTGACGGTGTCGTGATTTATGACGGTGCTCTTGCAAGCTTGAAACACTTCAAAGATGATGTCAAGGAGATCACAAATGGTCGTGAAGGTGGATTGATGATTGAAGGTTACAATGATATCAAGACAGATGATACTATCGAAGCCTACATCATGGAAGAAATTAAAAAATAAGATGCTGACTAGGAAAAAAGAGGGTTTTCCTCTGATTTCCTAGTTTTTAAACACAGAGCAGAAAGGAGTTCCTATGGCAAGTCATTTTCGGACAGACCGAGTAGGGATGGAAATTAAGCGGGAAGTCAACGAGATTTTACAAAAGAAAGTCCGTGACCCGCGTGTTCAAGGCGTCACCATTACGGATGTTCAAATGCTAGGTGATTTGTCTATGGCCAAAGTGTATTATTCAATTATGAGTGATTTGGCTTCAGACAATCAAAAGGCTCAGACAGGCCTTGAAAAAGCAACAGGAACCATCAAGCGTGAATTAGGTCGGAATCTGAAATTATACAAGATTCCGGATCTTACTTTTGTCAAAGACGAGTCTATCGAATACGGTAACAAGATCGATGAGATGTTACGCAATTTGAACAAAGACTAGAGAGGTTGGAAATTTTCCACGCCCAGATTGAAAGACAAAGTCTTCTTAGAAACTTTCCTTAGGTGAGTACGGACGTCAGCGAACTTCTTCGAAGTTCCATGACTAATTATTGAGCCTAAGGTCTCAATAATTCCGAGTACCTGAAACTATTAAGTTTCAGGTACTTTTCTCACGACGAAAAGTTTCAGTAGATGATTGAATCACTCTAACGAGTAACATTTCTTTTTATAGAATTTATTAGATTTATAAAAAAGAATAGTTTGTCTACAGTCTCGGGTTGGAAATTTCCAACCTCTTTTTTTGGCTCCTAAAATGAGGAAAATAAAACAGAAAGAAAAAAACGGTTTCAAAAAATAATAGAAATTTACAGAAATCTCTTGTGTGATTGGAAATTATCCTTTACAATAGGAGAGGAGTTTTATTTCTGATCTCAAATTTGGAGGAATGAACATGTCGATTAACTGGCAGGAAATTGTATTTAACTTTTTGGGAGGCCTGGGGCTCTTTCTCTATAGTATTAAAACCATGGGAGAAGGCTTGCAACAGGCTGCAGGAGATCGACTTCGATACTATATTGATAAATATACGAGTAATCCCTTTCTAGGGGTTCTAGTAGGGATTGGGATGACTGCCTTGATTCAGTCGAGTTCAGGGGTTACAGTGATTACGGTCGGTCTGGTGAGTGCAGGACTTCTAACCCTCCGTCAAGCTATTGGTATTGTTATGGGGGCCAATATTGGAACGACTATTACCTCCTTTATCATTGGTTTTAAATTAGGAGACTACGCTCTTCCCATGCTCTTTATCGGAGCGGTTTGTCTCTTCTTTACCAAAAATCGTTTGGTTAATAATGTTGGACGAATCGTTTTTGGTGTCGGTGGTATCTTCTTTGCCCTCAACTTGATGAGTGGGGCTATGGAACCTCTTAAAGATTTGCAAGTCTTTCGTGACTATATGGTGCAGTTAAGTAAAAGTCCTATCTTGGGTGTCTTTGTTGGATCAGGCTTAACACTTTTGATTCAGGCCTCTTCTGCAACCATTGGTATCTTGCAAAATCTCTATGCTAGTCATTTGATTGACCTGAAAGGAGCCCTCCCAGTTCTCTTTGGTGATAATATCGGAACGACCATTACAGCTATCATTGCTTCCTTGGGAGCTAATATTGCGGCCAAACGTGTGGCAGGTGCCCATGTAGCCTTTAATGTTATCGGAACCATTATCTGTCTTGTCTTCCTTGTTCCGTTTACCTCTTTGATTCAATGGTTTGAAACGACTCTTCATTTATCCCCAGAAATGACCATAGCCTTTGCTCACGGAACCTTTAATATAACCAATACCATCATCCAGTTCCCATTCATTGGAGCTTTGGCATACTTTGTGACCAAGCTGATTCCTGGTGAGGACGAGGTTGTCAAATATGAACCGCTCTACTTGGATGAAAATTTGATCACTCAAGCACCTTCGATTGCTCTTGGAAATGCAAAAAAAGAGTTGCTTCATTTAGGTGGATATGCAGACAAAGCTTTTAATCTTTCTTATGATTATATTGTTCATCAAAATGAAAAAACAGCTGAAAAGGGTCATAAGACAGAAGAAGCCATCAATACCATTGATGATGATTTGACTCGCTACTTGATTCGTTTGTCGAGTGAAGCCTTGAGTCCGAGAGAAAGTGAAGTTCTCACCAATATCTTGGATTCTTCACGGGATTTGGAGCGGATTGGAGATCACGCGGAAGCCTTGATCAATCTGACCGATTATTTAATTCGTAAGAAAGTGGTCTTTTCAGAAGCGGCCTTGGCTGAATTGGAAGATATTTACAACCAAACCCATCAATTTGTAGAGGATGCCTTAAAAGCTGTTGAGAACAATGATGTGAGTCTTGCAAACCAATTGGTAGCACGTCACGAGGCAATTGAAAAGTTGGAGAAAAGACTTCGGAAAACCCATATTCGTCGTTTGAACCAAGGCGAATGTACACCTCAAGCCGGAGTAAACTTTATTGATATCATTTCTCACTATACACGTGTTGCAGACCATGCCATGAATCTCGCTGAAAAAGTACAAATCGAGCAAATTTAAGGAACGTCAAACAGAGTAAGTAGGAAGCTTACTCTGTTTTTTGTTGGATTCTATTCAAAAATAGGTCTAGACCATTTACAAATGGAAGTGAAAGCGTTATAATATGTATGAATATAAATGGAACACAGTTCCTACAATGGAAAGGACAAGACTATGTCTACATATATTAAAGCAGATCAATTTTATTATCCACATGGGGTTCGCCGCGGAGGCTATTTGGAGCTTGTTGATGGCAAGTTTGGAAAACATGTGGAAAGCTTACCAGAAGGTGCGGATGTGCTGGATTATTCTGGTTACAGCATTGCGCCTGGCCTCGTAGATACCCATATTCACGGATTTGGTGGGGTAGATGTGATGGATAATAATATCGAAGGCACTCTCCATACCATGAGTGAAGGGCTCTTGAGTACAGGGGTTACGAGCTTTTTGCCTACGACCCTTACTTCCTCTTACGAACAACTTTTGGCAGTAACGGAAAATATCGGTGCACGATACAAAGAAGCAACAGGAGCTAAGATTCGCGGGATTTATTTTGAAGGACCTTATTTTACAGAAAAATACAAGGGAGCTCAAAACCCATCTTATATGAAGGATCCAAGTATGGAAGAATTCCGGGCTTGGCAAAAAGCTGCCAATGGTCTGTTGAATAAGATTGCCCTTGCTCCTGAGCGTGAAGGTGTAGAAGACTTTGTTCGGACCATTACAGGAGAAGGGGTGACTGTTGCTTTGGGACACTCCAATGCTACTTTTGAAGAAGCTAAAAAAGCGGTAGATGCAGGTGCGAGTGTCTGGGTGCATGCCTACAATGGTATGCGTGGTTTGACGCACCGTGAACTCGGTATGGTTGGTGCTATGTATGAGTTGCCTCATACTACAGCAGAGTTGATCTGTGATGGCCATCACGTTGATCCGCTAGCGTGTGATATCCTGATGAAACAAAAAGGAAAAGAAAATGTTGCCTTGATTACGGACTGTATGACAGCTGGGGGCTTAGAAGACGGGGATTACATGCTTGGGGAATTCCCAGTTGTGGTCGCTGAAGGGACTGCTCGCTTGAAATCAACTGGTAATCTAGCTGGCTCAATCTTGAAATTGAAAGATGGATTAAAAAATGTTGTAGAGTGGGGGATTGCTAACCCTCACGAAGCAGTGATGATGGCCAGCCTCAATCCGGCAAAATCAGTCCATATTGATGATGTTTGTGGTCAAATTCGCGAAGGGTATGATGCGGACTTCATCGTACTTGACCAAAATTTGGATCTGGTTGCGACCTATCTCGATGGTGTCAAACGTTACCAGGCTACGAACTAGATTCAAGAATCGAAGATAGAACACTTCCTCTCTAGGTCATACCTAGAGAGGTTTTTGTGACGTATTCATGGGTTTAGACAGTCTTGAGGGGCTTTTTGTCTACCAATGGTAGTGCAATTTTGTGAATGCTGTCTTTTCATGCTATAATGGGAATTGAAATGTGAGGTAGCTTATGAAGGCAATTGATATACGTTTTTTATTAATGGGAATTTTTTTCTTGCTCTATGGGATTGTAAGAAAAAATATCTTTATTGTGATTGTTGGTGGGGCATTTTTACTCTATAGTTTTTATAGCAAGAAGATGGAGCCAACTAAGAAGAATATTTTTAAGCCAGAGATCAAGCTTCGAGGGCCTAAGAAACCGAAATCGAAGAAAGGAAAGAAAAAATGAATCATTATCGTTTAAATAATGGGGTGGAGATTCCTGTATTGGGATTTGGGACATGGAAAGCAGCGAATGGAGAAGAAGCCTATCAAGCTGTCTTAGCTGCTTTAAAAGCAGGTTATCGCCATATCGATACAGCTGCGATTTATCAGAATGAAGAGAGTGTGGGTCGGGCCATTAAAGACAGTGGGCTTGCGCGCGAAGACCTGTTTATTACCACCAAACTTTGGAATACTCAACACACCTATGAAGATGCTCAAGCTGCTTTGGAAGAGTCTCTTGAAAAACTAGGCTTGGAGTATGTAGATCTTTATTTGATTCATTGGCCAAATCCAAAACCTCTTCGAGAAAATGATGCTTGGAAACAACGAAATGCTGAGGTTTGGCGGGCAATGGAAGATATGCTAGCTGCTGGCAAGGTTCGGGCTATTGGTATTAGCAATTTTCTGCCTCATCATTTGGAAGCCCTCCTTGAAACAGCTCGGGTCATTCCGGCTGTGAACCAAATTCGTCTAGCACCTGGGGTGTACCAAAGTGAAGCTATTGCAGCGAGTCGCAAGCATGGCATTTTACTAGAGGCTTGGGGACCTTTTGGCCAAGGAGAATTGTTCCAAAATGAACAAGTAAAAGAAATGGCTACTAAATATGGGAAAACCGTCGCTCAACTAGCCCTGGCTTGGAGTTTGCAAGAAGGTTTCCTTCCACTGCCAAAATCGGTTACGCCTGAGCGGATTGCGAGTAATTTAAATTGCTTTGATTTTGAATTGACAGCAGATGATGTGGAACTCCTTCGCCATCTTCCGGTTGAAGCAGGTGCACCAGATCCGGACACCAAAGATTTTTAAGAGAGAATTTCTATTCATTAATGAAAACCGAGGACAGTTTCGTTCTCGGTTTTTAAAATGTTTTCAATGATTAAATAATTTTAAATCTCCAATAAAAACAGATGTTCTATAATACTTTCCCATGCTAATTTGCAATTTTCCGAACGAAAATAAATTAATAGTTAGTAACATTCGTAAATGTTACATTTGTGTTACATTTTGTTTTTTGAATGAATTTTCAGATAATTTTGCGTTATAATAGTTACTATTAAAATATAAGGGGAGTTTCTATGAATAGACAAGAACGTTTTTCATTAAGAAAATACAAATTTGGTGTAGCCTCAGTTTTATTAGGGGCTGTTTTGGTATTTGGATCTGCACAAGCGAGTGCTGAAGAACAAGCAGCCAGCCAAACAAGTGCTGGAACACAGCTTGTAGCCACTACTCAACAGGCACCTGCTGGAGAACAGCATTCACAAGCAAGAGAAGCAAATACAGCAGTTGCTAGTGAGAAAGTAGAAGTTGCAAAAGAAGCAACAGTTGCTGAAAAGACAACGTATGCAACAGAAGCAGCTCTTGTTGAAAAAACAGAAGCTCCGAAAGAGGCAGCTACTGTTCCAGAAACAAAACCGGAAGTAGCGGAAAAACCTGTAGAAAAAGCAACAGAAGTGGCTTCTGCGACAAGTTCAGAAACAACGAATCGCCATGAGGCAGCTGAAAAACCTCAAAGCATCGAAAGTGACGAAATTATTACTGTTCCCCAAACCTGGAAGCAAGGCTATAAAGGGGAAGGGATGGTTGTCGCCGTCATCGACTCTGGCTTGGATGTGAACCACGAGGTTCTTCGGATTACCGATCCTTCAAAAGCTAAGTTTAAAAATCAAGAAGAAATCGAAGCTGCTAAAAAAGCGGCAGGAATCGATTATGGTAAATGGTACAACGACAAGGTTGTCTATGCTTATGACTACTTTGATGGGACCGACAATATCAAAGAGGCCGAAAGAGATTCCCATGGGATGCACGTTACAGGGATTGCAACAGGGAATCCTGATAAAGAAGCAGGAAACGGTGAAAAGATCTATGGTGTAGCACCAGAAGCGCAAGTTATGTTTATGCGTGTCTTTTCAGATCGTCAAAAAACAACGGGTTCTGCCCTTTATGTAAAAGCAATTGATGATGCTGTAGCTCTTGGTGCCGATACCATCAATATGAGTCTTGGATCTACTACTGGTTCTATGGTCAATGCTGATTCAGATATTGTGGATGCCATTAAACGAGCGCGTGCTAAAGGGGTATCTGTCCTAATCTCTGCAGGAAATAGCAATACTTTTGGGAATGGTTATTCTAGACCAGCAGCAGAAAATCCAGATTACGGTTTGGTTGGAAATCCATCAACGGTAGAGGACTCTATCTCTGTTGCTTCTATCAATAACAACATCATTACAACAGAAGTTTTTGAAGTCAAAGGTTTGGAAGGCAATGCAGAAGCGGATAACGGAAAATTTGATTACAGTAAATCTGCTGCAGATGCTGATTTTGAAAAAGGCAAAGAGTACGAATATGTATCAGTTGGTCTTGGGAAAGAAGATGATTTTAAAGATCTAGACCTTACCGGTAAATTGGCCTTAATCCAACGTGGGGAAATTCCATTCTCAGAAAAGATTGCCAATGCCTTCCATCATGGTGCAGCAGGAGCCTTGGTCTACAATAATGTGGAAGGCTCCAACCTAGGTATGGCAATTGATGGAGATGCTAAGAAAATTCCATCTGTCTTCATTTCAAAACGCTATGGAGAAGCTCTTAAAGCTGGATCTTACAAAGTTGTCTTTAACAATACCATGGCCAACCGTCCATCTCCAGAAGCAGACCAATTGTCTGATTTCTCAAGCTGGGGTGTAACAACAGATGGTCAGTTGAAACCAGATGTCACAGCACCTGGTGGGAATATCTTCTCTTCTTTGAATGACAATACCTACGGGGATATGAGTGGTACTAGTATGGCCTCTCCTCACGTAGCAGGTGTGGCAGCTTTGGTCAAAGAATACCTTGTGAAGAACCACCCAGAATTGACTCCTGAACAAGTTTCTGCAACTGTCAAAGCCTTGATTATGTCTACGGCTAAACCGCATGTTAACAAAGAAACTGGTGCTTATACTTCTCCTCGCCAACAAGGAGCAGGGGTTGTCGATACAGCAGCGGCTGTTTCAACAGACTTGTATGTGACTGGTGAAAACAACTACCCAAGCGTTACTCTTGGTAACGTTGGAGATAGCTTTACCTTTGATGTGACGGTTCACAATATTTCAGATACCGATCGTACCTTGAAAATGTTGGTGAATACTGACACAGATGAAGTGAAAGATGGTAAATTTACCCTCCGCCCACGTAAATTAACAGAAACTGCTTGGCCTGAAGTAACTGTGAAAGCGCATAGCTCTGAAACGGTTACGGTGAAAGTCGATACAAGTAAATTCACAGAAGAGTTGAGCAAAGAAATGCCGAACGGCTATTTCCTTGAAGGATTTGTTCGCTTTGTCGATCCGGCAGATGATGGGGATGTGGTCAGCTTGCCGTTTATGGGATTCAAGGGAGAATTCCAAAACCTTCCAGCTGTTGAAAAACCAATCTATGATTTGGTTCGCGAAGGAAAAGATGGATTCTACTATCATGTTCCAAAAGATTTGAATATCTCCTCTAGTGCCAACGTTTCTGCGCTTGTTACCCTTCAAAATGACCTTCTCCTCACACAAGGAAAACGAGATGGTCGTCGGATGACCGTTCTTGGTATTGAAGAAAATGCGGAAGGTACACATTCTCTTCAACTAGATGAGAATGGAAATGTTCGCATTGCCATTTCACCAAATGAAGATGGAAATAAAGACCTCGTTGAATACAAGACGGTTGCTCTTCGAAACATTGAAAACCTTCATGCAACGGTCTATGCAGCAAGCGATACGGAACATAAAAATCCGCTGTGGGAAGGAACTCCATCTGACCATCGTAAGAACTTCTTCAACGGTGACCAAAAGAACCCACGCAGTTACACACTAGATAACACTACTTGGAACGGTACCGATGCAAATGGGAAAGCAGTAGCAGATGGTGTATATGATTATGTCATTCGTTACACACCAATGGTTCCTGGAGCTGAGGAGCAATCAACAACCTTCAAGGTTCAAGTCGATACTCAAAAACCAGTGATCACATCTGGATATATCCGTTTCAAAGATGGGGCTCAACAGTTTGTAGCACGTAAAGCCAAAGATGTTGGCGATGGTGGTATCTTAACTGAAAAACTCGTCTACGTGACCCCATTTGATGATAAAGGGACAATGGTCCAAACCAGTGAAGATAAGAATGGTACACGTGCGCTTGAAAATTACCATGTGATCAAGGCCAATGCAGATGGTAGCTTCGATCTTCCTGAAAACATCGATAAGAAGAATATCTACTACTATGTAGAAGACTTTGCGGGGAACGTAGATTATGTTTCACTAGCTGATTTAGTTCGGGATCAAAATAGTGGTCGGGTTCAAATTGCAGTTCGTGACGCTAAAACGAACAAAGATTTGGATACTATGTATGTTTACCGAATCAAAGATAGCAATGGTCAATACGTATCAGTTGATAAGACAAAAGATATTAACTTCTTGAACTTTGGTCATTATACTGCAGAAATCTTTACGTATGATCGTACAGAAGTGAAATTTGTCAGTAGCTTGACGCAAGAATTTGATTTGACAGAGGATAATAGTTTCCAAACGATCGCTTTCCTTGCCAATACTTTAGAATATGCACCAGTTAGCATCAGCTTTGATCAACCGGTTTCAAAAGCAGCTACGATCGTATTAAAAGGGGCAGATGGTGAAAACTTTGTATTGCCAGCTGAAAAATATGGTAAAAATGGCTTTGGTAAATCTGTAGCAACTGGTCAATATACCTTGGTTGCAACTCTTCCTACAGGCTATGAACTAGCTGAGGAAGCACCAGTGATCTCAGTTGTCGCAGGACGCAACAATAATTATCGTATTGGAGTAATCTCAAAAGTGGATCTCTTGGCTGCTTTGAACAACCAAGCAGATGTTACAAAGACAGCGCAATACTTCAATGCCAGTGCGGATAAGAAGGAAGCCTATGATCAAGCCTTGCAAGCTGCCCAAGCAGCCTTGACCAACAAGGTTAGTCAAGAGCAAGTCAACCAAGCTCTAGCTAGTCTTGAAGCTGCCAGCCAAGCTTTGGATGGGAAAGATTCAAACGTTGCGGCCTTGAAAGAAGCCATGCAGGCTTACGATGCTACGACTAAAACTGGTCGTTATGCCAATGCCAAAGAAAAAGTACGTCGCGACTACGATCGTGCTTTCCAAACAGTTGCCTTGCTTGCAGTTGATCCGACTGTGAAACAAGAACAAATCAATCAAGCACTTGCTGAGCTTAGCCGTGCGGAAGGAAAATTAAACGGGAAAGCAACTGATTTTTCAAGCCTTGAAAAATACATCAAGGAAGAATTGAAGTTCCAAGAAAAGAATGCTAAATTCATCTATGCTGGAAATGAAGAAAAAGAAGCTTACCTAGCAGCCTTCAAGGATGCACAAACTATCCTTTCAAATCCAGGAGCAAGCCAACAAGATGTGAAAGATGCTTTGACAGCCTTGAAGAATGCCAAGAAAAAACTTCATGGTAAAAAACCAAGAGCTGCGAGACGTCCATAAGAAAAACAACCTTGTTTGTTAGCCTAAAATCCGTATGAAACGATTGTTTCATGCGGATTTTAATTTACAAGTTACTAAAAATCTGCTATAATACTAGTCAAGAAAGAAGGGCTTACGGCGTTTTTCTAGCGAGCTTGGGATAGTGAGAGCCAAGTAGAGCAAAGTAAGCAAGTGGCGCTTTCTCTCAGTAAAAAGCTGAGTAAAGTAAGATAAAATGAAGTAATAAATTAGGGTGGAACCGCGTTTCTGACGCCCCTAGGTCAAAGGACTTAGGAGCAGAGACACGGTTCTTTTTGTATCCTAAGTCACAAGAAACTTTATGAATAAGGAGTATTCAATGTCAAAAAAACTAACCTTTCACTGCGTTAGTGACAGAGACCTCCTTACAGTCGAACTGCCACACGCTCAGCACTAGGGTGCCTGAGCTAGACGCAGTACTAACTCGTCTTGCTTCGTAAAATCGACGAGGCAGACTCGTGTCGCAAGAAATTATAGAAAAAGGAGTAAAACATGTCTAAAAAATTGACTTTCCAGGAAATCATCCTTACTTTGCAGCAATACTGGAATGACCAGGGTTGTATGCTCATGCAGGCTTATGATAACGAAAAAGGTGCGGGAACCATGAGTCCTTACACCTTCCTTCGTGCCATTGGTCCTGAGCCATGGAATGCGGCTTATGTAGAGCCATCACGTCGTCCAGCGGACGGTCGTTACGGAGAAAACCCCAACCGTCTTTACCAACACCACCAATTCCAAGTGGTCATGAAACCATCACCATCAAACATCCAAGAGCTCTACCTTGAATCATTGGAAAAATTGGGGATCAATCCTTTGGAACACGATATCCGTTTCGTTGAAGATAACTGGGAAAACCCATCAACTGGTTCAGCTGGTCTAGGTTGGGAAGTTTGGCTTGATGGTATGGAAATCACTCAGTTCACCTACTTCCAACAAGTTGGTGGATTGGCAACTGGTCCGGTAACTTCTGAGGTCACTTACGGATTGGAACGTTTGGCTTCTTACATCCAAGAGGTAGACTCAGTTTACGATATTGAGTGGGCTCCAGGCGTTAAATACGGAGAAATCTTCCTTCAACCAGAATATGAACACTCAAAATACAGCTTTGAAGTTTCTGACCAAGATATGCTTCTTGAAAACTTCGAAAAATTTGAAAAAGAAGCAGGACGTGCTTTGGAATTGGGTCTTGTTCACCCGGCCTATGATTACGTTTTGAAATGTTCACATACCTTTAACTTGCTAGATGCACGTGGTGCTGTTTCTGTTACAGAACGCGCTGGATACATTGCCCGCATCCGTAACTTGGCCCGTGTCGTAGCCAAAACCTTCGTTGCAGAACGTAAAAAACTTGGTTACCCACTTCTTGACGAAGCCACACGCGCCAAACTCCTAGCAGAAGAGGAAGAATAAAAAGAGCGTATTAGATGGGATTGACTGATAGAGCAATCCTACAGAACCAGTTGCCGCAGTGATAAAGGTATCGTTAGAGAAACTAACGATACCAGGCAAAATTGGAGACCTTAGGCTCCAATTTTAGCAATGAAACGACGAAGTCGGTTGCTTGCGTGCCAATCACATAAGGCAAACTGGAAAAAAAAGATATTTTTCGGAGAAAAAACATGACAAAAAACTTATTAGTAGAACTAGGACTTGAAGAGTTGCCAGCCTACGTTGTCACACCAAGTGAAAAACAACTGGGTGAGAAAATGGCAGCCTTCTTGGATGACAACCGTCTTTCATACGAAAGCATTCAAACCTTCTCAACGCCCCGCCGTTTGGCTGTCCGTGTGATTGGTTTGGCGGATCAACAAACAGATTTGACCGAAGATTTTAAAGGACCTTCTAAGAAAATCGCCTTGGATGCAGATGGAAACTTCTCAAAAGCGGCTCAAGGATTCGTCCGTGGGAAAGGTTTGACGGTTGACGATATCGAATTCCGTGAAGTCAAAGGGGAAGAGTACGTTTATGTTACGAAGCACGAAGCTGGAAAACCTGCCAAAGAAGTCTTGGCTGGCCTTCCAGAAGTGCTTGCTTCAATGACCTTCCCTGTTAGCATGCACTGGGCTAACAACACCTTTGAATACATTCGCCCAGTTCACACCTTGATCGTTCTTTTGGGTGATGAAGCGCTTGACCTTAATTTCTTGGATATCCAGTCAGGACGTGTGAGTCGTGGACACCGTTTCCTTGGACATGAAGTGGAAATTACCAATGCGGATTCTTATGAAGAAGACCTTCGTACCGTTTACGTGATTGCGGATAGCAAAGAACGTGAAAACATGATTCGTGAGCAAATCAAGGCTATCGAAGCAGAACAAGGTGTTCAAGTTCAAATCGAAGAAGGCCTTTTGAATGAAGTCTTGAACTTGGTCGAATACCCAACTGCCTTTATGGGAAGTTTTGACACTAAATATTTAGACGTTCCAGAAGAGGTTTTGGTGACATCAATGGAAACACACCAACGTTACTTTGTTGTACGTGACCTTGATGGTCAGCTGAAACCAAACTTCATCTCCGTCCGTAATGGGAACGCTGAGCACTTGGAAAATGTCGTTCGAGGAAATGAAAAAGTCTTGGTGGCACGTCTTGAAGATGGTGAATTCTTCTGGCGTGAAGACCAAAAACTTAAGATTGAAGACCTGGTTGCTAAATTGGCACACGTGACCTTCCATGAAAAAATTGGTTCTCTTTCAGAACACATGGCGCGTGCTGGTGTCATTGCAGCGTCACTAGCTGAGCAAGCTGGTTTGACAGCTGAAGAAAGAGCAGCCGTCGCTCGTGCAGCTGAAATCTACAAATTTGACCTCTTGACGGGTATGGTCGGAGAGTTCGATGAATTGCAAGGAATCATGGGTGAAAAATACGCCCTTCTCACTGGTGAAGATGCTGCGGTAGCGACAGCTATCCGTGAGCACTACCTTCCTGATTCAGCAGACGGAGCCCTTCCAGAGACTAAGGTTGGTGCCATCCTTGCCCTTGCAGATAAATTGGATACCCTCCTTTCCTTCTTCTCAGTAGGCTTGATTCCATCAGGTTCCAATGACCCTTATGCGCTTCGTCGTGCAACACAAGGGATTGTCCGTATCTTGGATGCCTTTGGCTGGCATATCCCTATGGATGAGTTGATTGACAGCCTTTACGCTCTTTCATTTGATAGCCTTTCTTATGATAATCAAGCAGAAGTGCTCAACTTCATCAAGGCGCGTGTGGACAAGATGATGGGACGCACAGCAAAAGATATCAAAGACGCTGTTCTTGCTGGTTCAAACTTTGTCGTGGCAGATATGTTGGAAGTAGCTGACGCTCTCTCAGAAGCTACGAAGACGGATGGTTACAAGGCAGCTGTTGAATCCCTCTCACGTGCTTTCAACTTGGCAGAAAAAGCAGATGCTTCAGTAGCGGTCGATGCCAGTCTCTTTGAAAATGATCAAGAAAAAGCTCTTGCTAAAGCAATTGAAGAGCTTGAATTGACTGGTGCAGCTAGTGACAAATTGACTCAACTCTTTGCTCTTAGCCCAGTCATTGATGCCTTCTTTGACAATACTATGGTGATGGCAGAAGATGAGGCGGTTAAAAACAACCGTTTGGCCCTTCTTGCAGGCCTTGTAGCGAAAGCTAACGCTGTTGCAGCCTTCAACCAATTGAACACAAAATAAGTACCTGATGACAGGTAGAAAGTAGGTTTTATTATGACACCTGAAAAAATCGCTCGGATCAATGAGCTTGCTAAAAAGAAAAAAACAGAAGGTTTGACTCCTGAAGAAGCAGTGGAACAAGCAAAACTACGTGAAGAATACATTGAAGGTTATCGTCGTTCGGTTCGTCACCACATCGAAGGGATCAAAATTGTGGATGAAGAAGGTAACGATGTAACACCTGAGAAACTACGCCAAGTGCAACGTGAAAAAGGTTTGCATGGCCGTAGTCTCGATGACCCTAATTCATAAGCAAAAGAGTGCTGGAAGAGATTTCAGCACTCTTTTTAATCTATAAAATTCAGAATATTCTGGACTGGATTGACCAATTTTTAAAAACATGGTATAGTAGATTGTATGAAAATTTGAAGTATACTTTTCTGAAAATGTACAGAAAAAGAATTGGAGTAATTATATGTCAAAAAAACATCATCCTGGTGAAGAAACCGAAAATGGGATGGTTCGTGGTCTGCAAAATCGGCATGTTCAGCTGATCGCTATTGCAGGAACCATCGGGACAGGACTCTTTCTTGGAGCCGGTCGTTCCCTTTCTTTGACAGGGCCCTCTATTATTTTAGTCTATATGCTGACTGGCGCCTTCATGTACTTGATGATGCGGGCAATCGGAGAAATGCTCTATATGGACCCTGATCAACACACCTTTATCAATTTTATCACCAAGTATATAGGAAAAGGTTGGGGTTATTTTTCAGGATGGTCCTATTGGGTCTCCTTGGTATTTTTGGGAATGGCAGAGATCACCGCTGTTTCCAACTATGTCCAGCTCTGGTTCCCTAATTGGCCAGCCTGGCAGATTCAAATCATCTTTTTAGCGCTTTTAAGTTGTGTGAATTTGATTGCTGTGAAGGTCTTTGGAGAGGTTGAATTCTGGTTTGGAATGATCAAGATTGTCACGATTTTAGCCTTGATCGCAACAGGGATCTTTATGGTGATGACGAATTTTGAAACACCAGCTGGGCACGCTAGCTTAACCAATATTACCAATGGTTTTCAAATGTTTCCAAATGGTTGGGTCAAGTTCGTCATGGCCTTCCAAATGGTCTTCTTTGCTTATCAAGCGATCGAGTTTGTTGGAATTACTACTTCTGAAACCGCTAATCCCCGCCAGGTATTGCCAAAAGCTATTAAAGAAATTCCAATCCGAATTGTAATTTTTTATGTAGGGGCTTTGTTAGCGATTATGGCTATTTTCCCTTGGCAACAGCTTCCTGTCAATAAGTCACCGTTTGTAACGGTCTTTCAGATGGTAGGCATCAAGTGGGCAGCAGGATTGATTAATTTTGTTGTACTGACAGCTGCGGCATCTTCCTTGAATTCCACCCTCTATTCAACAGGGCGTCACTTGTACCAGATTGCAAAAGAAACACCAAACAGTAAAGTGATGAATCGTTTGAAACTGAATAGCTTATCTCGTATGGGGATTCCAAGTCGCGCGATTATTTTTTCTGCGATTGTGGTTGCTGTTTCTGCCTTTATCAATGTCTTACCAGGTGTCTCAGATGCCTTTGCCTTGATTACGGCATCTTCTTCTGGTGTCTACATTGCTATTTACATTTTGACCATGCTTGCCCATCTTAAGTACCGTAAATCGAAAGAATTTATGCCAGATGGTTTTGTCATGCCAGCCTATAAAGTGTTGAATCCATTGACCATTGTTTTCTTCCTCTTTGTATTCGTTTGTCTCTTCTTGCAAGAATCAACATATATTGGAGCGATTGGAGCCACCATCTGGATCATTCTTTTTGGGATTTACAGCAATTGGAAACATAGTAAATAGACCGCAAGAGAGTGGGACAGAAATCGGTAATTCGTTAGAATTCGATTTCGTCGTCCCACCTCCGCACAGTTGAGTAGGGCTGTAAAAGCTGATGAAATCAGCGTAGTAGAGCCCACTCAACCACTGCGTCTTGCTCGACAATCCAAAAATAATTGAGAGGCTAGGACTTTTGTCCCAGCCTCTTTATTATTTCAGAGCTAGTTTGCTTTCTTTTAAGGAATTACTTGGAGGGAATAAAAGAAAAACAGAGGTGGAAGAAATTATTTTTCTTCCATCTCTGTTTTTTGTCCTTGAATGGCTTTTTTGAGCCACCAAACTGAGCCGACTAGGATCAGGGCAGCAAGCCAAAAAATCCAAGCCTCAATAGTGGTTAGAAAAAAGTAGAGAGCGATAGCATCGACCAATAAAAGTGGGATGAGAATCTGTTTTCTTATTTTCATAAGAATATTGTATCATAAATCCTAGAGGAAACAAGTGAAATCAAGCCTGTCTAGGTATTTTGTAGGATCCGAAAAGGCCCGATAGGATTAGTTAGTGAATTTTCTTTCAGGAGTGCATCTTGGTCCCATTTGTGGTAAAATAGTAAAGATATGAGTAAAGAATTTCATCATGTAACGGTTTTGCTTCATGAAACGATCGATATGCTGGATGTTAAGCCAGATGGTATCTATGTAGACGCCACATTGGGTGGGGCAGGCCACAGCGAATATTTGTTAACAAAATTAAATGAATCGGGCCATCTTTATGCCTTTGACCAAGATCAGCATGCAATTGAGAATGCTAAGATTCGTTTAGCACCTTTTATTGAGAAAGGCATGGTGACCTTCATTAAGGATAACTTTCGTCATTTGAAGGAACGTCTAAACGAATTGGGTGTGACTGAAATTGATGGAATCTGTTATGACCTAGGTGTGTCTAGTCCTCAGTTAGATGAACGGGAACGCGGATTTTCATACAAGAAAGATGCGCCACTGGACATGCGGATGAATCAAGAAGCTTCTTTGACTGCCTATGAGGTTGTAAATAGCTACGATTACCATGATCTAGTCCGTATTTTTTTCAAATATGGAGAGGACAAATTTTCCAAGCAAATTGCTCGGAAAATTGAGCAAGCACGAGCAATTAAACCGATTGAAACAACGACTGAATTAGCAGAGCTTATTAAATCTGCTAAACCAGCTAAGGAGCTCAAGAAAAAGGGCCATCCTGCTAAACAGATTTTCCAAGCCATTCGTATCGAAGTCAATGATGAACTGGGAGCTGCAGATGAATCAATTCAGCAAGCCATGGATTTGTTGGCCCTCGATGGTCGTATTTCTGTGATTACCTTTCATTCGTTAGAGGATCGATTGACCAAACAATTGTTTAAAGAAGCTTCGACGGTTGAGGTTCCAAAGGGACTTCCCTTTATTCCAGATGATTTGAAACCAAAGATGGAGTTGGTCAACCGGAAACCTATTTTGCCAAGTGAAGAAGAGCTTGAGGGAAATAATCGATCCCATTCAGCAAAACTACGGGTTGCTCGAAAAATACACAAGTAAGAGGAATTGATATGGCAGCAAGAGATGAGAGAACAAGAACACAGGTACTGCAAGACCGCTTTCGCCGTTTCTCAAGAGTAGAAAAGGCTTTTTATGGGTCGATTGTCCTAACAGCTGTTATTTTAGCCATTAGTATCGTCTTTATGCAGACACGGATTTTACAAGTTCAAAGTGAACTGACTGATTTGAATACGGAACTAGAAGCCAAGAAGACGGAATTGGCAGATGTTCGTCAAGAGGTCAATGAATTAACACGTTATGACCGCTTATCACAGTTGGCTAGCTCCCAAGGAATGAAGCTACAAAAAGAAAATCGAAAAACAGTGAGTGCAAGTAGTGATGAATAAATTCAAAAAATTTTTGATCGGGTATTCGATAAAGAAACGTCGCTTGCCGGATCAGAATCGAAAACAAGTTGGGAAAAATCTCAGTGTACTGGCGATTTTCCTCTTTTTTCTCTTTCTGATTAATTTTGCAATGATCATTGGGACTGACAAAAAATTTGGTGTGACCTTATCGGATCAAGCCAAGAAAGTCCATGAGCAGACGGTCATTGTTCCTGCAAAACGTGGAACGATCTATGATCGAAATGGAGCAGTAATTGCTGAAGATGCGACGACCTATAATGTTTATGCCATTATTGATAAAAAGTACAAATCAGCAACCGGGAAAATCCTCTATGTAGAAGAGAGCCAATTTAAAAAAGTAGCAGAAATCTTTAAGCAGTACTTAGGGATGGATGAGGATTACGTCATTCAACAGTTGTCGCAAAAGAAATTGAAACAAGTTTCTTTTGGCTCGAACGGAAACGGCATAACTTATAGCAATATGACGGCCATCCGTGAGGCCATGGAAGCGGCGAAGATTGAAGGGGTTGCCTTTACAACTAGTCCAAATCGGAGCTATAAAAATGGGGTTTTTGCCTCTCAATTTATAGGTCAGGCCTCTCTTCAAGAAGATAAAGAGGGGAATAAAACCCTGAAGGGGCAATCAGGGATGGAGAAATCCCTCGATCGTATTCTCGCTGGTCAAAATGGGGTTATCACCTATGACAAAGACCGAAACGGGAATATCGTTCCTGGTTCAGATAAGGTTTCTGTCAAAACAGAAGATGGAAAAGATGTCTATACGACCATTTCAGCAGAATTACAAACCTACCTTGAGACGCGAATGGATGTTTTCCAAGAAAAAGTAAAAGGAAAGTATGTTAGTGCGACTCTTGTGAGTGCAAAAACTGGAGAAATCCTGGCGACAACGCAACGTCCAACCTATAATGCGGATACCAAACAAGGGTTGGATCTGAAAAACTTGAAAACCTGGAATACCATCCTTTATCAAGATCAATATGAACCGGGGTCAACGATGAAGGTCATGTTATTAGCTTCGGCGATTGATCATGGAACCTTCCCAGCCTATAATGAGGTATACTACAGTAACGAACTACAAGTAAAAGATGCAACGATCCGTGACTGGGATGTCAATATGGGACTGGCTGAAGGTCGCTATATGAATATCGCACAGGGCTTTGCTTACTCAAGTAACGTGGGGATGACCCGTTTGGAGCAAAAGATGGGAAATGCTGTCTGGATGGACTACCTAACCCGCTTTAAATTCGGTCTTCCGACCCGTTTTGGAATGGGAAATGAAGCTTATGGAGGTCTTCCAGGGGATAACTATGTCAGTCAGGCACAATCTGCCTTTGGTCAAGGGATTTCCGTCAGTCAAACTCAAATGTTACGGGCCTTTAGTGCCATCGCTAATGATGGGCAAATGTTAGAGCCGAAGTTTATTAGTGCCATTTACGATAAAAAATCAGACACAGCCCGCAAATCAAAAAAAGAAGTTGTTGGAAAACCAGTTTCAGGATCAGCTGCGCAACAGACACGGAACTATATGATCACCGTCGGAACAGATCCAGAGTATGGAACCTTGTACAGTGATGGACCCATCATTCAGGTACCCGGTCAAAACGTTGCGGTGAAATCAGGGACTGCCCAAATGGCGACAGATCAAGGATACTTGCAAGGAGAAAATGATTATATCAACTCGGTTGTAGCCATGACACCTGCAGAAGATCCTGAATTCATCATGTATGTGACGGTCCAACAACCAGAAGTGAAATTCTCAGCCACCAGCTGGGAAGAACTGGTCAATCCTATTTTGGAAGATGCAGTTGCTTTAAAAGACGAATTGCATTTGACATCAGAGGCACCAACGTTGGATGATGTGACCAAAGAAACGACCTACAAAATTCCTTCAGTAGAAACTCTCTCTAAGGAGTTGAATCTGAAACAAAATCTGAGCCCAGGTGCTTATTCAGAGGAATTGCGTCGCAATTTGGTGCAACCAATTGTCCTAGGAACTGGGAAAAATATCCGCAAGATGTCTGTGGATGTAGGCTCTAAAGTCAAAGCCAATCAGCAAGTATTGTTATTGACAGAAGACTTTGATGCGGTTCCAGATATGTATGGTTGGACAAAGAAAAATGCGGACATCTTTGGAGAATGGACTGGAATTGAGATTACCTATAAAGGTAGTGGAAAGAAAGTAACCAAACAAAGTGTCAAAATGAACACCTCACTCAATAAAACTAAAAAGATTACGTTAACATTAGGAGACTAAGATGTATATTGCTACGATCCTTGTATCGTTTCTATTAACAGTGGCTGCTATTCCAGCCTTTATTCGATTTTACCATCGTGCTCATATTTCTGGGCAACAAATGCACGAAGATGTGAAACAACACAAAGCGAAAGCTGGCACTCCGACAATGGGTGGAGTTGTATTTCTCATTACAGCCGTTCTAGTTAGTTTTGTCGTTACCGTATTGACTGGAAATTTCACGCGCCCTGTTCAACTGATTCTATTTATCTTGATTCTATATGGAATTGTTGGATTTTTAGATGACTTTTTAAAAGTTTTTCGTAAGATTAATGAAGGTCTCAATCCAAAACAAAAATTGGCCCTTCAACTCGTTGGTGGAATCATCTTCTATATTTTTTCTGAACGCCACGGTGCAGGAAGCCTTTTAAATGTCTTTGGTTACGATCTTTACTTGGGCCATTTCTACATTCTCTTTGCTTTATTTTGGTTGGTTGGTTTTTCAAACGCGGTCAATTTGACAGATGGGATTGATGGATTAGCCAGCATCTCCGTTGCCATTAGCCTGAGTGCCTATTCCTTTATTGCCTATATGCAAGGGAAATGGGACATTCTCTTTGTGACTTTGAGTATGATTGGGGCCTTGCTTGGATTTTTTGTCTTCAACCACAAGCCAGCTAAAATCTTTATGGGAGATGTCGGTAGTCTAGCTCTTGGAGGGATGCTTGCAGCCTTGTCAATGGCTCTGCATGTCGAGTGGACGCTGCTCCTGATTGGTCTGGTCTATGTCATTGAAACAGGTTCTGTGATGCTACAAGTGACCTATTTCAAATGGACCAAGAAACGTTACGGGGAAGGACGTCGGATTTTCCGAATGACTCCTTTCCACCATCATTTAGAACTGGGTGGCCTTTTTGGCAATGGGCAAAACTGGTCAGAATGGAAAGTGGATGCCTTTATGTGGAGCATTGCCTTGGTGACAAGTGTCGTGACTCTAGTTTTTCTCTACCTATAAAACGACGGTGGGCTTTCCCATCGTTTTTTTACTGACTCAGAGAGACTTCGCTGGTTAGGAAAAATGACTCATAAGAGAGGCAAGAAGACAGCTTTTCTGATATAATAATAGAGATCATGAAAGGAACTGAGAAAATGAAATTTACAGAGTTTAATTTTAAGCCCTATATTCAAGAGGCACTGAAAGAAATCAATTTTAGAGAAGCAACCGAAGTACAGGAAAAACTAATTCCGATTGTCCTAGCTGGAAATGATTTGGTAGGAGAGTCAAAGACAGGTTCTGGGAAAACCCATACGTTCCTCTTGCCGATTTTTCAAACCTTAAATGAAGACAGTGAGCAAGTTGAAGCGGTGATTACGGCTCCTAGTCGGGAGTTGGCAACGCAAATTTACCATGCTGCTCGTCAAATCGCTAGTCATTCTGACAAAGAGATTCGGATTGTAAATTATGTTGGAGGAACGGATAAAAACCGTCAGATTGAAAAATTGCAGGTCAAACAACCACATATCGTGATTGGAACTCCAGGCCGGATCTATGATCTGGTTGCATCTGGTGATCTGGCTATTCATAAGGCCCATACTTTTGTGGTAGATGAGGCAGATATGACACTGGACATGGGATTCTTGTCAACCGTGGATAAGATTGCTTCAAGACTTCCGCAACAACTGCAATTTTTAGTTTTTTCAGCCACCATTCCGCAAAAATTGCAGCCTTTCTTGAAAAAATATCTCTCAAATCCAGTCATGGAGCAAATTAAGACCAAGACGGTGATTTCAGATACCATCGATAACTGGCTGGTTTCGACCAAGGGTCGAGATAAAAATGAGCAAATTTACCAATTGACCAAGACCTTGCAACCTTATTTGGCCATGATTTTCGTCAATACAAAAACGAGAGCAGATGATCTCCATGCCTATTTAGTGGCTCAGGGATTGAAAGTGGCGAAGATTCACGGAGATATCCCACCACGTGAACGGAAACGGATCATGAATCAGGTTAAAAATCTTGATTTTGAGTATATTGTGGCCACAGATTTAGCGGCTCGTGGAATTGATATCGAAGGGGTGAGTCATGTCATCAACGATGCTATTCCACAAGATCTTTCCTTCTTTGTTCACCGTGTTGGCCGGACAGGGCGCAATGGTCTACCAGGTGTCGCTATTACTCTTTATCAACCGAGTGATGATTCAGATATCCGTGAACTAGAAAAAATGGGAATTCGTTTCGTACCTAAAGTCTTGAAAAATGGGGTTATTGAAGATACTTATGATCGGGACAGACGGGCGAATCGTGAGAAAAAGCAAGAGAAACTCGACATCGAAATGATTGGTCTGGTGAAGAAGAAAAAGAAAAAAATCAAACCAGGCTACAAGAAAAAAATCAAATGGGCAGTTGATGAAAAGCGGAGAAAAGCTAAGCGAGCTGAAAACCGTGCGCGTGGACGAGCTGAACGGAAGGCTAAGCGCCAAACTTTCTAACCTCCTCTTTCAAATGTTCAGAAGAAAACATAGATTTTCTTTATGAACTCCATAAAGAAAAACTATTAGGAACTTGTCTAAAATTATGATAGACTAAATTTGAGTAGTCTATCATTTTTCTATTTCTGTAGCAATTTTTGGAATTCCGATGGTGAATGTGATAGAATGTTTATGTTCGAGAAAGGAAGTAACAAAAATGTTTACAACTAATCTTTTAGCTGCCAACTGGTATGCTGACTTTTTAAAACACGTTCCAGATAGCAAGCTGTTTAGTTTGAGAGCCGTATTGGATGCATTTCCGGCTGTCATAGGAAAATTGCCTGTGACGATTTTATTAGCCCTAGGAGGCGCATTTTTTGGGATTATTTTTGCCATGATTTTTGCTCTGGTCAAAATTAATCGTGTACGAATTCTTTACCCGATTCAAGCTGTTTTTGTCAGTTTTTTACGGGGGACTCCTTTGTTGGTTCAGTTGATGTTGACCTATTATGGGATTCCTCTTATTTTAAAAGCGATCAATCAGTCTTATGGAACAGCTTTTAATATTAATGCCATTCCAGCTGAGTTATTTGCAATTGTAGCTCTTGCCTTTAATGAGGCAGCTTATGCGAGTGAGACCATCCGGGCAGCCATTTTATCGGTTGATCCTGGTGAAATTGAGGCAGCGCGTAGTCTTGGAATGACCAACCGTCAAGTTTATCGCCGGATTATTATTCCCAATGCAGCAGTCGTTGCAACTCCAACCTTAATCAATTCTCTCATTGGCTTGACCAAGGGGACCTCGCTAGCCTTTAGTGCCAGTGTAGTTGAAATTTTTGCTCAAGCACGGATTATTGGGGGGAGCGATTTGAAGTACTTTGAACGCTTTATCACGGTATCGATTGTTTACTGGATTGTGAATATTCTCATTGAAATACTAGGCCGTCACATTGAACGTCGACTGGATATTGAGACTCCCGTAGCAATTGATTTACCAGATCAGGAGGTCCGGATCTAATGATTTATATTTCAGAATTATCAAAGACATTTTCAGGTCAAAAGGTTTTAAATAATCTAAGTTTAGAAATTCAAAAAGGGGAAGTCGTGGCCCTAATCGGGTCTTCGGGAGCTGGTAAATCAACCTTCTTACGCAGTTTAAACTATTTGGAAGCACCAGATAGTGGTAGAATTAAGATTGATGATTTCGAAGTTGATTTTGAGCACATTACTCAAGATCAAATCTTAACCTTAAGAAGAAAATTGGCCATGGTGTTCCAACAGTTTAATTTGTTTGGTAGAAAAACAGCCCTTGAAAATGTGAAAGAAGGGCTCGTTGTTGTGAAGGGCTTATCCGATCAAGAAGCAACGAAAATTGCTCGAGAAGAACTGGCAAAAGTCGGTTTATCGGATCGTGAAAATCACTATCCTCGTCACCTCTCAGGTGGACAAAAACAACGGGTGGCTTTGGCCCGTGCCTTGGCTATGAAACCAGAAGTTCTTTTGTTGGATGAACCGACTTCAGCCTTGGATCCAGAATTGGTTGGAGAAGTTGAAAAATCCATTGCCAATGCAGCAAAATCAGGACAAACCATGGTACTGGTCAGTCATGATATGTCTTTTGTAGCGCAAGTAGCAGATAAGGTCTTATTTTTGGATAAAGGACGGATTATTGAATCTGGAACACCAGAGGAAATCATGCAACATCCAAAAGAAGAACGGACAAAAGAATTCTTTGCTAGTTACAAACGGACCTATGTTTGATATAATAGAGGAGAGGTAAGACTCAGCTGGCGATGCTAGCTGGGTTTGTTTTCTGAAAATGTAAAAATATTTGGAGTCGTGATGTTAAATAAATTATTGTCCTTATATTTACAAAGTTTAGTGACGACAACGATTTTAGTTGGGATCGCTTCTTGTATTTGGATTGGCTACCGTGCCCTTAAGAAGAAAGATAAAACAGCCAAGCAACGACAAGCCCATTTGTATGATATCCTTTTAATTGATATCATGACGATTCCTATTTTAACCTTTGCGGTCATAGGGATTTTGTTTATCTTTCAAGCACGATAATTGCAAAAAGACCGTGTTAGAATTATAATGATTACAACGAAACAGAAAGAGGTTGTGTATGTTTGATACAGTGATTATTGGGGCAGGTCCTGCAGGGATGACTGCTGCCCTTTATGCAGCACGAAGCAATTTAAAAGTCGCATTGATTGAGAGAGGAATTCCAGGCGGTCAAATGAACAATACGTCTGACATTGAAAACTATCCTGGCTATGCGAATATTAGTGGTCCAGACTTGGCTGAAAAAATGTTCGAGCCTTTAGAGAATCTTGGTGTAGAACATTTGTTTGGACAGGTAGAGCGCATCGAAGACCACGGAGCAACCAAAAAGATTGTCACAGATGACGGAGAATTTGAAGCTAAAACTATTGTGATTGCAACAGGTTCCAACCACCGTTTATTAAATGTCCCTGGTGAAGAGGAGCTGAATAGTAGAGGGGTTTCCTACTGTGCTGTTTGTGATGGAGCTTTCTTTAGAGACGAGGATCTCTTGGTCGTTGGTGGAGGCGATTCTGCGGTAGAAGAAGCTGTTTTTTTGACTCAGTTTGCAAAAACAGTGACCATTGCCCATCGTCGTGATCAATTGCGTGCTCAAAAAGTTCTTCAAGATCGTGCCTTTGCCAATGATAAAATTCACTTTGCTTGGAATACAGTTGTTGAAGAAATTAAGGGTGAACAAAAAGTAACGTCTGTCCTTTTAAAAGATGTGAAGACAGGAGAGGTTAGAGAGCAAGCCTTCGGTGGTGTCTTTATCTATGTCGGTTTAGATCCTGTCAGTGAATTTGCGACAGAACTTGGTATTTTAGATGAAAATGGCTGGGTGGTCACGGATGATCATATGAGAACCACAGTCCCAGGTATTTTTGCGGTTGGCGATGTTCGTCAAAAAGATTTGCGTCAAGTGACGACAGCCGTCGGAGACGGTGCGATTGCTGGCCAAGAAGTTTATAAATATATCACAGAAAACTTTTAATCCAAAAAATCTGAGCTTCCTGTCTCAGATTTTTTTCATGCTTTCCTTTCAGTATTCAATAGAGCTGAAATGTGCTATAATGGTACTAATTTTATGGTAGGAATTCATAGAACAAATCAATAAAAAAGAGGTATACATATGTATCCAGATGACAGTTTAACTTTGCATACTGATTTATACCAAATCAACATGATGCAAGTCTATTTTGATCAAGGTATCCACAATAAACATGCTGTATTTGAAGTGTATTTTCGTCAACAGCCTTTTAAAAACGGTTACGCTGTATTTGCTGGCTTAGAGAGAATTGTGAAATACTTGGAAAACTTGAGTTTTTCTGAGAGCGATATTGCCTATTTAGAGTCACTTGGTTATCATGGGGCCTTCTTGGAATATCTTCGTGATCTCAAGTTGGAATTGACGGTACGATCGGCTCAAGAAGGAGACTTAGTCTTTGCGAATGAACCAATTGTTCAGGTAGAGGGCCCTTTAGCTCAGTGTCAATTGGTGGAAACAGCCCTTTTGAATATCGTCAACTTTCAAACCTTGATTGCAACAAAAGCTGCTCGTATTCGTTCGGTCATTGAAGATGAGCCTTTGATGGAATTTGGAACACGTCGTGCGCAAGAAATGGATGCGGCCATTTGGGGAACTCGTGCAGCAGTCATCGGAGGGGCCAATGGAACTAGTAATGTTCGTGCAGGAAAACTCTTTGGAATCCCAGTTTTAGGAACCCATGCCCATTCTCTTGTACAAGTATATGGGAATGACTATCAAGCCTTTAAAGCTTATGCGGAAACCCATAAAGATTGTGTCTTCCTCGTCGATACCTATGATACGCTTCGTATTGGGGTACCAGCAGCTATTCAGGTAGCGCGTGAAATGGGAGATAAGATCAATTTCCTAGGCGTCCGGATTGACTCAGGAGATATTGCTTATATTTCTAAAAAGGTTCGCCAGCAATTAGATGAGGCTGGGTTTACAAATGCTAAAATCTACGCTTCTAATGACTTGGATGAAAATACCATCCTCAACTTAAAAATGCAAAAAGCAAAAATTGATGTTTGGGGTGTAGGAACCAAGTTAATTACAGCTTACGATCAACCAGCGCTTGGAGCGGTATACAAAATTGTCTCTGTTGAAAACGAAGCAGGAGAGATGATCAATACCATCAAGCTTTCCAATAATGCAGAGAAAGTTTCTACACCAGGTAAAAAGCAAGTCTGGCGGATTACCAGCCGTGAAAAAGGTAAGTCAGAAGGGGACTACATCACTTACGATGGAGTAGATGTTTCACAACTGACAGAACTTAAAATGTTCCATCCAACTTATACCTACATTAATAAAACAGTCCGAAACTTTGAGGCGGTTCCTCTTTTAGTGGATATTTTTAAAGAGGGTCAATTGGTTTATCAACTGCCAACATTATCAGAAATTCAAGAATATGCTCGTAAAAATTACGATCAATTATGGGATGAATACAAGCGCGTTCTCAATCCACAGCATTACCCAGTTGACTTGGCCAAAGATATTTGGCAGGATAAGATGGATCTGATCGAGGAAATGCGTAACAAGGCCAATGGAGAAGGAGAAGCAAAATGAGTTTGCAAGAAGAGATTATCCAACAATTGGGTGTCAAGCCTAGCATTGATCCTCAGGAAGAGATTCGCCGCTCGGTTGATTTCTTAAAAAGATATCTAAAAAAACATCCCTTCTTGAAAACATTTGTATTAGGGATCTCAGGAGGACAAGATTCGACTCTTGCTGGGCGATTAGCTCAATTAGCCATGGAAGAAATGCGCTCAGAGACAGGAGATGCCTCCTATCAATTTATTGCTGTTCGCCTTCCTTATGGGGTACAGACAGATGAAGAAGATGCTCAAAAAGCTTTGACCTTTATCCAGCCAGATGTCAGCCTAGTCGTTAACATCAAGGAATCAGTTGATGCCATGGAACGCGCTGTCGAAGCAACAGGAACGGATATCTCCGACTTCAACAAGGGCAATATCAAGGCTCGCAGTCGCATGATTGCTCAGTATGCTTTAGCAGGTGCGCGGAGTGGAGCCGTTATTGGGACGGACCATGCAGCGGAAAATATTACAGGTTTCTTCACAAAATTTGGAGATGGTGGTGCAGATATTTTACCCCTTTTCCGTTTGAACAAGCGCCAAGGAAAACAATTGCTTAAAGCCTTGGGAGCTGATCCTGCTCTCTATGAGAAAATCCCAACTGCAGATTTGGAAGAAGAAAAACCAGGAATAGCAGACGAAGTAGCGCTGGGTGTCACCTATAATGAAATCGATGATTACCTAGAAGGCAAACAAGTGAGCCCAGAAGCTCAAGCCACTATTGAAAAATGGTGGTACAAAGGCCAACACAAACGCCACCTGCCAATCACAGTATTTGATCATTTCTGGGAGTAAAAAGGTCCACTGGACCTTTTTAGCCCGAGTCTTAAAATAGGAAAACGAGACAGAAATCGGTAACTCGCAGAGTTCGATTTCGTAGTCTCACCATACAATATTGTGAAAAGCATCAAAAAGAAGGGCGATTTCATCCGTCCTTTTCTTCTAGATTAAAGTAACCAACTTGCAACGTTCAAGTTGCATGAAAAAATGAAGGGAGACAATCTATGAATCATCTTGGAAGTCTTGTCATAGAGACAGAGCATTTATACTTGAGGCCTTTCGTTTTGGAAGATGCACCAGCGATGTTTGAAAATTGGGCTTCGGATCCTGAAACCCTGAAATATGTCACTTGGGATGCCCATGCATCTACTGAGAGAACCAGAGAATCGATCAAAAGATGGATCGAACAGTATCGTAAACCAGATACTTATAAATGGGCGCTTTGTTTGAAAACATCACTGGATCAGGTAATTGGAGATATTAGTGTGGTTTCTCAAGACCAGGAAAGTCAATCATGCGAGCTAGGTTATATCCTTGGCAAGAAATTCTGGGGGCGGGGATTCATGACAGAAGCCGTCATAGCTGTTTTGGATTTCTTATTGAACAAAGTCGGATTTAAAGAAATCAAAGCCACTTATGTCAGTTTAAATCCTGCTTCAGGGAAAGTCATGGAAAAGGCAGGAATGCAGTATGTAGAAACCATCCCTCATGCCATTCAACGCAAAGGATATTGCGGGGATAAAATCATCTATTCTAAACAGAATCCCTCTCTATAGGGTGATTTTTACTTGAAGATTCTGCTCAAAGGATTATAATAGTAAATAATGAAAAAAGGAGATTGCTATGTCAGAATTAACGAAAGAATTTACAGACCAGCTCTATGCTAATTATGAAGCAAATGTGAAATATGCGGCTCTTGAAAATGCTGTTACCCACAATGGGATCCATGCATCGCTTGAAACGCGCAAGAGTGCAGTAGAAAATACACCAGTTTTTTCACTTGATTTGACCAAGGATAAGGTGACAAACCAAAAAGCATCTGGACGTTGTTGGATGTTTGCGGCTTTAAATACCTTCCGTCACAAGATGATTTCAAGCTTCCAATTGGAGGATTTTGAATTGTCTCAAGCACATACTTTCTTTTGGGATAAGTATGAAAAATCAAACTGGTTTTTGGAGCAAGTGATTGCTACAGCAGATCAAGAATTGACCAGCCGTAAGGTGGCTTTTCTCCTACAAACCCCACAACAAGATGGTGGTCAATGGGATATGGTGGTATCCCTCTTTGAGAAATACGGAGTGGTTCCAAAATCAGTTTATCCGGAATCGATTTCTTCAAGTAATAGCCGGGAATTGAACACCTACCTCAATAAACTCTTGCGTCAAGATGCGCAAATCTTGCGTGACTTGATTCACTCAGGCGCAGATAGTGAGGCAGTTGCGAGCAAGAAACAAGCGTTGTTGCAAGAAATCTTTAACTTCTTGGCTATGTCTTTAGGATTGCCTCCGCGTGAATTTGACTTTTCATACCGTGATAAGGACAACCAATTCCATACCGAAAGTGGCTTAACTCCACAAAGCTTCTACAAAAAATATGTAGACCTTCAATTAGACGATTACGTCTCCATTATCAATGCCCCAACTACAGATAAGCCATATGGAAAATCTTACACCGTAGATATGCTGGGCAATGTGGTTGGTAGCCGTCCAGTCCGCTACCTAAATGTTCCAATGGATCGATTGAAAGAATTAGCTATTGCTCAAATGAAAGCAGGAGAAACTGTCTGGTTTGGTTCAGATGTAGGCCAAGTCAGCAACCGTAAAGCCGGAATCCTGGCAACAGATGTCTACGATTTTGAAGCAGGCATGGACATTCATTTGACACAAGACAAGGCGGGTCGCTTGGACTATGCAGAAAGTCTCATGACACACGCTATGGTCTTGACAGGGGTTGATTTAGACGAAGCAGGTCAGCCTCGTAAATGGAAGGTTGAAAATTCATGGGGAGACAAGGTCGGTACAGATGGTTACTTTGTGGCTTCTGATGCTTGGATGGATGAATATACCTATCAAATCGTGGTTCGTAAAGAATTCCTAACAGCAGACGAATTAGCAGCCTATGAAGCAGAACCAATTGTCCTAGCACCGTGGGATCCAATGGGAGCTTTAGCAAAATAATGATATAGAAAAGAGCCGAAAGGCTCTTTTCAGATTGAAGACAAAATATCTTAAAAACTTTCCTTAGGTGAGTACGGACGTCAGCGAACTTCTTTAAAGTTCCATGACTAATTATTGAGTCTAAGGTCTCAATAATTCCGAGTGCCTGAAACAATAACGTTTCAAGCACTTTTCTCACAGCGGAAAGTTTCAGTATTTTCTTAAATCGATTTAAATATTGGAACTCAATTTTGTTTTTTGCAGAATCACTTAACTTATTTTGCTTTAAAATAGTTTGTCTACATTCTAATAAGAGCCGAAAGGCTCTTTTTTTTTTATATACTCAAAAATAAAAAAGCTGGGAAGTCTAACTAAATAAATCAGATTTTATTCGTTCTGGTTTTTTAACCATTGTTTTAAAAAAAGCCGGGCAAAAGCCCGACTTCTCCATTCTATTATTCGTTATGATTGTTAGAGTCTTGCGAAGAAGGCTCAGATGGTTTAGATTGATTTTCTTCGTTCGAAGAGCTAGACGATGGTTCTTCATACGAATACTGATCAGTGGAATAACTTGGCTCATAGTAGTAGTTATTGTAGTTGTTCTTACCATTGTTTAAGTAGAGATAAGAACCACTTCGATACAGTCCACTTGGTTGCGTCCAATCCGTATGACCAGAGTTATTATTATTAGCAAGATAGAGCATCATTTGACGGTAGACATCCGTTGCGACCTGTATTCCATTATCCAATACTGGTGTAAAGCGATTGGAATAACCTGTCCATACTGCCATGGCATATTCAGGAGTGTAGCCTACAAACAATTCATCCGGTGTTACAATATTTGAATAAGCATTTTTTGTCAATTTACCGATTTCGTTATCAGCATAGTTTGATGTACCTGTCTTACCAGCTTGGTAGATTCCCGAAATGGCAGCATTTGTACCGGTACCAGACAAGAGAACTGTCTTCATCATATCTGTCATCATGTAGGCAGTTGTTGCTTTCATTGCACGAGTTCCTTCGGACTCAAATTCCTTGGTTGTGCCATCACTAAAGACAACCCGACTAACATAGGATGGTTTGTAATAGGTACCGCCATTGGCAAAAGCAGCATAGGCAGCTGCCATTTTCTCACTGCTGGCTCCGTATTTGTTGCTAGAATCGCTAGTGTTACTCGAGATAGCGTTGGCGTAAACCATTTCTGGGTAATCGATCCCTAATCCATTGAGGAATTTCTTAGCTTGTTTAAGACCAACTTTTTCCAGGGCCTTCACCGCAGGCACGTTACGAGATTGTTGAATTGCGTAGGTAATGGACATGCTACCATAGTATGAACGGTCCCAGTTGTAGACAGGCGTTGATGAATGAGGGAAGTTGTATGGCGCATCTGTTGTAGTAGCTGCTGTAGAGGTATATTCCTCATGTTCAAGAGCTGGTGCGTAATCTGTGATTGGTTTCATTGTTGAACCCCAGTCACGGTTCGTTTCAACCGCTTGGTTTGTACCAAAGGAAACATTGCTGGATTGGTGACGAGAACCCAGCTGAGCAATGACTTTACCAGTATTGACATCAATAACGGTAGAAGCTACTTGCATTTCATCATCCGGGTAATTGACATATTCATCTGTATTGTAGATATCCCATAGTTTCTTTTGAGCTTCTGTATCCACGTTTGTATAGACATCCATTCCGGTTGTCAACAAATTGTAGCCCGTTTCTTCTTCGACTTGCTCGATCACTTCTTTTAGGTAATTATCCATATAGGCTGGGTAACTGCTTGAAGAACTGAGACTTTGCAGACCATCTGTAACAGGTGTATTGACCGCTGCTTCGTATTGTTTGTTAGAAATGGTCTTCATATCGAGCATTTCTTTTAATACTAAGTTTCGGCGCTGTTGCGCTGCTTCAGGATGGGAGTATGGATCGTATTGGTTTGGTGCTTGGGGCATCCCCGCAAGGAGTGCCAATTGAGGGAGCGAAAGATCTTTTAGATCTTTTCCGTAATAACTTTTCGCAGCTGTCTGCATTCCGTAGTTCCCATTCGCCATAAATACTTTATTGACGTAATAGGTCAAGATTTCTTGTTTGGTTGCTTTCTTTTCTAGTTGGGTTGCTAACCAAGCTTCTTGGATCTTACGAGAGAGGGTACGGTCAGAGGCTGAAGTGGAGAAATAGGTTAACTTGATCAATTGTTGCGTCAAGGTTGACCCACCTTGACTTCCTCCTCGTAAGTTGTGAAGGAAGGAACCGCCGATCCGAATGATGTCGACCCCACGGTGATTGAAGAAACGGTGGTCTTCAATCGCAACGATAGCATTGACCAAATCAGTAGGGATTTCATTGGCTGTGACATTGATTCGTTTCTCAGCTCCCAAATCCGCGATCAAGTTATTTTGGTTGTCATAGATCTTACTAGATGTTGTTGCAACCAAATCTTTTTCAGACAAGGTTGGTGCTTTCATAGCATAGTAACTAAATATCAGTCCACCGAGGACAAATAAAAGTAAGAAAAATGAAATGGCTGCGATGGCAACATATTTCAACCATTGAATGACTGTTTGTTTATTCATTTAAATACCGCCTAGAAGTTTCTGTTCGATAATATCAAGATAAGGAACGCTTGGAAGACGATTCTTATCTACTAGAAAGCCGTGCTCCTGAATATAGGAGAGGGGCATGGATTTACTACCATGATCGATGTTGTAATAGTGAATTAATGCAGGAGCAGGAAGTAAGTAGGTTTCACTCAACTTTGCAAAATGCAAGAGAACGAAACAGATACCGCCTTGCTGAACAACTGCCTCCATATGATCGATTTGATGTTGATGAAAATTTTTCATCGGCATGGATTGCTTTTGCTGTGTTTCCTTCGCTTCAAAATCGATATAGCGTCCCTTGTATACTCCAGAATAGTCCGTCGTTGAGGCTTGCCTGAAATAGGCTTCAACAATCTTTGCCCGACTGCGACGTGGATAATCCACTTTCACGATTTGAATCGGTGTTGGTTTTTTATGGATGACTGCTAGACCTCGAGAAAGATAGTATTGATTGCTTTCATTGATCATTTTTTCAAATGTCATCCCACGATTCGCAAAGTCGACTGGATGTTTCCTTTGTGTAGAGACCAAGGTTTTTTTGGCTACTTTATGTGGATAGTTGACCATAGTTCTCCTTATTGGTACAATTACATCACTCTATTATATCATAAATTAGAATAATGAGGAAAAAATGAATACCATACTTGTTGCAGGTTATAAGAGTTTTGATGTGGGAGTCTTTTCCAATAAAGACCCTCGACTGACCATTATCAAAAAAGCCATTGAAAGAGATCTTCGTCGTCTATTTGAAGAAGGAGTGAAATGGCTGGTCTTTTCTGGTAATTTGGGATTTGAGGCTTGGGTACTAGAGGTCGCCTTTGCATTAAAAAAAGATTACGATTTTCAAATGGCGACGATCTTCCTATTTGAGAATGTTGGCGAAAATTGGAATGAAAGCAATCAGGAATTATTAGCACGCTTCAAACAGGTGGATTTCGTGAAATATGCCTATCCACACTATAGCAATCCGGGTCAACTAAAAGAATACAATCAGTTTTTGATAGATAACGCGGATGGAGCTTATGTTTTTTATGATCCAGAAAATGAAACCAATTTAAAATATCTTTACAAAATGATGGTAGAAAAAGAACCATTTTATGTCAAACAATTAAGTTTTGATGACTTAAATGAACTTGCTGAAAATTTTTACGAAAACTAAGTGTTATACCTTGATTTTTCTTACCATTTTTTTATATAATTGAGATGATGAACTAGATTGGAGAGAGTAATGGCGAGTATTATTTTTACTGCGAAAGATATTTTTGATCAAGATTTCAAACGAGAAGTTCGTGGTTATAATAAAGATGAAGTAAATGAATTTTTGGATGATGTCATAAAAGACTATGAAACCTATGCTGCTTTGGTGAAGGAATTGCGTGAAGAAAACGCACGCCTTCGTGAAGAACTTGCCCAAAAAGCACAGGAAACACCACAAACATCTCCGATTGCTAGCACTGCTACGCAAGAATACCCGCAAGTGACAACAGCGACGAACTTTGATATTCTCAAACGTCTCAATCGTTTGGAAAAAGAAGTTTTTGGGAAACAGATCGTAGATCGCGATTATTAATCCCATAGATTGTGCAATTTTTGGATAATCGCGTGAGAGAATATTCTCATGAGGAAAGTCCATGCTAGCACAGGCTGTGATGCCTGTAGTGTTTGTGCTAGGTGAATCCATAAGCCTAGGGACTTGGTATTCAAGTTACGGCGAGTGAAGGAGCTAAGTCTAAGGATAAGCTCTAGTAACTCTGAAAGTGCCACAGTGACGTAGTTTTTAGGGAAACCTAAAAAGTGGAACGCGGTAAACCCCTCAAGCTAGCAACCCAAACTTTGGTCGGGGCATGGAATGCGTGGAAACGAACATAGCATTCTGACTGGAAACAGTAGACAGATGATTATCAAAGGAAATGGTACCTAGTCATTTCTGGAACAAAACATGGCTTATAGAAAATTGCATATAGGTTGATGAGGTGGAGAGAGATCTCAACCTCCTTTTTTAAAGTGATAGGAATAAGATGAAAAAACAATTTGAATTGATTGCAACGGCCGCTGCTGGTATAGAGGCTGTTGTTGGTCGAGAACTACGCGATCTTGGCTACGATTGCCAGGTTGAAAATGGACGGGTTCGATTTCAAGGAGACCGTCGAGCAATCATAGAAACCAACCTCTGGTTGCGAGCGGCTGATCGAGTGAAAATTGTGGTTGGGACTTTTCCAGCCAAAACCTTCGAAGAACTCTTTCAAGGTGTCTTTGCTTTGGATTGGGAAAATTATTTGCCTTTAGGAGCACGTTTTCCTATTTCTAAGGCTAAATGTGTCAAATCAAAACTTCATAATGAACCTAGCGTTCAGGCCATTTCGAAAAAAGCAGTGGTTAAAAAGTTACAAAAACATTATGCCCGGCCAGAAGGTGTTCCTCTCATGGAAAATGGGGCAGAGTTCAAGATCGAAGTATCGATCCTTAAAGATCAAGCCACTGTCTTGATTGACACCACTGGTAGTAGCCTCTTCAAACGTGGTTATCGGACTGAAAAAGGGGGAGCCCCTATTAAGGAAAATATGGCAGCGGCAATTCTTATGCTGTCAAACTGGTATCCAGATAAGCCCTTGATTGACCCGACATGTGGTTCTGGAACGTTTTGTATTGAGGCGGCGATGATTGCGAGAAATATGGCACCTGGTTTACGTCGGACCTTTTCTTTTGAAGAATGGAACTGGATGGATGATCGCTTGATTCATGAAGTCCGTCAAGAAGCAAGTAGAAAAATCAATCGCGAGATCGAATTGGATATTATGGGAACTGATATCGATGCACGGATGGTTGAGATTGCCAAAGAAAATGCCCAGAAAGCGGGCGTTAGCAGGGACATTACTTTTAAACAAATGCGAGTTCAAGATCTTCACTCAGATAAGATCAACGGGGTGATTATCTCCAACCCTCCATATGGAGAACGATTATCTGATGATGAAGGTGTGACGAAATTGTATACTGAAATGGGGCACGTATTTGCACCTCTCAAAACCTGGAGTAAATTTATCTTAACCAGTGATGAAGGTTTTGAATCTAAATTCGGTAGTAAAGCAGATAAAAAACGAAAACTTTATAACGGAACCCTAAAAGTTGATCTCTACCAATATTTTGGGGAACGAGTAAAACGGCAGATAAAGGCATAGAAAGGATTTTTATGACAGAGAAGGATAATAAGCCATTAGAGCAAGAAACAGAATCAATTTTAGATTTTGAAGATGCTAAAGAGATGACGATTGGGCAGGCCAATCGAAAGGCAGAAGAAATCGAAGCAGGTGTAACGGAAGGTGATAATGTCTTAGACAAATACATCAAACAACACCGAGCAGAAATTGAAGCTGAAAAATACGATACAAAAATTTTGGCCAAAGAAGAATTGGCTAAAGCTGAAGAGTTGGCAGCTTCAGAAACAGTTGCTGAAGTAGCTGAAGCAGTGGAGGCGCCGGAAGTGACGGAAACGGTCTTGGAACAAAGGCCTGAAATGGATGCTATCTCAACTGAATTACCTGCTAAGATTAAATTTGGTCCCACACCAACTGAACCAATTGTAGAAGCTGAGGAACTTCCTGAGGAAACACCAAGCAATGCGGGTAAACGAATCAAAGCGGTTCTATACTCTGCATTAGGTCTTGCGATTGTCGGTTCGGCCATTTTTGTGACCTATAACTGGATGCACAGTCGTGGAAAATCTGGTGGTACAACTGTTGTATCGTCTTCATCTAGCAAGTCATCTTCTACTTCTAAATCAAGTAGCAGTGAAACACAAGCTCAAAAATTGGAAGAGTTTACCAAAGCCTACGATGCCTTTTTTGTAGATGAATCAAAAAGTGCTCTTAAAAATGATAAATTCGGAGACTTGGAAAATCTGAAGAAACTGCTGGACAAATTAGAAGGAAGCAGTGATTATAATGCGGCTAAAACAAAATATGAAGACCTTGTGAAGCAAGTTTCTGCCATTCAAAAAGTGAATTCTCAATTTAGTTCTCCAGTCATCAAAGATGGAGTTCTTGATGCAACTGCCAAAGCGAAAAGTGATGCGACCTTTGCAGAAACAAAGACAGGCAATGAAAAATTAGATAGCTTATTGAATGAGGCGGTTGCGCAAGGACGTTCACAACAAGTTGCGACACCGGCACCAGTGACTGGAACAGGTGGTACAGATACTTCTAATGCAACTCCAGCCCCAGCTCAAGCAGCAACGCCTACGGCCCCAGCTGTCAATGCTGCTACAGGTAGTGCAGGAACGGCAAACCCAGGCTATTCAGGGTACGGTCTTCCAAGCGATGGTGTCCCACTTCAGCGGAACTTGAGTCGTGTGCCATATAACCAAGCAGCTATCAATGATGTCAATAACCCAGCTTGGGTATTTGGTGATGGGATCCTTGAAAAAGTATTGAATATTGCTCGTAAACGTGGACATATCACTGGCAATCAATACATTTTAGAGCGTGTCAATATCATTAACGGTAATGGCTATTACAACCTCTTCAAACCAGATGGAACCTATCTCTTTAGTATCAATGCCAAAACGGGTTATTTCGTAGGAAACGGAAAAGGTCATTCAGATGCTCTGGATTATTAATGCTTGATCAGACATCCCCTTTTTGGGAAAAATGACAATAAAAAAGGATGAACCAGAGGTTCATCCTTTTTTTAGTCTTAAACAAGATGACGTTCAAACGGATCGTCAGAAATTCCTTGGTCTAGAATCAAGCGACACCATTCTTTGGCTGAGAAGAGGCTGTGGTCCTTGTAATTTCCACAAGACTCAATGGTTGTGCCTGGGACATCCTCCCAAGTGCTGACTGATGAAATTTCTTCTAAAGATTCTTTAATCACTTTAGCAATTTCCGTACTCGAATGCTGTCCCCACATGATCATATGAAAACCGGTGCGACATCCAAATGGGGAACAATCAATCATACCATCGATGCGTTTGCGAATAAGCATCGCAAGAAGGTGCTCGATCGTGTGGAGCCCTGCAGTTGGAATCGCATTTTCATTGGGTTGCACCAAACGGATATCAAAGTTAGAGATGATGTCTCCTTTGGGTCCAGTTTCTTCCCCAATCAAGCGTACATAGGGAGCCTTCACCGCCGTGTGGTCCAATTCAAAACTTTCAACAATTACTTCTTTTGTCATACTCAAATCCTTCTTTGTTTTTCTTGATTATAGCATAAAAAAACAGATTCAACAAAGTGGAAATAAATAAATTCCTCACAGATGTTCCATGAAAGAAAAGACGATAAAAGAATAAGCGTTAAGCAAAAATATAAAAGGTTTTTCCTGTTTTTTTAGATTGTTAATTTTAGTAATTTATGGTAAAATGTAAAAGAATTTTTAATTCAACTAATTAAATAGATTTGGGGTAAAAGCATGAATTTTGTTATTACAGGTGTTTTTGCCGCGGTCATTGGTTTAGTCATTGGATATGTGGGAACTGCTCTTAAAATGAAAGCTTCAAAAGAAGCTGCGGAACTCACCCTTTTGAATGCTGAACAAGAAGCAACGAATTTACGTGGACAGGCTGAACGCGAAGCCGATTTGATTTTAAAAGAGGCGAAGCATGAGTCAAGTTCACTTAAAAAAGAAGCACTTTTGGAGGCAAAGGAAGAAGCCAGAAAATATCGTGAAGAGGTCGATGCTGAGTTTAAGTCAGAACGACAAGAATTGAAGCAATTAGAAAGCCGTTTGGCAGAACGTGCTAGCAATCTTGATCGTAAAGACGACATTTTAACAAGCAAAGAACAGTCTCTTGAACACAAAGAGCAAAGTCTTACAGATAGAACTAAACACATTGATGCGCGGGAACAACAGCTGGAAGAGCTTGAACACAAGAAAGTAGAAGAACTGGAACGTGTCGCTGCTCTAAGTCAAGGAGAAGCGCGTGACATTATTTTGAGTCAGACGGAAGAGCAACTTTCAAAAGAAATTGCCTCACGGATTCGTGATGCTGAATTGGAAGTGAAAGAACGTTCTGATAAAATCGCAAAAGACATTCTCGTGCAAGCCATGCAGCGAATGGCGGGTGATTTTGTTGCTGAGCAAACAAACTCAACCGTTCATTTGCCGGACGATAGTATGAAGGGGCGGATTATCGGTCGTGAAGGTCGCAACATTCGTACCTTTGAGAGCTTGACAGGTGTCGATGTGATTATTGATGATACGCCTGAAGTGGTGACCTTGTCAGGGTTTGATCCGATTCGTCGTGAAATCGCCCGCATGACAATGGAGAGCCTTCTCAAAGATGGTCGGATCCATCCAGCCCGCATCGAAGAGCTGGTTGAGAAGAACCGTCAGGAAATTGACAATCGTATTCGTGAATACGGTGAGGCAGCTGCCTATGAAATTGGTGCGCCAAACCTCCATCCAGATTTGATGAAAATCATGGGACGGTTGCAATTCCGTACTTCTTATGGTCAAAACGTTTTGCGTCACTCCATTGAAGTTGCCAAACTTTCTGGTATTATTGCCAGCGAGTTGGGTGAAAATGCTACTTTGGCACGACGTGCAGGATTCTTACATGATATCGGTAAAGCAATTGACCGTGAAGTGGAAGGAAGTCACGTCGAGATTGGAACTGAATTGGCACGGAAGTACAAGGAACACCCAGTGGTGGTCAATACCATTGCCAGTCACCATGGTGACGTGGAACCAGAAAGTGTCATCGCAGTCATTGTCGCTGCAGCGGATGCCTTGAGTGCAGCTCGGCCTGGAGCACGAAGTGAGTCACTTGAAAGCTACATCAAACGCTTGCAAGATCTTGAAGAAATTGCAAATAGTTTTGAAGGAGTTAAGACAAGTTTCGCCCTTCAAGCGGGTCGTGAAATCCGTATTATGGTTAGCCCTGAGGCAATCAAGGATGATAAAGTGACGATCTTGGCTCATGATATTCGTGAGAAGATCGAGTCCAATCTTGAATATCCTGGAAACATTAAGGTTACCGTTATTCGAGAATTGCGTGCAGTCGATTACGCAAAATAAACAAAAAGCTTGAGATCTAGCATCTCAAGCTTTTTGAATGAAAAAATCAGTTGAAAATTAGGCCGATTTTTGTTACACTAGATAGAAAGACATTGAAGGAGAAATCATGGCGGATCGTGGCTTATTAATCGTATTTTCTGGCCCTTCGGGGGTTGGAAAAGGAACGGTCAGACGAGAAATTTTTGAAAACTCGGACAATCAGTTTCAGTATTCTGTATCGATGACGACGCGTGCACAACGTCCAGGTGAAGTGGATGGTGTCGACTATTTTTTCCGTACACGTGAAGAATTTGAAGATTTGATCCGTCAAGGGCAAATGTTGGAGTACGCTGAGTACGTTGGAAATTACTATGGGACTCCTTTAACCTATGTGAATGAAACCTTGGACAAGGGAATCGATGTATTCCTTGAAATTGAAGTTCAGGGTGCCCTTCAAGTAAAGAAGAAAGTTCCAGATGCAGTTTTTATTTTCTTAACTCCGCCTGATTTGGATGAATTGCAAGATCGATTAGTGGGTCGCGGGACAGATAGTGCAGAAGTTATTGCGCAACGGATTGAAAAAGCAAAAGAAGAAATCGCCATGATGCGTGAATATGACTACGCCATTGTGAACGACGAGGTTCCTCTTGCTGCTGAACGTGTCAAACGTGTGATCGAAGCAGAGCATTTCCGTGTAGACCGTGTCATTGGCCATTATCTGGATATGTTACCAAAAACACAAACTATTGTGAAGAGATAAATAATTAGAAATTAGGTATAGGAATATGATGTTAAAACCTTCTATTGATACATTGCTTGACAAAGTACCATCAAAATATTCATTGGTTATTCTTGAGGCAAAACGGGCCCACGAATTGGAAAGTGGTGCAGTACCAACTCAAGAATTCCAATCAGTTAAATCAACATTACAAGCGCTTGAAGAAATCGAGTCTGGAAACGTAGTTGTTCACCCGGATCCAGAAGCAAAACGTGAAGCACTTCGTCGTCGGATTGAAGCAGAGCGGATTCGCAAAGAAGAAGAAGAGCGCAAAATTAAGGAACAAATTGCCAAAGAAAAAGAAGATGGTGAAAAAATTTAAGGTTGGGGCTTCTCAATCTTATTTTTTGCTATTTAAAGGGTTCCGTGATAAAGTAAAGCTCATATGATAGAGGCTGGAGGTGAAAAAGTGATAGCAAAAGTCATCGTAGATGTCCCATTGATGCAGACAGATAAACCCTATTCTTATCAGATTCCATTAGAATTTGAGGATATGGTGGAGGCAGGTATGCGAGTTCATGTCCCCTTTGGTAAAGGGAATCGCCTCATTCAAGGGATTGTGGTAGATGTTTTAGAAGAGGCAGACACAAGCGAGGAATTAAAAGCGATTGTGGAGGTCTTGGATTACACTCCGGTCTTAAATCAAGAGCAGTTCTGGTTGGCAGATCAATTACGAAAAAGTGTTTTTTCTTATAAGATCACGATTTTAAAAACCATGCTTCCTTCTCTCCTCAATTCGAGTTATGATAAGATTTTGTATCCTCAACCTTCTTTAGATCCAACTCTCAAAGTGAAACTTTTTGGTGAAAAAAATGAAGTTTCTTTTTCTTCTCTAGATGCGGCCGATCAAGCCCAAGTGATGCGGTTGGTCAGAAAAGGAGATTTGGTACTTGAATACAAGGCCAAGGATAGGAAACAAATTAAAACAGAAAAATGGTATCGCGTTAACCAGGAAGGATTAAAAGAACTTCAACCATCAGGAAGAGCTAAAAAAAGGCTAGCATTGAAAGAGCGCCTGTTACTAGAGCAAGGGGAGCAACCCTTAGCAGGATTGTATCAGGATTTTTCACGAGAAGTGGTAGCTTATTTTATCGAACAGGGTGTTTTAGAAATTACAGAACGAGAAGTGAATCGGGCGGCTGCATATTATGAAGGCAAAGAACAGACCCAGGCTCTGCTTTTAAATTCAGAGCAAGCAAAAGCTGTCGAAACAGTAGTTTCTCAAATTGGGAAAACATCAAAACCTTTTTTACTAGAAGGTGTGACTGGAAGTGGGAAAACAGAAGTTTATCTGCAGATTATTCAAGAAGTTCTAAATAAGGGGAAAACGGCTATTATGTTGGTTCCTGAGATTTCCCTGACGCCACAGATGACGGATCGTTTTATCTCGCGTTTTGGCCAGGAAGTAGCTATTCTGCACTCGGGCTTATCAAATGGTGAGAAGTATGATCAATGGCGAAAAGTTGAACGTGGGGAGGCCAAGGTAGTCGTTGGAGCGCGCTCAGCCATCTTTGCCCCTTTAAAAAACATCGGAGCCATCATCATTGATGAGGAGCATGAGGCTTCCTACAAACAAGATAGTAATCCACGCTACCACGCAAGGGAAGTCGCAGTCCTAAGGGCTCAGTACAATCAAGCAGTCTTGCTTCTTGGATCTGCTACACCAAGTTTAGAATCGAGGGCTCGTGCAACAAAAGGGGTTTATGAATTAATTCGTCTCACCCAACGGGCCAATCCGGCAGCCAAAATTCCAGAAGTTAAAGTCGTTGATTTCCGTGATTATATTGGCCAAAATGAAGCTGGTAACTTCACTCCGGTTCTAGTGGAAGCTATTGCTGATCGCTTGCAGAAAAAAGAGCAGGTCGTCTTGATGTTGAACCGCCGTGGTTATTCCAGCTTTGTCATGTGTCGCGAGTGTGGAACTGTGGATACTTGTCCCAATTGTGATATCTCACTGACCCTCCACATGGATACTAAAACCATGAACTGTCATTATTGTGGCTATAGCAAAGCGATTCCTCGACACTGTCCAAATTGCCAAAGTCCTTCCATTCGTTATTACGGGACAGGAACGCAAAAAGCCTATGATGAATTACAAGAGATCTTTCCTGAAGCTAAAATTCTGCGCATGGATGTGGATACCACTCGAAAAAAAGGGAGCCACGCAGCAATATTAGATGCTTTCGGGAATGGAGAAGCGGATATTTTGTTAGGGACGCAAATGATTGCTAAGGGGCTGGATTTTCCAAATGTGACGTTAGTGGGTGTCTTGAATGCAGATACTTCTTTAAATTTACCGGATTATCGATCCTCTGAGAGAACCTTTCAACTCTTGACTCAGGTGGCAGGAAGGGCCGGACGAGCAGAGAAAGAAGGAGAGGTTATCATTCAAAGCTACAACCCCAATCATTATGCGATTCGATTTGCCAAAGACCAAGATTATGAAGGCTTTTTTGCCTATGAAATGCAGATTCGCCGGCAGTTAGGCTATACGCCTTATTACTTCACAGTTGGGGTGACCCTATCCCATAAGAGTGAGGAAATGGTGATGGAGAAGTCACATCAGGTCATGGAAATTCTCCGATCTGGCTTATCTGATCAGGTCCAAATCTTAGGACCAACACCTAAACCAATTGCACGCACACATAATTTGTATCATTATCAAATCATTGTGAAATATCGTTTTGAAGTAGGTATGACACAGGTCTTGAATCAAATCTTAGAATTTACGCAAGAAAGAGGCAACCAAGATCTACGTGTCAGTATTGATAATGAACCTCAAAGTTTCATGTAAGGAAGAAAGAAATGACAAAATTAATTTTTATGGGAACGCCTGATTTTTCAGCGACTGTTTTAAAGGGATTGTTAGCAGATTCGCGCTATGAAATTCTGGCGGTTGTGACTCAACCCGACCGCAAAGTAGGTCGCAAAAAAGAGATTCGAATGACCCCGGTGAAGCAGGTAGCTTTGGAACATCAACTACCGGTTCTTCAGCCGGAGAAATTATCGGGTAGTCCAGAAATGGAAACTCTCTTATCACTAGATGCAGATGGAATTGTGACCGCTGCTTTTGGACAATTTTTACCGACAAAATTGTTGGAGAACTTCCAATTTGCGGTGAATGTCCACGCGTCTTTATTGCCTAAATATAGAGGTGGAGCTCCCATTCACTATGCCTTGATCAATGGTGATGAAGAAGCTGGGGTTACAATTATGGAAATGGTCAAGGAAATGGATGCCGGAGACATGATTGCAACTCGTTCTCTCCCAATTTTAGATGAGGACAATGTGGGAACCTTGTTTGAAAAATTGTCTGTCCTTGGACGTGACCTACTCCTAGATACTTTGCCAGCATACCTGGCAGGGGAGATCAAGCCAAGTCCACAAGATCCAAGTTTGGTCACATTTTCACCGAATATTTTACCGGAAGAAGAGGTTTTGGACTGGACCAAAACCAATCGCCAAGTCTTTAACCAGATCCGGGGGATGAATCCTTGGCCAGTTGCTCATACGTTATTAAATGGTCAGCGCTTTAAAGTTTATGAAGCAGAGCTATGCGAAGGAAATGGAAATCCAGGAGAAGTGATTGCTTTGACCAAAAAAGAGTTGGTGGTCGCTGCAGGAGAAGGCGCATTGTCCCTCAAAGTTGTGCAGCCGGCAGGAAAACCAAAAATGTCCATCACAGACTTTTTGAATGGCGCTGGCCGTCAATTGAAAGTAGGAGATCACTTTGAAAGTTAAACAAATGAATGCGCGTGAACAGATCGTTCGAGTGTTAGAAGAGGTTTTTGAACAGGGAGCTTATTCTAATATTGCTTTAAATCAAGCGCTGGAACATTCTCAACTTTCAGATAAGGATAGAAGCTTTGTTACGGAAGTTGTATACGGTACTGTAGCACGGAAGATAACACTCGAGTGGTATCTCGCCCACGTAATTGAAGACCGGACGAAATTAGATCCTTGGCTCTATTATCTTTTGATGATGAGTTTGTATCAACTTGTCTATTTAGACCGAATTCCCGATCATGCCATCGTCAATGAAGCTGTCCGGATAGCAAAACGTCGTAAAGAAGGCAGTGAGAAGTTTGTCAATGCTATTCTTAGAAAGCTCCTCCGCGAGGGGCTACCAGCTGTTGATACGATCAAGCGAAAGAACAAACGTTATTCGGTAGAGTATTCCCTACCTGTATGGTTGGTCAAAGCATTGATCGAAGAATACGGTGAAGAACGCGCTTGCGCTATTTTTAAGAGTCTCTATCAGCGTAATAAATCCAGTATTCGTGTGATTGATCTGGACGAAAAAGAAGAGTTGGCTCAGCTGCTCGAAGCAACCTCCTCTCTACTTGCTTCGTCCGCTCTCGTGAAAGAGCAGGGACATTTTGCAGGACACTCCTTGTTTAAAGAAGGGCGCATTACTATTCAAGATGAGTCCAGTCAGTTGGTGGCACCAGCTTTGGATTTGCAAGGAGATGAGTGGGTTTTAGATGCCTGTGCGGCGCCAGGTGGAAAGACGACTCACCTGGCTTCTTATCTTACAACTGGAAAAGTCACAGCCTTGGATCTCTATGACCATAAGCTCAAATTGATTCAAGAAAATGCTAATCGGCTCCATGTTGCGGACAAAATTTTGACAAAGAAGTTAGATGCGACAAAAGTCTTTGAAACATTTGGACCTGATGCTTTCGATAAAATTTTGGTGGATGCGCCTTGTTCAGGGATTGGTTTGATACGGAGAAAGCCTGATATCAAGTACAATAAAGAGAGTGCAGATTTTGTATCTTTACAAGCTATTCAATTGGCCATTCTGGATAGTGTTTGTCAAAGTGTGCGTAAAGGTGGTATAATAGTGTACAGTACGTGTACAATTATGGGCAAAGAGAATTTTGAAGTGGTGGACCAATTTTTGAAAAACCATCCAAATTTCGAACAAGTCCCATTGGATCACGAAAGAAAAGATATTCTTAAAAATGATTGTATCCTTATTACACCCGAATTATATGGAAGTGACGGCTTCTTTATCAGTCGTTTTAAGAGAATCTCATAATATCAGGAGGAAACTGACAGTATGGATATGACGATCTTAACCGATGTAGGTCAAAGACGGACAAATAACCAAGACTATGCAAATCAATATAAAAACAAGGCAGGAAAATCTATGGTTTTACTTGCTGATGGTATGGGAGGACACCGTGCCGGAAATATTGCTAGTGAAATGGCAGTCACAGACCTAGGTGCGGCTTGGGTTTCTTCTGAGATCGAGACGGTTAATCAAGTACGGGAATGGTTTGCAGAACATTTAGAAGCTGTGAACCGTCGGATCCATTTAGCTGGGCAAGATGATGAGCACAAAGGAATGGGAACGACACTGGAAGCTTTGGCTTTTGTAGAAGGACAAGTGATTTATGCCCATGTTGGAGATTCGCGGATTGGCCTCATTCGTCAGGGCGAATACCAGCAGTTGACCAGTGATCATTCTCTTGTAAATGCTCTTTTGCGAGCAGGTCAAATCACAGAGGAAGAAGCAGCCCATCATCCTCAACGTAACATCATCACTCAGTCCATTGGCCAAAAAGATGAGTTGGAGCCGGATTATGGTTTGGTGACGGTTGAAGCAGATGATTATATTTTGATCAATAGTGACGGTTTAACTAATATGATTGGCCCGGATGAAATCAGAGATATTGTCTTGAGTGATGTTTCACTGGAAGAAAAAGCTCAAACCTTGATTCGTTTTGCCAACAATGCTGGAGGCTTGGATAATATCACTGTTGTACTGCTCCACTTTACTGAGGAGGACGCAGCATGATTCAAATCGGCAAAATTTTTGCCGGGCGATATAAAATCATCCAACAAATTGGACGCGGCGGGATGGCAGATGTTTATCTTGCGCGTGATTTGATTTTGGATGGGGAAGAAGTTGCAGTCAAGGTACTGCGTACGAATTACCAGACGGATCCCATTGCAGTTGCGCGTTTTCAGCGTGAAGCAAAGGCGATGGCAGAGCTGGACCATCCAAATATCGTTCGGATTACAGACATTGGCGAAGAAGAAGGACAACAATACCTTGCAATGGAATATGTTGCAGGTTTAGACTTGAAACGCTATATCAAAGAAAATGCTCCTTTATCAAATGAAGAAGCTGTTCGTTTGATGGGGCAGATCCTTCTAGCTATGCGTCTTGCCCATACGCGTGGCATTATCCATAGAGATTTAAAACCACAGAATGTTCTCTTGACACCAGATGGAACAGCAAAAGTTTCAGACTTTGGGATTGCAGTGGCCTTCGCAGAGACTAGTTTGACTCAGACCAACTCGATGTTGGGGTCGGTTCATTATTTGTCCCCTGAGCAGGCGCGCGGTTCAAAAGCTACGGTGCAAAGTGACATCTACGCGATGGGGATCATTTTCTATGAGATGTTGACAGGACACATTCCTTATGATGGAGATAGTGCAGTTACAATCGCTTTGCAGCATTTTCAAAAGCCACTCCCATCTATTCGGGAAGAGAATAAGAATGTTCCACAAGCTTTAGAAAATGTGGTGATCAAAGCGACCGCTAAAAAACTGACGGATCGCTATAAATCAGTGGCAGAGATGTATGTGGACCTTTCAAGTTGCTTGTCCTACGAGAGAAGAAATGAGAAAAAACTGATTTTTGAAGATCAATCGAAAGCTGATACAAAGACTCTTCCAAAAGTGAGTCCAACTCCAAAGACGGCTCCTGTTCCAATCTCTGAGGTACGCAGTGAAATCAGTTCGGTAGATCCTAATCGACCATTATCTGACCAGCAGACAATGGCACCAAGTAAAAAGCCAAGAAGACGCTTGCGGGCGCGCTACAAGGTCTTGTTTTTTGCCATTGCCCTAGTTCTTGCAGCCTTTACTTTCTTGTTGTATATGAGCCCAGCCAATAAAACAGTTCCAGATGTTTCCGGCAAAACCATTGCCGAAGCTAGAGCGGTTATTGAGGGACAAGACCTTCAAGTCGGTGAAGAGAAAGAAGAGTACAGTGATTCGGTTGCAGAAGGCTATGTCATTCGGACCAATCCAAATGCAGGTGCTCAAAAGAAAGAACAAAGTCGCATTGATTTGATTGTTTCAAAAGGTCCAAATAGTTTTGAAATGCCAAACTATGTAGGAGAAACACGAGCTAAAGCAGAGGAAGATCTGAAAAATACTTATAAAGTATCAAGCAAAATGATCACGATTGAAGAAGTTGAGACCTTCGATTATGCTGCAGGGACAGTTCTTGAACAAACCCCAGCTCCAGGAGAGCAATATTCTCTGAATTCAAAAACCAAGATTGTTTTGAAAGTAGCGAAAGAAACGACTTCAATTGAAATGCCAAACTATGTTGGATCAACTTATGATTTTGCTAGAAGTAATTTGATTGAGATCTATGGTATTAAAGAAGCCAATATCGAATTAAGAAAAACGGAACATCTCCCTGATGGGGTAGTTGTTTCTGCCGGTCAAATTGTCAGTCAAACTCCAGAAGTTTCGAGTACGGTGGATATTAACCGAACACGAATTGTTTTGACTGTATATGAGCCTAAAGTGACGGCTTCTTCAAGTACGAAAGCCTCATCAAGTTCAGATGCATCTAGTTCATCCTCTGCTGAACGATCAGATACAGAAAGCTCCAGCAGTAGTGCAACTGGTGGAGATTCATAAATCAGTCTAAGACTCAGATGGATTTCTGAGTCTTTTTGATTGTCTGCTATTATCCAACCACAGACGGAAGTCAAATGAGGAAAAATTTGATAAAATAGGAAAAGATGAGGTAGACTATGTGGAAAATACAAATTTTTATTTTCGTTGAAGCCGTTTTGTTAACATTAGCAGCGATCACCATTTTATCAATCGATTTTTCCAGATTTGTTGTCTTGATGGTTCTCTTTTTGCTCCTTTTGTATTACTATTTTGGCAAACAAAAAGCAAATTTTCTATTAATTGCACTGAGCGTGCTCTTGTTTTTTATCGTAATGCTGAATCCTTTTGTGATTGCAGCCATTTTATTTGCGGTGGTTTATGGTTTATTGATCGCCTACCCTTATATGTATAAGGAAAATGAAGCCGTTGTGTTTGATGTTGAAGAGGATACGAAAATTCGTCAGGAAAAAACTCGATGGATTGGTGATTTACAACATTTTTCAAAGCAAAGTCGAGGGTATCGAGATCTGAATGTGATCCGAGTTTTTGGGAATGACACCCTCCATTTAGAGGAGGTAGCCATTTGCAATTGGGACAATGTAGTGATCATTCGGAAAGGTTTTGGAAATACAAAAATTATCTTACCGATTGATTTGGAATTGCATTTACAAATTAACACTCTGTATGGAGATCTGAAGTTTTTGGATCTTCCTGTCCGTAAAATGAGGAATGAAACCATAGACATTGAAACGGCACAATATCGGAGATCGCACCGTTCTATAAAAATTGTGTTAGTTGGTATTGTTGGGGATGTTGAGGTGATTCGCGCATGAAGAAATTAGACTATCTCCTATTGTACTTCTATTCCCTAATGGTGGTTGCGGTCATTTGTCATACCATTTTCCATTTTGTTGGTTTTCAGTGGGGCAAACTTCTCTCAGATCTTTCCTTGCTTCAGTCATTCCTATTTTTGGTTTTTAGTCTGACGCTTGCATTGACGGCTTTGGTTGTCTTAATTATTAAAATCACGCAATTTGTAACGGTTCATGCAGTACAACAAAAGGTAGAATCTATCCTGACTGCTTCACAGAGAAAAGAAATTGCCCCCAAAGAATTGAATCAACAGTTAGATTTATTGGACAGCAAATTGCTTCGACTAGAAGAAAATTTACAAAAAAGTGAAAATCGTGTGATGCGAAATGAGGAAGAAATTGTGGAAATCGAGCGTAAGAGAATTGCGCGTGATCTACATGACACGGTTAGTCAAGAATTGTTTGCAGCCAATATGATTTTATCTGGAGTGGCAGCCCAGGCCCTTGAGTTAGAGAAAAGTCAGATCCAGCAGCAACTTAATGGTGTATCAGATATTCTGGGTACAGCCCAAAATGATTTACGCGTCTTGCTCCTACATCTTCGTCCTACAGAATTGGAAGGAAAAAGTTTGGTAGAAGGTATGGAGATGATTTTTAGAGAATTGAAGGAAAAGAGTGACCTAACAGTTGTCTTCCATTATAATGACGTGAGCATTCCAAAAGAAATGGAAGAACATCTATTTCGAATCGTCCAAGAAATTGTCAGCAATACCTTGAAACACGCTAGAGCTCAACAAATGGATGTCTTTTTGCATCAGGAAGGAAAACAACTTCATTTACGGATGGTAGATGATGGAATCGGCTTTGAGCAGGAAAAATTGGAACGATTGAGTTATGGGTTGAAAAATATTCAAGAACGTGTAGAAGACATGGCGGGAACCATTAAAATAAGAACGAGTCCTCAAAAGGGAGTGGCTGTAGATATTCGCGTTCCCCTCCTTGTAAAAGATAAAAATGAAAAGGAAACTGTATGAAAGTATTATTAGTAGATGATCATGAAATGGTCCGATTGGGATTGAAAAGCTTTTTGTCCATGCAAACCGATATTGAGCAAGTCTTAGAGGCGAAAAATGGGCATGAAGGGGTGGACTTGGCGCTGAAAGAAAGACCAGACGTCATCATCATGGATATTGTGATGCCAGAGCTAAATGGAATCGATGCGACTCTAGCCATCCTAAAAGAGTGGCCGGAAGCTAAAATTGTCATTTTGACGTCTTATTTAGATAACGAAAAGATTTACCCTGTCTTAGATGCCGGTGCAAAAGGGTATATTTTAAAGACCTCGTCAGCAACTGAGATCTTACAGGCTGTCAGAAAGGTTGCAAAGGGAGAATTTGCAATTGAGACAGAAGTTAGTCAAAAAGTTGAGTCACGAAAGAACCATGCTGAATTGCATGATGATTTGACAGCTAGAGAACGAGATATTCTGGCTTTATTGACGAAAGGATATGAAAATCAACGAATAGCAGATGAACTCTTCATTTCTTTAAAAACAGTGAAGACCCATGTCTCCAACATCTTATCCAAATTAGAAGTCAGTGATCGGACGCAAGCAGTCGTCTATGCCTTTCGACACCATCTGGTGAATCAAGAAGATTTTTAAAAGGAAACATGCTATAATAGAGCATGATCATAAGGGGGAGACAAGTGGACGCAAAATTACGTTATAAAGCCAAAAAAGTTAAAATCGTCTTTTTTGATATTGATGATACATTACGTGCAAAAGAAACTGGATTGATCCCAGAATCTGTCAAAGAAGTCTTTCATCAATTGAAAGAAAAAGGAATCCGAACAGGGATTGCAACGGGTAGAGGGATTTTTGGGGTTGTTCCTGAAATCATGGACTTAAAGCCTGATTTTCTAGTAACCTTAAACGGTGCCTATATAGAAGATACAAAAGGAACTGTGATCTACCAATCACCAATCAATGAAGCAATCGTTTCTTCTTTTGTGGATTGGGCCAAAGAATCCGAGATTGATTATGGGTTAGTAGCTAGTCATCAAGCTTCCCTGTCTAATCGGACACCCTTGATCAGTGATGCTATTGACATCATTTATCCAAACTTACCAGTAGATCCAGATCTGCATTTGAAAGAACCTATTTTCCAAATGTGGACCTTTGATGAACAGGATAGTGAGCTAGAGTTGCCCCCTTCTTTGCAAGAGAACTTGCGCCTAGTTTCGTGGCATCCCCATTCGTCAGATGTTGTTCGCTTTGAAGCTTCAAAAGCTTCAGGAGTTTCTCATCTTGTAAATCATTTGGGCTTGAAGCCAGAGAATGTTTTAGTATTTGGGGATGGATTAAATGATCTAGAATTGTTTGATTACGCTGGAATTAGTATCGCAATGGGAAAATCTGCCCCAGAGTTACAAGAAAAAGCTGATTATATCACTAAGAATTTAGAAGAAGATGGCATATTCTATGCCTTAGAGGAGTTAAATATGGTTGAAAAAGAATTGACATTACCACAGTTAGAACTTGCTACGGTTGACGGTCCTGTCGCTGTGATCAAAACCAATCACGGTGAGATGAACATTCAATTGTTCCCGGATCAAGCGCCAAAAACAGTTGCAAACTTTGTAGCTCTTGCTAAGTCTGGCTATTATGATGGTGTCATTTTCCATCGGATTATTAAAGATTTTATGATCCAAGGGGGAGATCCTACTGGTACAGGTATGGGTGGTGAATCCATCTATGGTGAGAGCTTCGAAGACGAATTTTCAAAAGAACTGTACAATATTCGCGGAGCCCTTTCGATGGCAAATGCTGGACCAAACACAAATGGTAGCCAATTCTTTATTGTACAAAATCAACATCTCCCATATTCGAAAAAGGAATTGGTCCGCGGTGGCTGGCCTGAAGAAATTGCTGAAATCTATACGACAGAAGGAGGAACTCCTCACCTAGATCAACGCCATACCGTATTTGGACAATTGATGGATAAAGCTTCTTTTGCTGTGTTGGATGAGATCGCGGCTGTTGAGACAGGGATGATGGATAAGCCGGTAGAAGATGTCGTGATTGAAACCGTCGAAATTGAGGACTAATATGAAAATTGGAGATAAGTTAGAAGGGACCATTACAGGCATTCAACCTTATGGTGCCTTTGTCGAACTAGAGTCGGGTGTCACGGGCTTGATTCATATCTCAGAGATTAGAAGTGGTTATGTAAGTAATATTCATGATATTCTTTCAATTGGAGAAAAAGTCTTTGTCCAAGTCATCGATGTTGATGAATATTCTAAGAAAGCTAGCCTCTCTCTGAGAACGCTAGAAGAAACACCACAACGAAGCATTCGACACCATCGTTTTTCAAATGACCGCCATAAGAGTGGTTTTGCGCCCTTAGCTCAACAGATGCCGACCTGGGTCAAAGAAGGAAAGGTATTCTTTAGCAAACAAGAAAAAAAATAAAAACTTCGATAGGTTGATGAAACCTACCGAAGTTTTTTTAATATAGAGAATTATTCAAATTCGTAAAGGGTAGTAGAAAGGTAACGTTCTCCATTATCTGGTGCAAGAGCAAGAACTTTTTTACCGCTTCCCAATTCTTTTGCGACTTCAATAGCAGCATAGATAGCAGCTGCGCTTGAGATACCGACTAAGAATCCTTCAGCACCACCAATAGCGCGTGCAAGTTCGAAAGCTTCTTCTGAAGATACGCGACGAACACCATCATATGCATTAGTGTCTAAAGTATTTGGGATAAAACCAGCTGAAATCCCTTGAATTTTATGTGGTCCAGGTTTTTCGCCAGAAAGGACTGCAGATTCATTGGCCTCAACGGCATAGACTTTGACAGCAGGATTATTCTTTTTCAAAGTATGAGAAATACCAGAAACAGTACCACCAGTACCAACACCTGCGACAAAAGCATCTAAACCATCTTTTCCAAAGGCATCAACGATTTCTTGTCCTGTTGTTCTTTCATGTACCTCTGGGTTAGCAGGGTTTTCAAATTGAAGAGGAAGGAAGCCATTTCTTTCTGCAGCGATTGCTTCAGCTTTAGCGATAGCGCCTTTCATTCCTTCACTTCCAGGAGTCAAAACGAGTTCAGCTCCATAGGCTTGGATGATTTTACGACGTTCCACACTCATGGTTTCAGGCATGACAATCACAACTTTGTAGCCTTTAGCTGCGCCGACCCATGACAAGCCAATCCCTGTGTTCCCACTAGTTGCTTCGACAATGGTATCACCTGGTTTGATCAAGCCATCCGCTTCAGCTTTTTCAATCATGCTCAAAGCAATCCGGTCTTTGACAGATGATCCAGGATTGAAGGCTTCGAGTTTGACATAGACATCTGCAGCTCCTTCAGGAACAAGACGATTCAATTTGACAATCGGAGTGTTCCCAATCAATTCTGTAATATTTTCATAAATAGCCATAATATACCTCAGTTCTAGGTTTTCTTGATACTAACAAGTATAGTCTCTTGCGAGAAGAATGTAAAATATAGAAATTTTATGGGTGTGATAAAAAAAAACTATCGTTGCCGATAGTATTGTTAATTATTTTTCTACAGAGAGCAGGGGTACTTCAACCTCACGAATTCCTTGGTCCTCAATAATGACTTTGCCATTGTAAAATTCGACTAAAGCCGCTGTGATAGAGTTTGTGTTTTCTTTATCCACAAAAATCGTTGTCATCACCTGATCTGTGAACATCGGATCTTGTTCTGCCAATTGATGGTCTTTTAAGAAATTAGCAAATTCTTGGTATTGGGAATAAGAAAGTGTGATCCCAAGAACCACTTGCTCTTTGATTTCTACCAGTCCAATCTCTCGAACTGCTTGTGCCACACTTCCAGCATAAGCACGAATCAGACCGCCAGCACCTAATTTAACACCTCCGAAATAGCGGGTAACCACGACACAACTATTAGTGATGCGATGATTCTCCAAAACTCCTAACATCGGTACCCCAGCTGTTCCACTAGGCTCTCCATCGTCACTGGTTCGTTTGATATCACTTTGTTCTCCAATGATGAAAGCAGAGCAGTTATGTGTAGCCTTATAGTGTTCCTTTTTGATGGCATTGATAAAATCTCTAGCTTCCTCTTCAGAGGAGACTCGCTTGACATGACAAATGAATTTTGATTTTTTGATTTCTTCTTGAACAGTGCCGTTCTCTTTAAATGTAATATATTCCATATTCTTATTTTACAAAAAAAGAATGATTTTCTCCAACTTTTGCGAATTAATAAGTATGAAGATAGAAGATTCTTATGGAAGACTCTTAACGGAGAGTCAAATGACAAATGATCTGAAAGAAATTGCCCAAGAACTTCCAGCTATGGAAAAACAGAATGGAAGGTACCAATGTTTTCGATGTGGCAGTTTGATTGATCAAAAACTTTGGAAGTTGAGTGAGGAGGTGCTGTATTGTAGAGCCTGTATCCAATTGGGAAGGATCCGGAGTGATCAAAAACTTTATGCTATTGCACAGAAGGACTTTGAAGGACAGGAGGTGTTAAAATGGAAGGGAACCTTGACTTCCTATCAACAAGAGGTATCTGAAGGACTTATCCAAGCAGTTAAAGCAGGAAAACATGCCTTGGTACATGCTGTGACAGGAGCTGGAAAAACAGAAATGATGTATCAGGTTGTAGCAACAGCGATCAAGGCAGGAAAAGCAGTCTGTATTGCTACCCCAAGAATCGATGTCTGTATAGAATTGTACGGAAGAATGAAGGAAGATTTTTCCTGCCCCATCTCTTTGCTTCATGGAGAATCGGAACCCTATTTTAGAACACCCTTGGTGATCGCTACAACCCACCAATTGCTAAAGTTTTATCAGGCCTTTGATCTCCTTATTATAGATGAAGTAGATGCGTTTCCCTATGTAGACAATCCAATCCTATATAAAGCAGCTCAGAATGCAATAAAAAAAGAGGGGAATACCCTATATTTAACAGCAACCTCTACAGATGAGTTAGATAAAAAGGTCAAGAAAAAAGAAATCATTCGTTATAGCCTTCCAAGAAGATTTCATGGGAACCCACTAGTGGTCCCTGAAATAAAATGGGTGCCGAAAATTAGAGAAAAAATAGAAAAAGGAAGAATCCCTTACCAACTATTGCAACTGATCAAGAAACAAATACAAACTCACTACCCATTGTTAATCTTTGTATCTGAAATAGAATTAGGACAACAATTTACCGAGAACTTAAAAAAATACTTTCCCAAAGAAACAGTAGGTTTTGTATCCTCACAGACAACAGACCGTCTACGAATGGTAGAAGAGTTTAGAAACAGAGCCATAACCATGCTAGTCTCTACAACAATTTTAGAAAGAGGAGTGACTTTTCCGTTTGTAGATGTCTTTGTTTTAGAAAGTAATCACAAATTATTTACTAAAAGTGCTCTCGTACAAATTTCAGGAAGGGTCGGTCGAAGTAAAGAAAGACCAACAGGTAAACTACTTTTTCTATCAGATGGCATAACACGAGAAATGAAGAAAGCGATCAAAGAAATAAAGGAAATGAATCAGGAGGCTGGATTTTGAAAGAATGTTTGCTTTGTACTAAAGAGTTGAAAACTGGTGAACATTTCACAGACCTTATTTTTATGAATCAACAAGAAGAATGGATTTGTAAAGAATGCAAAGAAGACTTCGAACAAATTGGCGAAATCCATTGTCCTAGATGTTATAAAGATAAGGAGGAGAAAGTATGTAAAGATTGCAAATACTGGATACAAAAGGGGAATATGGTCGAACATGAAGCATTATATAGATATAATACAGCAATGAAGGACTATTTCAAGCGATATAAATTTGAAGGCGATCGTTTATTAGGAATGGTATTTGCAAGTGACCTCAAAAAAGCCTTGAAAAAGTATAAAAGCTATACGATAATACCGACTCCAATCAGCCATGAAAAAAGGCAGGAAAGAGGATTCAATCAAGTATCGACTATACTAGATTTTGCAGAGATAAAGTACAACAGTCTCTTCCAAAAAGAAGACACTTTAGCTCAATCAAAAAAAACAAGAGAAGAAAGATTAAAAACCTCTCAACACTTTCAATTAAAAGGAGAAGTTTCAAAAAAGCAGAAATATCTTATCTTCGATGATATCTACACAACGGGCAAAACAATCGAATTAATGAAGCGCCTACTAATTGAAAAAGGTGTGAAAGAAATAAAGACATTTTCAATCGCAAGGTAAAAAAAGATTTGCAAAAACTTTATGAAAGCGTTATAATATACATATAAATAAAAACATAATGTTTAGAAAGTAGGTACTAATATGATTAAATATAGTATCCGTGGTGAAAACCTAGAAGTAACAGAAGCCATTCGCGACTATGTCGTTTCTAAACTCGAAAAGATTGAAAAATATTTTCAGGCAGATCAAGAGCTAGACGCTCGAGTAAACTTAAAAGTTTACCGTGAAAAGACCGCAAAAGTAGAAGTGACCATTCCGCTTGGATCTATCACACTTCGTGCAGAAGATGTCTCTCAAGATATGTACGGTTCAATTGATCTGGTTGTGGATAAAATTGAACGTCAAATTCGTAAGAATAAAACAAAAATCGAAAAGAAAAATCGTATTAAATCTGGTGCAGGTAAATTGTTTACCGATGCAGTTGTAGAAGAAGCAGCAACCACAGAAAAAGTTGTTCGCTCAAAAACAATTGATCTAGAGCCAATGGATTTAGATGAAGCGATCCTTCAAATGGATCTATTAGCACACGACTTCTTCATTTATCGTGATGCAGAAGACAATACAACAAATGTGATCTACCGTAGAGAAGATGGAGACATCGGTCTATTGGAAGTAAAAGAATAGAGATCAAAAAAAGAGATTGAAAACATCAATTAAATTATAGAGGAATCAGGAGCGTTTATACTCCTGATTTTTTTATATAAACAAAAAAACTTTCAAAAAAATAAAATTTTTTGAGAAAAAGTGTTGACAGTAAGGA